>CAIOKO010000119.1 GCA_903858935.1 uncultured Schlesneria sp. | reverse complement strand
GACACACAAAATCGCCTCTGCCAAACGAAAAGGGATCAGAAGAGCGCAGACGTCATTCAAAATCTGACTACCGATGCCGCTAAAAACAAATTCGCGGCAAACGGAAAAAGATTTCGGACCGCCGTTTGAAGCCATCCTCGTAAAAAAATGACGGCCTCGGAGCGATGATGGCTACTTTGGTCAGAGGCGAAGCCTCTTTGGAGTCCTCGGAAAAGCAGTGGCTTCGCCGTTCGTTTTCAGATCTGAAGAGCGCTGCTTGACCGAAGACGGGCAAGCAGCGGCACATTTTTGGAAGAAGACCAAGTAACCTTTTCGCATGTCACGATGCCGAAACACTTCCGAGCGTCATGCGAATTTGCTGTTCGACCATCGCCCGGTATTTGCCACCTTGAGACATCAGTTCGGCATGACTTCCGGTCTGGCTGATCCGTCCGTTTTCCAGAACAACAATGATATCGGCACTGGCGATTGTGCTCAGTCGATGGGCGATGACGAAACTTGTTCGGCCTCGCATCAGTTCGCCCAGACTCTGTTGAATAAGCCTCTCGCTATCCGTATCGAGGTTGCTGGTGGCCTCATCCAAAATCAAGACCTTGGGATCAGCGAGGATGGCGCGTGCGATCGCCAGCCGCTGTCGTTGACCGCCACTCAGCCGTACGCCCCGTTCGCCGATGACGGTTTGCATTCCGTCGGTCATCCGATCGATAAATTCAGTAGCATTTGCGGCTTCTGCTGCGGCACGAACTTCTTCAACCGTTGCGTCACGGCGGGCGTAAGCAATGTTCTGGCGGATTGTTCCATCAAATAGAAAGACATCCTGTTCAACCACACCGAGTAATGTCCGAAATGACTCGACGTCATAGTCTCGAAGGTCGCGCCCATCCAACGTCACGCGACCAGAGCCAGGGTCATAAAATCGAGCGACAAGATTACTGAGCGTTGTTTTTCCTGCCCCGCTTGGCCCGACCAGGGCCACCGTTTGCCCCGCCCGGACCGTTAAATTAACAGAGCTCAATGCGGGTGCATCAGTACCAGGATACGTGAATGAGACATTTTCAAAAGCGACGTCTCCCGAGATTGATTGACGATCCGCCCTGATGGAATCGGTCGTCGACGGCATCTCACGGGGTTCTTGCAACAGGTCGAGAACGCGGTCAAGGCCGCTGAGACTGTTTTGAAACTGGGTCGCACTCTGGGCGAGTGTTGCCAATGGCTCGAGCAACATCAGCAGGTAAACCAGGAACATCATGAGATCACCGACGGTGATTCGACCGTCCAGGACTCGCCAGCCGCCGTAAAACAACAGCCCGGCACTTGCCAGGGGAATCAAGGTCTCCCACACCATCTCGACAATACGCATCCACCACCATGCGTATAATTCTTGACGAGCCATCAGATTGTTCTCGGTTGTGAACCGGGCCGCTTCGCGTTTTTGACGACTGAAGGCCCGGACAATTCTCATACCGGCAAAGGCTTCTGTCGCCCCGGCGTCAATCTGCTCTCGTTGTTTTCTAATCACTCGAAACTGCGGGCGGATACTGTTGATCCAGGCTCGATGCGTAATAAAAACGGTCGGCAAAAGAATGACCGCACCCAACAGCATCGTCCAATCGACCCAGGCCAGGATCACCAGACTGCCGATCAATTGAATGATCGCCCGCCACGGATTGAATAACATTCCGAAGACAAGTTCCCCCACGCTGCCCCCATCTTCCCTCAAGATGGAGGCGACGCCACCCGACCGGATCTCTTGAATACGGTGCAATGGAAGTCGAATCGCGTGCTCAAACACCTGGCGGCGAAGATTCAACTGGATCTGCTTCGAGATCTTGGTCGCGTACCAGCGTCCCCAGACATGCACGATAATTTTGACAACGGAAATGATTGCGACAGCAACGACTGTGAAAAGAAGCAGTTGCCGAGGATTATTCAAAGACGGAAACCGATTGAGCCACCAATCCGGTAGTTTTTTTCCGTTGAGACCATAATCGATAATGAATTTGGTTCCGGCCGGAGGGAGCAAACCGAGCAGGGTGGAAATCGTGACCGAGACGAGAATCCACGAAATCTGCCACTGAAAGGGATAAAGCAGACGGAAGAACTGCCAGACCAGTTGACCGGCAGAACGGACTCGGTCTTTGCTGCTTCGAGCGTCTTCCGAAGAATGAATTCCGCCTTGCGGCAACTTTTTTCGTTTGACCTGCTCTCGATATCGCTCGAATCGCGATCGACTTCCCCCAGGCAGGTAACCGCCCGGTGACGCAGAAGCGACGTGTGGCGTGGCAGACTGGGAATGCGGTTCCGTCATATTTTTTTGCATGGCGAATTGTATGCAGCAATGCGGACAGGTCGAGTCGCGATGACAATATTTCGTCGAAGAAATTTCATGAGTATCTTGTTAAAACTTTGATTGAAAATCCATTTTGCTTGAGGTGCACACAATGAAACATTGCAAGTCCCGAATTGTCAGGACCCAACTGCTGGCTGTATTCGTGTTGTTCTGCGCGACGATGTCAAACGCAGCCGAGTCGCCGCCGAATGTCGTCATGATTGTCGGAGACGACATGGGTTGGACCGATTACGGGTTTATGGGACATGAGACCATCAAGACGCCATTCTTGGACAAACTGGCTGCAGAGGGGGCCGTATTTCCGAATGGATATGTCCCGACATCCCTGTGTCGAGCCAGCCTCGCCACGCTGCTGACCGGTCTTTATGCCAGTCAGCACAAGATCTGCTGCAATGATCCGCCACCGGGTATTGACCGATCCGAAATGCTCCCTTTTTTAAGGGACGCCCCGACAATCCCGCGCCTGCTTAAGGATCAAGGGTATCGCAGCCTGCAGACAGGTAAGTTCTGGGAGGGACATTTTTCCAACGGAGGTTTTACGGAGGGGATGACTACCAAAGGTCGACACGGCGACGATGGATTAGCCATCGGTCGCAAGACAATGCAGCCGATCTATGATTTTATCGTATCGTGCGACAAGACGCCGTTCTTCGTTTGGTACGCGCCAATGTTACCTCACGAACCGCACAATCCTCCTGAACATATCCTGAAGAAATACCTTGTTGAAGGTCGCGATCAACGCCAGGCTAAATATTGGGCCATGTGTGAATGGTTCGACGAAACTTGTGGCGAACTTGTGAAATGGCTGGACGAACATGGGCATCGAGAAGATACCCTCGTCGTTTATGTAGTTGACAATGGTTGGCTGCAAACTAACGGGCCAGTTCGGCAGGGAGACCAGTTTCTGACCCGAAGCAAGAACACACCCTATGAAGATGGTGTTCGAACTCCGATCATCTTTCGTCGACCAGGTTGGATCGCTCCAAGTCGCCGAAACGAGCTTGTCTCAACCATCGACATCGCCCCGACGATCCTCGCCGCTTGTAATGTGACGCGACCGGAAAAGTTGCCAGGAGTCAACTTGTTGCCGCTGATACGTGAGTCAAAGCCACTTGATCGTCACGAAGTTTATGGGGAAATCTACCTGCACGACTGTGTCGAACTGGGAAAGCCACAGCTGAGCGTGACTCACCGCTGGATCAGGAAGGACGACTGGAAGTTGATCGTACCCAGAAAAGCGGGGACGTCCCCGGAGCTTTACCGACTGACCGACGACCCACATGAAAAACATGATCTTGCAAAAGATAATGCATCGCGAGTGAATGAACTCACTCAGTTGCTCAATCAGCGATAAACGGTCAAGCATACAGAAGTCGCCGCCGTGCATTTTTCGTGACATTGGTTGAGTTTGCTCTTTAATCTGGTCCCACATCACTTAACGAGAGGGAAACACGGTGTGCTCGTTCGTTTCCATTCGTGGTCGAATCATTGGTGTGTCGATCGCGTTGATGAGTTTGTCCCAAAGTCTTTTGGCTGATGAACGACTTCCGACCGGCGAAATGATTGATCAGTCGATTCGAAAGTCATTGCCGCTGCTGGAACGGGGAGCAAAGGGTTCGCTGGAACAGCGAAAGCAGTGCTTCAACTGCCACAACCAGGGATTGCCGCTAATGTCGTTATTAACTGCCCGTTCACGCGGTTTTCCGGTTGATTCCGAGCATCTCAAAGTGCAACTTCAGTTCACGGCAGACTTTTTATCGAGAAACAAGCAGCGGTATCGAGAAGGAGAAGGGCAGAACGGGCAGGTCGATTCTGCTGGATATGCTCTTTGGACACTCGATCGCGGAGGTTGGAAACCGGATGACACGACGACTTCTGTCGCTGAGTACCTGCTCGTTCGTGAAAAAGATCACGACTACTGGGAACCTGATTCAAATCGCCCACCCAGCGAACAGAGCCTTTTTACCTCGACGTATCTTGCTCTTCGTGGGCTGAAAGTCTTTGGGGTCCACGAACAAATCGAAAGAATCGATCCCCGTATCGAGCGAGCTCGTCAGTGGCTGTTGAAGACGACTCCACAGGAGACGGAGGACCTCGTATTTCGATTGCGAGCACTTCAACTGATCAATGCTTCGGAAGAGATCGTCAAACAGGCGACAAGAGACTTGGTTCAGCAACAGAACGAAGATGGTGGCTGGGCTCAAAAAAAGGAGATGCTCAGCGACGCGTATGCGACGGGAACGGCTCTTGTTGCTTTGCAGGAAGCAGGGGATCTTTCAACGGACGACGCCATTTACCGGAAGGGAATGGTGTATTTGATTTCGTCCCAACTTGAAGACGGATCGTGGCATGTCGTTTCTCGAGCCAAGCCGTTTCAAACTTATTATGAGTCTGGTTATCCTCATGGAAAGGACCAGTTCATTTCGATTGCAGCCGCCAGCTGGTGTACCACCGCGCTGTTACTGGCCTTACCAGAATCAGCAAGTTCTTCCGATTGAAATTTCCCCTTATTTAGAAGGTGCCATTGCCCGATGAAAATTTACTTTGCCATTGCCCTGATCGTCTTAAACGCCAACTTCTGCCATGCGGCAGATTTGCCTCGTAGCACTCCGGAAGAACAGGGAGTCTCATCCGCCGGCATCCTTTCGTTCATCGAGGCGACCGATAAGGACATTGACTCACTTAACAGCTTTATGATGTTGAGACACGGCAAAGTCGTTGCCGAAGGGTGGTGGTCGCCGTATCACCCGCAGGCACCTCACTCCCTTTATTCGCTGAGCAAAAGCTTTACATCAACGGCGGTCGGACTGGCGATTTCTGAAGGGAAGCTCAGCGTTGATGACCCCGTGATCAAGTTTTTTCCAGAAGAGACTCCGAGTGAACCCAGTAATAATCTCAAGTCGATGCGCGTCAGTGACCTTCTTCGCATGGCCACTGGACAACAGACCGAACCACCGCGAACTTCCGACGTTGCCTGGGTCAAAACCTTTCTGGCTCATCCCGTACCGTTCAAACCAGGGACTCATTTTCTCTATAACACCTCGGCAACCTATATGCAGTCGGCCATCGTCCAGAAGGTAACCGGCACAACCGTGCTCGACTACCTCAAGCCGCGACTCTTTGAGCCACTCGGGATTGAAAACCCGACGTGGGAGGTCAGCCCGCAGGGAATCTCAACAGGCGGATACGGCCTCAGCGTACGTACCGAAGACATCGCGAAGTTTGGTCAGCTCTATTTGCAGAAGGGTGTCTGGCAAGGCAAACAACTTGTCCCGAAAGAGTGGATTGAAGCGGCGACCGCGCGACAGGTTTCGAATGGCAGTAATCCAGCGAGCGATTGGGATCAAGGCTACGGTTATCAGTTCTGGCGCTGCCGCCACGGAGCCTACCGGGGTGACGGGGCCTTCGGACAATACTGCATCGTCCTTCCCGAACAAGATGCCGTCATCGCCATCACCAGTGGGCTGAAGGATATGCAAAGCGTTATGAATCTTGTCTGGGACAAACTTTTACCTGCAATCAAATCATCACCTCTCGCGGCTAATCTCGAATCGCAGACCAAGCTAAGTCAAACACTCAAGGCCCTGACGCTTCGTCCACAAGTCGGCTCTGGCAGTCCACAAAAGGAAATCTTGGGAAAGACATTCGTCTTTGCGTCGAATGACCACAAGCTGGAATCCCTGATTCTCGAACAAGACGACAAGGAAAAAAGCGTTGCTGTCGTGACACGGTTTGATGGAATCGATTATCGAACGACCTGCAGAAACGGCCAGTGGACAATGGGTAAATCGGGATGGAGTACGTTACGCGAACAACCCATCGCCTCCAGCGGTGCCTGGACAACAGACGACACCTATACGGCCAGAATTTGCTTCTATGAAACACCCTTTGTCGTCACAGCGAGCTTCAAGTTCGTTGGAAATGAAGTGCACTACCTGGCCAAAACCAATGTCGGATTCGGGCCGAAGAATGAGTTTCAATTAGTGGGGACTTCTTCGGTCAACAGCCAAAAGTAACGTTGGTCATCCTCGAATATGCGAAGGACGACCCGAGAAACCGAGTTCATTGAATGGAGCCGGTCGGAACTGATGCCGACCGGCCTTTTTTGACTTAAAACCGACGGTCGGGGGATCAATTGCAAAACGCTGGAAGAGCCGCCTAAAGAGCATGTTGTTTTAGGCGGATTTTATCCTTATGGCTTCGTCGTTGAGCTTACCTTTTCATTTTTCGCGGCATCGACTTTTTCCCGTGAGATCACCTTCCCGATCTTGTCGTTGGAATCGGCATAGGCAAATCGTATGACTTCATCTCCCAATTGCTGAACCAGTTTCGGCAGAGATTTTTCCTCGGCCTGCGCAACGTACTGCACAGTTTGAGCGGCCAGCGCGCGGCCTTCCGCATCCTCTTCAATCACCAAGCCGCCATCGGCTGTGAACTTTTCAATTTTTTGATCCGCGCCAGTACCCCGTGTTCTCGTCCAGCCGATCAAACGACCATCAACAGCATAATGATAGTCATCCTTCCACGTCTTTGGAGTTTGGATAAGTGGGTCCACATAGTGACTTTTATCCGTGCCACCGTGATAGGCGACGGAAAGAAGTCTTCCCTGATCATCGTATTCGCGGTCTTCATTATCGAGAAAAACCCAGGAAATGAATGACGGTGCGGACCAGACCGCTCCGTTGTAGGCGAATACTCCAATATCGACCCGGTTTGACTCCATCGGGCTGTTCGGCTGAATTTTACGGCGAGGGTGCCAGGAAACCGTGATGTCAGCACGACTCCCTTCATCATCAAGCGGTTTGATGGAGATCAACGATTCGTCACCCCGGAGAACGACCCATCGAAATTTTAAAGGTGTCTGATTGAGATCGATGCTGTCTCGGGCAGTTACGATCATCCGACGACGATATTTCAGCGAACGACCGATCCGGGCAACGGCGCAGGGAGTATCAAACAAGAGCTCCCGATCCATGACTTCAAAATAATCTCGCCCGACGATCCCTCGGTCCTGCTGCTCAACACGAATCCGTGCGACAGGCGGAATCGTCTCGTCCGTCATCGTATGGGCCGCTTCCACCATCTTTAAAAGATCAATCTGCGAACCTTCGAATACAGAAGGGTGGGCAATGCCCGTGAAATAGTCCTCAGGTTTCTTGACGAGTTTGTAACTGGTTCGAAAAATCTGCTGTAAAGTCGGCGCGATCAGTCCCGCTTCCGCCAATCGCTTCTTAACTGCTGGCCGAAACGCGGCTAACGTACAGGCAAGTGCGTCGAGAAAGGGCTGATCCGTATAGGACGATCCTTGGCTGATCAATAAATAGGGCGTGTTGGCAGGATAAACATCACCGTTTCCCTCTGCTTCACTGCCCGTACGACCGGGGTCGTGATCATGATGCTCGGGGTAGACATACAAATGATTATGAAAGTATTGGCGCGTTATTGCCGTCATTGATGTCGGCATTGTGTACGCCATGCGGGGATTGCTGCGCCAGATGGGCGAGTTCACCAGCGATGTCGACGAATTCCCGATCACAACCCCGCCATGCAACAGGCGATTCTGCAGTCCATGAGGGACATCGGCGATAATCTCTGGTCGATATTCGATCCGGTGCAGTTGAGGAAATTGCGAATACTTTAAATTTGAATGATCGCGATCACAGTTATCGTACAGGTCGCCGAAATTGCCTGCGGCAGTCCCTTCGGTAAACCATTTTCGCAGACGCTTTCCAACCTCACCGTGCTCCAGAATGACCGAACGAGGTTTTTCAGGCTGTTTCCAGTCAAACCCTGTTCGTAACAGATTTGTCACTTCTTCCCATACGGTATTTTCGGGGCCGACCCACGCAATCCCGTCAGCGAATTGACTCTTTGGCGACGTTGGCGGTTCATAAGGTTTTGCGGCTTCGCTGGCGATCTCGGCAAATTCAGGCAGTTCCCGCAGCGAATTCAAATCAGGATCCTTCGAAATGATCGAAGTGTCGCGAAAGCCCATTTCAACAGCGAGTTTCAATGACGACAATCCCTCTTCAGGCTGCCCATTTTTGGCATACATGCACGCGAGATTGTATCGTGCGACGGCTGAAAACGGGGCAATTCTTACCGCTTCCTGCAGGGTCTGCAGCGCGGACGGCAATTGGCCGATACGCGCTAAATGAACCCCGCGCAACTGCAGCTCCTGGCTCACCTCTGCAAGTGCTGGACGCCGGAAGACACTCGGTTCTTCAGCAACTGATGATCGAGTTCCACATCCCAATGAGACCAGGGAAAACAACAAACATCCCAAGGCAGAAACTCTCATGAGATTTCTCCAATCGGTGATCATCACTCGAACAGTTCTCAAAGCAAACGAAACGGATCGAATCTAAAAGACTTCCTGTGTGAAGAATTGATGAAAACTATCGTAGACCTAGCCAGTTGTCTAGTTCTCAGGGATTTGCTTCATCAAAAACAGACAATGACTTAGCGGGTCCTCAGCTTAAAACGAACTTAGACAAGCCTTCGAATATTAACGATTCCTTCATCGTTTTTTCACAAAATCGACGTAGCATTCCGCTTCAAAAATGGATCATCAGGATTTTCGGCTCAACGTGAACGGGTTTTAGAAACCCTGTTTTCGGCCGTTCATTTTCACGATTCCCCGGTTCACAGACGAAGAAAAGTAAGAGGAAATTTCAGTGATTGTTAAACGTCATTCCCCGATTTCAAGTGATCGTCCTCGAAGAGGATTTACCCTCATCGAATTGCTCGTCGTCATCGCGATTATCGCAGTGCTGATTGCATTGCTGCTGCCCGCAGTCCAGCAGGCTCGCGAAGCGGCTCGACGGACTCAATGTAAGAACAACCTGAAACAGTTGGCGTTGGCCGCACTGAATTTCGAATCGACCTACGGCGGGTTCCCTTATAACGCGATCACAAAGAACAACAGTCAGATCCCTTACATTCCTTATGATCCAGCCGGCCCGGATCTTCCGACTCCTGGATCGTTAGGTGGAACACAAGGTCGAGGTGGTGGCATGGTTCCGCTGCTCCCCTTCGTTGATCAGGGGAATGTTAATTCCATCTACTGCTTTAATAAGGATTGGTCCGATCCATCGAACGCCAACGCCCTGTTGCTCAGTTTCCCATTAATGATCTGCCCGTCGACTCCCGGGCCGTATGTGGTGACCTACCCAGCCAATTCAGCAAATTTTATTTCACCGGCGAACAAGAATGCTTCTTATGCACCGCCGCAAACCGGGTCCACGAAAACGAATATCCTTGGTGCTAGTCTCTACGCCACGACCCCTTGTACGCCAACCGGCTGGTCCGGGGATTATGCTGGTATCGGTCAGGTCAAGACCACCAAGGACGCCTTAGGCGCCGAAAACGGTTTTTCGAACCCGCTCGTCGCAGCTCAGAACTTGTTTGTCCCTTCGGGGGGTAGCAAAGGCGCGACCCGACAGAACGGAAAAACACCGATCGGTGAAATCACCGACGGAACAAGTAACACCACCCTCTATTCGGAACGATGCGGTAAAGCCCGGCAGTATTACACTGGTTATGTAACCGATTCCACCGCCATTCAAACCGGTTCGATCTGGGCAGACGCAGATAATCGGATCACGGTCACGGGAAGCCAGCCCGATGGAAAGGGTTCTTTCGGTAGTGGTCCTTGCGTC
This sequence comes from uncultured Schlesneria sp., assembly GCA_903858935.1. Lineage (GTDB taxonomy): Bacteria > Planctomycetota > Planctomycetia > Planctomycetales > Planctomycetaceae > Schlesneria. Next base: position 19,486 of record CAIOKO010000119.1, on the reverse strand, counting down.
GTCAACTGCAACAATCAGCAAGGTGACATCTTCAGTTTCCATGTCGGTGGTGCCAACGTCGCTTACGCCGATGGACATGTCGGTTTCATCGCACAGAATATTGACATTAATATTCTCGTGAAATTGGTGACGAAAGGCGCGGGCGAAGTCGTCGATGTTCCTTAAACAAGACCATACGAAAACCCGCGAACGCATGACTTTGAACCCTGTTCGAAATGGATTAAATACGAGGTTGGCCAGACGCTTTCTGGTGGCTCAGGCCATCCTCGCTTTTGTCTGTTTGTTTTCAGTCGGGTGCGGTAAGCGTACTGTCAAAGTCTACCCTGTTCGTGGCGAGGTCTATTTTAATGGCCAACCCGCAAGCGGGGCGACCATTCATTTTCATCCCGTCGACAAGGGCGCGTACCCTCCGGCGTATGCGACGGTCGACGACGAGGGAGCGTACGCTCTGACGACGTTTAAATCGGATGATGGTGCTGCAGCTGGAGACTACATCGTCACAGTCAACTGGCCCGAAGAGAGGCAAGACGACGGTGAGACGATATTCGGTAAGGACCGGCTTGGCGGTCTTTACGGAAAGCCGGATGTCTCGAAGCTCACGGCGACCGTCAGCCCCGGTGAAAATGAAATAGAACGTTTTGAGTTGAAAAAATAGCCGCCGGTTGAGATTTCTCAGGCGACCAGTCGTCGAAACCCATTCTCGCGGATTCGGATATTCCAGCGGTTAACGCATTCCTAAATCGGATTGCTATTTTACCGCCCCCTCGTCGACAACCGAATCCTGCTGAGGGGGTTTCGGTTGTTGTCGTTCTCGCAACTTCTTTGCCTGTTCCGCGAACCCGTCGGCCGCAAGATGCCGATCAAGTTGCTTCAGCGACAAAGCGTAACTCTCGATAGCTTGAGCCACACGGGGATCATCAGGTCCCATCCCGATTTCAAACAAGTTCCACGCCCGGCGATACATGGTCGCCGCCTCTTGGAAATGCCCCTTCTTGAAATACTCGTGTGCGCGTTCATAGATCGGATCTGCAGATCGCATGTTACCCGTCCTGACGACTTGACGATGAATTTTTCGTGCGCGCAGGAACGCAATGTCCCCCTTTGAACGAAGCCCTTGCGCATAATGGATCTCAGCCAGCGCATCGAGGCAGACGGCAACGAGCGAAGCATCTGCAGCCTCTTTTTCACGAATTCGCATGGCACGTCGTTCATAGAACTCGGCTTCGGCATACTGTTTCAGTCCAAGTGAGACGCGAGATAAATTCCCCAGAACCATTGCCTGCGACGACTGATCCGCACTCTTTGCGTTCTCGAAAATCGTCAACGCTCGCTGATACAGGGGCGCGGCATCGCTGAAGCGGCCTTGGGAAAGTAAAACATTTCCCAGCCCGTTCAGTGACGAGGCCACTTCGATATGGTTTGGCCCCAAGGCTTTCTCACGAATGGCGAGGGCACGTTCGTAATTGGGAAGTGCTTCTTCGTAATTCCCTTGATTCAGACGGACATTAGCGATGTTATTCAGGGCAAGGGCGACCCCAGGATGTTCTGCCCCCAAGGTCTTTTCTCGGATGGAAAGTGATCGCTCATAAAGAGGCATCGCTTCCACGTACTTACCTTGGGAAAAATAAACATTAGCCAGGTTATTCAAGGTGTTTGCCAGATCAAGAGGTTTTGATCCCGCCCCCTTTTCGTAGACGGCAATCGCTCGCTTGCCAACGGTCTCAGCTTCGGCAAATTTGCTCTGAGAACGATATACGACCATCAAGTTTGTCAGAATTGCAGCAAAGTTCGCGGTCTCGGATTCTCCGCCCGACTCTTTGATCAGAATGATGCGCCGGTAAATCGGTTCGGCCGCTGCGTATTTCCCCTGATTCTGATAGATCGAAGCCAGGGTATTGAGGTCTCGACTCACCGCGCTGTTGAACGCTCCGCCGCGTCGTTCGTCCAATGCCAAAGCTCGTTTAGCCAGTTCAACCCCCTCGTTATTTCGATTTTGAAGATTGTAGATCCATGCAAGTCCATTCAGGCTGCTGGCCTCTCGCTCACCCTTGTCTCCTATCGCCACCGCAAGTTTCCCGGCGACCTCATACAGGTACGCCGCCTCGTCATAGCGCCCTTTATCTCTCGCATCCTGACCCGCATCAAAAACAACTTTCCAGACCGTCAAATACGCTCCTTCAATCGACGGAGCGATGTAAAAATTGTAGATCAACACCCAGTGCAGAATCGTTTGCAACGCCAGATTCATGTGCGATCCTTTCTTACCAGGTACAATTCACGCATTTCATTTCCAATGATTCTGATCAGATCACTGCGAGATGTTCAATCAGTCTCACATGATCCGGCTCCAAACGAAAATTTTCGATTTCCAGATCGTCGCGCATGTGGTCCGCGTTTGTGGTCCCTGTCAGCGGTAACATGCCAATGTCCAGCGAAAAACGAAATGCAATTTGACTGGCCGTTCGACCGTAATGTTTGGCGATCTTCGCCATTTCCGCACTGGCCAGCAAATCTCGGTTTGCCGTCAACAATGAAAAACCCTGGTAGACAATTCCATTGTCTTTGCAGAATTCGCGAACATGACGATCCCAGCCCCGAACTGCATAACATCGGTTTTGAACGAAGTGAGGTTGGATGCGAGATTTCTGATACAGCAACCGAAGCTGATCAATGTTGACGTTACTGACCCCAAGCATTCGCACTCGACCGCTATCATGGATTTCCTCCATTGCCTGCCATGCTTCCCAATCATCAGGACCGAGTCCCGTTCCTCGCGAAGGTCCGTGCAGCACGTACGAATCGATGATCTCCGTAAAGAGGTGTTCCAGTGAACTGGCAAACGATTGCTGAACCTGAATTGCAATTCTCGCTGCAGGGTCATACGGCAGTCGATGATCCTGACCATGCAGGAATGTAAATTTCGTCTGCAGAAACAGTTCATCTCGTGTAACAAGTCCGCTGTTAATGACCTTTGTCAAAGCCCGTCCGACTGCCGCTTCGTGATAATGTTTTCGCTGATTAGCGGTATCAATCCCACGAAACCCCTGCTGCAGGGCGAGTTCGACCAGACGCTCTGTTTGTGCCTCTTTCCATGCGGTACCGTACAAGATCCAGGGGATACGCTTATTTTCGATTGCGACATCCGATTGTTGAGAATGACTGTCCATGAGTCTCCATTTCGCGTGATTTATGGCTGCGATTCACCAGAGGGATGCGAACCCGTTAAATGATCGACTGGTTCGAGTTTTGTTTCGATTTGCGATTCCTTGCCCGCTGAACCCGATGGCTCCTGTTGACTTGTCCGAGTATTCGCGTTCTCGGCATCGCTCATTTCGGTAACAACAGGAGCTTGAGCTTCGATAAAACGGCTTCGCAACAAACGCACCTGGCGTCCTGTTGACTTTGGTGCGGATGACGAGTCTTCTGGAATTGTACTGGCCGGAGCGTAGCCCGAACGAAAGAGTGCTCCGTCTGCCACGATCGCGACAAAATTCAGCCAGATCGTGTCTGGCGAGAACAGTCCAAACAATGCACCCGAATGAGGTCGCAGACCCAACACCTTCTGCAGTCGGGGTGAGGTGTCACAAGCGGTCAGGACGATCGACATCAGCAAGAAACTCGCCGTGATTGTCAAAAATAACGAGAGACGGAATTCAAAAGGGTCTGGAAGAGTTGGTGGATCGGGCAGCGACGCGACAACTTTTAATAACGACGCCAGGCATCCCAGGAAGATCGCGACGAAACAAATAAAATCCGCGTCGGACGACAACAGCGAGGAAAGAATTCGTGAACGAACGATTGTCAGCGCGGCAGGCTCGAAGAAATTCATGGCAAATAGTCCCGCAATCATGATGCAGGGAATCGCGGCGGCTGTTGTGACGGCGGTCATCGGTGCGAACCAGCGGAATGCCAGCAGGAAAACGCCAATCAGAAAAATGGTTGAAAGCATGGTTCCCTTTCACTCTGCCGATTCGGTTTCAGCGTCTGCATCGGCGGAAAGCACTTTGCGAATGAATTCAGAATCACGCGCAGCAGGCGAACGTTCCAGTCCAATTGTCTCGTCCCAGATCGATAGAGCTCGCCTTAACAGGGGCCCCGCTTTAGCACTATTCCGTCGGTTATAAATGAGAAAATCCGTATAGTGAAACAGGGCTTCGGCCACTTCGGGGTGATACAGGCCATAGTGTGCCTCTCGAATCGCAATGGCTTTTTGAAATCCTTCATCAGCTTCATCGTGGTCCTCGCGATAAGCGTTAAGCCTTGCCAGTTCCAGCAACGATTCTGCGATGTCAACATGCTCGGAACCGAGCAATCCTGCACGAATCTTGATCGCCTCTGCCAGCAAGTCTTCCGCGTCAGGATACGAGAAATCCGAAATCAACAACCGAGCTTGAGTCGTCATGACCCTGGCTGTTTCTGAATGTTCGCGTCCCAGAAGCTGTTCTGCACTTTGCCGCGCACTGGCCAGCTCACGACGAACCTCGATCGCCGATTCTTCATCGCGACACCGGTAGAGATACCGACCATAGGCCCGATCGTGGAGGATACGGACAAACGTCTCGGCATACTCTGACGGCGCCTGTTGACAGATTGCAAGAGCTTCGATTGCGGCCGTCTCCAGGCGTTCAAAGTTCGCATTTCTGAGGTTGGCGGCCACAATCTGCTGTAGCGTTTCGACAAGCAGGTGGCTCTGGGCGCCAGCGAGATCCTGGTTTGTACCTCTTGTTGAATCACGATCCGGGGACGCAACAGAATCGCGGACTTCCTGCAATTTCTCTTCGGCAGCTAATGCAGCCTCGGCGTAAAAGCCTTGCGAAAACAGCCGTTCAAACGGAAATTTCTTTGACTCCGCCCGGGTATCGCAAACAATTCTGGCGGGTTCATTTCGATTCTGCGGAATGAAGAACTCGATCTTGCCGGTCTCAACGGCCGAATCGACGATAACCAACCACCCCCCGGATTGAGCTTTCAGATGCATCGCCTGCCGGGGAAGACTCGCACATTCTGGAAGTTGGATTGACGTTTCCACATCCGAAAGACTCCCTGCGGAGTCCTCTTCCGCGGGTTTGGGTGGCCAAACTCTCAGCATAAAATCATCCCGTCTTTGTGAAATATCCTGCGAATCAAGATCCGTTCTTCACATCGTGTATCTGTGGTAACAAGGCTATGCGATCATACTGCCTTAACGTGCAATAAGTCTTAATGTCGAGTCGCTTCCTCAACTTCTTCGAGTGATGTTACTCCTCGAATCACCAGTCGGAACCCGTTTTCACGCAGAGTTGTCATTCCGCGCCGGCGAGCAGCCGATCGAATCTGGTTCGGTGACCCTCGTTCACGAACAAGCGTCCGCACCGAATCATCGATCCTCAACAGTTCAAATATTCCAATCTGTCCGCGATAACCGGTTCCACCGCAGGCCTCGCACTTCCCATCGCGTCCTGGTGGACGATAAAAGGTCGATTCGTGGTCCGTAGGAATGCGGTAACGCCTGAGCAACTCGGCATCCGGAGTATATTGTTGTTTGCAATTGGCACAGAGACGTCGAATCATTCGCTGTCCCAGAACGGCCGTCAGCCCATCGGCCAGTAAGTCACAGTCTACTCCCAGATCAACAAGACATTGTATGGCAGCCCGTGTGTCGTTCGCAGGTACCGTCGACAGGATCATGTGCTCACTCGTCGCGGCCTGGCAGACAGCGACGGCAGTCTCGCCGTCTCGAATTTCTCCGATCATCAGGACTTCAGGGTCTTTGCGCAACACTCGTTGTAATGCTCTGGAATAGCTTTGCCCACCGGTTGAATCGATCTCGATCTGGCTTACACCGAAAATCCGGTATTCGACTGGATCTTCGATGGTGATGATTTTGACAGCATGAGGATCGAGTTCGGCGATGGCACAGCGCAATGTCGTTGATTTGCCAGAACCGATGGGACCGCAAACGAGCAATATGCCTTGAGGTTGAGCGAGGATATCTCGCAACTCGCCCTGCAACTTTCGATCGATACCAAGCTCTGCCAGATTGCTCAATTCCTCCTGATCTCGAGTTTGATTTGTCTGGTCCTGGCTTCCTGAATCAAACCAGCTGAGAAACTGCAGCACCCGATTTTCCCGAGGAACCCTCTCGTCCCGATAAACAACGTATCCCAGAAATGGCGTTGCCAGACATGCGCAATTCAACAATATTCCTAACCCAAGGTCCGGACAACAAAGTGCCAACAATGTTCCCACCGGCCCGGCAACACAGGCGACCAGCGGCCAGATTTCGTTTTCCATTCCTGACTGATGGCAATCGGCTCCCATCCAGTAGACACTCTGCTGCCAGGCAAATGCCAATCCCAGTATCAGAAGCAATCCCCAGATATTAATGTAATAACCGGCTCCTCGATTCACGCTCATGATGAATGAGGGGCGCGAGGTTAATTCAGTCTCTGCCTCACCTGCCTGACCATGATTTGCATCCGTTTGACCGACGACTCCCTGATTCCCAATCACTTCCTGTGGCTTGGGACTGACGCGCGGATCAGTCGCATTCTGTGAACCGACAGATTGCGGCGGACGATTTGCCGAAGTGGGGTTCGTACCGGCCACGGAAGCCGATATCGAATCTCGCGTCGTCGATTTGGTTTTTGGCTTGGGATCGAGATTGAAGTTCAGGCCGCCACCTTCAATAAGAGCCTTGCGATCAGCCAGCAATTTCACAAATTTCACCACACGACGAGTCTGATCCGGTGTCATTCCCAGCTTCTGGTTGGCGATTTTCAGTACAGCTTCCGTGTCGCCCAGATCCACCCCGGCACGCTCAACTTCTCTCAACAACCTGATCGCTTTCGCACTGTCGGCGGTCGACATTGTGCTTGATGAGGCTGTTGCATCGTCACCTGCTGCCCGGTCCAAAATCGAAGCTTCAGCAACCTCCTGGTTGACGATGCCTGATCCGATTTCTGTTGATTTCGAAATCGTTTCATGACCTTGGCCAGGCTGATCGGCTAACCCCGTCGACTGCGGCTTGTCTGAAGTTGTTGGCTGATCGAGGGTTGTTGATGTTAACGCCCGACTCGGGAACGGCGCAACGACATTTTCTCGCGAGGATAATTCTCCTGGCAGTTTGATCGCCCCCATTCGCTGAGCGACCCGACCTGCAAAAAAGCCGAATAGAAGATTCAACGCGAGAAGTACCGCACACGCTTTAAGGGCAAAATTACTTCGCCTCGGCCGCATAACGTGCGTTTTGGCAGAACTATCAATTTCGCCTCGGGGTAGCGGTTTCGGATCATTCGGCATCAGAGGCCGTTCGTCCCGATTTATTAGAGATGTCCGACGGAAATCCGACGTCAATGTGGTGGCGTTGACCTTCGTCTGATCAGGAATGACCGGGAAAGCAGGGGGGGTAGGCGTCGTCGGACTCGATTGAATGGCAGGCGGCAGTTCGTCGACGAGCTGTAATGTCATGTCTCCAAAGGTAATTAGATCACCCACCTGGAGATCGGCAACCCCTTTAATCAGGACACCATTTACTTTTGTCCCATTGGAACTCCCCAGATCCTCAACTCGCGGAATCTGATCACGAACTGTTATCCGGGCGTGATTACGCGACACGTTTTTCGAACGAAGGACAATGTCACATCCCCGCTCTCGACCGACAATCACACCACCGAATTTAATCTCGACACCGTTTGCCGCACCTGGCCCAAGGAGCTTTGGCATCTACCCGGCACCTGCCTTTCCAGACGGGTGTAGTCGAATCAGAAACGCGGGCATCAACACGACTCGTTGATGCAAACTACTGACCCGTGATTACGTGGCTGCACGCAGAATTCAGAGTCCAGCTGAATTCTGTTGAGTCTTACAGTATGTGAATGAAAAATACCCCCGATTGGATTTGAACCAACGACCTACGGTTTAGGAAACCGTCGCTCTATCCAGCTGAGCTACGGGAGCAAAGTCTTATTATGGAACGATTTAAGGAAATCTAAAAAACCGGTTTATTTTCATACTACTACCGAGTATACTACCCGAGCGGGCAAAACGGCCCGCAAAGTTGCACCCGCCGGATTGCAGCCAGCGGGTGCGACACCACCAATCCTCTTACCGAAAGGTGATGTCATGGCTAAGTCTACTCGAACGAATCGCTCTGGGAAATCGTCCACCGTCAAGCCGCCGAAACCGTACCCGGATTTTCCCCTTGGCCCCCACCCCAGCGGAACGTGGCAGAAAAAAATCGCGGGAAAGCTCTACTACTTTGGCAGGTGGGGAAAAGTTGTCAACGGTAAAATGGAGCGATTGCCAGGCGATGGTTGGCAAGAGGCACTCGCGTTGTACCAAGCCCAACGGGACGACCTGTACGCTGGACGCAAGCCTCGCGTCAAACTCGTAAAAGGAAAATTGACGCAAGAGGCGGAAGGGCTGACAATCATGGCGCTTTGCAATCAATTTTTAACGTCCATGCTCCGCCGATTGGAGGCGGGTCGGAAAATGTCGCCGAGGATGTTCGACGAATATCGGGCCACGACAGATCGGCTGGTTGCGAAGTTCGGATCGAACAGGCTTGTCAGCGATCTGCGACCGTCTGACTTCGAAGCCCTTGGTACTGAACTCGGGAAACAATACGGTCCTGTTCGCCTTGGCAATGAGATCCAAAAGGTCCGAACAGTTTTCAAATATGGCTTCGACAATGAACTGATTGACAAACCCGTCCGCTACGGAACCGAGTTCAAAAAGCCAGACAAGTCCGAGGTTCGCAAGAATCGGGCAGCGAATGGCAAGCGAATGTTTGAGGCCGATCCGTTGCGTACGCTTATTTCCGCTGCGGATGGACAACTCAAAGCGATGATCCTACTCGGCATCAATTGTGGGTTCGGGCAAACCGATTGTGCGTCACTACCGATCGATGCAATTGACCTTGAAAAGGGATGGATTACGTTCCCTCGTCCGAAGACGGGTGTAGCTCGACGATGCCCACTTTGGCCGGAAACGATAGAGGCATTGAAGACCGCTATTGCCGAGCGACCCAAGCCAAAAGGCGACATCGACGCGAATCTTGTTTTCATTACGAAGTATGGCAAGCGTTGGGTTCGTACGATCGTGAGGGAACACACCGAACAAGGCCCAAAGCACACTCCAGTCGACGCAGTGGGTTTGGAATTCAGAAAGTTACTCAAGGCACGCGAGTTAAATCGGGTTGGTCTTGGCTTCTATGCGATTCGGCACACGTTCCGCACGATCGCCGACGCAACGCAAGATTTTCCGGCGGCAAGGCTGATCATGGGGCACGCTGACGGGAGTATCGACGACGTGTATCGTGAGCACATCGACGATTGCCGATTGCGTACCGTCGTCGATTACGTTCATACGTGGCTGTTTCCATCGGCGAAAGGTGAGGTGGCTCATGTCGCGAAGTGAATATCTGAATGTGGAGTCTCCAAGTTACGATTATCTCAGCTCCGTCTTGCTTTCTTTGATCGACGACGACAGGCTGATGCGTCCGCCTTCGCCCGATGATTTAGACCGAAGAGAGGAGCAAATTGCCATCGCGGTCTGTGAGTCAGTTCCAGGTCAAATGACTAAGACTGAGTGGAAGGGGCTTAACAAAATTGAGCGAGAGCCGTGGATGGAAAAGGCGATTGCAATTTTGCAATCGCCTAACACACCTGCCACGACGACACGAAAGCGTGGTCGCCAAAGTAATGCAGAGCAGGACAAAAAGATCGCAGAAGAGTATTGGTCCGGTCTGGAGAAACGATCGTGGACCGGACAGGCCGACTACCTTCGCCAAAAGCATTGTCGCCGACATCGCGAAAATCAGAACTCGGCAAAAGCGTGGCTGAGTACACTCCTGAAACGGGTCAAAAAGTTAAAAGAATCCGGTGACGTTTAACGCGTCGTTCGAGATTAAAAAATTTTTACGAGACCGCGATGCACTAGCTTCGCGGTCTTTTCTTTTCTCAAGAACACGTCGTTAAGTTAAATCAATTCGCGACCGGAATTGTTTTAATTCTTTAACGGTATCGTTCCTCTTGGCGACGTAACGGAACGTCTCCGAACGGGAGCAAACGTATATGACTTATGGAATTAAAGACCTTACAGAACGATACGCAGTAGGAGAGCACACCGTGCTTGGCTGGATCAAGCGTGGTGAGTTGAAGGCAATCGACGTGAGCCGTAATCGGATCGGCAGGCCGAAGTGGCGAATCACCGCTGAAGCTCTGGCTGCGTTTGAGGCATTGCGAACGCCATCGCCACCGGCACCACGTACGCGACGGAAGAGTCAGTCAACTGACGTAATCGAGTTCTATAAGTAACGACCATGCCCAAACCAATCCAATCACAACTGCCGGTTTCTGACTGTGATCTCGCTCGACTCCGCGAGTCTGGCATCTCAGACCGCACCATCATGGATAACGGACTACGAACCGAACGGGACGCGTTGGTGTTCCCATACCGGAACCTCGACGGTGAAATGAATGGCTTCGCCCGACGTCGGCCACACGTTCCGTTAGTACGTGACGGAAGGACGATGAAATACATTCAGCCCAAAGGCTCACCGCTGCGTGCATATTATCCGAAAGCCAGCTTGCTCGGACTCCGCGACGGCACCAGCCCCATCTACGTTGCGGAAGGTGAGAAAAAGGCTTTAAGGTTGTCTGAGTTGGGTATAGCAGCCATCGGTCTCGGCGGGGTTGATGGATGGGGAAAGGGTGGCCAACTGATTGATGATTTGGCCGAGATTAACTGGACCGGTCGAGACGTCTACATTGTCTTCGACTACGACGAGAAACCCGAAACACGTCGAAACGTTCAATCTGCGGCACGCCGTCTCACTAAAGCTTTGATAGACGCCGGAGCAAACGAAGTCTTCAATATCGATCTACCGCCGAGTGACGACGGCGGCAAACAAGGCGTTGATGACTTTTTGATGACCCACGAAGTGAGCGAGTTCTGGGAATTGGTTGACTCGGCCAACCCAGTAGTATCGATCGGCGACCAGGGAATTAGTTCGATAACTTTAATTCCTTTAACGCCCCCGAGGCTCAGCGACGCAGCGTATCACGGTTTCGTCGGAGACTTCATTCGGACGGTATCTCCATATACCGAAGCGACGGATGCTGGGATTCTTGCTCACCTTCTCCCCGCAATTGGAACTTTGATCGGTCCCGGCCCACACATTTGGGGTGGTGACGAACAACCTGCACGAGTCAATACCGCTTTAGTCGGACCGACATCATCGGGGCGAAAGGGGACATCGTTCGTTCCTGTAAACCATTTAATGCAAATGATTGATGCGATCTTCTGGAACGCACAATGTGTTCGTGGACTATCGAGCGGGGAAGGTCTGATCCAAAAGGTAAGCGATCAGCGGACGAAGGACGAAAACGGAGCCTGGGACGTGGTGTCAGTCGAAAAGCGGTTGTATGTCGTGGAACCGGAATTCTCGAAGATTTTGATGCAGACGCGACGCGAAGGGAACATTCTCTCTCAAGTACTTCGTGAGACGTACGACAGTGGGAACCTCGCGGTTCTTACGCGAAACCCCCTCACAGCTAACAATGCCCATATCAGTATCACCGGCCATATCACGCCGGAAGAGCTGAGAAAGCGACTCGGTGAGATTGAAATGGCAAACGGTTTCGCCAATCGATTTCTCTGGTTTCTTGTTGACTCTGCGAAAGAGCTGCCTGATGGCGAGCCAATTCCCGAAGCGGTCGTGAGAAAGTTCGTTACACGATTGAAACGCATTATACGAACGGCAGCGAACCAAAAACGACTGAAGAGAGACGAAGCCGCTACGACCCTCTGGAAAAACGCCTATTCGAATCTGCGGACGGCAAAACCGGGGCTTCAAGGGGCGATGCTAGCTCGTGGCGAAAGTATTGTCCTTCGGTTGTCATTGATCTACGCCCTTTTGGACGAAACCAACATCATTCGTCGCGACCACGTTGCGGCAGCGTTGGCCGTCTGGAAATACAGCGAGGAATCCGTGCGAGCGATCTTCAAAGAGAAGTCGGGAAGCTCGCTCGCGGACAAACTACTCCAGCTACTCGGCAACGGACCGATGATGACAAAGCAATTCCACGACCACATGAATACACCAGCCAGCGAGATTCGCGAGGCACTCGGACAATTGTTGACGTCTGGACGAATCACCAAGACGACGATCCAACAAAAGGGAGCAGGACGTCCGGCAGAACAATGGAGTCGGCTTACACCGAAAATCGTTTAACTAATTAAATTATTAAGGAACACCACTTATGCCAAAACGTATTGAGCCTAATAACATAGACCCTGAAGTAGAACGCATTCAATGCGTAGAAGCTGCGCGAACCGCTTTCAAATCAGCGGACGACTGGAAAAGGTCGAAGAGGTCAGGAAACCTTTGGCGGCATTGGAATGGCTTAACGCTTACGGTTTTCAAGCGTGACGGAGCATCTCTATACCGTTGGTCGATTGCGAATAACGATACGCCACGATACTCGAAAAACACATATGCCACAGAAGACGAGGCTATGGGAAGCCTCTGGAGCGAAGTTGAGGGACAGTACATGTGATTATTCCTTTTCGCCTGTCCCCCCGTCACCCGCAGCCATTCGAGACGGACGAAACGAAAGACGTACGTTTAAGGTAAACGATTAAAAATCGTGTTTTCTAATTATAAAACTGGTATTTACCTCAATTGAATACTACTCGCGGTAGTGAACCGCACCGAAATAACGGCGAAACCCCTATGACCGAACTCCCTAAGAACGATACCGCTAAGCCCGAACCCGAACCGAAACGGTTCTGCGGGAAGCCCGGACGTTCCGGTCCACCCTTGGGCAACGCGAACAATCTGAGGCACGGGCTGAAGGCGGGCAAACTCCCGCCAGGATGCCAATACATCGAAATCCGAATGAACCTGTTCCGTCGTGAACTTGAATCGGCGGTTATCGCCGTGAAGGGTGAGATCAACCTCGTGGACGCAGCGAACATCCAGACCGCGATGAAGTGGGAGCGTCACGGTGCATTGGCTTTGAGATGGTTGACGAAGGAGGAGGACAAGTTGAAGCCCGTGGAACGACTGACGTTCAGTCGGGAAGTCGCTCGTGCATCAACGGAGCGGGACAAGGCGTTGTCAGCGTTGGCTCTCAATCGCGATGTCGTCAAGGATGCGTGGTCGGTTCTCGACGCGACCCCGAACGAGGAAACCAACGATGGCAATTGATATCAAGGCATTCGCCACCGATCCGGCAGCGTTCCAAGCCGCGTTGATCATCCCTTCTGGCCGTGGAGTTAAACGATTCGGCAATTGCATGGCCGACTTCCAACGCGACCGATTCGCCGAATTGAACCCGGCACTGGTGGCCGTGTCGAAGGGGGAGAAACCTCCCATCGGTCGTTATTGGTGGGAAGCCACGAAAGGCGCATCCAAGGATTCAGATTTGGCAATTGCCGTTCTTTGGCTGCTCGCGTTCTCGAAACGACCGTTGACGATACAAATTGGAGCCGCCGACCAAGACCAAGCCGATGAGATGCGATTGATTTGCAAAGGCATCTTGCGACTGAACGAATGGTTGGCAAGTCGAATCGAGGTCTTGAGCTGGAAGATCGTATGCAAGGCGACGTTTTCTGAGTGCTCGATCCTCGCTGCCGACGTGGCTGGCTCGCACGGTGCAAGGCCGGACGTTCTGATCCTGAACGAACTGTCGCACGTGCAAAAACAGGAGTTCGCTGAAAATCTTTTGGACAACGCGGCTAAGGTTCCGCACGGTCTGGCTGTGATCGCGACGAACTCAGGGTTTACCGGAACGTGGCAAGAGAGATGGCGACAGATCGCGATGGACAGTCCTGACCGTTGGATTGCAAACATCTTCAACCGACCGTCACCGTGGCTCGACGAAAAGGAAATCGCCGAAGCGAAACGCCGAAACAGTCGGGCGAGGTTCTTACGCCTTTGGCATGGTATCTGGGCCAGTTCGTGCGGCGACGCGTTGGATGAAGCCGATCTCCAAGCCGCAATAAATCGATCGCTGAGACCGCTGCACGCCGGGCAAGCAGGTTGGTTCTATGTTGGTGGCCTGGACCTTGGCGTGAAGCAAGACCATTCCGCTCTCGTCGTGATCGGCGGTAATCGAGAGACGTTGCAACTGCGTCTCGCCCATGCCGTGAGTTGGCAACCGAACGAGGATACGGGCAAGGTTGACCTGATGGCGGTGGAACGTGCGGTGCTCGACATGCATCGACGGTTTAACCTCTTGACGTGCGGATACGATCCATTCCAAGCCGAACTGATGGCACAACGGTTGACCTTACAAGACGTGCCGATGAACGAGATGACGTTCACGGGAACGAACTTGAACCGCATGGCTTCGACATTGCTCGACGTCTTCCGGTCCCGTCGCATCGAACTTTATGACATGCCTCGACTGATTGACGACCTTGGACGGCTGACGATTGAAGAGAAGTCTTATGGCTATCGGTTGTCCGCGACTCGCGACGAAAACGGACATGCCGACCTTGCGACTGCGTTGAGCATCACATTGCCGCTTGCGGTTGAAAGTGCGGGCATCGCTCCGGTCCGTATTGGGGCCGTGGACTTGAACACTCATTACGCGGGCAACCTAAGTCCGCTGCAACAATACTTGAAACAGATGGAAGCTGAACGGAAGGAACATGACGACGAGATGAAGCTATTGAGTCGGCCCGATCCTCACTGTGACCAGAATTTTGTTATCGCCATGCAAAACCTAGGCATGAACTAACCCCCCTTTCTTCAGGAGTAGATGATGAATGTTGAGACCTTTGACGAATTTAAGGCACGGATGAATTGCGAGATGCTCGCCATCAAAGGGCGGTATTGTTTCCGCAACGGTGCCGTCTCGGACGGAATATTCGGTCACAGCAACCCGCCAGCGGACGAGTTTTCGCGACTGACGCTACAGCGAGCGTTTCTCCAGTTTAAGTACGACAAACAGGTAAAACTGTTTAACGAAATTAAGCAAGAGAACCTTGAAGCCTCTTCGATGTTTTTGAAGTACTCGAACTCACCTCCCCCAAACCCAGATGCCCCTGATGCGTTGCGACGTATCCGAGAGACCGTCCTGAAACTTCGGGAGGAAATACAAGCCATCGACGGACGGCTGACCGTACAACCCGAGAATGCTTACGTGAGAAGACAAGCGGAATTGCGACAGGCACGACTTTCCGAGGCACTTGCAGTCCAAACAAAAATACAAGAAATCGTGCTTGAGTAAGCAAATGACGGAGGCGTGTGAATGTACCACTACAACCGTGAAATCTTTGGACCCGGCCCAGCCGTGGTAAATCCGAGATGCTGTTCCCATCGGGAAATGCTTTGCTCCGAATGTCGGGCGGCACTGTCCCAAAACACTTTTTTGAAAGAACTGAATATGAACTCGAACAGACGACGACGCTACGATTATGAAGAGGACCACGACGTCGAACAGATGACCGCGTTCCAGAATCCAATCGCCATCATCGCAAACGAGCGACGTGAGGAAATGGCACGAGGACAAATTAACGATGAATCAGATTCGAATCAATCAACCCGACAGATGAGTGAAGACGAAAAAGACGTTCGCGATATGACGCCGCCAAGAATGGTTTTTAAGAAAGATTGGTGAGCGTCGGAATGATCCCCGCCAGTGGCCTCGCGGATTGAGTGACGATCCTCCTGCGTTGTCTGACGGCCGATTGAAGCATCAGATACGTTAAGTTTGCCGTCAGCCGTTTGAGGCCAACCATCGGGGGGGCTTTACAATGACTGCGGACGTGAAATAATTCACGGCTCGTCAGCGGGAGGGTCTCATACCGTTGGGTGGGCGAGGATTCCCGGATCGGTGATTTTCGTCGGTATCGCCCAACTCTGATCCTATTGTGATTGTGTGGCGCACGTGATTTAGCTAGAGTTCGAGGTTTGGAATCTAAATTTTGGAAGTCGAATGATTTTTCCTGAACGAAACAGAGTCGTTTACGAAGTCAACGTCTTAGAAGAGGTGAAAAGCCAGATTTGCTTTCCGCCTATTTTGAAGATTGACTCGTCTCCTCCTGTTGAACTCCAGGAATCGTTGCGTGCGGAGTTTCCGTTCTTTGACACCACAATGTCGATGAAAATCCCGATGGGGATACCTCAACCAGTTTTCAATTTGGTTGAAGGACATGGTGGTGGCAAAAAGGCATACCAATTCACGACAGAAAACAAGCTGTCAGTCCTTGCGTTGTCGAAAGATGAGATTTCGTTGACGAGCCGCGATTATGACCGATGGGAGACCTTCAGGACCAGGATTGTGAATTCGCTGAAGCTGACGAGTGACGTTTATTCCCCAAGTTTTTTCACTCACACATGTTTGCGGTACAAGAACGCAATCAGGAGAAGCCAGGTTGGGCTTGAAGGAGTAGACTGGGCAGAGCTAGTCGAGCCTTGGGTTGGCGGAATTTTTTCACAACTTGGCGTTGCCAATAAGAATGACGCCTATTTGTCTCGATGCAAATTTCGAGTAGAGGAAAGCGATAATTGGATTGAAGCCGTCTTTGCACTCGCAACGCATCAACCAACCCAAGAGCAAGCGTTCGTAATTGAAACTCATGTTTTCAATGATTCGAAAAAGGAAGTAAAGAATGTCGTCGATCAGCTTGACTCCCTACACCGGCTTGCAGGAAACTTTTTCCGATGGTGTATTACAAAAAAGCTCCATGGGGCAATGCGTCCCAAACCCGTTTAGCAGTGAGATTGATGGCGACGGTTGGTACACATTTGATATTTGCTGTCGGCCTAACGGTTCGCACGCATCTTTCAACATCTGTGTTCCGTCGACTGAATCAGGATTTGAGCTTAGCGAGTCGGAAAAGCTGCGACTTGCAGCTCATATTGTGATTCAATATCTTCCGAATGGTGCTCTAAATGAGACAATCGAATCCTTAACTGGGATTTACGAATTCCATCAAAAGGTAGCTAGCGTTCCCTCGCTCACCCTGCCGCAACAGCCGGAATCGTTTACCGTGAAAATCGTTGCGACACAAAAATCGCCAATTCTCCCGCCACCGGAGGAATAGATTGACGGAAGTAAGTGTCTATCGACGATCGGAGCCGTTCGGCTCACCTATTTGCCAAGGCGAGATATTTTCAAATGTCTTTCAGTTTCGTTTGAAAATTGAATCGATCACTGGCACCAACCTAGAAATCGAAAGGGACATCCACGATTATGTGATCGTTCTTTCTCAAGACTGTGATCTTGAACAAGATTTCCATCGCCCTTTGGAGAAAAGGCAACTAAAGGATATTTTGTTCTGTAGCGTCAAGACAGCAGCCGATTTGGCGACTCGGATAAACAATTCGAACATTTGGCAACGCGTTTCTCAGAATAAAGATGAGAGGTATCACTTCTTGCAAACGGTACCGATAAGTGCCGACTTGGAGGAGATCGGACTTCCTGAGTTAGGCATCGATTTCAAGAACTACTTTACGATTCCTGCAACCGAGTTTTACAAGCGGCTAGAAATCGGCGAGATTAAACGACGAACCGTTCCCCTCTCACCATACATGGAACAAATCAGCGATCGGTTCACTTATTTTCTTGGACGAGTAGCATTGCCACAACCGCACAGCAGTGAATGATTCCATCGAAAATCATATTTCTTCGATGGCCACCTACCGCCCTTTCAAATTTTTCGAAACAGATTAGAAATCCGTTACTTTTCTCCACCGTTCGAGAACAGACAAACTAGGCGTAATTACGCACGGGAAACGGAACTAAATGACGTACGTCGTCGTAAATCAATAATCAACAAACCGATTCCACCCAGGCTCAATAGGGCGAACGTCGACGGTTCGGGGACAGCAGATGGGGGAATGCTCCCTATCGTGATGCCATCAAGGACAGCTCGCTGGAACAGAATTGAACTGCCTGAGTCAACGAGTTCGATCTGTTGCAAGGTTTGAGTTTCAAACGCAGTTGGGAGAATGATGTGCTGCATGTCTAGCCGACCGGGCAAACCCCAGTTGTCCACAGGGACATTGAAAACGTTCGTGGTGGTCGTCCCATTGATTGTGTTTGTCCATCCGTCATTGTTGTAATCTCGAATGTCCACGTTGCTGATCAAATCCTTTTCGTACACAGCCCCAGCTGAGCCGGTGAAGATCAAGGCGACATACGAATTCGGTCCGGGCTGCCCCGCAAACGTATTGATGAGCGTGTAGACATCGGTCGCACCGTAGACATTGGTGTTGAACGTAACGCTCACGTTGCCGAGTCCGCCTTGCGAAGCCGCAGCAACGACCCCATTCCAAGCCTGATTTCCGCCAACGTTCGATGTGATGTTGAACGGAATCCCCCCCAGCGTTGTCGGACCTATCGGGGCACCCGGTAAACGAATCACTGTTGCTTCACCAGGGACGGCGCTCGCGCCTCCCCACGTAAAATTCGCTTGAGAGGATATGTCGACATTGGTCATGATTTCGGCCCTCGCTGGACCAGCACATGCGAACAACAACCCAGTTGCAACCCACGTCAAAATCAACCTGTCAAAAATTGCGTTCATCGTCTGGCCCTTCTTTTTCCCGGCTGTTCGCCGATTCAACGAAACATTCATCCGTAAACGAACAGCCACCCTAACTCCTTCAGTTCGGGACCTGCAAGGATGGGCGTTAGCTCTTTAGGATTCCAAGAACGGGCAGTGGAGAAAATCAGCGGTAGTATTTACTACCGCGAGGGATCGTTTCGAGACGTTGCGGAACGTTTTCTGTTCTCTCGCAGAATGTCGAAAGCCCAATAAAAATAGACTTTTTCGGCGTTTTACGGGGTTGCCAAGAATTGGCGGGTACGGCTTAGGAAACCGTCGCTCTATCCAGCTGAGCTACGGGAGCAAGTGACGGGAGTTTACCTGATCTGAAGGCATCAGGAAATCGTCCGCGAGAAACTCGTAACGACCGAAAATTTGGCCGATACGTTGGATTCTGTTGTGCGACGGGTCTCCTGACCCCGCACAAGCCCGACCGAAGGTCTTACACTCCCTCTCT
Source organism: uncultured Schlesneria sp. (assembly GCA_903858935.1). Taxonomy (GTDB): domain Bacteria; phylum Planctomycetota; class Planctomycetia; order Planctomycetales; family Planctomycetaceae; genus Schlesneria. The sequence goes on along the minus strand of CAIOKO010000119.1, from coordinate 480 downwards.
TCTCAGGCGAGCCGGGCGGAGTAAACCCCCGGAATCTTCGTCCCCGTTTCCTCTGATCCGGCCTCATCGGAGTCATCCGCGGTGAAATCGTTCCTGGATGAAACGGTTTGAAAACCTTTGCGCCACATTGGGATCTTTTGCGCGACACTGACGGAATACAGGGCTTTTTCAACATTTCAAAGGCGGAGATCTTGCGCAACAATGGTGCAAGACCGGTAGCGGCGGCTTCTCGCCGCCGATCTCGGAAGACGCCAGTTGCGCAACTTTGGAACCCGTATGACGTCACCAGTCAAGTGTAGGGTGCCGTCGAGTCTTCGAGGCCCACCAATTCCAATCCTGACGTCCCCGCCGAACCTCACAAAAAAAGTTGGCAAAGTTGGCATAGTTGACCAACTTCCCTTTTTTGTAGTGTTTTTCAGGTGCTGATGTTGGCCAAGTCGGCCAACGTCAACCAGGTTCATGCGTTTTGCAATTTCGTAG
>CAIOKO010000118.1 GCA_903858935.1 uncultured Schlesneria sp. | reverse complement strand
CCCATCCCCAGCCCAGATCTTGAGTCGACTACTACCTCGACCTCCGACATGAAGTCAGTCTCTCCGCAATTCAGAACGCGTTCATCAACGCGATTTTGAGTCGCGCGCCAGGGTGCGGAAAATGGGTTTAACCGCGCCTCGCAGAGAAGCAGGAACGGTGCGGTAGAATTGCCGTCAGCCGAAGCGTCATTTCTCGTTGGGGCATTGCGAAAAGTCGGAGCTGGGGCTACGCCTGAAGAAATCGGCTGAACGCCGATTCGCCTGCGCCGATGGCTGCGGGTTAAACGTCGGCGGCGGAGAAGGCTCCGATGACGTGGCGCATAGAGGACTAAGCCGTTCGCAAACAGTTCAGCAGCAATCGCTCGAACTCGTTCCAGTCAAAACTCGACTGGTCGAGAATCACTTCCAGGCGACTGTCGCGGCGGTAGGGGATTGACTCGCATGTCAATTCACCCCCGACGCGATTGAACAACAGCCATTCGTTTCCGACGTTGAAGACCCCTTTTAACCGATGCACGTCGAAACTTCCGTTGAACAGTTCGAACAAGTCAACGCGGCGAAAGCTGTCGATAGGCGAAAACAACCAGCCACAAGCGGCGCGGTCTCCCTGGCGACTTTCCTTCCGCACAGGATGACGCGGCAAGAGAAACGAAATGTTATTTTTCGACGAAGTCAGCTGAGGCGTCGATTGTCCCGTCGATTCGATGCGGTGTGCATCAGGGAACAAAGGAACTCGTTCGGGAGAAATATCTGCATCGAGCAGCGTTAGATCCAGCCGTCCCTGAGTCGTTGTCAGAATCTGTGACTTCGGCGGGAACATCTCACGAAGATACTGTAGAAAAACTTCCAGGCGAACGGGGTCGGTTCGATCAAGCTTATTCACAGCCACGATATCAGCCATGTGAAGTTGATCCTGGAACACCTCGACGCTCGTCACTTTGGGGTTATCGAAATCGGCGGCATCGGCCAGGCAAATCGTCGCGTGTAAATCAATGACACTGCGGAACCACGGGCCGCGCAAGGTATCGAGCACCTTTGCGGGATGGCCCAGTCCTGTTGGTTCGATCAGTACTCGTTGGGGACTTGTCTGACGGATCAATTCCATCAGCGAGAATTCGATGGGTGCATCAGCCGAACAGCAAAAGCACCCCCCGGCAATTTCGCTGACGGCGACGCTGTCCGTGCCGGCAGACTCGATAATCGCGCCGTCGATGCCGACTTCGCCGAACTCGTTCACTAAGACGGCCCATCGCTCGCCGGCCGGTTTCTGGGCGATCAAATGCCGGATGGCACTGGTCTTTCCTACGCCGAGAAAGCCGGTGATCAGATTCGTTGGGATTCTTGGCCGATCGGTCATGAGGAGGGCCAGTGTTTGTTGCGTGGGCTTTCATACCGCACGTGATTTCATACCGCACGTGATTTCATACCGCACGTGATTTTATACCGCACGTGATTTTTTGCACGGGGTGAAACCCCTGCAACGACGTTACGGCTTTTGCCCAAGATACAAGGTTGCGATGCCGAATGTCAGCGGCGTCCATGTCACATTTGTCAGTCCACACGCTTCCATCTTGTCGGCGAGCGCCTTGCCATAGGGAAACTCAGAGACTGACGCTGGCAAGTAATTATATGCCGATTGCTTATTTTTAGCGAAAAGCTGGCCAATGCGCGGAAGCACATACTTAAAATAATTTCGATAGATCACGTTGAACAAAGGATTTGTTGGCATCGAGAATTCCAGAACTGCGACACGCCCACCAGGCTGGCAGACGCGGATCATCTCGTTCAGTCCCAGTTCTGTGTTCGTGACATTTCTCAAGCCGAACGCTACAGAAACAATCTGAAATCGGTCGTTTTCAAAAGGAAGGTGTTGAGTATCGGCCTCGAGAAACGTGAGTGGTGCCGCTCCCTCGGCAATCTGCTTGCCCCACTGCTTATCTCGTTTCCCTTCCGCCAGTCGCAACATTTCCGGGGTGAAATCGGTCGCCATCACCGGAATTTTTCCTTTTCCTGCTTTCCAATAGGCCAAAGCGAGGTCACCGGTTCCAGTACAGACATCTAGAATGGGTGTCGTTCCATTTGGCGCGACCAAACGGATCGTACGCCAGCGCCAGTAATAGTCGACGCCCCCGGATAGAACATGATTCATCAGGTCGTAGCGTCCCGAAATCTCACCAAACATCTGGCGGACACGAGCTTCTGATTTATCGACGGTCGCGGACATGTTTTACTTTTTCAAGAATCAGTATGATTCGTTCTATTATTGGGTTTGATATCGGAAGCCGCGTTTGGCTCGATACGACTACGTTCACCGATTCAGGCCATATTCTGACCAACGTGCTGCAACCTGCTCGACAATCTCTTGTGACATTTCCAAAGTGTCAGGCCAGATAGCGAACGATTCGCGGCTTTTTTTCCTTGTTGCATCAATGCCGACGCGGCTGCTCAAAGTGGGCGATATAGGAGTGTAGTCATCATCCCTGGCAAGACCATCAGAGAAGAGAAAATCTCGACTCGGGCAAGCATTGTTTCCCACGGTAAACCAGACGTGATCCTCGCGTTTCACATCAACATCCGCGTCGACAACGACGACTGTTTTCGTTTGACCCAAATGCTCCATGCCCCAGATCGCGTGAAGAACTCGCCGTGCCTGATGCTCGATCGATTTTAGGATGCTGACGAACAACAGGTTTCGGCCTGCCCCGGAAAATGGCTGATGGATATCGACGATTTCTGGCAGAAGCTGTTTCAGCAGCGGAAGCGTCATGCGTTCCGTTGCCAACGCAATCCAGGATTCCTCCCCCGGCGGAGTTGACGACACGACGATTGCCGGAAAAACCGGGTTGGCTCGATGAGTGATGGCGGTCACCTGAATGATGGGCAATTCCCGCTGTACGTAACGACCGTTTCCTCTTGCGACGGAAAGTGATTTCGATGACCGGGGATTCGCCGCGTCAAGATAGCCTTCGATGATAATTTCGGCGGCTGCCGGTACCTCAAGCTCATTCGAACGGCAGCGAACCTGTTCCAGACTGCTCCCGCGTAAAAGTCCTGCAAACAAACGTGGGTCACTCATCCCCGGCAGAGACGCCGCAAGTGTGACAACGGGATCACCGCCGAGAACGATTGCCACCGGTAGATTCTGCTGCGACTCAATCGCCGCGTTGATCAAATCACGTTGATCGTGGTTTCCGTCGTAAATCGCCAATTCGCTTTGAGCAGTAACCACCAGTGGCGAATTGAATATGGCGGACTTACCCGTCGTCGGATGACAGGTCACGATTTGTCCGGATGTGATGACTGGATCAGACTCGCCCGGCCAGCACCTGGGAACGGGCAGATCCCACAGATTGACGTCTCGGCCGAGTCGAACGACCTGCTGACAATTAGCAGACTTAACCAGCTTGGGCGACCACTTGCTCAGTCCACCCCAACCGGGAACCAGTTTTAACGCATCAAGCCAACCCCCAGGTTGTTCCGTGAGCCAGCGCCGATCGAGTTCAGCACCGACGTCATCTAAACCTGATACGCCAAGACACAGACAAAGCCGACGTCGACTTCCCAATAGATTCGTCACTACAGGGATCTTGCTGTTTTTCACATTTTCAAACAGGAGTGCTGGCCCACCATCGGTAGACGATTTTGCAACTCGATCGGTGATCGCAGCCATTTCCAGGGCCGAATCGACCGGGACCGTGATTCGGACGAGTTCACCGTTGTCTTGCAGCACAGCGAGGAATTCGGCCAAAGAGGCGAAAGTCATATTCATCCTAAATTACGCGATCTATTTTCGGACCAGATCGTGATTGTAACGGATTTCATTCCGACAGTCCGCTATGACGCTGTTAATGATACGGATTCTCTTTTGTGGTCACATTTGCTTTTTCGCGCGGCGAAGATTCTTTGCAGCCAGTCGAACTGTATCGACATGATACTGAAAATATGATACCGGATACCTTGGCGGATGAACGCCCGAGGCAAGGATGCTGAAGGACCAGTGATGAATCCCGATTTTTTACAGACAATTTGGACATTCGCGGTCACGGTGGCGTGTTATTTGGCTGTCGCTACAGAATTGATTTCGCCCAAGTTCGAATCGATGCCCGTGGAGGATGTCGGCGAGGCGATCGCCATCTATGATGAAATGGTCCGGCTTGCTCCTGAATCACCAAGACCCTACTTGCTGCGTGGATACGCGTGGACGATCAGACGAGATTTTGATAGAGCGATAGCAGATTTTGAAACCGCCATTTGCGTTGACCCCGATTCCGCAGGTAGCTATCTCCTTCGCGGAACCGCTTGGAAAGAACTGAAACGGATTGATTACGCACTAGCCGACGTTAACGAAGCGATCAGGCTCGACCCCAAATTTCGAAACGCGTATCTCCACCGAGCATTGATCTGGGGCGAGACAAAGGAACTGGATAAGGGATTGGCCGATTGCGACGAAGCCATCCGGCTTGATCCGTCTTACGCCCCATCCTATTCGGAACGAGGTTGTATTCGGATGTCAGAGGGAAACCTTACTCTGGCCCTGGCTGACTTTGACGAAGCGATCCGACTCAATCCAACCGATGCCAGCAGTTACGGCAACCGGGGCTGTGTCTACATTGAACAGAAAAAAACAGAACTGGCGTTCGCTGACTTTGTCGAATCGATTCGCCTCAACCCCAATGATCCGAAACCTTACTACAACCGTAGCCTGATTCATCACAGCCGAAGCGAGTGGGATCTGGCGATTCGCGACTGTAACGAGGCAATTCGACTTGATCCGACCAAGGCATCGATCTACTACTGCCGTGGTCGTTCCTTTCAGTTCAAAGGCGATAACCTTCAGGCGATTGCAGACTTTGATAAGGTTCTTGAGCTCACACCCGATGACTTCAATGCTTATGTCCACCGGGGAACAGCGTGGGCCAACAGAAATCGTTGGACCGACGCCATCTCAGATTTCAGCAACGCACTTCGGCTGAAACCAGAAAATGCCGAGACACTGGACCTGCGCGCGCGATGTCTTTTTTCAATCAGCAGTTTTGACCTCGCGATTGCCGATGCCAGCGAAGCGATTCGCCTTGAGCCAGGTCGCGCCAGTTTCCATATGCACCGGGGTGCGATCCTGGGGAATCGGAGTTTGAAACGGGATTTGAAGGACGACCTGGATCAAGCCATCGCCGACTATAGCGAAGCGGCCCGACTCGATCCGCACGATGCGTTAATTTTCACGAATCGTGCGATTGCATTTTACAATCAGAAGAAATTTGGACTGGCGACACTCGACGCGATCGCCGCAGACGACCTGAATCCACGACAGCTTCCCGCTGATCACTTGAAAGACGTTGCGAATCTTTCAAAACAGGCTGCTGACCGAATCCTTCTCGGTCGTAACGATGAAAACCAGGATGACCTAACGTTCGCCGCAGCCTTTTTTGATCGAGGTGTCGCACACTACGTCTTAAAGCGTGATGAGACTGCGATAAAGGACCTTAGTGAAGCGATCTATCTTGATCCTGGATTTTCCTTGAGTTACGCATTTCGCGGGCGAATCCACTTGAGGAATAAACAATGGGACATGGCCATTCAGGATTTCGATTCTGCGATTCGGTTGAAGCCTGATGATGCCTCGATCTGGATGGCTCGCGGAGAGGCTCTTGCTGGCAAACAAGAATGGATCACCGCATGTGATGACTTTCGAGAGGCAATCCGACTCGATCAACGGCTGACTCGAGCGTTTGCTCATCGCGGTGCTGCGTGGCAGGCGATGCAGGAATGGGAAGAGGCGATCGCCGACTATGATCAAGTCACGCACGGCTCTCCGTTTTATATGCATGCACCAAAAGATCATGCACCATCAGCACCAGCTACTACCATGACCACGACTCCGACGAACGGCGTCAAAGCGGATTCAAAAATTGTCAACGTTTTTGAAATGATAGCGAAACCATCAAAAGGCATTTTTTCACATCCAACCGATACGGCATCTGTCGGAGCTCCAGGTTTTTTCGGCAATCTACCTCAGGCAATCACAACCACAACTCAAAAGAATGGCGAAACGCCGGCAACACAACCAGCGACCAATCAAACGCAAAACACAGGCGCGATTGCCGGAAGCGAAGTGGAGCTGGATCCGCTGTATTTAAAGGCCTTTCAGAATCGAGCGGAATGCCATGAAGCGACGAACGCATGGGCCAAGGCCATCGCTGACTATCAACGTTTGATTGAGCTTACCCCTGGCGAGGGATTGGCCTATCGCCGAATTGCATGGTTAAAGGCGACTTGTATCGCACCAGAAGTGCGAAGTGGCGTGGATGCCGTCAGCTTCGCCGTTCAGGCAAAGCAGCGTTCAAAGCGCACTGATCCAGAAGATCTGATTGTTCTCGCGGCGGCCTATGCTGAAGCGGGTGATTTCGTGAAGGCTGTTGATTATCAATCACGAGCTTGTGAACTTGTCGTCCGTTCGAGTGAAAAGGAATATCAGACTCGTCGACAACATTTTGCTTCTCTTGAATTTCAGCAGAGCCTAAACGATGAAAAAACTCCTGGTATTAAAAGCTCGACGGCGATTGATGCGTTGACTCATGCATGCGAACAATCAGGATGGGGCGATGCGGAACTGATCGAAACGCTTGCTGACGCCTATGCGGATGCTGGCCAATTCAGTCAGGCGATTGAGTTTCACGAAAAGGCCTATGCGATCGTTTCAAAAGTGCGATCCAAGCCTTTACTTGAACGACTGGAACTGTATCAAGCGGGAAAACCGTATCGCAGGTCTGCCTCACTTGCGGCGACTATCATGAGCGGACGTTAGGCGCCGAAGTCGATAGATTGTTCACTTTTTCGAGCAACTCAAGTGCTGTCGTACGTTGGGCGTCATCGATCGTGCTGCCGAGGAACTTTTTTAGCAGGTCGACGGTCTGGTGATGAAACTCAACCGGTGTTGTGTTCGTCGCATCGAGCGATGATTGAGCGGCTGTTGCTTCGTGTCCTGAAACAGCAGCGAGGTGTTCGAGCGTTGCGACCCTTTTGATCAATCGATTCAATTCCCACGCAGAATTCACGGCCACATCTGGCATTCGCGCCCCGTCAGACACCTTATGTGGCAGCGGCAAGTCTTTGACATAGAATTCAACACAGCCACATTGGTTGCAGGCGTATGCTTCGAGTTTTCCTACAGTAGAGAACCATCCTCTTTGCAGCACCATTTCCTGGTTTGGTGGAAATTTGGAATCTGCATCGGAAACCGATGAGAAATGAACCAAATCCAAGGAGTTACATTTAAGACATTGGCCGCTTGTTTTCATGGCTTTTCCTGACTCTCAGGGCTTTCGTAACATAATAAGCGCGATCCGTCAGATTCGTGGTTAACAATTTCTCAATCGGGACGACTTCACGACTTCGGATCTTTGATCACCAGGCATTTGAGTGTAAGTGTGCCGATAATGAAATTTGAACGCCAGACCCCAGAACGTTACGCCCGACTCCGGGATTTATTCAAGATCTGACTGATCCGCGATTTGTCGGTATCTGGCTTTCGCTCGCTCAAAGGTCTGGCGGGCTTCTTCTCGTTCGGCGGGGATAATGTTGCGTTCGCGGTTCCGCCAAAGAAGCTCAATGGTTTGCTCGCACCAGCGGGCACTGGCCTTGGATGCTCGAATCGGCTTGTTTGCAACAATTATATTCACGGGGTTTGTGTGTAGCTGAGGGAAATGTCGAAGAGCCATCCAGCCACTGTGCGGGATCATGACATCGAACGCCAATTTGTGAATCTGGCCATCAGCAGGAACCGATTGCTTGGCGACAGATTGGCCATTGAAAATGATTTCGACTAGACGTTCACCGCCGCGCACGACGGCATCGCGGCGTGGTCCGTGAAGTTCGACGGTGTCCCCGACCAGGCGCAGACCTGCTGTCGGGACCTCGGTTCCCTGCGCCACGGTGGCAGGTGTTTCGGGTGCGAAACAGACGTTGGCCGCGACTATTACGTTGCCTGGCGACGATAACTCGACGTCTACAGTTCCCGGAGACGCGTCGTTGACACGAAAGTCGAGTGCATGAGCGAAGCCGTCGGACACATATGACCGTCCTTTCGCCAAACCCTGACACCATTCGGTAAAGTCGATTCGCTCGGGATGTTTTGAAGTGTCGGAGGGAAGGGGGGATCGTTCAAAAGGTAATTGAACGTAGACACGGCCTTGGCCGACTCGTCGACTGCTCATACAGGGGAAATCGGTTTCTCCGCTGACCTTTAGTGGAAATCCACAATTCAGCAGATGATACCAAGTATTCCATTCCTGAATGCGGCGTGTGTCCATTGCGCTGATGAAGTCGCAGACACCTTCGGCTGTCGACACACAGATTTCCATCGCGCCGACTCCGTTCATTTCCGGAATCGCCAGATTTGGTAAGCGGTCGGAAGCTCGATCGTGGCTGGCGGTGAGCTCCATTTCGTCTAATCGACCGTCTTTGTTCGTATCGATGGAGGCCTGACTTTCGGGAAGAAGTGCGGATTTCGCCTCATCGGATGAAAGCCCTCCGTCGCCGTTTAAATCGTATTTCTTCAGCAGTCTTCTGGCAGCCGGAACGGCGTCAACCCATAACCCGCTGGCGGAGTGTGCGTAGCCGGTAATTCCTCCTTGAGCCTTTACCCACCGCATGACCGGTGTCGTCCAGCTTGGCCAGCCTCTGGTCTCAGTGCCGTCAGATCCGGGATAGGTCTGATTCTGAAGGTTCAGCAGACAAACGTGTCCTAAGGCCTGTGAACCAAATCCGCTGATTTCCAGATCGTACTTGAGAATGGTCAGCGGCTCGCTGACATCGTGTGGTTTCGGCGCGAAGAACTGTCGCTGATAGCCGTAGCAGGGCCCCCAAGTCAGGACACAGCCGACGTTCAGGCCTTCACCTTTCACCTGACGAAACATGTCTTCAGGAACCACACCTTCAGTCGGTGACGTGTAATGGGCACATCCGGCGGCATGGATATGATGGTCACCAGAATAGAAGCCGAACTTCTGTGGATTGACCCATCGCTCCAGTCGAATATTGATGTGACGACCGGAATCAGAGTCCAGTTCGTGATTGGCTTTCGCAACCGGATCTTCCTTAACCGTAAATTTCTGTTCGCGAGTCCAATATTCTGGCCCTCGACCACTTTGGATAACGAACTCCCCCGGTGGCAATAAAACCGTTTCGCCATCGGTTCGGTAGATTTGTGGTTGAAAGAAGAAGTCGGGTGCCAGCCGTTTTGCCTGGGGAGGAAAGACGTGTCCCTGTTGGTCTCGAATGATTAATGAAGCGGTCGTTGGCGAACTGTCGCCGTCAAGAATCGACAGCTGAATTGCATAAGCGGGACGAATCGAAAACAGAATCGGCACTTCACCGCGAAACCCCAGATCCTGTTCACCCTGTCCGAAATCAAACCCTATCGTTGCCTCGCGCTTTCCTGCTTCGGTGCTGAGGATCAGTGCGATGGCATATTCCACTTCCAATCCACTCAGTCGATCAGACATTGGTGGTTGAGTGAACATTTCGACGGCCAGGAAGCGTCCGCGATCACGATTGGGATTCTCGTTTTCTATCAGTTCCAGCGATTGCTGCCGCTGCATACTGAGCTTCGCAACGCCGGAGTAAACGGCCCCAGCCTCCGGACTAATGACCCTCAGTCGTTTGGTCACCGTGCTGCCGTTCAAGATTTTGATCAGGACCGGCGTGAAGCCATACTGCTGAAGCACCGCTTTGGCAGGGCCGCGCCGTACCTTAACTCTTTCTTCCGGATTAATCTTGACCGTAAAAAGAACTAAAACGTCCAGTTCTTTTTGGATTTGATCCGAATCATTGGCCTCAATCGCATCGTTCAAGGAGGGGGAGACCGTGTCGGCAACAGGTTTGCCAAGCATTTTCAATGTCGTGAGGACACGTCGAACGTTGGCAGCCAGGGGCTGGGCCTCCACGGATGGGCGATCAGGAATCGCGCCCAACAGGTCATCGGCCAGACAAGTTTCGCACCGGCAAATGACAAGCGAGAAAAGAATCAACCAAAGGTCAACTCGCATCGTGGTTCCTTCCTGGTTAGCAATCTTAAAGTCCGCAAGTTTCCGGGCTTGAGTATTGTCGCAACGAAAAAAGTCGCGTGCCACTGTGTGAGCGACTTCGATCGCGCCGTGTTCTTTAGTCAGATGACTGTAAGGGGGGTGTGACTGCTTCTCTGAGGACTCCGAAGCAGTCGCACACGCATCCGAACGTCAGGCGTCTATGAGGCACTTGTGAAGATCTCGGTCTGGCGAAAGATTGCCGGTCGTAGTGGTTTGCGAAACCTGGCGGATCGAACACAAAAAATCACAGGCGCCGAGGCGAAGTAAAGAAGTCAGCTCAAACAGCAGAAAACGCCGATCCATATAAGACCACAAAACACAATCATGGTCAGCATTATTCGGCGTGCAAAACGCCGCTCGTTCACGGATCGAACCTCCAGGGATGGATGGGATTTGTCAAACGATTTGGCATTCCTGGCTATTCACATATTTCCATCCCGGAGTTTCTCGCATGAAGCGATTTTTTCGTTTGTTCTCTAGTCTGGATCGTCAACAAACTGCAAACGGGATGTCCGTTTCCGTCGCTCTCTTCGCCTTGTTGTTTTTGCACCTCGAAAGTTCCCCGACACCTGCGGGAGCTAACGTCGCCCGGCGAATCACAAACAAGTCGGCATACATGATGGTGGCTGCGAAGACGTCAACGTCAGCACAATCATTCCAATCGAATTCGTCCCAAGGGCAAGGGGGCACAGCAGAGACTGCTTCAAACGACGTCACATACAAAATTCAAATTCTGGAAAAGGGATTGGAATACCTTTCAAAGACTCCGCATTACACGGCTCAGTTCGTGAAAAAAGAGTTGGTGAATGGCGAGTTGCTCGACGAACAGGAAATGGAAATGAAAGTTCGCCACGCTCCGTTCAGCGTCTATCTAAAATGGGTGACAGGCGAAGCAGGACGTGAAGTATTATACGTCGAAGGTCAGAACGATGGTCGCATGAAGGCTCATCCCGGCGGATGGAAAGCACGCCTCCCTGCGGTCAACCTCGAACCAACCGGCAGCCTGGCAATGGCGGAGTCACGTCATCCGATCACGAAAGCGGGTCTTTTCAGCCTGACAAAGATGATGGTTGAATCCCATCGACAGGATTTAGAGAAAGACAACATTGCCCGATTCGAAAAGCTGCAAGACCAGGTGTTCGATGGTCGTCACTGTCATGCGTTTGTCGTGGAATACAAGGACAAGCAATCGTCGGAGCATTATCGCAAGTCGGTCACGCTGATTGACAAAGAATGGTCGGTCCCCGTCTATATTAAGAACTTTGGCTGGCTGAACGGCGATGCTCCAGCAGACCCCGATCAACACGACGAAGCAACGCTCATCGAATACTACAGCTATTCAAACATCAAGTTCCGTCCAAATCTGATCGCTCTCGATTTCGATCACACGAACGAAGACTATGGATTCAAACGTCAATAGTCCGACGAATGGTTTTCTATGTGCCACTGCATCGCAGTCTTCTCTGACGCAGTGGTTTCGTATTTCCGAACAGGGAATCAAGAGCACTGCTTAATTGAAGAGGGTTAAGCAGTCGCACGAGTCCTGTTGCATGGGACGGTTCACCTGCTGGCGTCAGGGCTTCGACATGTCTATCTTTATATCACAAGAAGACTGTCGTGAGCCTGGACTAAACCATGAACCTATTGTCAAAGTCTGCGTTATTTGCAGTAGCGTGGTGTTGGACTGCGACGGCAGTGCCGGTGGTATTTTCTCAAGGGTCCACCCCCAATGAAGCGGTCAAACGGATGGCGGTCGCGGATGGCTTTGAAGTCCAGGTCGTCGCCAGTGAGCCACTCGTCCGACAGCCTGTCTGCATCGAGTTTGATGACCGGGGACGTCTGTGGGTCATCCAATATTTGCAATACCCCAATCCAGCGGGATTGAAACGATTGCAAGTCGACCGTTACTCGCGCACCAAATATGACCGAATCCCTGAACCACCGCCACTCGGTCCCAAGGGTGCCGACCGAATCACCATCCTGTCTGATTCCGATGGGGATGGGAGGATGGACAAAAGCCATGATTTCGTTCAGGGGTTGAATCTTGCATCAGGCCTTGCGTTCGGACACGGTGGCGTCTTTGTCCTAAATGTCCCCTACCTGTTGTTCTATCCCGATCTTAACCGAGACGACATTCCGGATGGTGATCCTGAGGTTCTGCTGACCGGATTCGGGATGGAGGATGCGCATAGCGTCGCCAATTCGTTAACATGGGGTCCCGATGGCTGGCTTTACGGATGCCAGGGGAGTACCGTCACCGCGAATATCCGTGGAATTGAATTTCAACAGGGAATCTGGCGATATCACCCTGTTTCTCACGAATTCGAACTGTTCTGCGAAGGGGGTGGCAATTCGTGGGGCCTCGACTTTGACCGCACCGGCGAACTTTTCTACAGCACAAATTACGGTGGCCATGTGCTCTTACACGGAGTTCAGGGAAGCTACCTGGTAAAGTCCTTTGGGAAACATGGTGCATTGCACAACCCGCATGCCTATGGATTCTTCGACCACGCACCTCACCAGAATTTTCAGGGAGGGCATGTGACAGTCGGGGGAATCGTGTACCAGGGAGATTCGTTTCCTGCTTCTTTCCGCGACACGTATATCGCGGGCGACCTGCTTGGTCATGGGGTTTACTGGCACCAGATTACTCGATGGGATTCAACCGTCAAAACGGCCCATGGAGGTCAGTTTATTGCCGCAAACGACACCTGGTTTGCACCGACGGATGTGACCATGGGCCCCGAAGGAGCGGTATACGTGTCGGACTGGAACGATGCCAGGACAGCACACCCCGATCCCGACGCCGAATGGGATCGTTCAAACGGGCGGATTTATCGACTTGACGCGAAGGGAACCCGCCCGGCTTCCCCCATCGACTTCGCAACGCTGCCGAAAGATGAATTATTAAAGCTGCATCGGCATCGCAGTCAGTGGTATATACGTCGAGCACGAATGGAGTTGGTTCGCCGACATGAAGGCAAATCGGATTTGATAAATCTTCTGAATGACTCCAATGAAATCATCGCACTCGAAGGACTGTGGTCGCTTGCTGCAATCGGTGGTTTCGACGAAATCCTGGGCGACAATTTACTAAACAGTCCGCATCCCGCAATCCGGTCGTGGACCGTCCGACTTCTTGGCGACTCTCGACGCGTTTCCCCGGAAATGGCTCATCGATTAGACAAATTCGCCGAGCGCGAGCTAGCGGTCGATGTACGAAGGCAACTCGCATCGACTGCAGCCCGTCTGCCAGCACAACAGGCCATGCCCATTATCAATGCCAATATTAACCGAGATATTGATAGTGGTGACCCTTACATTCCCTTATTGTGGTGGTGGGCAGTTGAGCGACATAGTGTGACGGGCCGTGACGAAGTCATGCGACGCTTCGTCCGTCCTTCACTTTGGAAATCACGTTTGGGTCGCGAGACGTTGCTGACTCGACTCATTCGCCGATACTCCGCGGAAGGAACCGAAGACGGATTGGATTGCGTTGTTCGGCTATTAAAGGCCGCCCCGGACGACGCGGCGCGTGACACATTATGGCTGCCGATTCTTCAAGGATTAAAAGATCGCCCCCGAAACGAATCAGGATCAGAACAAAAGAAACTCGCTACCGAACATGATCTGGCGCAGATTGTCCTTGAAAGATGGCGGGCGAAACCGGACGACCTTACGTTATTATCACTGACGCTGACGCTGAATATCCGCGAGTCATTCCCAGCTCTCTTTCAGGGCGCGATAAATCCGGATCTTGACGTCGACAGGCGTTTTGCTTTGATGAGTCTATTGGCTGAATTCGGAAAACCTGAGATTGCTCAGCCATTGCTCGAGTTGATTCAATCCGACGACCCTGAACCTGTTCGTATTGCCGCATTGAAGGCCCTCGGTCGATTTGACAATGCGGACGTCACTTCCAGGCTGATTGATTTACATCAGTCGCCCATTTCACCTTCGATGAAATCACAGATTCGCGACGTTTTGATTGGTCGCAAATCATTCGCAACGGCCTTATTAACGGCTGTGGATGATGGCCGGATTCCCCCAGCGTCGATCCCTGTCGAACAGTTGAATCGCATTTCACTTCTTGAAGACCCCGAATTGGACTCGCTGGTGACTAAACATTGGGGCCAGTTTGGCAAAACTCGGGAAGAAAAACTGGCCGAAGTCAGACGCCTGAACAACGATGTGCGTGCATCTGCGGGTCACATTGACATGGGAAAGATTGTCTTCAAAAAGCATTGTGCAGCGTGTCACCAGTTATTCGGCGAGGGAACGAAGCTTGGTCCCGATCTGACATCGGCGAACCGCAAGGACCGTGACTTTATGCTGATCAGCCTGGTCGATCCCAGCAGCGTGATCCGTAAAGAGTTCGCCAGTTATATCGTGCAAACAAAAGACGGCCGTGTGCTGACAGGTTTACCGCTGACTCGCGACGATGCTTCTGTCACGCTGGTCAACGCCAGGAATGAAAAGACGACCGTCGGCATGAACGAGATTGAAGACATGCGAGTCTCACAAATCTCGCTGATGCCGGAGGATCTTTACAAGCAACTGAAACCGCAGGAACTGCGTGACTTATTTTCGTATCTGGAATCGAATCAGAAATAAACTCGCGATCTGGGGGGATAACGACGAGTGGAACCTGAATGCCAATTGCCAGATATTTTAATCTATTCGCTTGCTTCACTTCTCATCAATGGTGATCTTTCCCAGCATCGAATAGATATTGATTAACGCTTTGTTCATCATTTCTTCACCAGCGCCGACCTGGGCGGGTGAAACGGGCGCATCGGCGCCGTAACCCCCTTCTGAAATGGCCTCGATGGTGGGGAAGTAATTCATGTACCCATTACAGTAGCCAAAAAACAGAGTGTGTTTCACGTAGGAACGATCTCTCAGCCGAACGGCGTGATTACTGAAGAATTCGCCGGAACCGCCGACGATCGCGATTTCCCGGTTGATTAAGATGGTATTCAATTCCGGATGCATGCCGTCTTTGTAGTCCTCAGCAAAATTCCGAATCAATTCGGGAAAGAATGCGACGCTGTAAAGAGTCATCACAGCGGGATTGTTCAGATCAATGCGGGTTGTGAAATTAAACCGATCAACTCGCCCTTTGATCGATGGTCGAGCGGGAGCAAGCGTCTCTGTTGCTTTGGCCAGCTTGACGCATTCGGCTCCTAATTGTTCGCCGAAGCCCTGAGGACCGGAGACATTGACGGCATTGACGCTCATATCTCCCGAAGCACCCTGAATGAAGACGCAAGGAGCATTCAGTTCCTTTTCCACATGGTTCATCATGAACCCGGGATAATCGGCCGAGAATTTCAGGATTTCTCCCCTGGTCATCACTGGATGGGCGGCGAAATTCACGAGGACCGTGATCGGCTTTCCCTGAAGGTCGTCGAAACGAATCACCGAGAGTTGCGGATCTCTAGCAGCGGGCTGACGCTTGCTATGTCGATTTCGATTATAAGGGACTTCGGCCGACGTGACGCCGATCCGGGCTGGCTGTAACTTGGACGCCGCTTCAATAATTGTTGTCGAAATCAGATCGGGAAGAGTTTTCAGATAACCGATGGCGGCGTCAAAGCGTCCTTTTCCAAATCCGTCCCGATCCGTCAGTTCCAGCACCGGTCCATGATGCGTGTGCGATCCGACAATCAATACGTGTTCGATCTGGGCCTTTTCGCGAATCGTCGCTCGAATTTCGTCCATCATGGCGATCGTCGGTGCCCGGCCCATATCCAGTCCGACCAGTGCCACCCTGTCGGTGCCCGCTTCGATAACGATCGCCTTCGCCATCAGCGGATCGAGCGTTCCTTGTGACAGAAGATCCCTGCGAGCACCATAACCCCACATCGGCATCGGAACCTGTGGTGTGACGTCCTTCTGCGCATAGCCGACGCGAAAATCGGAATCATCAGCTTGTAGGGAGGTCAATGGAAACCCCGAGATGAACAACGTCGTCAAACACAAGAATCGCAAAAACATTGGTTGGCCTCAGTGATTTTCAGAACAATCAGCAATTCAAATCGGAAAGCCGAACGCATCGGCTTTGAACTCGGGATTGTGACATTCCATACTATGAAAGAGAAGTGTTTGACGCGTTGTCACAGCGAAGGACCAACCGATGCGTTATGGTTTCATCTTAGCCGTTACTGGATGTCTGTGTTGTTTTGTTCATCCCGTTTTTTCGCAGGAAACCGCTGCGAAGCGACCTTATACGAATCGGCTGACGCGTATTGAACAACCGCAAAAGTTGCTCGCGGACTACCCCGAGTTTTTTGAGCCCATTATCGAGCAGTCGCACTATGAAGCTCCACCGCTCGTTGTTGATACAGATGCCGACCTGGATGTCCGTGCCTGGAGATTCTCATACAACGCCCGTGGAATTATCGAAATTCCGAACCACCTGAAAGCTTCGGAAACTGCCGTCATCATGGTTCATCCGTGGGGTATCGATGATGGACAAGGCTGGAATACTCCCGAACCTGCGGGTGTCGCAGATTTCTGTACCACGGAAAAGAATCACCTTGCTGCGCGTCATACTCGAGAAATCGTCAAGCCTTTTATCAATTCACTGCGAGGAAAGGTGGGAAACGTTCTGTACAGCCTGCCCGGCGATCTCGATCCGATCCGCCGCAAGTTGTACCGGTCGTTTACTCACAAACCGACCGACCAGGAACGCCGCGAGGGTGCTCGCGAGTTGACCGTAAAACTCGCCGCATTCAAGTATCTTGGTGAACCACTTCCGACTGAGCTGTCGCTCTCGAAGGACAAGCCCGTAATCGATTATTTCGCACAGTTCCCGGGACTGGATGCCGGACCGAAATTCAATAATGACGGATTCTGGAAGCTGCCAATCCCCGTCACCACTGATGTCGATGTGGACCCGAATGATGTCGTCATTTATGACGCGGAAGGGTACGAGCCGCTGAAAAAGTTTCTAAAGTCAGCGGGCATTCGACACGTTTTATTAACCGGATACGCCACGGACATGTGCTTTTGCCGTACCACTGCTGGCTACGAGAACCTGTCGAAGGACTTCAACGTATTTCTCGTGGGAGACGCCTCCCTGGCCACGTTTCCTTCTAATCAATCCCCTCGATTTGCCGTAAACGCTGCCATCTCGTTCGCGGCCCTCAACCACCTGATTACGCAGGTCTCATGGGTCAAAACGAAAGGAGTGAACCCATGACAACGGTTGGTAAGAGACGAACCGAACAACGCGAATCTTGTCTTTCAATTGAGTCCGAGCGGCAAATCGGCCGGCGCAATCGTTGGAATCGACGGGACTGGTTGAAAAGTGTCGCGGCAGGCGGCCTGAGTGCCATTGCCACCTTGCCATTGAACGACGCCCGGTTGCGTGCTGCCGAATCTGACAAATGCCTGGTCGCGATTACGTTGGATCTCGAGATGAGTGCCAACTTTCCGACCCGAGAGACAACGCACTGGAACTTCGAAAAAGGGAACTTGAACGAAGAGACAAAAAAGTACTCTGTCGAAGCGGCGCGCCGAGTCAAAGTGGCCGGAGGACGACTTCACTTTTTTGCCGTCGGTCGCGTATTTGAGCAAGCCAATATCGACTGGATCGCCGAGATCGCACAGTCAGGACACCCGATTGGTAACCACACTTACGACCATGTGAATGTGACCGCAACCACTGTCGACGATTTACAATTTCGCTTTCAACGTGCTCCCTGGCTGTTACGAGGACAATCAATCGATGAGGCCATTCGTGACAATATCCAGTTGGCCAGTAAAGCGATGAAGTCGAGACTGGGAGTTGATCCCGTTGGATTTCGCACACCGGGTGGATTTGCGAACGGACTTCGCGAGCACCCCAAGGTGCGATCCATGCTATTGGAATTGGGGTTTGATTGGGTGAGTAGCCTTTACCCACCCCACCCGAATTCCGAGCCGATGAAACAACCGACTGCGGCGGTGCTGGAGGGAATCGTCGCCGCTCAAGCGCGCGCGCAACCGTTCGTCTACCCTGACGGCCTGGTCGAGATCCCGATGAGCCCGATCAGCGATATCGGAGCGTTCCGAACCGGCCAATGGCGGCTCGAATGGTTTTTACAGGCGATTCAAGAATCCCTGGATTGGGCAATTGAGCATCGAGCGGTATTCGATTTCCTGGCTCATCCAAGTTGCCTGTACGTTGTCGACCCGGAATTCAAATCGATCGAATTAATTTGTGACCGGGTCAAAAAAGCTGGCGACAGGGCGGCGATTGTCGATCTGACAACGATTGCTCGTCGGGCAAAACGATAAAAACAGCTGACGGTTCTACAGAAATCTGTCCGACAGAATCAATTCTCACATCAGAACCTGAGGAGTCACATCCTTCTGGGCAAATCCCACCGGAAAATTGGCTTCGTCCGCTCAAGCGTCAGCCAACGAGATGTCGCCACAAACAACGACTTAAGATTTGTCAAACTTGATAACATCGATTGGCGTTGGGGATTTGCAGAATGAGCTGCGATTTTTTTGCCGAGCCGAACGGAACGGCACCCAACCGCTAATTTTGACATTCGATGCAGTGGATAAGAAGTGTTTTTTACCGTTCTTTTTCTTGCTGTGATTTCAGATGCGTGTGAAAAGCCAGTAGCACGAGGCCGATCATACATCCGACCCAGGTAAAATAGCCTGGGCCAAGCGCCGTCACAGTAGGAACGAAAGATATCGTGAGGGAAACGAATGTCGCTGCCAGACCCCACCAAAACGCAGGCGTGACCTGGTTTTGATTGAGCCGCACCATCCCCGTGAAGAAACACGGATTGGCCCACCAGGGTGGAAACAGCCATGCTGCACAGCATGGAAATAACAAGCACCCAAAACCAGGGATCCATCCACGTGGATCATACAGGCCTCCGCCATTTTCTGGCTCAACGTAAATCGCCGGCAAGCAAAGTGAAACCAGATAAAGGGCAATCAGCAGTAATTGGCCGATCACGCGAACCGTGTTCCGATGGGGGTGGTCGACGACTTTCATAGGAAGTTTCGCTGTTGGACTGTGGCATTCACTAACACTGAAATGAAATAAATGCATCGCAGATATTTTCACTATACGAGGCGTACAACATGCTCGATACCGTTTGATCGAGTTTTAGACTTTGCCGTGCGCGTCTTGGCCTTTGATCCGAATTGTGGTATTTGATGTGTCCGGATCGCGAGTCAGCATCGGTCGTTCCGGGCCGATGCATTTGCTTCTTTCAAAACAAAGCTTTCCCTAATGACTGGTGCAGAGCAGTATCTAAAACCTTCAGTGATCAGAAATGTCGCCCGGCTCGACTTACGCGCTCGATTCATCGTGGAAGGCTTTTTGACAGGACTGCATGCCAGCCCGTTTCATGGATTCAGCGTCGAGTTCAGCGAGCATCGGCGCTATGCACAGGGAGACGACCCGAGAAATATCGACTGGCTGGTGTTTGCCAAGACGGACAAGTTATACGTCAAAAAGTACCAGGCCGAAACGAATATCTCGGGCTATCTGCTGATGGATCTCTCGGAAAGCATGGCCTATACGTATCGACAAGAACTGTCTAAGTTCGACTACTGTATCTGCCTGTCTGCGGCACTCGGCTATTTGATGATTCATCAGCAAGACCCGGTCGGCCTGATGACTTTTTCAGATAAACTGCATGCGTGTCTTCCTGCACGCAGCAAACGAAGCCAGCTTGGCAATATGCTGGGGCTGCTATCCAAGGCTCGACCGTCTGGGCAAACCGATGTGGCAGGTAATTTGCGCCGTATCGCAGCGATGATTCGCCATCGAAGCCTGTTTATGTTGTTTTCGGATCTATTGTGCGACCCCGAACCAGTGATCGATGCCTTGCGTATGCTGCGGCATCGCGGTCACGATGTGATCGTGTTTCATGTTTTGGACGAGGCCGAGGTCAATTTTCCGTTTGATAGTCTTTCTGATTTTGAAGACCCTGAATCGGGTGAGCGGTTGATTGTGGACGCGGTCGGGATTCGGGGTGACTACCTGGAAGCGATGCGGGGACTGCGCGAACGTTACAAGAAAGATTGTCTTCGTATGGGTGCCGACTATGTCGCACTGGACACGAGCCTGCCGTTCGACAGGGCGCTCATCGAATACCTGTCGCAGCGGAAAGCCCGGTTTTGAGTCGTGGTCGTGCGCGGGTCTGCGCTCGCAACATACGACCAGCATACAATATACACTCGATATTGGTGGATTAGATTTCAGTGAATTTTGGGCTAATCAATGATCGAAACGGTAGATTGATTTCCAGTCATCGGTTAATCTCCCCACGACTTTCAAATTCGAAAGCGGGCCTGTACCCACAGAATCTCAAATTGCATTAGAAAGAAGCAAAATGAACAAGTATCTGACAGAATTCATCGGGACATTCTTTTTGGTGTTGACGATTGGCTGTTGTGTCATCGGCGGAGCCACTTTGCCGCCATTGGCGATTGGATCAGCCTTGATGGTTATGATTTTCGCCGGCGGGCATGTTTCTGGGGCACATTATAATCCTGCCGTGACGCTGGCAGTGACTTTGCGTGGCCGATGTTCGTTTGCTGACGCGATTCCTTACATGATTTTCCAAGTGGTAGGTGCCGCTGCCGCCGCAGCGACCGTAGGTTTTCTTTACGGTGCCCCGAAGGATGCCCCGTTAGAACTGGCTGCTAAAGTTCCTCAAGCTCTCGTCGCCGAGTTCCTGTACACGTTTGCTCTCTGCTACGTTGTCTTGAACGTCGCAACCGCGAAAGCCAACGCCAACAATTCGTTCTACGGTTTGGCGATCGGATTTACTGTTTTGGCAGGTGCGTTTGCAGTTGGCGGAATTTCTGGTGGAGCGTTCAATCCCGCTGTTGCTGTTGGTATCACCATCATGAAGCTGACCGCCGCTGCCAATATCTGGATTTACCTTCTTGCTGACTTCGCTGGCGGCGCCGCAGCGGCCTTCGTGTTCAAGTTCATCAATCCAGAAGACAAGTAACCTGATCGATTAATCAAAGGCATCTGTTCTACAGAAAAGATTCGGGCCTGAGTCCGACTTGCAAAGCCGTGAATAGAGCTCATCGTTCGATGAGCTCTATTCGTTTCCAGAACGCCGTTTCATTCTGCCAGTTGTTCGACTGGTTCAGCACTTCCAGTACGACCTTCTGACCGGCAAATTTTTCCAGGTCGATTTGAATGGTCGCCCATCCCTTTTGAGGCGTGGTCAGCTTAGTATCGATCAACTGATCATGCACGACCTGCCCATTCGCACGCACGACAAGCTGCCAATCACACTGGGCCTGATGCGAGACATGCAGGTCGAGCAGCATGGGCCGATCCTTGGGTAATACCGCTGCCCCGCGAAGAATCAGCGGCTTGTCGGCGGCATTGGCATGAGTCCTGAAAATGTCAGTCTGACCATTTTGTGCGGTATGCCAAACCAGCCCATGAGCCATATCGAGCGACGAAAACAGTGGTGCAATCCGAGAAAACTCAGCAGCATAGTCTTCGCGACGCGCAATCGGCAACATGCCGTTTCCGTCTGGCTTCGGCGGAACGGGTTGTGGGTTCACCAGCAGCCTGGAGACATACTCCAGATCCACATGCGTTCGAGCCAGATAAAAGTGATCAAACCACGCCGCATCACCGTCAACGCAGTTCAGTGACAGCCCCGTCACATTGAACAGACCAAAGTCACCGAACAGGTCACGCTGAATCAACTGCCATTCGCGCGGCAAATCACCTTGCAACCAGAGTGGGAACGGAGCCTGAGCCGTGACCACGCCGCGTTCATAGACGTAGCCGTATTTCTGCCCACGCTCATCAGCGACCGTCGTTCGACGGCGGGCACGATTTGATCCGCTAAAAAACGGCCCCCCGTCCCCCAGCCGGCCTCGATTCGCAAACTGTACTTGAACCCTCGTTCCCGTCTGTTTTTTCCAGGCGAAAACGACATATCGATACTGCCCCAGTTGCGGATGTTCGCAGATCACGGCATCAAGACCGGGAATCGTTGGATTCTCGGCAGACGGTGGGGTGACTTTCAGCGAACGAGACCCAGAATAGGGTTTCTCGGTATCGGTGGCCGCGCTTCCCGTCCCTCGATTCAGCAGGTCTGCAATTTTTTCGTCGTCCTCAAAAATGGGAAACAATCCCGGTCGTTCAGGTCCGAGGGAAAAGCCGCGCCAGTCAACCCAGGATTTTTCGTCGGTCGGATACACAACGACTTCTATCGTTACCGTTTTCCCTTGAAATGGCTGGACGTTGACCAACATCGGTTCGGGATCAGCCATCGACTGCCTGATCGGTACTTCGAAATCACCGAAAACTCGACCGTCGATCCGGACCTGAACGGTTGAGGGAGATGTATTGTCGGCAAATCGACTGCCGACCAGGGACAGCCATCGATCATTCGCACCGATCTTGGTTTTGCGAGAAAGAATTGAGAATGCGTCACCTGGACGAGCGGTCAAACGAAATTGAGGATCTCGAACATCCGTCGCATCGATCACATTTGCCACATTTATGGAGACCGAATCGGCAGACGAGATCGTCCATCCGATTAGTCCGGAAAATCGAGCCATTCGCCGCACGGAGACCTCTGACTCAAGTGCAGCGGGGTCGAGTCGAAGTTCCGGTTCGTACCAGTTCAAAACATCGCGAACATCGAAGGGATCAGCCCCGGCGGGACGCCCCTCATGAGCCATCTCGGTCTGGAACGAAATCCGACGCTGTTCGGCTCGACCACCCGGAAGATCCTGCCATGTGCCCCCCCCCACGAGCGCCGAACCGATGACGTTGGTCTGTTTCATCACGGATTGGCCATTACCAACCAGAATCTCAACGTTGATGCAGCCGCCGGTCTCGGCGATACGATCCAATCCGAATTGCGTTCGCACGGCACGCGCCGTCTCGGGGTATTCAAACACGAGTTCTGAAGTCCCCTGGACTCCAAAGCCCCAACCAAACTCTTTGTCTGAAGATCGCAGCGGACCTCGTACGACGTTTTGATCCAGCTGGTAGTCCCAAATCCCGCCAAACACCGCTTTATGCGATACCAGAACCGGCGTCAGATTCGACATAGGGACCTCGTGTGGCGCAAAAAATCGCCAACTGCGAACGGTACGATACCGAATCCAGATCGAATCGAGACTCCACGCCGGCTGAATTAATTGATAACAGTGATCAGGCCGGTTCTTGTCGCCATGATGTCGGGACAGGAGGCGTTCCAGCGATGTAGTCAACCGGCTTCCATCAGTAACGCTGATCTGCATCAAACGAGACTTCAAATGCGGCGAAAGTATGGCCAATTGCTCGTAATAGGCATTCCATGGATTCAATTTCGGAAGATGGATCTCACCAAGATCCGAAAATGAAAACTGTTTGACACCGTCGCTCGTCAGAAGAATGATCCCCTGGGCCGACCAGCGAAGCGACCGAAATGTGATCGACGCGCCGTTTCTCAGCCAAACCGTTCCGGGCTGAAGTTCTTCGGAGCCGACATGTTCCCAGACGACCTTCCGCACCCATTCGGTCGTCACTCGCAGTTCTGCGGGGATGCTTACATCTGGCGGTTGAATTTCCAATGCCGGTTTCACAGCAAAAAAGGGCTGTTTCGTTTCATACGGGTTTTCACGTCCTTCGAAATAGGCAACGACTTCACCGGCCAGGCAGTCGCCCCCTTCGAATTCGACATAGGTCGCGGGTTTTAAGTTTGAAGTTTGCTGTCGATCGATGATCCATCGGACTGGCGCACTCGGATCGAAAAGTAATCGCCCGCCGATTTTGGGCTGCGAGTTCGGCTCATTCCATTCGCGGATTTCTGTTTCTTCAGCACGACTACCGTCCGCAAACATTGCGACAAATCGTTCAGCCGCAAAACAGATCGACGGAAGGAAAAGCGACAAGACCGAAACCAGCCAAAATCGAATCATTAATTACTCCAGACACGACGTCAGCAAACAGACTCAATTGCAGGTGACCAGAATTCTTCAAAAGGCCGAATCAAAATTTTTGCGAAGCAAACGAGTCCCATTCATGTTAAACCAAATCGAATCGTTTTGCCGTTCGGCGATCATTCCGCGTGACAAGATCGGTCAAGATGCACGTATCCTCCGTCGACATGAATCAACTGACCGGTCGTATGGCTGGAACATTCAGAGAGCAAAAATGCGACCATATTGGCGATCTCGGTACAGGTCGTCATTCGTTGCCCGAAGGGAATGCGTGATTCAACTTTGCGACGAGTTTCCTCGGGGTTGGGAACGGTAGCCAGCCAGGTGGCATACATCGGCGTCCAGCATTCTGCGACGATTACGGCATTCACTCGGATACCGTACTTTTCCAATTCGATTGCCCATTCTCGCGTCAAGGCATTTCGCCCACCGTTCGCTGCGGCGTAAGCGGATGTCGCTCCTTGTCCCGTCTCGGCGACTTTGGAACCGACGTTAACGATCGATCCGCGAGACTTTTTCAACTCGGGCAACGCAAATTGTGCCATTTCATAATAATGAACCAAGTTCTTACGGAGTGATACTAGAAACCGTTCAGTGTCACCGTTTTCCAGGCTGACCCCGTCATTGATCCCGGCATTGTTAACGAGTCCTTCAATTCTACCAAACTTTTCGACCGTCGCATCAACCGCGCGCCGGCAATCTTCGGTTCGATTCAGTTCTGCCACGACCGACCATGCTTGATGTCCGGTGGCTTCAATGGACTTCACTGCAGCGGCATTATCGTTGGAGTTTCGGCCAACGATGACCGGGATTGCGCCTTCAGAGGCCAGTACCTCGGCAACCCCCAGTCCGATACCCTTGGCTCCGCCAGTGACGAGGATGACTTTGTCTTTAAGTTGAAGATCCACGTGCATCTATTCCTTGAAAATCACGGATTGCGCTAGTTTGAAAAGAGATTCGAACTTTGACTTTTCGCCGATTGGTTCAAACTCTGCAACGATTCGATAGGTTCGTCAAGCGGCGGAATTCCGGGCAACGGGGGTGCATAACAGCAATTCCCTTTTCGGGATTCGTTAATCTGGTGAGGATGCGATTTTTAGGTTGGCTTCGGTACTCCTTCGGTAATAGAGCGCGCCTAGGCGGGATTCGATGTGTTTGGAAAGAGGTTCTCCGTCACTG
>CAIOKO010000117.1 GCA_903858935.1 uncultured Schlesneria sp. | reverse complement strand
TACGACAGAGATGACACTCTCGCTGTTTTCGTCACAGGGCTTTTAGCCCCAACTTTTTCCGTGCTCGCGGCGGAACCGCTCAAGGTACGCGCACACGTCGATTCTTAGTAAAATCAACAAACCCATATGGCAGCTTTTCTGTATCCGTCAGGCCATCTAGTATCCGCGACATGACATCCACATCGCAATCGATTACTTTGTGGGAAGATGATTACGATTCAACTTCTGGACCCAACAGAGAATGATTGATCTCCATTGCCATATTTTGCCGGGAGTTGACGACGGCCCGAGGAATCTTGAAGAAAGCCTTAAGCTGGCCCGCTTTTGTGTGGCGGATGGCATCACCGTCATCACGGCGACACCACATTGCCATCGTTTACTCCATCTGCTGCGAAACCAGATTCTGCCTCATGTCGTTGCACTCAACCAGGAACTGAAATCAGCGAAGATTCCACTCACGGTTTTGCCCGGCTTCGAGATTCAGGTCTTCGATTCCGACGTCTACCGTCGTGAATTTGAGGAAGATGTCTACTGTCATCTGGGTGATCGTAAAGATTTCACACTGCTCGAATTCAACTGGGCCGCTTCGATGTTTCCGCGAGATTCCGTCGAACTCATCGAGTGGATTCGGGATCGGGGAATGACCCCGATCATCGCCCACCCCGAACGTCACGACTTCTTCCGGGACCAGCCTGAACTCCTGCCGCCGTTAGTCGATGCGGGAGCCTGGATCCAGATCACAGCGGGTTCACTGCTGGGCAACTTCGGCGACGAAGCCAAAGCCTTCGGAGAACATTTTCTCAATACCCACCGTGAGGCAATCCTCGCCACTGATTCGCACAACGTGGAACGATCTTCCGGACTTTCGGCAGGATATGCCTGGGTCGAAAAACATCTCGGCCCCGAACGCGCACTCGATCTTCGTCAGCGTGCGGATCGTGTGAAAACCACCCTGCTGACGAACGGGGAAAAATAAAGACAAAAAGGGGGACAGGCACCGCGGACGGAGCCAGTCCCCCTTTTTGTGATTCTGCAGTCGGCGAAATGATGAGCAATGACTGATCCTCACCCACGCGATCAATCAACAAACGAATTGCCGCAACGCAAGCGACGTCATCTTCAGCACATCGTTACCAAACTCAACCACGGCCCGCCAGACACTGAAGCTCTGCTGCGAGAATCCCGGCGCTTTGATGCCAACTGGGAGCTAAAGGGGATGGCCGCGATTCTTGTGAATTGCGGAATAAAGACAAAAAGGGGGACAGGCACCGCGGACGGAGCCAGTCCCCCTTTTTGAACACTCAACCACGGCCCGCCAGACGCCGAAGCTCTGCTGCGAGAATCCCGGCGCTTTGATGCCAACTGGGAGCCACAGGGGATGGCAGCGATTCTTGCGAAATGCGGACCAGTCCTTCCAGGATTCCTGCCCGAATCCCTGCTGCGGTTGGCTCGATGTAAATGGAATCTTCGCCCCCCGCTTCACGGATTTCGGCGAGATCCGAGGCCACGACGCGAGTTCCGCAAGCGCGGGACTCCATCGCGGGCATACCGTATCCTTCGTACAACGAAGGAAACACAAACAGTTTCGCTCCCCCGTACAGGGCAGGCAAGTGATCATCGGCGACGTACCCGAGGTGTCGAAGGTGCCGACCGCCGTCGCGCTGCAGCAACTGCTCGATCTCGGCAAATCGGCTCTCTTTTCGTCCGACCAGCGCCAGTTGATAATCAGGCAATTCATTCGCCTCTTTCATCGCCAGAAAGGCCTTGATGAGCGTGGCGACGTTTTTACGCGGATCCCATGTCGCCACATTCAGCAGGTATGGGCGATCAAGGGCATATTCCTGGCGAACCTTTGCCAATTGTGCATCGGATTGCTTTTGGAACCGCTCATCCAACCCCGGCAGCACGACAATCGATTCACGACCGAATCGATTGCGGATTCGCTGTTGTGTTCCGCCCGAAATCGTAATGATCGATTGAGCCCGTTTCAGGTCTCGTTTGAAGAACAGACGAAACGCGAGGGCATGCAGCCAATGGAAAGAATCGGGAGTAACCTCATGCACAAAATCGTAAACCGTCACAGCGGCAGGAAGATCCCGAGGGAGTTTCGGCAAAAAGACATAAGGACTCCAAAAGACATCGAGAGCATCAGTCCGGCACAGCTTCCCTTCAGCCAGTTTTTGCCAGACGACCGGGGACTTCGCAAACCAGCTGGAATCAACCCGTTGCGTGAGCTTGCCAGGGAACTTCGCGAGTTCCAGGGGTGATGGGGTATAGAGAAAAAACTGAGCATCCGGGAGAAATGAGGGGAGCTCATGAAACAGCTGCATTGCGTACAGCGAATGCCCCCGAGGTTGCTCTCGAAACAGCGTACCATCGATTCCGATTCGCAATGGTCTGTTCATCAATTGGGGAATCCTGCTTTTGCTGAACCCTGATCCATCAAACGAAACGGGAGTGAGGCGAGAATAGGGGAATCACGGAACCTGTTTAGCAGACCACTGACGGCAAAGACGCAAGAACCATCGTTTTAAACTTCGTTTGTGGCGAGCTGGCCTGGACAACCAATGCGTTGTCCCCAGCGAGAAGAGATCATTGACATTTGCCGGATAGGACAAAAGCGCATGCAGTTCCGGCTCTTCGGCACGATGATAGAAGCGGTTCAAACCGTCAAACAAGGCGAAGGTGTAATGATTTTGCAGAAGAATGGGTTCCCACTCAGGCCACGATGGCTGCGGGGGGTGAAGTATGTCGCTCTCCGGCTGAAATCGAATCGCCTCGATGACGATGACTCGTGGCCGGAACGTCATCCAGTTCGCCCCGAGCAGTACTTCGCGTTCGGCTCCCTCGACATCGATTTTGAGGAAATCGACTTCTTTCCCGCCAAGAGTTTTGGCAATTTCTTCAAGAGTTGTCATCGGAACAATGCGAGTTTCCTTCTGAAAGCCTTTTTGCCACAGCAACTCTTCGTGGGCGGAGGGAATTACGCTTGATAAACCCGTCCCAACCCATTCATGAAATTCGATCTGACCCGCATGGCGACCGACGGCAACATTCAGATTCTGGTCACGGGACCGCTGACGGACAAGCTTTTGGTACAGGGCCTTGACCGGCTCAACATTGATCCCTGACCAACCTCGATCGTAAAAAGTTTTCGTGACGGAATCTTCGACCGGATCACAGGCACCTACGTCGATGTAATTTCCCCGCCGCACATTTTTAAAAACACGATCGAGCACAACGTCTTCAAAATTTTGAGCGTAGGAAATCATCGATTTGCAAATTTCGTTGGCAAAGGTTCAAGTTGATCATGGACTGACTGGTGAAATCGTCCCGCAAATCATCACGAGTATTTTCGAGCGGAATCGTTCCGGGATCATGCACACAATCCGCAAAGGAACTCCAAAATCGACTAGAGTATGCAAAGCAGATCGGTGAATGAGTGATGTTGTGTCGTCGTTTCGGCGAGACGTTTCTGGTAATCGAGCTCAAGCACCGGCAATGTGATGGGGGGCAGATTGCCCCAATCCGGTCGACCGATATCATAAATCGCTCGAGCCCGGCTCAGGAACTTGAACAAAAGCTCTTTACCCTGGCTACGATTCACCCCATAAGGCCAGAACTCAATGACCACGAAGGGGCATGCGTCTTTCGTAAAAAACACCTTCGAGGCCCCTTCCAGAATCTGACCTTCATGTCCCTGCGTATCGATCCAGACCAGTGTTTCGTGATTGACGAAAAGATGGTGGGTGGGGAAAAAAAGATTGACCGTCGAGGTTTTAATCGATTTCGTGATTCGCGTATTTTCTTCGTTCAGCGGTATGCCCGCCGGAGACCTGCCGCGAATCCGGTGGTCGCCAAAGTTCTCGCGGGAAAGTTCCTCACATGCTTCCCCCTCTTGATCAGACAGGGCGAGGTGAAAGACGCGCGCTCGTTCGTCAATTCGATTGAGAATCAGATTACATTTCAAAAGGGCAAAATTATCGCGATCCATCTCGAATCCAATTCCCTGATCGAATCCGATGTTGGTTAACGCGTAAATCAAATGGGTTCCAATATTCGCCCCGATATCAACAAAGGTTCGCGGGCAAAACTGGTACTGTCGGGTCAGAAACCGGACGACTTCGGCAATCTTGGGCTCGTCACCATGCCCATTGACCCGCAGGGATCGAGAAATCACCTTGTCTCGTGTATCAACCAGCATGGGACCATTGTGTGTGTTGATGACGTTCAGTTTCTGCTCGATCGAAAGAAAACGACGAAAAATGGAGGCACCCGATGTATTGCGGCTGATACGCGGCAAAATCAGGTGCGAATCTTCCGGTTGAAAACTCGCCGCGATGAATCCATCTCCGCTGAACGATTCATCAATATTGTGCTCGCAAAGGATCGTTGCCCCCAGGCGTTTCAATTCGCTCAGACAGTCTTGATGAGTCGTCGGTGAATGGGAAATGGAGGCATGATGGGTCGAGACAAGCACAAATCGAACCAGACCTGCGGCAACCGCCTTGTCCATGGAGCCAAGAAACGAAAGTTCGGCCCCCTGCACATCCATGTGAAGCACCTCGATCCGGCGGTTCCCCGTAAATTCCGCCAGACTGACCATGTTGTGACAGGGAATGTGGTCCATCTTTTTATCAGAGTCACGTTTGAAAGTGACCGATTCGGACCAGTCTCCCCCGACACACGCATTAATCCAACGGGCCTGCCGACCGTTCAATGAGAGATTCTCTTCACCGCATTTCAGGTACAGTTTATCGGGCTCAACACAAACCGCGTCAGAACCGGCAACAGCCCCCAGATACCAGTTGGTGTAATATGCCCAAAAAGCGCCGATTTCGACGATCAGACTGTTGGGTTGGGCGACCTGAATCAGGTGGTGAAAGATCAATTCTTCCTGAGGTTCGTGATGCCCCTTTAAGCCGCTAATGATGCGCGACATCCACTCGCCATAGTAACCATCTGCCCGGACCAGAGACCCCTCATGCATTCGTTGAACCAGGATGCCGTTTTTGTTGGAAAGTGACCCCGCACCGGGGACCTTGGGAATCCGATCTGTATCGCGGCAACTTAACGTCATCCGTACGCGATCTTCGATGGTTTGAATTCGATTCGTGCCACCAAAAATAAGAAGGGACTTCTTAATGAGGCGTTTGAGCACATGTAGAGTACTCATCAGTCATTCTTCCAACGGAGATAAGACACAATGCTGTGGCAGTCATTCCTGACTTCACGCGGCCCAGAACGATCATCTTGACGAAATCCGGTTCCAGGATACTTACGAATGAGAAGTGAATCGTTTCAAAAGATTCGTCACAGGACCTGGCAACGGCCACAAGGGGTTGATCGCCGTACCAGGTGCTTGATTGCAGTTCCTACAGAGCGCGGTCGTGTTGCATCCACCTGACTCATTCTTCCGCAGTCGCTGGTACTTTTCGCCATTCCAGACTTCCTGCAGCGTCTGGCTTTTCAAGTCACCTAAGGGCAAGGTCGCATCGTAGTCGTAGCAACAGGGGAGTACTCTCCCATCCCAGGCAATCACCACGCTCTTCCAAAGATAGCCACACGGAAACTTGCGCGCCGATTGGCGAAGTTCTTCCCGTGACTCGGTCACCGCAAGGTCAACAAACTGATCATCCTGATTCGCCCAGTTCACATAAGGCTTTGCGATCACTTCATCCGCTCCGTACCGTTTCCACTCATCTTTAAACGCTTCGATCTGTGATTTGGTTTCCTCCATCACAATGATTGAAAGTATCGTATGGGGCCTTTTCCTTCCGAGTTGTTTTCGTCGACTGAGAAACTCTTTGACATTGCTGCAGACTTCTTCAAAGGTGAAGGTCGAGCTGATCCGAATTTTCTCGTAAACCTCTTTCGAGGTTCCATCAATCGCGAACATGACGGTATTGAGGCCTGAATCGAGTATTGCCTTAGATCGCTCGGGAGTCAGCAGCGTGGCATTCGACGAAATCCCCAACGAACTGACCCCCTGCGCTCTGGCGTAATCGATCTGCTCAAATAACCGCGGATGCATTAATGGCTCACCAAACCAGTGGAACCAGCAGGGATTTGAGTAGAATTTGACTTCACCGAGGATCTTTTGAAAGAGTTCGTCGGACATATTTCCCAGATCACGTTCCATGATGTCTGGTTCACCCCGAGGACACATTACGCAGCGAAGATTGCAGTAGTTAGTCGACTCGATTGCAAAAACTTCCGGATGATTACGGAGTACCGTTGATCCATGGTGGTAGCCGTATTCTCGCCAAAAATCATTGACACTCCTCTGAAGCATGCCAAAACCGGTATTATCAGGGAACATCAAATACTCCAACTCCGAACGAGGCTCATTTAAAAAAGGCAAATCCTGATGATAGCAAACCCCAAAATGAATCCAATGATATTCTCTAACCTTTTCGCCTTTTTTCCAAAAAGGGACCGAAAATTGCGAATTTTAACACTTGCCAGGAAAAAACCTGCATTGAATTTGACACCCTGCCTCAACAATAAACGCGAGATACAAATGCGTTGATTATCTCCAAGGTCAGATCCATCAGCCGTCGTTCACTAAGGTGGTTTCGGCGTGAACGAGCATGGCTTCGACGAAGCCTGGGTTTATTACGGCGGCGGTGCTGACGACTTTACTCTGAGGAAAAAACAAAGGGGGAAAAACAAAGGGGGCATTCCCGAATGGCACTGCCGAATACGTAGCTTGAGGTTACGTCAAATGCCATAATATTAACATGTTTTGAGTGACCTTGTCCGCAGATTGTCGGGTGTTAAACTTCGTTTAAGAACATCTTCTCGGTAACGGCGCGCAGCGCCCCCGCCCTCATTGAGAGGCTGTTGTAAAAGAGATAAATCTCAATCAATTTGTCATGCGCCGTATGATGCCGATTTTAGAGATTGTCCTGCTTTCCATTTGTGACTTTAAGGGTTTGTGAGGAGTTTTGAATTCTGAGACGCTTGAGCTTTCTGGATCAAAACGAGGTTATTAAGCAGGACCGTCAGTCCTGTATCGATTTTGGCTCGGGGTAGTCC
>CAIOKO010000116.1 GCA_903858935.1 uncultured Schlesneria sp. | reverse complement strand
TGTGTCATGGCGCGAATCCTAGCGCCTGATCACAAGCGTGGAAAGATTCATTCCGTGAAATTCGTCGGTAAAATGCAAAAAATGACAGCCTCTCCGCGTGATGAGCATGCGTCGAAAACGATTCAAGCGTTGCCTCAGCATCGTGACACATTCTTTATTTGACTTCATTTTTTTGACAACACGCGGATTGGACTTTGGTCGGTTCTCGAACGATGCTCATCACGCGGAGCGATGATGGCTACTTTGGTCTGAGATAAGCCGTTTCCGCAGTCTTCGGAGACGCAGCGTCTTCTCTTTTTTGTCGCGGCAATCGAAGAACGCTGTATGACCGAAGTCGGTCATACAGTGGCAGCCTAATTCCGAAGTTTCACAAAGTGCTGGTGGGTGGTGCAGACTTAAGGATCAGGTTGTGTGTCACGACATTGGAGTCATCAGATTTGAAACTTGATTGATTGAGTCAAGTTTCAGGCTTTCTTCCAAAGTAGCCATCATCGCACCGCGTGATGAGCATGTGTCGAGAACGATTCAAGCGTTGCCTCAGCATCGTGACACATTCTTTATTTGACTTCATTTTCTTGACAACACGCGGATTGGACTTTGGTCGGTTCTCGAACGATGCTCATCACGCGGAGCGATGATGGCTACCTTGGTCAAAGGCAATGCCTCGCTGGCGTCTTCGACAACGGCGTATCTTTATAGTTCGATAGCGTCACCGAAGAGCACGGCCTTACCGAAGACGGTAAAACCGTGCCACCCCTTTTTGAGGATTTCGGCGACAAATGCTTTTTCTTGCCAACATCGGAAACCTCGCATATTCCGGTCGTTTCATCAGATCAGGTTGACGCTCAACTTTTGGTGACGATTTCATTAGGATGGTGCGGACATTATTTCCCATTCCACGAAAGTGATACCGATGATGCGACGTACGGCGTTCCTCGCGACCGTCTTTTTGATCATTCCCGCTTTGGCGCGTTGTGCCGACGGGCCTCTTCCTCCAACGGAAGCGGCGGCCAGTATCAAGTTGCCAGCGGGATTTAGAGCAACTCTGTTCGCGGGCGAACCTGATGTGGCGCAGCCGATGTCGATTACATTCGACGATCGAGGCCGCATGTGGGTTGTGGAATGCCGTTCGTATCCCAAATGGTTACCGGCTGGAACCAAGGAAGGGGCCGACAGGATTCTGATCCTGGAAGACACCAATGGAGACGGGCAATTCGATAAACGGACGGTGTTTGCGGACAAAGGAGTTAACTTCAGCTCGGTGGAATACGGATTCGGCGGCATTTTTGTCACGGCCATTCCGAATCTGATTTTTATCCCCGATGCAAATGGTGACGACGTTCCAGACGGACCACCGCAAGTCTTGCTTGATGGCTTTGATCTAAAGGCCGTTCACAATGTTGCCAATGGACTGACATGGGGGCCGGATGGCTGGCTGTATGGCTGTAACGGCATCCTGTCGAATTCGCGAATTGGCAAGCCGGGGACTCCGGATAATGAACGAGTTCCCATGAATTGTGGAATCTGGCGATATCATCCCGTCCGTCACGAATTTGAAGTTGTTGCACACGGGACCACCAACCCCTGGGGATTTGCCTTCGACGATCGAGGGGAAGGTTTTCTCACCAATTGTGTGATCGAACATGCGTTTCACGTGGTTCCTGGAGCACGTTTCAAGCGTATGTTCGGTCAGGACTTTAATCCCCGGACGTTTGAGTTGATGCAAACCTGTGCCGACCACATTCACTGGGCAGGGGGGACTTGGGAAGGTTCACGCGACGGGAAGGGCAAGCACGGCGAAGCGGGTGGCGGACATGCTCATTCGGGCGGAATGATTTATCTGGGAGATCAGTTTCCTGTCGAGTACTACAACAACCTGTTTACGCTGAATATTCACGGTCAGCGCCTGAATCGGGATAAGCTCGAACGGAGTCAATCGGGGTACAATGCCAAACATATGACCGATTTTGCTCCGTCTGGCGATCCCTGGTTTCGAGGTGTCTGCGTCAAACAGGGGCCTGATGGGATCTATTTCACGGACTGGTCTGATACGGGTGAGTGCCACAATTACGACGACGCCACGATTCATCGAGAAAATGGCCGAATTTTTAAAGTGACCTACGGGGAAACTCGTGAAAAGCCGGTTGATTTCAGCAAACTCACTGACGATCAATTGATCGATCGCCTCTCCGACAAAGATGGGCTTCGAGCCAATCATGCGAGACGTCTTTTGCAGGAACGGTCTGCAAGTGGAAAACTGACGGGTGACGGGATTATTCGTTTGCATAAAACCTTGGCCACGACCTTGGCGTCGTCCACAACAGAGAATCAGACGAAACACGGGTTGCAACTGCTTTGGACGCTGCATTCAATCGGTGAGTTGCAGAAGCTGGATTTCAATCGACTTCTGTCTTCACCATTGGCCCAGAACGACGACACAATTCGCGGTTGGATTGTCCGTTCAGGATTGGAAGCTAAGTCGATATCGCCGGAAAAGGAGTCTGTACTGTCGCAATTGGCCGCAAAGGACCCGTCTCCCTATGTGCGTCTACAGCTTGCGTCCGGGTTACAGCGATTGCCGCTCGCCAACCGGAAGGAAATCGCACGAGGACTTGTTTCACGTTCCGAAGACACACCGGATAACAACCTGGTGCTGATGACGTGGTATGGAATCGAGCCGTTGATTGCCGGGGCTGACGATGAGGTTTTACCCTTGGCGATGGCAACAAAAATATCCAAACTGCGACAGTTCATTGCCCGGCATCTGGCGTTGCATGAGTCTCCACGATTTGCACCGATTCTCAGGTGGCTCGAAGAAAATGGTGGCGATCTGGCGGTCCAGCGAGATGTTTTAACGGGTCTCTACGCAGCCATCGAAGGGCGTCGCGATGTCAAACCCGATGCCGGTTGGAAATCTGTCGCCGCTCGATATGCGATGAGTCCCGATGCGACCGTTCGCGAAATGAGCCAGCGAATCTCGCTGGTGCAGGGGAGTGACAATGCGTTCGATGAATTCGTCAAAATCGTGAAGGACGAAAAGTCTGACGCGGCACGACGCGAACGAGCACTTGCGGATCTCGTGACAACTCGACGTCCCGTCGTTGCGGATTTGTTGCTTGACCGGCTGAACGATTCTGCGTTGCGAGGATCGGCGATTCGAGGTCTCGCTGGATTCGACCGAAACGAAGTGGGAAATGCGTTGTTGGGGCTTTATTCCCGGTTGAACGATGCTGAAAAACTGGACGCGATCAGCACTCTCACAGCCCGCGAAAAGACGGCATTGGCCTTGGTTACAGCAGTGGATGCAGGAAAAATTGACAAACGGGATCTCTCTGAGTTTGACATCCGTCAGTTGCAGCGGTTTAAGGAACCAAAACTCAAAGAGCTGGTCAACAAACAGTTCGGAGCCAAACCGTCCTCAGCAGAACGAGCCCAGCAGATTGCAGAGATGAAGCGACAGGTTCTGGCAGGTGATGCATCGGTGGCCGATCCAAAACATGGACGAGCGGTTTTTCAGAAGAACTGTGCTTCTTGCCACACACTCTTCGGTGAGGGCCGAATGGTTGGGCCGGATCTGACGGGGGCTCAGCGTACCGATCTGGATTACGTGTTGATCAACGTGATGGACCCAAGTGCTCTGGTCGGTCATGCCTATCGGGTCACGATTGTGGAGTTAAAAGACGGTCGGGTCATCAACGGGATCGTCAAAGCCGAGGATGCGAGCACTTTAACGCTGCAAACGGCGACCGATCGAATCGTCGTCGCCACGCAGGACATCGAAGAGCGGCAACAGCAGTCGGTTTCGATGATGCCGGAGGGGCTGTTAAACAGGCTTTCGATTCAGGACGTTCGCGATCTGGTGAAATACTTGAACAGTGAAAAGCGGGACTAGTGCGTGGTCGAAATTCTGGCTTAAGATTTTGTGCCACTGCTTCGGACTTCCTCGCGCCTGAAACTTGACTCACTGAGTCAAGTTTCAGGATTTCAGCAAAAGTAGCCATCATCTCTCCGCGTGATGAGCATACGTCGGAAACGATTCAAACGTTGCCTCAGCCTCGTGACAGATATTCCCGTTTGAATTTCTGATTTGAGACCATGCGGATTGGAATTTGGTCGGTTCTCGAACAATGCTCATCACGCGGAGCGATGATGGCTACTTTGGTCTGAGGCAAAGCCTCACTGGAGTCTTCAGATTTGAAACTTGAATGATTGAGTCAAGTTTCAGGATTTCCGCAACAGCAGCCATCATCGCTCCGAGGCCGTCATTTTTTTGCGAGGATGGCTTCAAACGGCTGTCCGAAATCTTTTTCCGTTTGCCGCGAATTTGTTTTTAGCGGCATCGGTAGTCAGATTTTGAATGACGTCTG
>CAIOKO010000115.1 GCA_903858935.1 uncultured Schlesneria sp. | reverse complement strand
GGACCCTGTCGTATTCGGCCGCCGTCGTTGGGGCCACTGTGACAGGGTAAAATGCATGCGAGGGTCTCCTTTCTCCCTCATTGGAATGCAAATTGCCTGCCATAGTATTTATTGCAAATTTGGGTTTTGAAATAACCTCTAAGAAATTACCTGGTGAATCTCGCCAGAAACGATCGTCAACGGTTGGATCAATTAATCGATCTGCATTTTCTGGCCATCAAATCACTGGCAGTGGAAAGTGACGAATTTTATAAGCTATTTATCGACTATCTGCCGTTTCAGACATCACTCGGGCAAATGACACTCGGGGAATATCTGAAACAGCATCCGACTGTGAAATATGTCCGGTCGGTGGATGAATTCCGTCAGGTTGCCGGGGTCGCTGCCGCGCAGGATTTTTGTCTGGTGAATGGAGGTTACGTTCACGATACAAGCCTGCTGGAAAAACTGCCCGAGATCTTTCCTGATCGGCAAGTTGAACCCATCGATGTGTCTGAGTTGACCGATTCGTTTGAAGAGTTAACCGTTGACGAACACGATCAGGTATTCGATCTGTTAAGGACGGCAGATCAGATTCTGAGGCGTTATGGCTGTCAGACCGAAGTCCGGAAATTTCAACCCGAGCAATTGCCCACTCTGTACACGATCAGTTCGGAGGCGGGATTTCAGCGAAACCTGGAACGGACGCGCGAACAGGCGGACGATCTCTGGTCGGGGATTCTCGACGGACTGGCGGCCAGTCGCACTCCCTTGGCAACGGCCCAACTCTGTTTGAACTATCGCAATCGTCTGATTCGTCGCCTGGTAGATGTGAAAGACAAACCACTGGTCCGAAAGGCGATTGAGATGTTGTACGTTCAAGCATTGTTGCTGGGGCATTACCCGCTTCGCTCCGAAGAATTGAAACTGATGGGTGATGGACTTCTGGGGATGATTGAACTGGTGATTGATGGCAGGGAAAAGGAACGTGAATGAGCCAGAATCGACTTGAGGAATTGATCAATAAGACATCGAGTTTTCCTCCCGGCCTGCAGAAGATTGAAGCTCTCGAACGAGCGATTGCTGAAGCCGAAGTCCTTGGCGAACCCGATGTCGCCTTCAAATTGCAGTCAGACTTGATCGAATCAGCCGTTTTCAATGGCCAGGGGGATCGAGCGATTGTCTCCTTTGCATCGTATTTGAAAAATGCGGATCAAAATTGGGCTACAATCAATCACCATGACCTGCTGTGGAAATACAAGTGGATTCTGAATGCGCTGCCAGCACTCCCCCAGATTCCGAAAGCCAAGATCCTGGACATGGTTTCGGATATGAGCCGCCGGGTCGAGGCCGCAGGTTATAGCCAGCGACCAGTGTTTTACATTCGCTGGCGAGTCCTTGCCGAGATGGGTGACTTTGAAGCCGCAGCGGCCGATATCCAGAGGTGGCGGTCTGAAGTGAAAGATGGATTGCAGGATTGCGAAGCGTGTGAGACCAACGCGGAGGTCAATTTTTCGGCAGAGACTTTTAATAATGAGCAAGCCCTGGAAATTGCCAGGCCGATCCTCGAAGGAAAGCTGACTTGTACCGCGATTCCGCAGAATACGCTTGGTAACATTATTCGCCCTTTAATGCGTCTGGGGCGGATTGACGAAGCCGTGAAAGTCGCCGAAAGGGGTTACCGACTGACATCTAAGAACGAAGTCTATCTCAATCAAGTGTCTGAGTGTCTATTAGTTGCCACGCACACGAACGCGCTGGTACGCGCAAAAAGAATCTTTAGTAAGCATGCAATCTGGGCATTAAAGACGGGATTTCACTCGCGGCGTTTGCGTTTCAATTCAGTCGCTTTCGCGTTTCTTAAAAAACTGGCACAAGGCAAACTGAAGGACACATCGAGCGAGACATCGGACGTCAAAAAAAGGAAAGCAGCCAGTTCCGTTCGACTCCAGCTTCCGTCGGAACATCCGCTGTACCAGCCAGATGCCAGGTATGACATTTCCGTACTTGCCAACTGGTATCAGATCGAAGCCGAAAAACTCGCCCAGCAATTTGATCAACGAAACGGCAATCGTTACGCCTCGCAATGTCTGAAAGAAACCTACGAACTTGCCGGCGTTGAACATGATTGACGCTGACAACGGAAAAAACTGTGCCCCGGAATTCATGAGCTGTTGCCGGGATATGACCCTCTTCGTTTCGACGAACTGAAATGATGCGTGACGGCCTTCCGGAGATGATTGAAGCGGTCATCGTTTGCCAGGAAAAAGGAAAGAGGATGAGTCAAAATCGACTTGAGGAATTGATCAACGAGGCATCGAGTTTTCCGCCCGGCCTGCAGAAGATTGAAGCTTTTGAACGAGCGATTGCCGAAGCGGAAGTCCTTGGCGAACCCGATGTCGCCTTCAAGTTACGGTCGGACTTGATTCAATCAGCCGTTTTCAATGGCCAGGGTGATCGAGCGATTGTCGCCTTTGCAGCGTATGTGAAACACGCGGATCAAAATCGGGCCACAATCGATCCCCGTGACTTACTAGGGAAGTACAAGTGGATTCTGAATCCGATGGTCGAACTCCCCCAAATTCCGAAGGCCAAAATACTGGACATGATTTCGGATATGAGCCGTCGCGTCGAAGCCGCAGGCTATAGCCAACGAGCTGTATTTTACAAACGTTGGCAGATGCTTACAGAGATGGGTGACTTTGACGCAGCGGCGGTTGACATGTTGAAGTGGCAGTCCGCAACGAAAGACGGATTGAAGGATTGCGAAGCGTGTGAGACCAACTCTGAGGTCTATTTCTGGGCGGCGACTCAGAACAATGAGAAAGCTCTGGAAATTGCCCGGCCGATCCTCGAAGGAAAGCTGACTTGCGCCCTGATTCCGCAGAATACGCTCGGTAACGTCATCCGCCCTTTAATGCGTCAGGGACGGATTGATGACGCCGTGAAATTCGCCGAAAAGGGTTACCGTCTGACTTCCAAGAACGAAGAACATCTCTGTGAAGTGTCTGAGTTCCTGTTAGTGGCCATTCACACAAACGCACTGGTGCGGGCAAAGCGAATCTTTAGTAAGCATGCGATCTGGGCATTGAAAACGGGATGTCATTCACCACGTTTGCGTTTCAATTCAGTCGCCTCAGCGTTTCTTAAAAAACTGGATCAGGGAAAACTACGGGAAACATCGAGCGAAGGTTCGGAAACCAAAAAGAGGAAAGCAACGAGTTCCGTTAGGCTCCAGCTTCCCTCGGAACATCCTCTGTATCGGCCAGATGCCAAGTACGACATTTCCGAACTTGCCGCCTGGTATCAGAACGAAGCCCAGAATCTCGCCCAGCAATTTGATCAACGAAACGGCAATCGTTACGCCTCGCAATGCCTGAAGGAAACCTACAAACTTGCAGGTGTTGATTATGAATGACGCGGACGACTGAAAAAAATGTGTCCCGGAAGTTTGCCAATTGAAATTGTGCTGCCCTTAACAGGGCAGACGAAATCGATCCTGCACACATGGGCGACGTTGGCGTCTTATCGTTTAACCGCGCCTCGCAGAGAAGCGGGAACAGAGCGGCGGGATTGATGTCAGCCGGGGTGTCATTTCTCGTTTGGTCAGTGCGTGATCGTCTTGTTGCTCGGCAACGTTCGAAGAAATCGGCTGAACGCCGATTCGCCTGCGCCGCTGGCTGCGGGTTAAACAAAGCAGGAGTCTTCATCGTTTAGGCGAATGAACCAAGATCGACTTCTGTATCACTTTCGCCGTCAAGGATTTCCCAGCCTTGCTGTTCGCGAGAATCGACCAGGCGAAGATAGGCCTCGTGAACCAGAGCCGTCGCCTGTATTGATTGTCCGTTCGCTTCGCGTTTCAGACGTTCTGCAGCCAGTCGACGTAGCTCGTCATAGACCAGCGGTAACAGATCT
The DNA here is from genome assembly GCA_903858935.1 of uncultured Schlesneria sp. Taxonomy (GTDB): domain Bacteria; phylum Planctomycetota; class Planctomycetia; order Planctomycetales; family Planctomycetaceae; genus Schlesneria. The sequence continues at coordinate 34,035 of CAIOKO010000115.1, read as the reverse complement.
TCCGAGGCAACGGCGTCGCCGCTCTCGATCCGCTGCAGAATTTGTGTGACATCATCCATACGAAGCAGTGTAAGAACGGTTGATAAGCAAAATCAACAATTGCTGTCAGCAAGGGGGTCGGACGTTCAAATTTCAAAATTGGCCGTGGAAAACGCAATGACGTTGATCATTCGAACGAGTCGGCCAATTTTGAAATTTGAACACCCGACCCCAGAACAGCACGGTCGCCTATTTTCGAGTCGCGAAACGGAGCTTCGAAGAGAGGCATTACCAAGCTGGAGCCTGGTGACGAGAACGTGAGAAGCTCGAAAACCTTTGACGCGACAAATAATTTAAAAAAAATACATGTTGACTAGATAAAAACAGAGTTGTACGATTGAGGTCGCTACGATTGTCGCCATCGTGTTTGGCTGTGCGTGATTGACTGGAGGACTCATATGAATCTGGAAAAGTTGAGCGAGATCCCTGCGAAGCCGCTGGGATGGATTTGGAACAAGGTGATCCCTGAAGGACACGTGACGCTGGTGACGGGGGAGCCGGGTGTGGGAAAGAGTTTGTTTGCGATGGATGCCATCGCCCGGTTGACTCAGGGTGCGCGTGGTCTGACTGTTGCGGAACAAGGGGAGCCAGGTCAGGTCATACTGTTTTCGGGTGAAGATGATGTCGCCAGAGTGGTTCGAAATCGTCTGGAAGCTGCAGGAGCCGCAATCCCTTTGGTCAACATCGTGGTTAATGACACGAACACAACACTGGAAAAACCTGAATTCAGGCGCTGCCGGCTCGATGACGATGGTGAAATTGAATCGCTCGAATTGTATCTGACATTGCTGCGTGAGACAGGTGAGCCATGTCGTCTGATCGTGATTGATTCCGCCAACGGCTTTCTCGATGGGACGGGTGGGCGTGACGAAGTCAAGCTCAGAGGAACGATGGCGAAGCTGACAGATCTGGCAAACCGAACAGGGGTAGCGATCCTGTTGATCGCGACACCGTCCAAGGTTGAGAAAGGGAAACGAGGCAGTTGGACGCCGACCTCTCCGGTTCTCGCCGAGGTGGCTCGTTCGGTCTGGACGATCGTTCATGATCCCAACGAACCGGGCCGACGAATCCTGCTGCCTGTTAAAACCAACCTGTGTGAAATTCCGCCTGGTATCGGTTTTACGATTGAGAATCAGCGGATCTGCTGGGAGAACGAATGGGTTCGTCAGACGGCGGAACAATATGTGGCTGAAGCGACGGTGACGGAGCGACTGCATCACGTAGCGGCGAAAAGTGAAATGTCTCGGGTGACCGAATGGCTGAAAAAGCGTTTGAATGGCGCACCAGTTTATACCAGCGTTCTCAAAATGGATGCGGCTGGTCATGACATCAGTGAAAAGACGTTGATGCGCGCACTGATCCTGCTGGGTGGTATCAAAGGCAAAGAAAAGAAAACCGACGGGCGATGGTTCTGGCGCTTGCCAGATCCGCTGACGGGTCCGGTCATCTCCGGCTCACCTGCACTGCGGACGAGAACACTCGAATTCAAGACAATGGCAGAGATCGCTGCTGAAGCGGACAAAGCGAAAGCTCTCAAACCTGCGACAAAACAGGGAACTTGACCAACTTTGCCAACTTTATTTTGAACTTCGGTGAGACGAGGTATTGAAGGCGAATCAAGAATGTGAACAAACGGGAACGAAGGTCACCAAGTGAAGAATCCTTGGATGAACCATCCTTGTTTTTACAAACGTTTTCCCGCATCGAAAGGTACGGTTATCGATTCCTTTGGGGGAAGAAAGAGCAAAGAGTTTTTGCCACAGATGAACGCAGATTCACACGGATAAATGCAAAACCGGAACATCAAGGCAAAGGCGTCTGTCGACTGAATTTCATGGGATTTGCTTCTCTTTATCTGTGTGGTTCTGTGTGCATCTGTGGCTGAACTCTTTTGATTTTCAGACAAAAGCCAGGGACGAGAATGGGCGGAAACTTGGTGAACTTAACCAAATGCAAACCCTTGCAAACCCTATAAAAAAGCGAACTTGGCCAACTCGGCCAACTTTTTTCCAAAGTTCGATGAGATGATGGGTTAGCGACGAATCGGGATTTTGAACGAACGGGAACGAACGTCACGAAGTGAAGAATCTCAGGATGAACGAGCCTTTCCTTTACGCAATTTTTCCTGCATCGAAAGGTACGGTGACCGACCCCAAGGCCGAAGAAAGAGCGAAGACTTTTTGCCACAGATGCACACAGAACCACACAGATAAATGCAAAACCGGAACATCAAGGCAAAGGCGTCTGTCGACTGAATTTCATGGGATTTGCTTCTCTTTATCTGTGTGGTTCTGTGTGCATCTGTGGCTGAACTCTTTTGATTTTCAGACAGAAGCCAGGAAAGAGAATGGCCGGAGCCTTGGTGAACTTAACCAAACTCAATCCCTTGCAAACCCTATCAAAAAGGGAACTCGGCCAACTCGGCCAACCTGGTCAAATTTTTAGATCGTCCTGGGAGATTGTCAGGGGCCGGCGAAAGAATCGGGGATCGGGCTCCGCAGCGGTTACGAGTTTTATTGTGTGGCAACGCTCAGACGTGCGACCGATCCGTGACAAGTGTCTCGCACTGCTGCGAGTGAAATACTAATCGAGGGGTGTCGGAGGAATATCGAATTCCAAATCCGTTGGGGATTCTTCAGTTGGCGGTGTCATGTTCGGGATTACTTGTGGGGAGTGTGGAACGACGGTCAGTGTTGTTCCGGCGCGTTGAAGTAATTCTTCTCCACTGCCGACACCGGGCGGAGTATGTCGCCAGGCTGTTCCGGCGAGGACCTGACGCCGTCCTTCGTCAAACATGTGTCGCATAGCGACCGGGTCGAAATCGGCTCCTGACATCGGTGCATCAAAATCATTTGGAAGGGCTGCAAGATGGTACTGCATTCCTGTCAGCAGGCTTTGCATGTAAAGCTTGACGAGCGAATCTCGAGTCTGGGCATAGAGAAATGTCGAAACGCTTTCGCCAACGATCCTGATGACTCGAGTCGGGACCGGCTGCGGATCAGCGTACAGCTTACCTGCGACGATGACGTATTCGTCAGATCCATACAGCACATCGGACAACGATCCGGCGCAACGTTGTTCGGGTGGAATATACGGTGGTCGAAAGAACAGTGGCTGGGTCAGGCCTCCATCCACGTGGCGTTCGACGTATCTCCTGCCATCGACCACGACAGGGATTTCCACGGTCGGGAAAAAGCCTGGAATCGCTGCCGAGGCCAGCAACAATTTACAAATGAGCAGACGGCTATCGGGTTTTCCAGACGCTGCGATGGCGCCAAGATCCCAGACCACAGGACGACGACCATCCAGATCGGTGGTGCCGATATACAACCGGCGACCACACGCGTGAGCTTCGGCAATCCGCTCGACTACTTCCGGCGTAATGGTCGACTGGATCTGTCGCAACAGAGGTTCGCTGTCGTTCAGAGAATCGGACAAAAGCGCCCAGGGAAGATGTTTCCTGCGGTAGATGTCAGACGATTTCAGAGTCGTATAATTTCGGCAGAGTTCCGCGTCGTAGTCAGGGCCAAGAAAGGCGAAGACAGCAATCAGTGCTCCGGTACTGACTCCCGTCACCACGTCAAACTGAGGACGATTACCCGCCTCAGTCCATCCACAAAGGATTCCGGCCGAGTACGCACCGTAAGATCCGCCACCGGAAAGAACCAGGGCAGATCGTTTTGGAGGGATGACATCGGGCCGTTGCGACGCTCGAACACGCTCCCCCTGAGCAAACAACTGGCGGAACACCATCGGAGGGGTACCGTCAGGGCCATAGGCGGTCGTGTCGACCAGTTCAGCGGGTTTCAGACCGGCTGCCGTGGGGGACTGGGCCATCATCCGAGTGGTGGCACAACCAAGCGGAAAACAGAGCGCCAGCGAAATAGCGACCTTGACCACGACGCCTGGCGCCGGGTTTGAGTCGAACGGGGCGTCGTTTTCAAGGTACCTCATGCGAGGTCTGTACTCGATCTTGAAAAGTACGACAACCCCGGAATTAGAGAGCGGAGAGTTGAAAGTAGAGAGCCGCTGCAAGCGGATCGCCAGGAGCTTCCGCTCCATGGACACAAGGAACTTTGTTGACACTTACAATGTCAAGTTCCTCAAGCGAGTTGACTGAAGAGCACGGCTAGACCGAAGACGTTCAAACAGCGACACCTAAAATCAGAAGGTTGGCCATGGCCTAGTCTTCCGACAATTGCTTGAGCAAATCTGCAATTTCACGATGCGTGGCCTGTGACTGGGTCACAATCAATTTACCTGGAAGCGTAAAAATTGTTCCTGTGGGGAAATCGGCGTGATGGACCATTTCAAGACTTAAGACCGTTGCATGAGCCAGCGTGACCAGTCCATTGACGGTGGCATTTCCGAGTGCATCCAACTCTTCCGCTTCGGACTTTTTCGATTTCTCAGTCGGACTGGGGGATTCGGATGCTTCGTCGTTATTGGCAATGATGACGTTATCGGAAATGGAGACTGTCGCACCTGATTGTGCTGCCGCCAGTTGGACTCCTGTTGTGACGATTGATTTGACCATTTCGGAGGGGATATGTCCGTTACCGCGAAGCTGGTCTCCCAGGTCGTTGATCTGCGATCGCCAGCTCCAGGGACGGATCGATTGACGCACAATCTTGGCGAGCTGTTCAGGATTCAGGTTGTTCAGATGTTTGACGGAATAAACGCGAGTCTCTTTGTGCGACAAGGCCTGCATGCGGGTGGTGATCAGCAATCCATCTTCTTCCACGACGTAGTCCAGTAGACAGGCATTCGTGAGAGAGATGGGAAACGGCATGTCCATTACATCCGAACCGAAAACAATCGGCATAGCGTCGAGCATTTGTCGAAGTACGGTCGAAATGTTTGCCTGTTTCAGGCAAATCGTCTGAATGTTGACTTCGAGAGCGAGGAATTTTTCCACGATGTTAATTTGGGGTTTTTCATTGCCATCAGCGTCGCTGTCGGCTTTGTCTTCGTGATCCGCGTCATCACATTCGTCTTCGCCAGCCTCTTCCATCGGCTTGGAATCCGCGGCGGTTTCGTCGACTTCACTGGCCTCGGAAGATTCTTCGTGGTTCGAATCGGACTTGGCACTTTCATCAGGTTCAGAAACAACGATGAGCTTTACGTTTGCTGAAGGTGTTCCGCTGATGACTCGAATGGAGGTATTTCGCCTGGCAATCAGGGAAGCTGTTTTTGTGGGCTCTTTGGGCTCGGCGACGACGTTTTCGGTTCCTAAAAGAGCAGACAGCGTCGGGATATCCAGACGTAAGGAAAGCTGGTGGCGTTCACGAAGCTGATTTAGCAGTTCTTTCACCGTCACTGTCTGACGTTCACCAAAGTCCAGTTCAGAAGGCTGGGCCAGTATTGCTTCCCACCTCTTCTGACCGGTGACGGGGACAGGCTTAAGATCGACCGGAGGGGTGCTGACAGGCTCTGAACGTTTTGAGGCCGGGGTTACCGCAGTCGGATAAGTGTATGTCGGCGTGGCAGTCGGGGAATCCGAATCGATGTAGAGACTGGCCGTGACGGGCGGGGAATCGGAGTCGCGGTAGGGACTGGCCGTGACAGTGGGAATCCTTTCGACGGGAGGCTTAGGAGAGTGGGCGGCGGGAGCAGTCGGAGCGACCGGCGCAGAAGAAACCTTGGATTTACCCGATTTCGGTTTCTTGACTGGTTCTGTCGCAAAGCCAATGCTGCCGACTCCAAAACAGATCGTCAGACAGATCAATGAGCGCAACATGATTCCCTCCATGAAAGCGGTGACGTCAGATTCCTTCCACCCGCCGTAGTTCAATGACTATTGCACGTCAATCGAAGCGATTCAAGATCGGTTTTGTTTTGGGACCGGACAGATCAAGGATTGATGCGGTTCACAGTCCAAGTTCCGGTACTGTTGAGGACATAGGCGAATCGATCGTGCAATCGGCTGGGGCGGCCCTGCCAGAACTCCATACGATCCGGGACCATTCGATAACCACCCCAGTGGGCAGGGCGCGGAATCGGTCCACCTGCAAACCGTTGACGGAATTCTTCAACCCGAGTGTAAAGAACCTGCGCGGACTCAAGATGACCGCTTTGAGACGAAGCCCAGGCACCAAGTTGATTGTTCAGCGGTCGCCCTGCGAAGTAGGCATCTGATTCTGCTGATGAAACTTGATTAACTCGACCTTCGATACGCACCTGTCGCTCAAGCTCTTTCCAGTAGAAGCACAGGGATGCGAACGGGTTTTTGGCGAGTTCATCACCTTTACGACTGTTATAGTTTGTATAAAACGCAAATCCGCGTTGATCGAAGCCGCGCAGGTAAACGATGCGCGCGGAGGGGCGTCCGTCGCTTGAGCAGGTTGCCAGGGTCATTGCCGGATACTCCGTTACCCCGGCCGCCTGAACCTCGTAGTACCATTTAGTGAATTGTTGAATCGGATTGGCATCCAGATCGATGACATCGAGAGTGCCCAGATTAAAGTCGGCGTGGACAAAGTCTTCAGTCATGATGGACTCGCAAACGGTGATTTGATTTCGTTGTCGGGTGTTTATGTCGATTCTGACAACGAAACTGGATCATTGCTACTCTCCGCAGCAATCAGTATGTCGACGGGTTCTGACTTTGCGACACAGACGGCAATGGCCAAGTCGCCGGTGACATTCACGACGGTCCGACACATATCCAGAATGCGATCAACGCCCATAATAATGCCGATGGCTGCACCGGGAACTCCGACCGATTGCATCACGACGACGATCAATGGTAACGAACCACCTGGAACGCCGGCTGTTCCGACTCCCGCCAGTATTGCCATCAACACCACGGTAAATTGCTGGCTTGCGGTGAGATCGACACCCATAACCTGAGCCAGAAACAAGACGACGACACCCTCGTAAAGAGCAGTTCCATTCTGATTCCCGGTGGCTCCGACCGTCAGCACAAAATTGGAAACACGTGAAGGAAGTTTCAATTCATCACTGGCAACCTTCATCGCTGTTGGCAACGTTGCACTGGATGACGAGGTTCCGAAAGCCACCATCATGGCCTCAGAAACATTTGAGAAAAACTTCCAGGGTGACATGCGAGCAAACACCATCACCACGATCGAATAGACAAGGAACAATTGCAGGCTGAGGCCAAGAAGAGCCGTAATGACAAACCAGAACAAAGTCTTCAAAATATCGAAACCCAGTTGTGCAGCAAGGGCGAAGACCAGGCAGCCCGCTCCATAAGGAGCCAGTTTCATGGCGAATTCGATGACCGACATCGAAATAGCATACAGGCCCTCGAGCCAACCGACGAACGTCCGCGTTTCGGTGGGGTTCGTGGTAATGGCCATACCGCAGACGAGTGCAAACACCATCACGGCAAGCATTCCGTTTCCCTTTGAACTGCCATCAACGGCACCAACCATTTCCTGCAAAGGATTTTCGGGAAAGAGATCGACAATGGTGTCACGAACGGGTTTGGCTTCTTTTGCTTTGTTGACTTTATCCGTGGCACCAGTGGCATATTTGTCGAGCAGATTCTGGCGCTGTTCATCACCGAGTGAACGGCCGGGCTGCATGAAATCGACCAGTCCGATACCGATCAAGACCGCACATGACGAGAGGATTGCTGTGAACCCCAGTGTCTTAAGACCCATGCGTCCTAATTTTCGAAGATCGCCGATTTCGACGACCGCCAAAGCCAGTGCAGAGAAAACCATTGGCACGACGACCATGAACATCAAGCGAAGAAAGATCTTGCCGACCGGTTCGGCCCAGTAGATGACAGTATCGAGCCAATCGGTTAACCCGTTGGCGTTAACATCACCGATGGCTCCTTTTTGCGTTGAACCAAGGGCATTTGCTGCCAAACCAGATACGATACCGACGAGCAAACCAATGAAAATCTTCGTGTGAAGCGGCATCCCCGATTCGGTCTCGTTGCGTCGCTGTTCATTGGGCATAGAAAATCCTTCGGTTAATGACTTGAGAATCCGGAGGATACCTGTCATGCCGATGAAGTTCACGCGTAGGCGGAAATCTTGCTTTAAATGAATCGGATAACCGTAGAACGGAAGCGGGCGTCGCATCGATTGAAAATAGAACCGCGATGTCCGCTGTTGTGGCTGAGCCTCACGTTTGTATGATATATGGTCTCAAAATTTGGAATCGGTGGTCATCACAAATTTGTGTTGAGTGTCGTTTTCTGTGAAGGAACTCGTGGAAGATGGCTTCGCCTCGTATTTGTGTTTTACGTGCTCCCGGAACGAATTGTGATGTCGAAACGGCGTATGCATTCGATACCTGCGGTGGTCGTTCGGATCGAGTTCACTTGTTTCGACTTATCGAGCGTCCGACACTTCTTGATGAATATCAAATCCTGTGCATACCTGGTGGCTTCAGTTACGGAGACGACATCGGTGCCGGGGTTGTCTTTTCCAGCCAGCTTCGGGGTCATCTGGGTGATGTTGTTCACCAATTCCTGACCGCTGACAAACTGGTGCTGGGAATCTGCAACGGCTTTCAAACATTGCTGAAAGCCGGTGTCTTGCCCTATGGTGCTGCCGGTTGGGGGAAATCTGATCGAAGCGAGGCCGATGCCACTCTGACTTGGAATCATAACGGCAAATACACCGCTCGGTGGGTTCACTTGAAAGTTGCCGGTTCCAAAAACGTGTTTCTCCGCGACATCTCGGAACTGGACCTTCCCATTGCGCATGCCGAGGGTCGGCTTGTCCCGCGCAGTGCCGATGTCGTCGAGACATGGCGAAACCAGCATCAAATTGCTATTCAGTATGCACCTTGGGCTGCGGGAAGCGACGGGGCCACTAACCCGATTAATGAACGTTGGGAGGCGAATCCGAACGGAGCTGTCGCCGACATTGCTGGTTTGAGCGATCCAAGCGGTCGCGTTCTGGGTTTAATGCCGCACCCAGAACGATTCCTATTTGCGACTCAACATCCTCAATGGACGCGGCTGAACCTTGAGGGCAACGGCGCGGGGTTGAAGCTGTTTCAGAACGGCATCGATTACTTCGCATGATCGCATGATTAGCGGCAATTCGGCAGCCACGGTTCGATGACAATAGGTGTAGCCCGAAGATTGCACCAGCTGATCTTTCGAAGGTCTTTAGCGATATGGGGAAAGTAAGGGTCGACCAGGTCTTGATCGCTCGCGGCTAGATCTGTCATGTTGACTGGCGTCGGGACGGACTTGAGCAAGACAAGTTCGACGGCAGGCCAGCGGAGCGCCGTCCAACCGGCTATCGAGTCGCTGGTCACATTCCAATTATGTGGCAGCGGTTCACCTGGCTTTTCTTCTTCGTCTCTGACAAATCGGTGGCAATCCAAAAGAAGCGGTGATGAGTCTTTGGACCATAGACGGATCGCTTCGTCACGATCGCTGACCGACCGGAATGATAATAATGTTTCAAGCAACTGGCGATTCAGATCGGTACTGGCAATCGCAAGCCAATGAGCGGTATTATCACTCAGTCGATGGATCCGGCTCCATTCGCGGACAACGTCAGCGGACGCACCACCACCAATAACAATCAATCGATTTTTGTCAGAGAATTGATCAAAGACGGTCCGTAGCTTTTCCGCGAGTCCAGGCAACGTCAGAAGGCTACCACCAAGCTTGAAAACGACCGTCATTTTTCATCGCCAGACACGAGTGCGATTTGCAAGTCCATGACGTTGGTGTGAGTTGGTCCTGTCTTAATCAATCCACCGACCTGATCAAAAAACGTATACGAATTATTAATTGCAAGAAACTCACCCGGCTGCAATCCGCGTTCCCGGGCGTTCTTCTGAATTGTTGCGTCATAAAATGCACCGGCCGCATCGGTCGGGCCATCTTCCCCGTCAGTTCCGCCGGATAAAACGATAAAGCGTCGAATGTCTTCATTAGCCCAGCGGTGTCCGGCTGCCAAAGCCACTTCCTGGTTTCTGCCTCCCTTGCGAGTTTGATCGGTCGCTGCCAGTCTGACAACCGGTTCGCCTCCACCCAAAAAGCAAAGGCCTTTTCCATAGACTTGTTGAAGCGAGCCAAGGCAGATTTCTGCTAATTCGAAACCAATTTCACTCGCAATTCCCTGTCGATTTGAACCGAGTTCGCGTACTTCAAAGCCGAGCGATCGCGCATGGGATGCGGCCGCATCAAGTGCCGTTTGATTGTTGCCAATGATGCAGTTTCGGCAATGAATTGCAGGAACATTTCGCGAGTCGGAAGTTCGAGTCTGCTCATATAGAACACTCCAGACGGAGCTTGGGACAGATGAATTGTCAGTTGTGCGGGCTGCATATTTCTGAAGCACTGCAAAAGCATCGTTTGCCGTACCGCTGTCACAGACCGTCGGTCCAGATGCAATAATATCCAGAGGATCGTTCGGAACATCTGAAATGATCAAGGCGATCATTCGTCCCGCCTTAGCCGCTCTAACAAGTCCTCCCCCTTTTACAAGCGAGAGTCGTTTGCGAACAGTATTGAGTTCCTGAATCGTTGCTCCAGATCGCATGAGGCAACGGGTCACCCTTAGTTTGTCTTCGAGGCTGATTCCTGGCACCGGGGCGGGTAAAAGCGCACTACCGCCACCTGATATCAAAACCAGACACAAATCGTTTTCATCGAGCGATGACACCAGTTCGAGTATGCGCTGGCAACCAGTCACGCCGTCAGAAGTTGGTTCATTCACCCCCGCAGGACGCGCAGCGTGCAAACGAATCTGTTGCAAGGGGCGAATGCAATCGGAAGGGACATTGACCCATCCAACAACTTTGGATGCAACCAATTCACTTCCGAGCGACGCCTCAATGCCAGCGGCCATACCCGCTCCGGCCTTTCCGGCGCCGACGACGACGATACGACCAATCGATGAAACGTCGAGGCTTTCACCCGCGACCGTAATGGCACTGTGGTCGCACTGGACCGCACGACGAACGAGCGTCGCAGAGTCAACTGCGGCGACACCTGCGCTCCAAATGGCCTCTGCCTGTTCTCGCAGAGTCACTTCAGGTCATCCCAAAGACGAATAGTGGTTGCTTACCGTATTCTGACGGCAGGCAATGCTTAAGGCGAATCGATCGACGTGGTTCTTATGGGCGAGCGGCAAATTATGCCGCTCGTGCAATGAGACTAACTTCGTCAAGCACCTGGCCGCAATCGCATGTACGCAGAAATGATCTCATAAAGATCACTCGAAACCTGAATTTCATCATCGGCAAAATCGGCCAGCCAAGTCCGATTCCAGCGAGCGGCATCGAGCAAAGCCCGAGAAATGTCACTCAAACGAACGGTGACATTCTCGGCAACTTCCTGAGTTGTCTCTTCTTCACCGGTAAACAGTCGAAGGCGATGTCGCATCATTTCATCCCTGGTGCCGAAGCGACCGAAAATCCAAAACCGCGCAAACTTCACGCGGCCCAACATTAGAATCGGCACCATTGGCAGAGTCGCTTTAATCGAATTTGACGGAAAATCGGATAATTCCGTAAATTCAACCTGTGCAGACCTTGCCGCTTGGTTATCAACTCCAGCGTGAAAATGATCTATGAATGGAATTTAGACTACGTAATGGCGCCGCGTACTCGAAGGATTTCCAATAGCTGTCTGCCGGCATATTCCAGATCGCGATCGTTTGTGATTACGAAGTCTGATTCCTGCCGTTTTCGGTCCAGACTCCATTGACTTGCTTCGCGCCGCCGAAGTTCGTCTTCGGTCCAATTGCGATTTTTCTGAACTCGCAACGATCGGATGGCATCAGGAGTGTCTACGAAGACCACAAGATCGCATAACCTCCGCCAGCCGGCCTCTAAAAGGACGGCAGCATCAAGCAAGACCGCGACCCGACCATTAGTCATTGCCAGCGATACTTCCTCTGAAATTCTTCGACCAATTTCAGGATGCACAGTTTTTTCAAGATCATGCCTGGCTGCAAGCTGTTCTGGACTGTTACCAAAGACACGTTTTGCCAAAAAGGACCGATTGATAAATCCGTCTGCACCGAAAATATCGCGACCAAACAGATGAAGGAGTGCATCTTTAACCGCTGCAGACTTAAGAGCATCATGTCCCAGTTTGTCGGCATCGATCACTAACACGTCTGTGTGTGCCTTCACCCAGTTGGCAACGGCACTTTTCCCAGACCCGATTCCTCCGACAATACCAATCACGGGAATGCGTTTGCTTATCACGGGATAAACTTCACTCACATGAGACGGGTCATTCATTGCCGCCGGCATCTTCGGTTGAGCCCTGCTTGACCCCGCCTTTGAGCTTGGCTCCAGATTTCAGGGCGATCAGTGTGCTCTTATTCGCGATGAACAGCGTGTCACTCGCCACAACGGGGGTTGTGTAAAGTGAGTTAATCATGTTGTTTTCTGCAAGAACATTCAATTCTTTAGAAAGTTCAAAGACGGTGATGTCTCCGTCTTCATCACCCACGTAGACTTTGCCATCGACAATCAGCACCGAACCCCAGGCTGCCGAGAACATATCGTGAGTCCAATAGACGACGGGCTTTCCATCAATAACTTTCTTGGCATCGACACAATGCACAAGGCCACCGATGTCCGTCACAAACAACAGGTTATCTTTAATCGCAACACTGCCCATGGTGCGATGCATTGTTTCTTCAAATTCCTTCTTACCGTTCTTGTTACGGTCAACGACATCATAGTGCCAGATGGCAGCAGTATTCGGGTTCGGGATTGCTTTTTCGCCCTTAGTGGTGTCGACTGCTTTTAGTCGTTTATGAGGAATTTCTTTCCCTTCGGCATCGACAGCCAGTTCGAGACTAACGTCTCCTCGTTTGGTGGGATCGATGCAATAAAGATGGCCATTCCCCTCGCCATGTTCAGGATCTTCACCCATTCCGACGTAAACATAGCCATCATAAAACACGGGTGTACTAATAAGGTGATTTCGGGTCGACCGACCGCCAAGTACGTAGAGTGAATCTTTTGGGTTACCGTCAAATTTCCAAATCAGTTTTGCGCCCCCTTTTCCATCGCCAGCGGGATCAAAACTGTAAAGCCAACCGTCGCCGCCTCCCATCACTACTTGCTCGCGCCCTCCTGCTTCAAACACGCACGGACTGGACCATTGACCGTGAAGAATGTTCAATCCAGGTGACTTGTCGGTCCAGAGCAATTTGCCTGTATTCTTATCCAGACAAATGAAGCTGGGTGCATTCGGTGCTGGCAGGTTGATATGACCTTCATCAACACCGTTTCCGGTGATCACAAAACAGCGATCCCCAACACAAGTGATTGAACAAGAACACATGTTGTGCTGTGAAACACCGAGATCACCCATCATGTCATAACGCCAGATGATATCGGCTTCGTCGAGGTTCTCGTTTGCTTCTGCTTTGAACGGCCCGTCATTTTCTCCGTCATGGAAGCCTTCGACATCCAGGCAAACGACTTCACCACGGCTTGTGTTGTACCAAAGGCGCTTGTCATCGCAATAAACAGTGGAACAGACCCCTTGTTGCGGCCAATCGTGAACGCGTCCTGTCGGAAGTTTTGGCGACGATGCCTGCCACAAAAACTTGCCTGTCTTTTCTTCAAACGCAAGGAGAACTCCGAGGTCAATCTTCGACGGATATCGTTTCAGGTAACCGTGAGTATTGTTCGTGCCGACAAATACCTTGCCGTTTGCGATCACCGGGTTTCCGTAAGTCTGAGAACCAAGTGGCGACGCCCACAATACGTTTTCACCTGTTTCGAGGTTCCATTTGAACGGAATGTTTTCTCCAGCAGGGGTGTTATTACGATGGGGGGAACCGCCCCACTGTGGCCAGTCGTACTTGCTGACTTTCATCTTGCTGATGAAATTTAACGCGTCGTCAGTCGGGTTAAATTTGTCGGCACCTGAGGCGGAACCAGCGATTGCGAAACCGAGCGCCACGATGGCGATTTTTGTTGAAAGTGAAACCATTCTAATTCCTTATCGTGAAACCGTCTTCAGGCGTCAGTTTAGTTATTGAAATAGGTCATTACGCGTCGAATCAAAATGTGAATTACTGTGGCACAACTTTGACGTTATCAATGAAGATCTCGGCGTCTTTCGCGTTTCCAACCAAACCTGGGCTGCCGCTGTCGTTGGCGGGGCTATCGGCCCATTCAATTGACCAAGGCGATGGTTCAGGTTCGTCACGTTTCCAGACTTTACCACGACAGATCGAGACTTTTTCCCCGTTCTGTACTTCATTTGTCACAATGAACTTCATCGTGTACCAGACCTCAGGCTCCCAGGAAAAATCTACCTCGTGAACCTTCTGATCGTGTGGAACCCAGGAATAAACCTTGAGCTTTTGAGCGGCACCCATCATCTCAAACCGATAACGCTGATTGGTAAGTCCGATATCCGGGACTTTGGCATTTTTGTCAGCGTCAGCTCCGGCATCTACTTTGTTTGCGAGAACATCCGCTTGAATACTATAATTGTTTGAGCCGGGATGGCCGAGCCAGCCTTGGCTACGAGTCCCCTTTGGAATCGTTGTGATCTTGCACATCACCCCATTGCCTGCCACTTTTCGAGGTCCTTTGGTGACAACGAGTTGAATCGGAATCTTATCAGTTCCCGTCCATTCCGAACTGGCGATGACTCCCTGCTCTTGCAGCAATTTCAATGATGGATCGAGTTTCTCTTTTGCCTGATCCTGATTCGTAATCGATTCAAGCAAGCCTAAATATCTCTTGAAACCAGTAAATGCCTGAGCCGGGGTCGAATCGTCGTACGTCGCTTTTGGCGCGGGAACGTTGGTAAATTGCGTTGTCAAAGCGATATATAACTTTGCTGCTAACGGGTCCTTCGCTTTTAATTCTCGATAGAAATCATAGTCAATAGCGATGTGACGATACCGAATTCCAACGCCCGTCACCGGGACAAGCCCGTCATCGAAAGTGAACGACCAGGGAGTTTCTGCAGTCACCTCAGGGACCACTCGAATACGGGCCTGACTTTTCAATTCACCTAACTCAGCGTTGACGATGACTGGTGCGTTCACGCTACCGCCAGGACCTGAGTAAATACCAGTAGCATCGATTGTGCCTGGTCCTTGAATCGCAAATTTGACGTCCCTTGGATCAGCCGTCTTCAAGTACTGTCCGCTTGCATTATAAACGTAGACCGAGAACGCCTGCTTGTTTTTCGGCTTCAGTAGAGATTCCACCGGAACAACGAGTACCGTTGCAGGCTTCTGGTCTTCCGCAACAGGTGTTTCAACAGCCGCAACCGGAATGGGATCAGCCGTCGGCTTTACATCGGCTTTGCCGATACAATACATCATGGTTTCGCAGGCGAGATAAATTCGTCCATGTGAGATAATTGGTGACGCGTTCACGTCGCCTTGTTCCAGTCGCAAACTATGAATCTTCTTGAGACCTTTGGCAGCATCAGGCGCGAAAATAAACCACCGGCCGTTCCCGTCAACCACATAAATTTTTCCATCACCATAGACTGGGCTACCACGGCCCATTGTCCCGATTTTCGATTTCCCAACGAGGGCTCCTGTTTTTAAGTCGTTGACAAAGAAGATACCGCCATCGTCAACGGAATAGACTCGATCGTCGATCACCAAGGGAGCGGTTTTTCCGATAAATTCTTCCTTCGTCCGCCAGAGCTCACCGGATTTCGTGATATTCCCCGATTTGGACGCGTCAACGGCAAAAAGAGCACCCATCGCGGTGTCGTCCAGGTTTTCTTCGCTATGCCCGGAAAGGACCGTACTTCCAATGATCGTCGGCGCTGTATTTATGCCGCGAAGGGATACGTCATAGTTCCAAAGGATTTTCCCGGTACGTGGCTGCAGGCCATAGACACTGCCGTCGCCACATCCAATAACGTATTGAGCTTGTCCGTTAATGACGGAAATGGCTGGAGCGCTATAGGTCGTATCTTCTGGAAGCGGCCTGGTGCTTTGAAACCAGACAGACTGCCCATTTCGCTTGTCGAAGGCAATGATCCGATGAGCGGGTCGCGCCATCTCGCCCCATCCGATGACAACGCCACTGATAATTACCAGATTTTCGAAGACGATCGGAAAATTCGTTCGCCCGCCATAAGTGCTGAGCATTCCATACTCTTCGCTCATCGAATGTGACCAGATGGTCTTACCTGTTTCTCCGTCGATGCATTGAAAGTAACCGCAAACTCCCAGCGCAAAGACATTTCCTGTTGTTGGATCACCAACGACGCTTGACCACCCGACGCGTGTATCCGGTACGTCTGTAAGGTAGACGTTAAAAATGTTTTCCCATTTGATTTCACCTGTCGCTGCATCGGCACAAACGACCTTTTCGGCTTCCTTGGTTGTCCCAGGATTATGACGGACAAGTGTGTAAAGCTTTCCGTTCATCACGATCGGTGTCGACCGGGTTCCAAGTTCAGCTTTGGCCCAAATGACATTCTCGCCCTCTGGTGACCATGTATCTGGAAGATTTTTTTCTCGCGAAATCCCGTTCATTTCGGGACCTCGCCAATATGGCCAGTCAAGAGGGTCGGCTGACTTTTTCTCTTCGGCCAGCAGACCGAACGGAAGGGCAATCAACAGACCGAACAAACAGGCAAACCAAGGTCGCATCGGCATGGTGAACATCCTGTGTTTCAGACTCGAAATCGAGTGGGCGGGCAGATCATGGCGGGATCTAAAAGTATTGAACCTAAACATACCCAAACCCAATCGGTCGAGCAAGCAGCCAAGCCAGCCGAAGCATCACCATCCGGTTTTTGGCGTACAGGTTACTTTTCAACGAACATCGGGTAATTTGAAGTTCTGAACTTGATGTTCAGGTCCGTACTCACAATGGCGAAAAAAAACTTCGAAATATCGTCCGTGATCGACTTTTGTATGAGAATGGTGAATTGAAATGCTCGTCAGCTGGAACTGGCTTAAACAATACGTTTCCCTGGACGTCTCGGTCGCAGAATTGTCAGACCGATTGACAATGTCGGGGCTTAATTTGGAGGAGTTCCATGCGATCGATGCAGACTCGTGTATCGATCTTGAAGTGACCAGCAACAGGCCGGATTGTCTTGGACATTTGGGAGTTGCCCGCGAAGCAGCCGTCTTGTACGCAAAGCCGATTTCAATTCCATCGGCAAATCCTCGGACGGTTTCCGCCAAAACTGCAACCGCGACTTCGGTCTCGATCGAATCTCATGATTTGTGTTCACAATACCACGCGCGCCTTATTCGAGGTGTCAAAGTCGGTCCAAGCCCGGAATGGATGATTGCGAGATTAAAGACGGTTGGAATTGCATCGATCAATAACATTGTCGATATCACCAATTATGTCCTGATGGAATGCGGTCAGCCCCTGCATGCGTTCGATTTCAATAAGCTTCACGGAAAGAAGATTATTGTCCGTCGAGCTAGAACTGGCGAAAAACTGCAGGCAATTGATCATAAAGAGTACTCGCTGACGGATGAGATTTGCGTCATTGCCGACGCTGATCATCCCGTCGCAATCGCAGGGATCATGGGCGGGGCCGAGACGGAAATTACGTCCACAACGAAAGACGTTTTGATTGAGTCAGCGCTCTTTTCGCCGTTGACGATTCGTAACGCCTCTCGCAAGCTAAAACTTCGAAGTGACTCGTCTTACCGGTTCGAACGATCGCTCGACCCGCATGGGCCTGATTGGGCCAGCCGACGTTGTTGCGAGCTCATTCTTGAACTCGCAGGAGGTGAATTGCTCGACGAGCCAATCTTCGCGGGCAAACGACCACCGGTTGAGCGCGAGCTGGTCACATTGAGATTCGGACGAATTAGCCAGGTACTCGGGATCGAAATTTCCGTCACAGAGACCGTCCGAATTCTTGAAGCACTCGGTTTGAACCTGCAAACCCGTGATGGCGATATTTCTGCGACATTCGCGATTCCTTCGAATCGCCGCGATTTGACTCGCGAAATCGATCTGATCGAAGAGATCATTCGAATTTATGGGTATGACAAAATTCCGGAAGACTCGCCGGTACCTTTATGCTCGAGCAAAAAACGATTTCAGGATCGCGTCAGTGACCGTGTGCGCGAGACATTGACCGCTGCTGGTTTCTACGAAGCTATGACTGTTTCGTTGGTCAGTGAAACGGAACGAAAGCTTTTCACGCCGCACGGTGACGCGCTGGCCCCGCTGAGTATTGAACACTCAGATTTTCCAGAATTCAGCCGACTTCGACAGAGTTTAGTTCCAAGTCTGCTTGTATCTCGGCGAGAGAACGAGCGGCACGGACAATTTCACGCCCAACTTTTTGAAATTGCCCGCGTTTACATTTCGACCGATAAGGCCGTTCCAGAACATGACGCTGAGCCGAGAATGGTAAGCCTCGTCAGTGGACGTTCATTTCATGAACTAAAAGGGGTGGTCGAGCAACTCGCAATATGCGTAAATCCACTTGCTGCACTGACGTTCCGAGAATTTGACATGGCTCAATTTGTGCCAGGTCGAGGTGCCGAAGTTCTTGTCAATGGCCAGTTGTGGGGTTTGCTTGGTGAATTAGATCGTTCCGTCAACGATCAGCTCGATTTGCGAGATGCTGTCACCGTTGCCGAACTTAATATGGCTGTACTTGAGGCACACGCCGATCTCGTCCCTAAATTCCGCGAGCTTCCGACACATCAAGCTTCGTCTCGTGACTTGAATTTCGTGTTGGAAGAATCGGTCACATGGTCAACGCTCGAACAGACGGTTCGTCAGGCGGGTGGGCCGCTATTGGAAACCGTTTCATTCGGTGGTCAATATCGGGGTAAGCAAATTCCGGAAGGAAAGAAGTCATACTTAGTAACGCTTTCGTATCGATCTGACCGCACGCTAACTAGCGAGGAAATAGAAGCCGCTCAAAAAGCTGTCATCGCTTCATGTGCCGAAAAATTGTCAGCCACGTTACGTGCTTGAATTTCTGGAGAGTAAGATAAACCTTCTGAGAAGTGATTTATCTCGCGATGCGACTGGACAATCTAAGCAAAAGCGTTTGTTCGGCCGTAGCTCCGGGGGTTTCATCCAGTCGAAATCTTAAGATCTGGAAATCGGTACCAGCCGCATTGATCTGATCACGAATTGATAATCACTTGATTATTTGGGCCAACTTCTTGATGGATTCATACATCAATTCGTGGGTTTTCATTGTTTCACACATCGCTTTGTCCAGCTTCGATCTAGCCTGTTTGGATATCGATTGGCTTCTCGGCTTTTCATAAACCTCTTTAAATCGGTCCAGTTGAGTTTTGAGAATTAACAGTTGAAGCTCATGTGCTTTTATGAAACTCGAGATTGACTGCTCTAATCCCACCGTCTGGGGAAGTTTTGCCTCGGAACTTGGCAATCCCCGTGGATGGGAGCTTGGCTGACCCCCACCGCTAACATTTCTTGTCTCCTCGGGGATGGCAATAGGATTTATGCCCACAAGCGGGTGGTGGTCAACTTCTGGATGGTTGTCAGGACTGTTGCCGTGGTTAACTGAATTACGATTGGTCGTCCCTTCCCTGCAACGTTGAGTGACTTCCGCTTCCTTTCGAAAAACGACGTTGTCCGTCAACGATTGCGGTACGACTTGAACTTTGGTTGGGATGTCTGAAGGCTTCGACTTTACGTCCGAAAACTCGTCCTTGTTTGGGGCTTCCAGCCTGTTGGCTTGTCGCAATTTGCGCGATGTTTTCGTTGAACCGGTTGCGGGCGAGTCATGTTTTGAAATCGACTTTGTAACGACTTCGACTCGGAACGGCCCGAGTTGCAATATGTCACCGATATCGATTGGAGCGACGGTGATTGCCCTGCCATTCACGCCAGTTGTCCCGGATCCCTCAATATCGACAAGCCAACAACAGTGCCTGGTTCGCAAGAGACAGGCTTGAACATTTGGCATTGAAGTGTGGTTCAAACGAAGCTTACATTGCGAACTTCGACCGATCATTGTCAGGACGCGATTCACAGACCAAAGATTTTCGCTTTGTTCAACACCCACAAATTGAAACGCTAATTGGGGTAACTCCTCGGTCAATAGGGATGAACGATCCAATGGAGAGTCATCTGGTTTTGCAGGAAGCTCCTGTTTGTCGAGAGACAGCCGGTATGGTCCAATGCTGATCGGCTCGTTATCGAACCACTTTCCATTTGTCTGCTGCCGCTGATCGGTACCCTCACGTGGAGCAAGATCACACCAAAAGATTTGCCCATTGACCCATTGCAGAAAAATATGTCGCGGATGTACGGCTTTGTGGTCTAACCTCAAATCACAATGGGAATCACTACCAATCAACAGGTAGGGTTGGCTCATCGTGACAATCTGAGTTTCTTCACCGGGGAATTCGATTCGAATCCTGGTCCCGGTCTTCGCCCGGCATTCCATCATCATCCGCCGATGAATCCGTTCGACTTCAAATCGAGCAGCGTCAGTGTTAGAAGCGGGTGCGAGAATTGATGCGGCGGAACGAAAACGATCATCCACTTGTTCATCTTCGGCCTTGATCAATCTCAAACGTCGGCGACGTTGCGTAGAATTGATTTCGTGCACTACCACGTCCTTGACCTGAGTTTCGCCTTCGGTAAACCCACTGAGAACCACCATGTCGAAATCCGCCCGTGACAACGGTACGAAATTCATGGGGTCGCCAGCATCGCAAACGGTCGGTTTACGAATGAAATCATACCTGAGGTTTCACGTAAAAGCCCAAAAAAAATCCGGAATACGTCAAAAAGTTCGATCATGGTCTGAATTTCAATTCGGACTTCGAAAAAAAAGACCCCCTTTCAGCACCATGCGAAAAGGGTGATCACATTCGGTAACCGTTCTCTCATTCAGTCATTTCAAGCGTGATTTGCCGAGTAACTTGGAAAGTCGGTATATCCTTTTTCACCCGTAGGAGAATACCAGTCCGACATCGGGGCAAGTTCGGCGAGCGGAAGTCCGTTTTGAAACCGCTCGACCAGGTCAGGGTTGCTGATGTAGGGTCGTCCGAATGCGATCAAGTCAGCATAACCAGCGGAAACCGCTTGCGTCGCAGTGGCTTCTGTATAGCCACAATTACCAATCAGCGTACCGTGAAATACCGTACGGATTTCTGATAATGTCATTGGCTCGCCGAGATTGTGAAAGCCGAATCCTAACCCGTCCATCACGTGAAGATAGGCTAATTTGTACTGATCGAGTTGCTTTGCCACGTAGGTAAATTGTTCCCGGTAATCCGGTGATCCCATGTCGTTGTACACGCCATTCGGAGACAACCTGACGCCAACTTTATGGGCCGACCAGACCGAAGCGACCGCTTCCACAACTTCTTTCAAGAATCGGAATCGATTCTCAGTACTGCCACCGTATTGATCTGTTCTGTGGTTGGTCTTCGACTGGAGGAATTCATCGATCAGGTAACCGTTAGCGCCGTGAATTTCGACGCCGTCAAATCCCGCCTTTTTTGCCCGTTCGGCAGCCTGCTGGTAGTCGCCGACAACTCGAGAAATCTCTGCGGTTTCAAGAGCTCTTGGAACTTCGTAGGGCTGTTTTCCCGTCGGTGTGTGAACGTAGTCTCCGTTAAGCTTGATCGCAGAGGGAGCAACTGGCAATTTTCCATTCTGAAATGAGCTGTGCGAAGCACGACCACAATGCCAGAGTTGAAGGAAAATCACCCCCTGTTTTTCGTGAACGGCATCAACAACCTGTTTCCATGCGTCCGCCATCGTGTCAGTGTAAATCCCCGGAGATTCGCCCCATCCATTCGCTTCTTCCGAGATCGTTGTCCCTTCCGTCACAATTAAGCCGGCAGAACTTCGTTGAGCGTAATATTTCGCGTTGATTGAGTTTGCCAAACGGTCAGCTCCTGACCTGGCTCGTGTCATAGGAGCCAGTACGATCCGGTTGCGAAGCGTCAGATCACCGAGAGCAAACGACTGAAAAAGAGACTGATCAGACATGAGATTTCCTTTGAGTTTCTAAACGGTCGACTGGGAGACAAGGAAACGGCGAGAGCGCCTCGCAAGAGGGTTATTAGCCCTTTCGGGATTTTGACGAGTGTCGCTGGTCCAGGCTCATCGCTCCTGAGCCATTGGCCATCACGAAAAGCATGGTTCCCATCAGGGAGAGATTCTTCATGAATTGGATCATTTGCTCTTGTTTCAGCTGCTGCTTGAGCGGGTTGATGACGTTCCAGAAGTCGTGAAAGTAATAGGTTGCCAACACCAGAAATACGAATAAAAGGCCTGCTCCGATTCGGGCTTTGTAGCCCAGGATAATTGACAGGCTGCCGGCGATCAGGAAAAGAATGGCACCGGCCAGCATGACTTGCGGCTGCGGTATTCCCTGAGACTTCATCAAGGCGGCGACATCGTCAAATTTCGGAATCTTGTTTCCAACCGCGCTCAATAGAAAAATTGTGGCGATCATCAACCGGCTTAAGACATTCAGCAGGCCATGCAAGACCGTTTTCATTGGCTTGATTCTTTCATGTAAGGGTTTGTCAGGATCGATTACGCCAGATCAAACAACATGACTTCGGCGTCATCAATGGATTGAATTGAAAGTGAGGTCTCGTCGCTGACCGAAGCACCATCGCTGGTTTGTAACTCCTGTCCATTTAATCTGACCGAACCACGCAGGACTTGCAGCCATGCATGTCGTCCCGGGGCCAGCTCATGAATGACTTCATGACCATGTCCCAGCCGAGCGAGAAAAATGCGAGCGTCCTGATGGATCAATAATGACCCCTGATCCGCGTCATGTGATGCGACGAGACGCAGCCGGTTTTGTCGTTCCACTTCGGGAAATCGTTTTTGTTCGTAACCTGGCTCAAGACCTTTCTGGTCTGGATAGAGCCAGATCTGGTAAAGATGGACCGGCTCGGTTGCAGACGGATTGAATTCACTATGAGTAATTCCGGTCCCGGCAGTCATCCGCTGAAATTCACCAGGCCGCAGGACTTCACCGTTTCCCATCGAATCCTTGTGTTCCAGTGCACCTTCCAGGACGTACGTGACAATTTCCATGTCTTGATGCGGATGGGTGCCAAAACCTTGTCCTGGGGCAACCCAATCTTCATTCATCACCCGTAACGATCGGAAACCCATCTGTTTCGGGTCCCGATACGAAGCAAATGAAAATGTGTGATAAGTATTGAGCCAGCCGTGATTTGCGTGGCCTCGGTCTGTCGACTTTCGAATCTGAATCATGTTGTCACTCGAAATCTAACGTTGAGACGATTGTTCACATGTAATTTGTTTGGCGAAAAAAATGCCCCACTTCCATCAATCAAGCGTTCCGCTGACACTCATGCGACATTTTTCCAGCAGCCGGCTCAGTTCCTTCAGTTCGCTTTGGCTGAGATGCCCGACAAGACTGCGATGTAATTCCATCACAGGCCCATCCAGTTGCTGAAGCAAAGCGGCCCCTTTATCGGTCAGCTCAATGAAGATCACTCGACGATCTTCAGTACATCGGTCGCGTCGGACGAGACCCTGTTTTTCGAGTCGATCAATGAGTCCAGTCATCGCAGGAACAACCTGAACCATCCTTTCGGCAATTTCCAGGCACGGCATTGGCTTCCCTTCTCCCCGCAAAATCCGCAACACATTGTATTGGGACGAAGTGAGCCCGTGTTCTCGAAACAGTCGTCCAAACCGGTTCTGAAATTGATCGTTGGTTCGAATGATATTCAAAGTTGCTTCCTGTTCGGATGATTCGAACGGGTGCTTCTTTTTCAGTTCGTGTTGCAACTGGTTTGGTGCCATCTTGACCGCAGTCTCCTGTCGAATAATACATTACATATAAACTATCGTCGTGTCAACTTGTTTTCTTGAGATTTCGTGTTTTCAGCGCCGAAGGTTTGCCTGTGCCTGCGCAATCGACCCTGTCAAAAGCCGGTTATTCACGCGGAACTCGCTAATTCTTGAACAAACGATTTCACCGCACCAGGCCGCCGTGTTCTGCTCTTTTAAAGCAAGGCGATGCACTTAGGAAAATCGAATTTCGATCTTGATCGAACTCCTTTGGCTGGTTGTTCTGAGGAGTCTTGCTCATAATCTTAATTCATGTCAATTGAACAGGTCCGTGACTTCGGTCGGAGACAATTGTGTCGTGGGCTGTCGAGCTGAGTATGATCGTCCTGCTGGCGCTGTTGAATGGTTTCTTCGCAGCCGCCGAAATTGCCATTCTCACAGCCCGACGCGGTCGTCTTGAACAATGGGCCGAAGAGGGCGATAGCGCATCGCAGGTCGCACTGAATCTCGCCAAAGACGCCGATCGATTTCTCCCCACAGTTCAAGTTGGAATGACGCTTGTCGGAGTCATGGCATCAGCGTTTGCGGGTGCCCATTTACAAGAACCGCTGGAAGAGTTTCTTTCAAAAGTCAACATTAACTGGGTCGCCGAAAACAAATCCAGTCTCGCTTTTGCTTCGGTTGTTTGCGGTGTCGGGTTTCTCATATTGATTTTCGGCGAACTTGTTCCCAAGCGAATCGCTTTTCAGAATGCCGAGCCACTGGCTCGTTTTGTCGCTTACCCGATGCTGATTCTGCAGCGGATTTCGCGTCCCGTCATCTGGTTTTTGAAAGCAACAACCAAGTTTGTCCTGCAGGTTCTTGGACAACGTACAGACCAGATGCAGTCGGTCTCTGTCGAAGATATTCAGCATTTGATCGACGCAGGAACGGAAGCGGGATTGCTCGAAGAATCGGAACAGAAAGTCGCTATGGAGGCGTTGCGACTTGGCGACCGTACTGTGACCGAAATTCTGCGACCGCGAGTCGATATCGACGCGCTCGATATCGATACTCCTTCGAACGAAGTCGTCGGTGCCCTGGCGATGTCCGGGTTTTCACGAATCCCCGTCTGCGAAGGAACCATCGACCATATCGTCGGTTTCGTCTATCTCAAGGATGTCTTTCTGCAACAGTATTTGGGGCGGCCCATCGATCTTCGACGAATGATTCGAGCCCCCCTTTTCATTCCGAAATCGATCACCATTACCCGGCTGCTCGAATTATTCCGGGAACACAAAACACAGCTCGCCATTGTGCTGGATGAGTACGGCGGCACGCAGGGGATGGTCACACTCGAAGACGTGCTTGAGATGCTCGTCGGAGACATTCACGATGAACATCGCCATGGACGCGACGGGGACAGTCACGAACCAGACATTGTTCGACGTGAAGATGGAAGCTTGTCGGTTGATGGTTCTTCAAATTTGCACGAACTTGAAACAGCACTGGACCTTTCGCGGTGGACCGACCCCGTTCCGCGTGGAGTTGGAACCGTATCAGGTCTCGTCCTTGCACTGCTGAAAAGGCCGCCCCATATCGGGGATGTTCTTCATTGGAATGATCTCCGCCTGGAAATCGTTGATATGGACGGTCCAAAAATCGATCGGTTACTCATTTCTCAAGAAGATGAAGGCACCGAAGCTGCATCTGAAACAAAGGATTCCCCGTGACTTGAAGCCCCGATAAATTCGGGTTTGATCGAATCAATCAATTGGGGACAAGCAGTCAGGCCTGCCGCGTCGACGAAACCATGAGTACCAGCGAGATGGGCGGAACGCTGGCTTCGCTTGCCAAGTTGTGTTATTTCTTGTGGATTGTATTCGTGGCAAGTCGCCGCTTCTCGTTGTCCGCATTCTGTCGAAAGATCCGTTGAATGGAACAATTGTTCTTCAGCTTGCAAAAACTCCTCACTGCCGGTTGGGAAGTCGGCATTTCCTTATGCGCCCTGCTTATTCCCTGGACTCCTCTGATCGCCTGGGTCGCATTCTGGCTGCTGGCAGTGAACTGGGAAAAACTCTATCCAGTTCTGGCGAGAGGAGCGGTCATCGGTGTCGTACTGATCGGACTGATGGCAACGCTCGTCTGGGGCTTGATCGCTCCGCCACCAGAAGGAGTTCACTATTTGTTCGGGTTGCGCCCATCCAACTTTGTTGGAAAGGGGATTTATGTGACCATGTTGATGACGATCATGGCCTTGTGCGGTTCGGTTCAACTTTCAGGTGCTTTCGGTTCGCTCTTTCCGGAAGACGTACCCGATGAACATCACGGGGACGACCATGGTCACGGACATTCGGATCATGCGCACGCGGATCACGGGCACGGTGATCATGGGCACGCACACTGATTTGTTCGTCGTTGTGGAGAGCCGATGAGCGGTTTCACTCAGCGATTGTCAATTTTCCCTGTTAGTTAATAAAAGGCATTCGAGCACATGCGGCTCGTTGCCTCCCTGACAGTAACACCTGTCTTCCCCGCCACGCTTATCAGTACGATCGCCCAAGTCGGTTTTTCAGAATCAGTTGCAGAGGGCGGGATCTGCAAAAATGCCTGACTCATTGTCACGAGAAGATTAAATGTTTGCGAAGCTCGGCGAGTTCGTCGTCCGTGCCTGGCCAGCGGTCCTGATCGCTTGGGTCACTGTGGTGGTCTGCGCCTCCATTGCCGCACCGGGACTGGATCGAGTTGCCGAAACGGAAGAATTTGCGTTCCTTCCCACGCAAAGCCCCAGTCATCTGGCGGAAAGCCTGTTTCGGAAAGCGTTTCCCGATGGCTATTGTCCGAGTCGGATCGTCATCATCGCCACCCGTGATACGGGAATCACACCCGAAGACGAACACTTTCTGGACGATGGCGACGACGAGGACGAAAAGTTTCCGTTCGATGATCCCGAGCGGAAATTCGAATTGCGAGAGCGATTGCTCAAAATCATGTACGAAGAGGCGAACGACGACAAAGTCAGTTCTCCCATCATTTCTGGAATTCGATCGTTCCGCGATCCCAATGCAGGCGCACTGCTCAAAAGCAAACGCGGTGACTCCAGCAATGCCAGGTTGATGCTTGTCGAATTAACAACCGAATTCATGGATGGCCGAAATCGATGGCCTGTGGGAAAGATCGAATCCCTGCTCTCAGACGAAGAGTTTTCCAAGCACATTCCTGCCGGTTTGTCCCTTTCGCTCAGCGGCGAAGCGACGGTTGGCCGGGACATGATCATCGCGGCACGCAATAGCGCTAAAGCGACGGAATTACTGACCTTCGTGCTGGTTCTCGGCTTACTCGGTGCGATTTATCGTGCCCCGGCACTGGCATTCATTCCGTTGGTCACAGTCGTCATCGCCGTGAAATTGTCGATGTCCATTCTGATCCTGTTCGCGACCCAGAAATGGGTCGTTCTGTTCCAAGGGATCGAGTCTTACGTGGCGGTCCTGACTTATGGGGCGGGTGTCGATTATTGCCTGTTCCTGATCGCACGGTACAAAGAAGAAATCGATGCGGGGGTCAGCTATGACGAAGCCGTTTCGAATAGTGTTGCCAAGGTCGGTGCTGCCATTGCCGCCAGTGCCGGAACGGTCATCTGCGGTATCGGCATGATGATCTTCGCTGAATTTGGAAAATTTCGAGATGCCGGAATTGCCATCTCGTTTGGGTTGACCGTCGTACTCATCGCCTCGTTAACGCTCACTCCCGCCCTCTTGCGTTTAACAGGCAAATGGGCTTTCTGGCCGCAACTTCGGACGGAACGCGTCAGCGGCGGATGGATCTCGTCGACATCACTGTGGTCGCGATTGAGCGAGATTCACTGGCTGCAGAACACCTGGGAAATCGTGGGACGAGCACTGATCAAAAACCCCATGACAATCTGGCTGGTGAGTATGCTGCTGATGCTGCCATTCGCCATCATCGGTGTCCTGTTCTACTCGCACCTCAGCTACGGATTGCTCTCAGATCTCAGCGCTGATTCCCCCAGCGTACGAGGGACAAGGGCATTGCGTGAGAATTTTCCAGCCGGTGCGACCGGGTCAATTACTGTTCTGCTGCGCAATGACGATGTCGATTTTTCTGATGAATCAACGGGTCTTGCCTGGATCGATGAACTGACCGAATCGCTTTATGAACGAAAGACTCAACTTCAACTGGCCGATATTCGTAGCGTTTCCCGTCCGCTGGGCGGTTCGGAGGATCCGCTCACCCAGTTGTCCGCTGGCGGCAAACGTAGAGTCGCCATGCAGAAGTCAAAAGCCTACTACGTCTCGGACGAGGCGGATCTGGCCACACATGTCACGCGAATTGAGCTGACGGCGGAAAACGACCCGTTTGCCCGCGACAGCATCGACCAGCTCACCCGACTCGAACAAGAAATTGGCCGGCTTCTTCCGAATGAACTTAAGGCGAACACAAAGATCCTCGTATCAGGTTCAACGGCCAGTATTCGAGACCTGAAAGCCGTGACTGACAGGGATCAGGTTCGGATCGATTTGCTTGTGGTTTTCGCTGTCTTCGTGATTCTTGTCGTGCTCCTGCGGCGAGTCGCCCTCTGTACGTATCTGATTCTGACGGTGCTCTTCAGTTATCTTGTGGCCTTGGGCGCGACATACGCTTTCTTCTGGGCGACAGATCCCCAATTTGCGGGACTCGACTGGAAGGTGCCGATGTTCCTGTTCACCATCCTGATTGCGGTTGGCGAAGATTATAACATCTTCCTGATGACTCGAATTGACGAAGAACAAGAGAAGCATGGTCCTGTTAAAGGGGTCATCGAGGCGCTCTCCAAAACCGGGCGGATCATTTCGAGTTGCGGTATCATCATGGCCGGAACATTCGCGTCACTTTGCGCCGGATCGCTGAAAGGGATGATCCAGCTTGGTTTCGCGCTCGCCTTCGGTGTATTGCTCGACACGTTCGTTGTGCGGCCTATCCTTGTCCCAGCGTATCTTGTCCTTTTACATAGCGGTCGCTTTGGCAAATTTGGAACGTGGCTCGGTGGTCCCGATGGCACACCAGAAATGCCATTGGACCACAAACCCCTGACTTGAAACGTTTTCGTATGACGACTGACCGGCACATTTCCCGCCGACATAAACTCGTTCAAGCCATCCGTAAAGCAGGGTTATCAGCCCTGCTCGTTACGAATCCTAAAAATGTCTCGTACCTGACGGGATTTACGGGAGACGATTCGTACCTGTTGATTGGTCCCGATGCGACCCAGATCTTCAGTGACAGTCGATTCGAAACTCAATTGCACGACGAATGCCCCACGATTCAGGCAGAAGTTCGGACGGCTCGGACAACGATGGCCGAGTTTCTTGCGAAAGAACTCCCCAAGTTCAAACTCTCGCAGATCGGTATCGAAGCCCGATCAATGACGGTCGATGTCCGGGATTCCCTGGTCGAAAAACTGAGCCCCCTGCAACTTGTTTCCCAGACGGGTCTGGTCGAAGAACTTCGCCAGATTAAAGATCCTGAGGAAATCGACGAGCTTCGGCTGGCCGTGTCTCAGGCTGAACGCGGATACGCGTTGATGAAGTCGTTACTGCTTCCTTCCATGACCGAACGACAGGCGGCTCATGAACTGGAACACGGGATGCGGCGTTTTGGAGCGCTGAAAGCCGCATTTGAGCCGATTATCGCAGTCGGAGACCATGCCGCACTTCCGCACTATCGGGCAGGATTGCGGCGATTTGACGAATCTCCTTTCGTACTTTGTGATTGGGGTGCCGTCAGCCCACGGGGGTATCACAGTGACTTGACGCGAGTTTGGGGCACCGGTAAAGTCCCGCCAAAACTCCTGAGAATATATGGAGTTGTGTTGAATGCACAACAGGCGGCCATTGCGGCAATTCGTCCTGGAATGAAATGCCAGGAAGTCGACGCAGTGGCTCGCAAGGTCATCGATCAGGCTGGTTACTCAAAGTATTTTGGACATGGACTGGGTCACGGAATCGGGTTGGACATTCATGAGGGCCCTCGCCTCAGTCCGATTTCCACGGATGAACTGAAACCCGGTATGGTAGTCACGGTCGAGCCGGGAATATATCTTCCTGGTCTCGGCGGTGTCCGAATTGAAGACGATATACTAGTGACACGAGATGGCTGCGAAGTGCTGACATCCGTGCCACACGAGTTGGAGGCGTAATCTCGTGAAACGAGCGACGCAGGGGACTCCCCCGAAACCGACGAAAAGGAAACCCATGGCAGAACCAACTTCCACTGGAGACGCACCCTTTGATCTCGACAAGTTGAAACAGCTTGTTGAGATGATGGAAAAACACGGTCTCAGCGAAGTTCACCTGAAACGGGGCGATGAACAGTGGCGACTGCGCCGCGGGGCAAAAGAAGTCCTGCACGCCGTCCCACAACCTCAGTTTCATTACGCACCTCCGCCACCAATGGCACATGCACCCGCGACAGCAGCACCAGCTGCCGCACCACAGTCCGCAGGTTCGCCAGCTGCTGATCCCAACGCAGGCGGGCCATCAATCAAGAGTCCGACCATCGGCACGTTTTACGCCGCTCCAGCTCCGACGGATCCTCCGTTTGTCACCGTCGGTTCGGTCGTCACTCCCGAAACCGTTGTCTGTACCATCGAGCAGATGAAGGTTTTCAATCAGATTCAGGCTGGAGTCAGCGGTACGATCACGGCGATCCTCGTCCAGAGTGGTGACGCCGTCGAATTCGACACCCCGCTGTTCCGTTATAAGTCTTGACCGGTCTTCGAACACAGAATCGTTCTGCTCTATGTTCCAGCGTATCCTGGTTGCGAATCGTGGTGAAATCGCCCTGCGGGTCTTCCGTGCCTGTCGTGAGATGGGTATCGAAACCGTTGCTGTCTGTAGTGCCGCAGACCGCGGGGCTGACTACCTGAAAGCCGCTAACGAGTCTATCTGTATTGGCCCTGCCGCGGCCAATCAGAGCTATCTCGTTATTAAAAACATTATTGCTGCTGCCGAAATCGGCAACGTTCAGGCCATTCACCCCGGCTATGGGTTCCTTTCCGAGAACGAACATTTCGCGGAAGTCTGCCGGGAATGCAAAATCGAATTCATCGGGCCATCGGCCGAGGCAATGGCGAAACTCGGCGATAAGGTCACGGCGAAAGAGATCGCCAAAGCGGCTCAGGTGAATCTCGTTCCCGGTAGTGACGGTCTGATTACCAGCGAAGCCGAAGCACTGGTCGTCGCAGAAAAAATTGGCTACCCCGTTCTGATCAAAGCGACGGCAGGCGGTGGTGGCAAAGGGATGCGAGTCGCCCGCAACGACATTTCGCTGAAGGCAGGATTGAAAGCCGCTGCCATGGAAGCCGAAAAGGCTTTCAATAACGCGGGTGTCTATCTGGAAAAATACATCGAAAACCCTCGACATGTCGAAGTGCAGATCATCGCCGACCTGCATGGCGATGTCGTACACCTGTGGGAACGCGATTGTTCGTCACAGCGTCGACATCAGAAATTGATCGAAGAATCCCCTGCACCAAACCTGCCTCAGTCGGTACGCGAAGACATCTGTAAAGCGGCCGTCCGGCTGATCCAGATCGCCAATTACACCAATGCGGGGACCGTCGAGTTCATCGTTGATCAGAACAACCAGTTCTACTTCATCGAAGTCAACGCCCGTATCCAGGTCGAACACCCCGTCACCGAAATGGTGACAGGAGTTGATCTGATTCAGCAGCAGATTAAGGTCGCTTCGGGCCAGCCACTTCCCTGGAAGCAGCGTGCCATTCCCTGTAATGGTGCCGCCATCGAAGTTCGTATCAATGCGGAAGACCCAGATAATGACTTCCGTCCTTCGCCGGGAAAGATCACAAAACTTCGCGTCCCGGGTGGTCACGGTGTCCGCTGGGATTCCCACATCCACGAAGGGTATGTCGTCGGTCCCTATTATGACTCGATGATTGGAAAATTGATCGTCCACAAACCGACCCGCGCCGAAGCCATCGCCTGCATGAAACGATGCCTGGACGAGTTTGTTGTCGACGGAATCAAAACCACGATTCCGCTGCTGAAGCGAATCTTGAATCATACCGCCTTCGTTGAAGGCAAAATGTATACTACGTTCATCGAGCAACAGTTGCTCGTCAAGTCGTGATGAAGGTCTGACTGCTCCCAGTCGGCCAGCATGTTATTTTCTGTATCATGGACAGCCTCGTCCGTGAATATGATCCTGTTGCACGGAGACGCTCTTCCGTGAAAATTAGCTGATGAAAGGTCGATGATAATGAAGGTTGGACTGCTGACTGGTGGCGGCGATTGTCCTGGTTTAAATCCTGTGATCCGGGGCGTCGTTCGCTCGATTCACAACGCGGGTGGCGAGTCCGTCGGTTTCATCAACGGATGGAAAGGTGCCATCAATGGCGTCACCATGCCCCTGACGATCGAAAACACCGACGACATCATCTGGAAGGGTGGCACGATCCTCGGTTCGTCCCGGACCAATCCTTACAAGGAAAAAGATCGTGATGTCCCGAAATTGCTTGAGAGCTTCAAGAAGCTCGGTCTTGATGCACTCGTCGCCATTGGCGGGGACGACACGCTGGGAGTCGCCAGCAAGCTTTATGCAGACTACAAGCTGAATACAATCGGTTGCCCCAAGACGATTGATAACGACCTGAGCTGCACCGACGTGACATTCGGTTTCGACACCGCAATCAACATCGCCATGGAAGCGGTCGAACGAGTTCGCACAACAGTCGAATCGCATCGTCGAATCGGCGTCGTCGAAACGATGGGTCGCCATGCCGGCTGGATCGCCTGCGAAGTCGCCATGGCTGTCGGCGCCGATTACGTACTGCTGCCGGAAATCCCCGTCAACATCGACGATATGTGTGCGATGCTCAAGAAACGCCGCGAAGCCGGCAAGCAATGGGGAATGGTTATCGTCAGCGAAGGGGCCAAGTTAATCGGAGGAACCGACGTGGTGACACGCGATGCCTCGGTCGATGCGTTTGGACATGAACAGCTTGGCGGTGTCAGCAAACTGGTCGCGCAATTGATCACGGAAAAAACCGGTATTGAAACCCGTGAAGTTGTGCTCGGCCATATCCAGCGAGGTGGTTCACCCACCGCGTTTGACCGAATTCTCGGGACACGACTGGGTCTTGCCGCCGGTCGACTCGTCCAGGAAAAGAAGTTCGGCCGCATGGTCGCACTCGCCGGAACGAAAATCATCGACGTGGCCATCGCCGATGCAGTCGGCCAGATGAAAACAGTCAGCGAAGACTGGATCAAGGACGTTTACGCGTTCAGTAAGTAACGGTCCAAATTGACGATGGATCTCAAAAACCGGGGAAGCAATTCCCCGGTTTTTTTATTGCCAGGTTTAATGCAATTCGTACATAGGTCCCATAGGTCTTATAAGACCGATATTGCACCACGAATCGCAACGCGATCACGTAGGGTTGGTCGAGTCTTCGAGGCCCACCATCTTGCCCACAGTTCGGTGAGCCTCGAAGACTCGACCGCACCCTGCGTGCCACGGACAAACAACGAACCGTCCACGGCTCGCCCGTCGTCTCATATTGGAGGCAGCAAAACCGGGACTGGCTCCAAGTTTCAAGGTGCCTGTCCCGCTTCTGTTTCCAACGGACGACGGGGCCAGCCGAAGCGACTAGTGAGTTGATCCGAATTGAGTAGAAAGTAGATCAGGGCAAGAAAAGAAATCGATTCCCCGATCTATCTACTTTCACATAACAACTCTCCAGCCGTTTCGGCTTGAGCCGTATTAAATTTGTTTCCGAATTATCAAAGATCAAAATCGTTGTAGTACATCACAAAACCCACACCTGCTTTTCAACGAGTGGATCGCAATAACGTTGGGCAACTATGAAATTGATGGGCAACTATGATTTTTTTGGGCAACTATGGCCCCGTTCGGTAACATCGCGAAGGATACAATTCCGCCACCCCACCGCCCCCGCGGCGGTGGTTAACGGGCCTTTGCCCTACGTATTCACCTGGCATTGTCGGTCGGTGAATGATGGGTCGAACTGGTGCAAAGGCCCGATGACCACCACCGCAGGGGTGGTGGGGTTTCGTTGGATCGCCTGCTTCTTCGCAAATCTCGCCGCCCTTGTCGTCACCCGAAATCACGATTCAATGATGGGCAACTATGGGCAACTATGAATTCTGCTCGCTCGTGACTGCCTCCTCCGCCGGGCTTTTCGTTTCCAGATCCTCCGCTTCGAAGTCATCGGCTTTTCGATCAAATTCACTCCGTAGATACCAATACCACTTACCCTGGAAGGTATCGTTAACGGACAGGCAGTCCAACGCG
>CAIOKO010000114.1 GCA_903858935.1 uncultured Schlesneria sp. | reverse complement strand
GGACTACCCCGAGCCAAAATCGATACAGGACTGACGGTCCTGCTTAATAACCTCGTTTTGATCCAGAAAGCTCAAGCGTCTCAGAATTCAAAACTCCTCACAAACCCTTAAAGTCACAAATGGAAAGCAGGACAATCTCTACAGTCCGACCCCTGGACCATCGCCTGGAGTGGTGGAGCATCTCTGGCGAATGTTTCCACGAACAACTCACAGCTTCTTGGTGTCGGTACCGTCACACAAGCCAACCCGTCAAACCTGCAGCCCGTCTGGACGACCGCGTCGGGAGGGACATTCACACTGAGCGTCGTTGTCAACGGACAGACTGAGACCACAACTCCCCTCAACTGGAATGCCTCCGCCGCGGATGTCGCGGCTGCCTTGAATGCACTGACCGGTGTCATTACCTGGGTGACAGGGAGCGGAACGGCCACCAACCCCTGGTTGATCCAAGCCGATTTATTCACGATTTCCACCGGTACACCGCTGACATTTACAGACAGCTGGGGCTTAGACAATCCCGGCTTAATCAACGGCAACACTTACTACGCCGTTGTAAATACGAATCAGGCAAGCGCCGGTTCGATCATCCTGGGCCTGACAAATACCTTGGCCGAAGCGCAACAAACCTCCCCTCCGCTGCTGCCACTGTACACGACCATTACGCTCGGAACCGCAACCACCAATTCCATGGGACTGCCCAATACCATCGCCAATGGGGGTGCACCCCAATCAATCTCTCCGACCATGGCGGCAACGGGAATTCAAGTCAAGGCAACCCTCATCACGACAGACGAAATCCGTGTACTGGATCTGTTTGGCTCGACGATGATCAAATCACGAGTCAATAAATTTTTCAAGAAATTACCAGGAGCAATCTGGAAAAAACTGACCGGCAAGGAACCGAAACAACATGCACCTGCCGCTCAAGCCACAACCCAACAACATTTCAGTACCATCCTGGCTGCCGATGCAACCATGCTGGTCGACAATACAGTCCAGGCGATTATCGGCCCCCAGGCAGTGCTGTTTACTCCAGGCAGCGTGATCGTTCAAAGTTCGATTACGGAGAATTTGCATAACGAGGTGATGGCGCAAACAAGCGTAAACAACGACAGTAAGTACGCGGTCGATATCGCAGTCACCGTCGCGCTGGTCCATAATACCTGCCGAGCCTATATCTCGTCGGGCGCACAGGTCACGGCGGGAGAGGCGATCAACGTCACTTCGACGATTGATTACCCCTGGCAAGGTGCCATCAGTTTTCCGAGCGGTACGCCAGTCGGTATCGTCAAAGAATTGGGTAAACAATTCGAAACACTGACGGATAACCAGCTTGGTATCGACCAGTTGCTGTTCAACAATTGGGCCAATGCATTCAGCGGCCCGAATCAACTTGAAACCAATGAACAAAGTAAAGTCGACGCGCAGCTGAAACTCTCGGTTTGCTTCTGCGTTTCCGACACAGAATTCACCAACGACAACCTGGCCCAGATCGCGGCCGGTGCGCAGATCAATCAACTCAATTCCAAGCTTCCCGTATCTCCCTCGAACCAATCCGTCAACGTGACGGCGACCACGAACCTGATTCAGTCAGGGGCTTCAGGAAATCTGATGGTCTATCTTGATCCCGTGCAAATCTGGCATGGAACGAACCCGATCGCCTCACCCAGCGGAGCCAGTTCGGTTGGGGGATCGACCGCGGTTGTCGTCATGAACAATCGTACCAACGCCTATTTGGGGAACACGGATCCCAATCATAATCCCGTAACACAAGTGACCCGAGTCAACGTGGGCAACGGTGGATTAACGATCAATGCCCAGACAAACGTCTGGTATCTCGAATTCGTCCAAGGGGGTGGCACCGCGACGAATTATGGTGTCGCCGGGTCACTGGGACTCTTCCATACCCCCCAACAGCAGACTACCGCAGCCATTGTTCCCGTCAACCCGGGAAG
Source organism: uncultured Schlesneria sp. (assembly GCA_903858935.1). Taxonomy (GTDB): domain Bacteria; phylum Planctomycetota; class Planctomycetia; order Planctomycetales; family Planctomycetaceae; genus Schlesneria. The sequence goes on along the minus strand of CAIOKO010000114.1, from coordinate 28,025 downwards.
CCCATTTACGGGGACAGCCCTTTTTATAACAGCGAACCCTGGAACGATGGGGGACGTGAGTGTCGAAGCGAATGACCAGACCACGCTGATTCTGGCGACGGGAAACGTGACCAAAAGTAAAAACACCGGCGTGGGACTCAGCGTTTCCGTCGTCGATCTTGACCGTCAGGTCTCGGCCTACCTGGGCACACCCGACGGGAGCAGCCCGCTTTCGTCGTCTTTAACGGGGCTGGGCAACATTCAAGTTCACGCGATCGCCTCAGGCTCAATCACGACAATCGCCCTCGCAGGAACGACAAGTAGTAGCGGGCTCTCGAACAGTGGGCAAACACAACAAGGTGGCGTTCAGGGTCAAACAACCCAAACCTACGGCATCGGTATCTCGGGGGACGCCGCCACATCCGTCGTCAAAGATCGGGTCGAGGCCTATCTGAACGACTTGGGATCCATTACCGGCACGAGCGCAGCCACGCCGTCGACGCTCTCTGTTCAAAGCACAGACAGTACGCAAGTTTACTCGATCACCGGTTCCTGGGCCGAAATCTCGAACGATGTCGGGGGTGGCCATACGTCGGTCGGAATTGCTGGCTCGGTTTCACTCAACTTTGTCACGGCAAATGTCTCTGCGTTTATTGAGTCTATGACGCTCACGGCGATGGCGATTGATTTAAATGCCAAAAACGAGATGGACATCGGCGCATTCGCAGGAGGCGGAAGTGCCGATACTTTAAACAATTCCGGACTCAATATCGCAGGGTCGATTTCCAATAATGATGTGAGTTTGACCACGCAGGCGGAACTGAATTCGGTAACCGGCACCCTGTTAGGAACAATCCAGCTTAACGCGGATAATCAGAATTCCACGTGGGCCGCAGCGGGAACGCTTGATCTCATGATGGGCAATGGGGGAACGCGCATCGGATTGGGACTTGCAGGCGCACTGAATCAGTTCAATAACTCAACCACTGCGGAAGTTAACAATTCCACGCTAAATCAAACGACGGGTGGCATTTCAATCACCGCAACAGACACCTCGGTGAGTTACGGATTTGCGGCGGGTGCAAATATCGTGCAAGACGGAGTTGCGGGTTCAGGAATGTTTACCACGACCACGGCAAACATCACCGTGAGCGCCCTCATTGAGAACAGCACAATCATCAGTACATCGTCAGCGGGCTCCGCCGGCTTAACGCTTGCAGCCACGATGACACCGATCTTGATTTCGGCTGCGGGAAGCCTCGTCGCGACCTACGACAATGACAACAATCTACTCGGAGCCGGTGCAGCGATCGCGTTAGCAAATTTGAGCGGCAGCAGTACTGCACAGATTTCGAATTCCACTGTGACGCTCTCTGCAGGACCGATACAAGTCACGAGTGTATCAGGCCCTCCCTTGACTCCGAACTCCAGCGTGAACACCAATCTTACCTCTTTGAATCTGCCTAACATCTCAACGATTGGTAGCAGTAATAATATTTACGTGTTTGCTGTGGGTGCAACCGCAGCAAACACCGAGATTACGGGTGCTTATGCCGAGTCTTACGTCAATGTGACAAAATGGAATATCGAAGCGGAAATTTTCGGCGGATCGAATATCTCGACATCCGGAAATGTGACTGTTCAGGCCACGGACAGTAGTGGGATTTTCTCGGGAGCAGGAGCGGTTGCCACTGGAAACCCGGTCGGTACCGCGTTCACCGGAGGCCCAAGCCTCGCAGTGGGTGCCGCCATTGCCACGAATTCCTTCACGGGACAGACCGTGGCGGTTATCGACAGCTCAAACGTCACGACAACCGGCCCCCAATCGTTAGTGTCAGTGATTGCAACCAGCGATAAACTGGTCGGCAGCGCCGCAGTGGGAGTCCAGGTAAGCGACATTCTTGCTGCGGGGGATTCCGTCGTTTTGAATTCCATCAATGATACAGTCACAGCCACGATTTCTGGCAACAGTGCTCATTCAACAATTATCAGTCCGTACGGAGTCCGTGTTGAGGCAGCAGATAAGTCCACAATTGGAACGGGTGCTGGACAAGTCACGATTGCCACGCAGGTGGCAGGACTGGCTGCCGGAGCGGCAGCGGCAGCGAACAGCGTTGCTGAAACGGTGACGAGCACCATCGAAAACGCGACGGTGACTTCCACTGCCGGCAATGTGTCAGTGATTGCTCAAGCCCAAGGCCAGATTTTTGCGTATGCCGTCGGCGTAGCAGGTGCGATTTCCTCAACATCCCTCACTGATACGAAATGGCCTGGTGTATTCAGTTTTTCGGGCGTCGGTAGTGGAGCGGGAAACTCGATCAACAACACCGTTTCGGCAACAATCGGAAACTCGACGGGGAATAGTCCCACGAACATTACCAGCAATAGCCTGACCGTCTCTGCGACCGACTCCTCCTCGATTCAAGCGGTGGCGGGGGCACTCTCTGTGCAAATCCAGACGACTGGCTTGAACGCGGTTTCTGTGTCGGTGGGAATCTCAGCCGCCGTGAATGACATCGGCAGTTCCTCAACCACTGGCAATGTCAGTGCCGAGATTATCAACGCCACGATTAATCTTTCGGGGGGGAACCTGAGCCTGACAGCAACGGATTCGGCGACAATCCAGGCAACTACCGCAGCAGGCTCAGCAGCGGCGACGACGACCGAGGCGACGACCGGGACCATTTCGGGCGCGGGTGCGGGTTCCGGAAACACGATCTATCAGAACGTCTCTAGCCTCATCAGCGGCAGCCTTGTCAACGTGACGGGATCAGGCAACGTCACCGTCAACGGAGAAAGTCAAGCGACCATTAACGCGTACGCCGGAGGTGTCGCCATCGCCGGTTCAACGTCCGTCAACCCCGAAGGAGTCGCCGTGAGTGTTGGGGCCGCTGCAGCCGTCAACACCGTTTCACTGACGACCGAGTCCGCAGTCACCAATGCGTCGACGATCAACTTCCCCACCATCGCCAGCACCTCCAGTTCATCGAACCCCAATCCGGGTAACTTGTCCGTCTCCGCAACCAATAATGCGGCCATCGAGGCCATCGCGTTTGGGGTGGCAGGAAGCTTTTCTTCGACAGGCATTTTGAGTATCGGTGGGGCGGGCTCTGCAGCGGTCAATACGATCAACTCCAGCCCTTCGGCATTCATCAACGCCGGCAGCACGGTCAGCAACGCCACAGGAGTCAGTCTGACCGCTGCAGAGAGCTCCTCGATCATCGCGGGAACCGGTGCCTTGGCAGCAGGAATCGGTGTTGCATCGACAGTGAGTGTTTCCGTAGCCGTCTCGTTCAGCCTCAACACGGTCGAGGGAACTGTTCAGGCGGAAATTGATAACGCCACTGTCTCGAGCAGCGGATTGATTACGATCTCTGCGGGACTAACCCCCTATTCCGGTGGTGATCAATATCAGAATGGTCATAACATCTACGCGGTCGCCGTTGCAGGTTCAGGTTCTTATGCGGGAGGTGGTGAGGGGGCAATTGGCATCGCGGGTGCCGGCGCTGGAACAGGAAACACGGTCAATTTTACGGTCCAGGCGGAAGTCTTGGGAACCTCCTCGGTCAAATCGAGCGGACTTACCATTTCCGCGACCGACAATTCCAGCATCTACTCGAACGCGGGCGGAATTGGACTTGCCGTCGCGACCTCGGGAACCGGTGGAGCGGGCATTGCCGTCGGAGCTGCCTCGGGTACGAACACCATTACCAACACCGTTGCCGCTCTGGTCCTGAACTCAACGATTACCACCACACATGCGTTCAGCCTGCAGGCAACGTCCACGGCAGACATCACTTCGATTTCCTGGGGTGTCGCGATCACCGCGACCGCAGGTTCGGGAGCAATCAGTGCTTCGGGGTCGGGAGCAGGAGCGTACAACGTGATCACGAATGCCATTCAAGCGGGGATCACCGGGGGAACCATCACGGCGGGAACCTTACCGACAGACAACATGTCGATCTCGGCCACCGATCAATCCCAAATTGCCTGTAATGCCGGTGCAGGGTCACTCAGTATTTCTGGTGGAGAGGGTTCGCTCAGCCTGGCCCCTGGCGTTGTCGTCGCCACCAACACCGTGGGAAACACAATCCAGGCTTGTATCGGTGTGTTCCCCTCGACGACATCCCCCACCAGTTCGGTCACGACTTCGGTCATTGTCGCGGGGCCGCTGGCGGTCACCGCAGCCTCGCAAGCAGAAGTCACTTCCACTGCGGTGGCAGTTGCGGTCAGCGCTTCATTCAGTATCGCCGGCGTTGCATTTGCAGGATCAGGAGCGACCGTCACCACGACGCTGAATGGAAAAGTTCAGGCGGGGATCCTGACCGGTGCCAGTGTCACCTCAAACCTGTCCGGTTCAAGTTCGGTGAGCGGAGTCCTGGTGAGCGCATCAGATGCTCCAACAGTGAGCTCAAACGTAGGAAGCAGTGCCATTTCCGTTGGATTGATCGGCGCATCAATCGGTGTCTCGCTGGCACAAATCACAGACAAGGATTCCGTCGCGGCCGTGATCGAGGGAAATGTGACCACTCGCGGTACCCCCATCCAGGTGACAACCACTGGCCAAGCCTCGTTGACAGACCTGGCCGTCGCCACCGCAGCCAGCGTGAGCGCGAATGTGGCTGCGGCGGGAGGTAACGCACAAATTACTAACAACGCCACATATCAATCCGTGGTGGCACAGACGGCGTTGATCAACACGGGAACGAATAGCAACGGAATGTACGGAAACTTAAGCGTGATCGCCACCAGCACGGACAGCCTGAATGCACAGGTGGATGGGGGTGTCGCTGCAGTCGGTTCGATCGGTGCGTTTCTGGCCAGCGCCTCTTCGGGCGGAACGACCTCGGCGAGCGTCTCTCCTTCCAGTACCATCATCGTCGGTAATCTGCTCATCACCGCCACCGCAAACCAGACCGTGGCCACCAGTGGCGACTCGGTGACCGTCGGCCTGTTGACAGGTGTCGGAGTCACACTGAATAGCTCAGCGACGGAGACCGTTTCGGCGGTGCTGGGAGTGGCAACCGCGACCAGTCCCGCCAACGTTTATGCGTATGGCAACACCACCGTTCAGTCGATATCCAACAATACCGTGACCGCGAATAATGGGGTCTCTTCATCGGATCCCAACATCAGTATTTCCGAAGTGGGAGCGGGGATTTACCAGACCACCGTCACGGCGAGCCCCACCGTCACGGCCACCGTGCAGAACGTCAATCTGACTCTTCCTGGCGCATTCACGGTCAATGCAACATCGACAAACACAGCGAGCGCACAAACCGCATCCGGATCCGGAGCGATCGTTGGTGGTACTGCCGCAGTCTCCACGACGATCAATTCCCCCACGTTAACCGTGACAGTTTCAGGCGGGACCATCCAGGCGAACACCATCACGATCAGTGGGCAAAACACCAGCAACTACATTTGCGTCGCCGATTCCACGAATGCCTCCGTGGTTGGGGGGAGTGGTGCTGACGCGGAAAACAGCGGCACTGCGGCTATCAACGTCTTGATTGGCAACTCCACCACGCTGCTCGGCAATCAATCGGTCACCATCACCGGCGCGAACTCGTTCGCCAACACGACAAATGGATTGATGGTCAAAACCGGGGCGGGAGGAGTGATCAATGGTAATGCCACCCAGATCGATACAAATTTGACCGGAATGGTGAATGTCAATGTGAATGACGGTGCCAACATCACTGCGAATTTGGCCGGGGGCATTCTGATCGATGCGATCGAAAACTCGAATCAAACGGAACAGGCAGCACTGTCAACCGGGGGAGCGATTGAAGGTGCCGATAATGTCGCGAACACGACGGTCACGCTCAATCCCAGTGTCACGATCGGTACCAATGTCACCTTGAATGCACCCAACGGATCAATCGGCATCGGGACCGTTGTCGTAGCTGCCGTAACGAATCAGACCGTGACACATCTTTACGGACTGGCGGGCGGCGGTGGCGCCCATTCCAACGCCACTGTCAACAACACTCAATCTGTCGTCATCGGATCAGGATCGAGTATTACTGCGGGCAATAACATTTATATCGAGGCCGGTACTGATTCACTGGCGTCATTACAAACCTCGATTATCGTCAACGCGCTCGCCAATTCGAATTGCAGTGGAGTCATCACGATCCCTGCGGGGAGTGCCTCCGCCATCATCAATACCAATTCCTCGGTCACAGTCGCATCAGGATCCAACATTTTTGCGAACCAAAATGTCTACCTGACGTCCAATTTGAATAACCAGGATAACCTGAGTGCGTACGGGCATTATCAATTAACCTACCAGTTTTTGGGAATTGGATCCTTGTCGACCACTGACGACGGCGGCAACAGTACCAGTAATCCCATTAGTACCATGAGCCTCAATGGCAACATCGTCGCCGGGTATGCCAACACATTGAACATCGTGATCCCCAGTTCGGGGAATTCGTTCACGGTCAATGGTCAGTCGGTCAATGCGGTGACGGATTCGGGATTTGCCGCTCCAGCACCATTTGTCACGCAAAACAGTTCTGCGAACAGTCCCTTTACCGCTTTCACCGCCGCCTACGATCCCGCCTACAATCCTCAAAACATCGTGACGCAACTGAATACTCAGACGCAAGCGGTCGTCTCACCCACAACCTCCAATTCGCCCGTCCCGACTTTGGCCCTGGGGAACTTGCAGGCGACGGGTGGTCAAGTGCTGGTTAACGCAACTTCAGTGAGCGGGAGCGGGTCTCTTTCCGCGAATGTTCCCACGATCACGATCACCAATCAAGGTACCGATTACATCATCCTGAACGGAATCACGATTCCCACCTGCATCAACATCGGCAACGTCACGTTCCAGGGGGGGGCCTCACCTCAAGGAACCACACTGAGCGTTCATTCCAATGCCAGCGGTATCTCGACACCAAGCGTCTATGTCTCGTTGAATTCCACCGCGATCGTTGGCACACCGGGCGACAATTCATCCGGTCCGGCATTGATGGTGACAGCCCCAATCAACAACACAGCGGGTAACGTCTCAATCACAAACAATAATGGATCGCTGGTGCAATTAGCCGCAATCAATGCCATTTCTGTCAGCGTGACAACTCCCAACGGTGCCTATGCCGCACAACAATCAGGTTATTGGGGGGCCGGTGGCAATATTGCCAATGCCTGGCAGAATACAGCAAGCAGCAACACGATCTATACCGCACCCACAAACGTTGATAGCAACAATACGGTCTCAGTTCCAAACGTCACTTCCTTGTTCTATCCAGGCCAAACATCCACGGGATTCAATGCGAATCTGGCTGCCACCACCGCGGCGGATTACTTTCACAACCCAAATGGAATTGCACAGAGTGCGTCAGCGTTCACGGCGAATCTCGTTGGACCCACGCCGTGGGGCGGCTCGAACAACGGCAACGGCTACTCCTGGATCTTCTTCGGTGACGCCATGCCGTATGTGAATGGAACCGGAAATGACGACACGGGTCCCGTCGCACAGAATTATGCGCAACAAGGAAGTAATAATGCGTTCACGAAAACGACCGCCACGTACTACACATATACGATTGGAAGCGGAGGCAACGGACTCGGTCAAACCCCCCTGGTCATGCCGAATCTTCCACTGAAAGCCGTCAGTACAACGAATACCGTTGCTTCAAGTTTCAATGCGAACTCAATTACCGCGGCTCAAATCTCGATTACGGCATCTATTATTGACCTCAATTCCAATATCGTCGCAGGAACCGCTGCGAACTTAACGCTGACGTTATCGAGTGCGCTCGGAACCACGTTAAACCAATTCCAAACGCAGTATAACAATGGCCAACAGTCGAATCCGATCTATTCGATCCCCTCTAGCGACCTGATCCCCGGCGTCACGGCAACTTACAGTGCGATAACGGGCCAGATCACCGTTAGCCAGATCAGCTTGGGAACAGACTCCGTTCAAGTGAATCTCACGGGCCAAATGATGTCTTCCGTCGCGAATTCATCGATTCTTGTCCAAGGCGGCGCGGGCATCAGTTCGATCCAGAACAACACGAATCTCCCAGTGATTTTCCAGGGGATCACGACAGGGTCTGCGCAGTTGAGCGGGTCGGTCAACATCAACGACACCTACGCAAACAAACAGACGTTGTACGTCTATCAACAGGGACAACCCATCCAGGTTTACTCGGGTGCCATCGGGGCCAATCTGATGAGTACATCTGTGACTCCGACGACTGTCACCGGAACCACCACGACGTTCGCCCCAACAACCGGATTAGCCTACACCTGGACAAATTCCGCGGAAATCACACGGCCAACGATACCTTCGTATCCCGCAAAGAACGAGAACAACGCATACTCTGGTCAATGGTCATTCGTGAGTACCGCGAATAATCCCTACTCGAACAGCACGAACGGTGTGACGGCAACGCTGCAGACTTTATCACCGACTAGTAATGTGTTTACCGAGAATGTGACCGCAACAATCAATACCTATCAATCTGAAGGAATTGCCTATCATAATGCCTGGGGATTTGCCGGTGACCCATGGACGCAATGGTATCAGTATCCAACAGATATTACGCTCACCCTGACAAACTCGGTCAAAGCCGATTATCCAGTGAATATCAGTTTCACAGGGATGTCGTCTGGCTCGGTTTCCATCAGTTCCAGTGCCGGAGTCACTTTCGCCGGGCCGGTGACACTTTCGTCGCCACTCACGATGAACGTAGGTGGAACAGTCCTACAAACAGCAGGCGCGATCACTGCAGCAAGCGTCAACCTCACCTCTCAGAGCGGTGAATTGGGAACGGCGACCCAGCCTCTCATCGTCAACACGAATTACAATGGGTCCGTTTCCGCATCGGCCCCCGAGGGGGTCTACCTCACTTCCACCGGAAATTTGAATGTCAATTCGATTGCTACTCCCCAGGGAAGCCCCAATCAGACCACCATTTCTGGATTTGGAACGGCAGGATCGGGTTGGACGGCAAAAGGGACAAATCCGCCGACGGTCTCTGGAAACACGCTGACATTGACCAGCACAGGTTCCAGCAATTCCGCCAACGCCTTTTGGTACAACACTCAGGTCCCCACATCTGACCCGTTTATCGTCTCGTACAGTTACACCGCTTCCCTCGGAGCCGGAAATGGGGCTGCATTTGTGATTCAAGGTGCTGGAATCAATGCTCTGGGTACAAACGGAAGTGGCCTGGGTTGTGCGGGTATTTCGCCAAGCCTGGCATACGAAATGAATCTTTCGAGCGTCAGCGGATTCGCGGTCGTGGCAAATGGGGCGACGAATACAACCTTCGCCAGCACTTCTCCCGTCAACTTTACCTCAGGTGATAAAATCAATGTCACGCTGACGTACAACCCTTTTCAGCAGACCCTCACGCAAACACTCACGGATACGGTGACGGGATTGACATTGACTTCGGTCAATTCCGGAGTCAATCTGGCCACGATCGGCTCAAATGCCTACCTCGGATTTACCGCGAGTACGGGATCTACTGCTTCGACAAGTCCCCAGACCATTTCGAATTTCCTGTATCAGCAAATTCCGGGTGTGTCGTTTGCCGGCTCTGGACAGAACTGGCAAACCGTAACAACGCCGTCCCCGATACAAATCACAGGGTTTGGCGGTTCCGGCGCCGGATGGACAGCCAGTGTGAATACACAATCGGGCAACAAACAATTTAATCCGATCGTTTCGAATAATGTTTTGACTCTGACGGAATCAGGAAGCAATCCCGCCGCAAGTGGACTTTGGTACAATACTGCGATTCCGACCGACCAGCCATTCTCGGTGAATTACACGTATCAGGGGACAGCCAACGGCGCAGATGGGGTTGCGTTTGTGATCCAGAATAGCACAAGTGGCACATCGGCGATTGGCGGAGACGCTAGTTACGTGGGCTACGGTGGTATCTCAAATAGCTTAGCCTTCGGAATGGAATCTTATAACAATCAGGGATGTAAGGTCGGCCAGAATGGAACTTTCGGCTCTTATACCAACACGTCACCGGTGAATCTCTCGTTAGGCCATTCGATCAATGTCGCTCTTGCATATAACCCATCCACACAGATTTTGACCCAGACGCTGACGGACACCGTGACAAATCAAACCTTCACCCAGCAGACAACCGGTATCAATCTCGCAACACTCGCGAATGGTTCCACTGCATATTTGGGATTTACGGGAGGAACCGGTGGTCTCAGTGCCACACAAACGATCTCCAATTTTTCCGCAACGATCGGTTCTCCGATCATTCAAAATAACCAGCTACAACTCACCCAAAGCGGATCAGGGAATTCCGCGCGCGCAGCCTGGTACCAGACTCCCGTTCCTGTCGCGCAGGCTTTCCAAGTCAATTTCACCTATACAGGACAAGCCAATGGCGCGGATGGTGTTGCCTTTGTCATGCAAAATGACCCGAAAGGAACAAACGCGTTAGGGAGTGTGGGAGGTGGCTTAGGTTACGTAGGTATCAAGAACAGCCTGGCATTGGAACTGAACATCTACAATCAAAGCGGCACAAACCTGCAATCAAACGGAGCCACCGGAGCATACCTGACAACCGGTGCGGTGAATTTACGGTCTGGAAACCCAATTGCCGTCAGCCTCGCCTACAATCCCACCCAGCAAACCATGACGCAGCAATTGACCGACACGATCACGAACGCGACCTTTTCAAAGGTTTATTCGAATGTCAACCTGCCGCAGATCGTCGGTGGTTCTACGGCGTTCATTGGCTTCACCGGAGCCGATGGTGTCGTTTCCTCAAATCAAGTGATTTCTCAGTTTTCACTCCTCGAACTGGGTGGAACATCACAGATCCAACTTACTGCGGGGGGTTCAATACTTCCCTCCTCCACCAGTTCCTCGATCACCGGAAACAGCATCACACTGACTGCTGGTGAGGGGACTAGACAGGGAAGCATCGGGAGTTCGCAATCGCCAATTTCCCTCAACGTCAGCACCGTGACTTTGCAGAGCGGGGTGACCTCGGCAGGGATTGTGAATGCCAGTGCTCCCGGAAATATCTGGCTGACGGCCCCCACCGGAAATCTTCCTGTAGGACTCATCGATTCTCAATTCGGCACAGTGACTCTCAATGTCTCGAATGGCAGTATTCTCACCGCGAGTGACCAGACATCGCTGAACATTCCCCAGAACACTTTGAGCTACGCCCAGCTTCATGAGCTACAGTCTGCGGTTCAGACTTTTGAACAGAACAGTGTCCAAAGTACAATCAGCGCGTTTGAGGCATCAATCAATCAATACTACGCTCAATACTGGTCACTGATGAATAACGGAACCGTCTCGTCAGGAGCTTACACCGTTGACCCAAGTTCGATTCCCAATTTTCAACCGATTACCGCCAGTGCACTGGGTCTGCCCGCAGGAACGCTGGCCACCAATGCGCAAGTGCAAAGTCAGACCAGCACGCTGTACCAGCAATGTGTGGCTCAGTTCAGCAGTCAGTCGGTGTTTGGCCCCGACTGGCAGTCGTTAACACAGTTTAAGGCCTACCAGCCCAGCTACACGTTCGTCCCGACGAATACCCAGATTGCTCAGCTGAGTTACGGAGCCTATTCCGCCACCCAGGGTGTCGCGACGTTAGAACTTCAGCCTTTAACTTCAGCAAATCCAACGTCACCATTACCCCCTGCTTCTCCCAATATCGTCGGACTGAATGTGGTATTGAATGCCACGGGAAGCATCGGCCTTGTGGCACAACCAACCGTCATCACGGTGCAAGACATTCAAAGCGGAAATTTGACGAGAACTCAGCAATCGAATCTGGCGATGGCAACCGCATCCGGGGGCGCGCTGCAAATGGTCGGCGTCAATGCGTCCGGGCAGCAGGTGAAATACACCTATGGGAATACACCGGCAGGGGTGACACCGATTGGATTTGAAACCAATCTGGACGTTCCCGTGTATGTGAATGTTGCGCAATACGGGACACTGACAGCCATTGCTCCTACCGCGATCGCGGTCACACAAACGACAGGAAACCTGATTGTTGCTGAAGCGGCGAGTTCAGGCCCCGTCAATATTACGGCGCCTGGTTCCCTCTACACCAATAACACAACCAGCGCGTCCGCAATTTCTACAACGGGATTCGGGGGATCCGGCACCGGGTGGACGGCAACGGGAAATGGGAAATTCACTCCAACCGTGTCCAGCGATGTATTAACTCTCACACAATGGGGAACTGGAGGGACTGCAAACGCTCTCTGGTACAATACTCCGGTTCCGGTCTTCCAAGCATTCCAGGTCTCTTACACCTACACGGTTCCCACTGCCGTCTCCGGAAGATCAGGGGCGGATGGCGTCGCCTTTGTGCTGCAGAACAATCCTGCCGGAACACTGGCTTTGGGTGGAACGGGTGGCGGGGTTGGCTACAGCGGCATTAATCAAAGCCTGGCATTCATTCTCAATATCTATGGTCAGAGTGGTTGGGCCATCGGCCAGAACGGTGTCGTTGGCTCGTATACCAGCACCTCGCCGATTCAACTGGCCTCCGGTGACGCAATCAATGTAACGCTGTCCTATAACCCTGCAACGGAGACGCTGGTAGAGACTCTGACCGATCCCTGGATGGGGACTTCTTACAGCCACACAACGACGGGAGTGAATCTCGCCAGCCTGCTCGGAGGGTCTCAAGCAACGATCGGCTTCACAGGAGGTGACGGTGAGGTGACATCCACCCAACAGATTTCGAATTTCTCGCTGCAAATCGATCCCGTCATTCAGATGGTCAGCGGATTCAGCAATACGGGAACTGGTTGGACCACAGCAAGTAATGGGGCGTTCACACCGACCATCTCGAACAATGTGCTGACGCTGACAAAGTCGGGAATAGGCAATACCGCCAGCGCAGTTTGGCTTAACACACCGGTTGCAGTTTCCGCTCCCTTTACAGCCTCGTTCACCTACACGATGTCCGCAACAAGCGGAACACCGGCGGATGGTGTCGCGTTTGTGCTGCAAAACAGCCCTAACGGAACAAGCGCCCTAGGCTCCGCTGGCTATAATGACGGATACACGGGTATCACAAATAGCGGAGCGTTTGTGCTCGACCTCTACCCCCAAAGTCAATGGGCGGTCGGCAAGAATGGTGCCATAGGCAGCTGGACATCGACTCCCGCTACAGTAAGCTTAACCAGTGGGCACCCAATCAACGTGACGCTGGCATATAACCCGGCGAATCAAACCCTGACCGAAACGCTGACCGATACGGTGACAGGCCAGCAGTACAACAATGTCTCGACTGGAATCAATTTCGCTCAACTCGTTGGAGGCAGCACCGCCTATCTTGGGTTTACCGGCGGCGATGGTGGTTACTCGTCCACTCAGCAGATCTCGAATTTTTCGTTTTCCACTGGTGGTCTCGTGGGTGGTTCGATGAATCTGGTCGCCGGGGGATCACTGGGCGGAGCACAATCCCCCCTGAATATACAGGCCTCGGGCGTTATCGATCTTTACAGCAATTCAAATATCTGGTTGCAACAGTCCGCTGGGAATTTGAATCTAGGTCAGGTCACGGCCTCGGGAAGTGTTAATCTGATCGCGAGCGGAGCGATCACCGAAAGCTCACAATCAGGCCAAGGTTCCATTTCGGGATTCGGAGGAACCGGATCGGGTTGGTTCACAAATGGAAATGCCGTGCTGACAAACAGTACCACGTACGGAGCAGACACCCTGACACTCGTGAACGGCGCAAATCAAACCTCGTCCGCCTGGTATCCAAACTCCGTCGTTGTCGCCAATAGTTTCACCACCGGGTTTGTGTATACACCGGGTGGACCCGGGACCGGAATGACGTTTACCTTGCAAAACGACTCTCGGGGAACATCCGCTTTGGGGGGCCCCGGAGCAAGTCTGGGCTACGGCGGGACCAGTTCGCCAATTCAAAAGATTCAGCAGAGCCTCGCCTTCCAGATCAATTTGGGAGCAGACAGTTCCATCCAGACAGGGATTGGTCTTGGCGACAACGGTCAGATTGAAAATCTGCACAGTCAGGCTGGCGTCGCCACCAATCCGGCGAATCCGACGGATCCCATCCAGGTCTTGCTCACCTTCTCGGTCACGAATAATACGGTGACCTACGTCTTGATTGATACGGTCACTCAAGCACAACTGGCATCGGCGACCGTGGCCAATTGTAATTTGGCAAGTTATCTGGGCAACGCGACGCAAGGATGTGCAACGGCCTATATCGGCTTCACAGGTTCCAGTTCCAGTCAGTCGACGGGTTCGCTGTCGGTTTCAAACTTCTTCTTCGCCTACGGCGCCCCAGCGATTTCTGCTGCGAGTCTGACACTCCAGGCAGGGACCACGGTGGGAACCCCGTCATCACCGCTGGCCATAAACATTGCATCAACGGGAACAGTCAATCTCAATGCCACCAACAACATCAATCTGATCCAGATCGAAGGAAATCTGAATCTGGGAACCGTTTCTACGCCGGGGACACTCACCGTATCGGCACCACTGGGGGCCGTCACTGGAGCGACGACCAACTCGAACTCCTCAACCGCTGCTGCCACACCAGCACCCGCCACCTCGCGGATGATGAGCAGCGACAGCTTCGCCATGCCAGGACCTGTTGCTGGCCCCGTCGCCCCTGCTCCTGCCCTCACGACGGCACCGATTCAGGTCGGCGTGTTAAAACTTTACGCCCGTGATGGAATCGGTAGCCTCGGCCAGCCACTCAACATACAGGCCAAAGAACTACAGGCGAGCTCCATCGATGGCGATATTACCGTCAGCAATCGAGGACCGCTGGCAATCACCAGTTCCAGGGATCTGCAAGGGCTCTCGGCAGGGGGATCGATTCGAGTGACCAGTACCGGGCAAATCACTGTCAGCAGCCCGGTCAAAGCTGGAAGCGACGTGACACTGACGGTTCCCGATCAGGGACAAAGCGCCCAGAACCTGATTGTCACCGGAACCGGCATCGTCGAATCCAAAACAGGCTCGATCCGGCTCACCGCTGCAGACAACGTGCAACTCCTGGCAGGATCACTGCTGCATACCCTCGGTGCCGACGGCAACGCCCAGGTCGCGCTTCAAGTCAATCGCTTCCGCCCCGGTGCAACCTCGACATCAATTCAGGCTCTGGGACAGATTATCTCAAATCATACAGACCTCATGGGAAGCGGACTTCCCAACCAAGTGACCCTCTCGACGGCGAGCTTGAGCGGGGTCAGCCAGATTCCGATGGTGCAGGTCTGGAGCTCCTCTGCGGCAGATCAATTCACGCTGGATCAGCACCTGGCGACTGCAGGCCAGGTCTATCAGGTTTCCGACAAATCGATCAAAACCGACAAGGCGATCGTGGGACTGAATGGCATCAAAACCGTCAGCATGAATCTGGGAAGCGGTAATGACACGGTCAACATCAGCAGTACGGCGGGATTGAATTCACTGACAGTGAGAGGGAATCAAGGGAATGACCAGTTCAATGTGGCCTTTGACCCGCAAAGCCTGACCCAGTTCGTATTGGACGGCGGTGCGGGGACGAATGGGTTAAAAGCTGATGCCCCGTCCCAACCCCTCTGGGCTACCGCTGGGAGACTGCAGACCCAGACTTCTCGAATCGACTATTCACAAATCCAGACGACCAACACGAATAGCGCCACCAGCGTCAACGGAAACCCCCTGTCGACCGAGATCCCGTCTGCGCTGCTCAAGGGATTGAATCCGACTCAGCAATATGTTCAGACCGTCTATTGGCAACTCTTGGGCAGAATCGCAACCACAAAAGAATTAAGCCAATGGGTCAGCCAACTGACTCGATTCCCCAACACTCGCACGTGCTTCGCCCAATCGCTGGTCGACAGCACCGAGTACCGTTCCATCCAGATCCGGACCTGGTACCAGACCTATCTCGGACGCCCAGCAACAACCCCCGAGGTGAATCAATCGCTGGCGGTCTGGAAAAAGACAAACTCGGACATTCAGGTACTAGCCCCCATTCTGGCAACGCAAGAGTTCTACAACATCACCCAATCACTGATTACCACGGGGACACCACAACAGCGTTATGTCACAGGCCTCTACAAACTGGTGATTAATCCCTCGACAACGATCCCCACGCCACTCAAGAATCTGATGTTACAAACCCCCGTGAAACAAGGCCGAAATGCGATTGTCCTGCGAATGCTCACCTCGCCCGATTATGTGAACACCCAACGGGAATCGCTGTCGGTGACCTTGAATCACCTGAGTGCTGTCAATGATTCTGTCATGAAAACCGCGCCAGTGACCTTCAACTTCAGTTTTCTGAAAGCCTGGCTGATGGGCAAAAAGAAGGTTTAGCCGTCATCCGCTCGGCGTCACACCAGATTGTGGAAAATCGACCGACGTCTGCGAACGAAGGCAACACAGAGCACGATGCTCTGCACTCAGAAGAATCGATCTGACAACTCGCCTCTCCCTGAAAGAACATTCCAAAAACATGGCAAAAAAAGACCAAAACGGAGCGAGAACTGTTCCCGTCGCGTTATCAGAGCGACGGCGTGGGTCGCGGCGGGTAGACGGTAATCCAGCCAAGTAGATTTTAGAGATCACCGCTTATTCACAACAAACTGAGGCACTCCCATTTAATGATGCACGGTTTATCAGCGTTCATGGAACTTGGATTACCGGCGTGGAAGTGTTCCGCCGCCTGTATTGAGCGGTTGGGCTTGGCCCCATGGTGACGCGGACCGGTCTTCCATTCATCTCGCAGATTCTGGACATAGGTTATCGGTTCGTCGCCAAAAACCGATTGCGATTGACCAGATGCTTTGCAAGCCAAACTTGCTCTTTGAAGCGATAGCGGGTAAAGGAACCAGCACGAGTTTTCTGAACCTGATCGAAAGGCTGCTCAATGCTCTCCGTCTTCTGTTCGCCAAGTCGCTACACCCAAGGGAAAAACGCCACTGCCGCTCTTGGAGCAGAGATGATCGGATTGGGATTGAGCGGCCCGGCCCTGATTGTCGGTAGCCGCTCTCCGATTCGATTGCTGTCCGAAACTTGGAAAAGCACGCTGGCTGAAGCCGGTATTGCGTATACTGTGCATGAGTTCGGCGGCGAATGTTCGCTGGCCGAAATCGAGCAGATCAAGCAAGTCGCCCAGCAGCACAAGTCCCAGGTCATGATCGGGGCCGGGGGCGGCAAAGTCCTCGATGCGGCTCGTGCCGTTGCCGCCGATCTGAATTTGCCCTGCGTCAACTGCCCAACCGTGGCGTCCAGCGATTCGCCATGTAGTGCGTTGTCCGTGATTTATTCGGAGGATGGCGTTGTTCAGGGGAGTCGCTTCCATCGTAAGAACGCCGATCTGGTGCTGGTCGATACGCAGATCATCGCCCAAAGTCCTCCCCGTCTGCTGGTGGCGGGAATGGGCGATGCATTGGCGACATGGTTCGAGGCCAAGACCTGCGTCGATGGGGGCGTCAAGAATCTGCGAGGAGGCTTATCGACGCAGAGTGCCTTGGCATTGGCGAAACTCTGCTACCGCACTTTGCTGGCTGATGGGGCCGATGCCCTGCGGTCGGTGAAAACGCAAGTCGTGACCCCGGCACTGGAACGACTCGTGGAGGCCAACACGCTGCTGTCGGGGATCGGGTTCGAGTCTTCCGGGCTTGCAGCGGCTCATGCAATTCATAATGGGTTGACCACGGCCAAACCCACCCATGATTACCTGCATGGGGAAAAGGTGGCATTCGGATTGCTGACGCAACTTGTGCTGGAGGGACAGCCTCGTTCGGTGCTGCTTCGAGTGCTGGGGTTCGCAACCGAGGTTGGACTGCCGATCACACTGGCCGACATCGGCCTGACGGAGTTGCCAAAAGAAGTCCTGCAAAAGATCGCTGTTCGTGCCACCGCCGAGAACGATACGATTCACAATGAGCCGTTTGAAGTGCGACCCGATATGGTCGCCGATGCGATCATGGCGGCAGATGCGATGGGGCGAGCGTGGAAGAAGGATCACTGCTCGCAGTAGGAAATGGTCTGAATCAAGTCGCCCGATTGACTTCCCAGCGAAGAGGTCCGTCAAACAACGGAGTCGAACCCAGTTTGTGAGAGTCGTGCGCGTTTTTCGGTTCATGGAATCAACTCGCGGAGACTATCCGGAACTGGATCTACGGTGAAAGCTGAAAGATCCTGCTCAGTTCGGCACCAGTGCGAGCACCCGCAGCGGACTTCCTGAACCACTCTTGATCTTCAGGGGCGCCGAAAGGATCAGGGCGCCGGTCGGAGGTAATTGGTCAAGATTCCTCAGGCATTGTAGACCATACCGTTTAGCGCCGTGCATCAGGGTATGACAGGGATATGGAACCGGCCAATGACAAGACTGTCCCGCGTCGGTGTTGATCGTTTCGACAGCAAAACCATGAACATCGCGCTTGTGGATCAGCCATTCCACCGCATCCTGAGTCGGCCCCGGAGTATGGGCTCCATCTTCCTGCAAGTTCAGGAAGGAAGACGGGTCGCTGATGCGATTGGACCAGTCGGTACGAAATACAAGCCATGCTCCGGCTTGAATTCGCCCATTCCTAGCTTCCCATTCTTCGAGGAATTCGACGGTCAATAGCCAATCCGGATTGGCTGCCACCTCGCCGCTGGCATCCACCACAGCCGCCGGGGCAATGAAGTTCCTGCACTCGATTGTGTCCACGGTGTTGTTGGAGTGGTCCTTGCCTGTTATCCAGTGAGCAGGCGCGTCAAAATGGGTGCCAGTATGCTCGCCGCACGAAAAGTTATTCCAATACCAACCCGGTCCGGCTTGGTCATATTTGGAAATGGGCTCCAGCTCGAACGGCCAGACCTGGCCAAACTGAGGAGGCAGCACCAAGGTTGGAAACTCGGGTGAAAGCGTGTGCGTAAGATCAACGATGCTTATGCCGCCCGCATTGACTGCGTCAGAGAAAGCCACCAGTGGATGTTTCATTTTCTGATAACTCTTTCGCTGTGGTTCCCGGGTGTTGATTTTTTTACCTGGTTTGAAACGAGGTTTTGCAGCGGTGTGGCTGCAGCGTACCGGCGCACCTGGTCGCTGGCAAAACGATACGCGCGCAGCCGCCAACTCACCACCGCGCCGGCCACGTGGGGTGTAATCAAAAGGTTGGGAGCCTGCCATAGAGGATGACCATGCGGAAGCGGTTCGGGGTCTGTCACGTCCAGAGCCGCCCGGAGTCGTCGCTGTTGGAGCGCCGCCAGCAATGCCGCGGTATCAACCACCGGGCCACGCGAGGCGTTCACAAGGATCGAACCGGGTTTCATGCCCGCCAGAAATTCAGCATCGACCATATGCTCCGTCTCTGGCGTGAGCGGAAGAAGCAAGACCACGGCGTCCGCCTCGGCCAACCAGTTAGGCAGGGCTTCCATCGTCTCAGTATCCGGCCGCTGGTGACGGGCAATTCCGACCACGCGAATGCCGAAAGGCGCAAGCCGGGCGGCGACTGCCCGCCCAATCGAACCGTAGCCAAGAATCACCACGGTCCCCCCCTCGAACGTGTCGATGGGTCCTATGGACGAGGGGCCCGTGGCCGTAACATCATTCAAGTTCATGTCCCACTCACCACGCCGCTGGAGTTCCAACATGTCCGGCAGACGACGGCGCATGGCAAGTAGCACCGCCACCACCCACTCTGAAACGGCGGCATCGTGCACACCACTCGCGTTGTAGACCGCTACACTCTCTGGCAAGTGGGGCAACAACCAATCCACTCCGGCATTGAGCGACAGGACGGCTTGCAGCCCGGGCAGGGCGTCGATGAACGCTGGCAGCTCGGGTGCGTGCTGCATTCCCAAGACAGCGAGTTCCACATCCGGTTCGGGGGAGTTGACAACCTTGATCCCTTCGGACAGAGGCTCGAAGACGTGGTGGTAGGCATTCTCTGGAACGAATATTTTCAGCTTCGTCATTATAAAGATCAAATCCACTCAATGGTGATGGTCATTTTTTCTGGATGGCTTTTCCGATTGCGTGCTGGATGAGTTGGTTCGACGGAAGGCCGGGATCGCGCACTTTGGCGGCGCTCTCGCGGCCGGCCACCGGAAGCTGGCTCGGATCAAGCAGACCCAGCTGAACTAGCACAGATGCTTGATCCCAGTAAATGTGCTCGTGCGAAACCTTGCCTTCCCAGAATCCGATTATCGCTACCAACGCCACCTCGACCCGTTTGCCTGTCGGCGCAATGCCAGGCAGCATCCAATCCATCGGCACGGTATGGGTGAACTCAAAAATCATCTCGTCCACAATTTGCGTTTCCCCAATGGTCCGGGAAATCGGCGTGGTCTTCGTGTCCGGCGGCATCTGGGGGATGAAGAAACGGGTGTAGAAATCCCGAATGTCCTTCAAGCCCTGCCCGCCGGTCATCGTCGGCACGTGATTGACGTGTCCGCCCTCCACCATGGTCGCCATCGTGTCATCCACGCTCTTGGTCGCAAACTCGCACTTCATGTGCTCCTCCCAGACCGCCGTGAGTTTCTGCTGGGCGGTTGAGAGGGTTGAATCCGGCCTGGCGGCTGCGTCTTCGACTTTGTGTTCGTGCGTATTCATATGTGTTTTCTTAAAGTTCTCTGATATCGGCATGGTGCATGAAGCGAATGCTGCAACGCTGCCAGCTTCCGCTCGTAGAGCATGCCGGGGCGTTGCGAGGGGTGGAGTGCTCCTTCAAGCTGGGTCCGTCACCTGCGCACCGCTCAAAAACCGATTTCTGATAATTGAGTCGGTTCAAGTCGCTTGCTTCCGTTGATTCGGTGCCGGAATTCTGACACCGCTTGATAGATCACGCGCCGCGCGCGGTTAATTGAGCCCAGCGGCTGGTGTTCGGGGAGCGAGTGCCAAGGAGTGAACGACAATCGTTCCGCCTGATTCAGGTTCTGAACAGCAGAAATATCTTGTTGGGGAATTCGAATCAGGGCGACGCGTTGAAAGGGAGCATCGACTTCTTTCCATTCGACAAGAGAATCTTCGACCGGCATAGTGCGGAAATCCGCCTGGATCTGCACCAAGAATTCAAAATAGACATCTTCCTTGCCGACTTGCTGGATCATCGCCTCACGCAAGTAATTGGGTCCCATTTTTTCTGGCGCGGTATTACTGCTGTTGACGATTGGTCGAGCGGAAAACTTGATCGCGTGTGGCCCGAGCTTGTACGGGGTTTCACTCCAGTAACGAACGTGAAGCGGATTATGAAAGGGTTGGTGACTCAGTTTGTTGGCGGCTTCCGCCACTTCAGGGTAATGTTTAAAGAAGGCAAGATGTTTTCCCGTCGCCGAAGCTTGCGTGAAGTCGTCATAGACCTTGAGGCTGGGTACGAAAAAGGTGGGATAGTTAATCATGACAAAATCCTGCGTCATCGCATTATGTTCCTGTTCGATGATCTTT
This sequence comes from uncultured Schlesneria sp., assembly GCA_903858935.1. GTDB lineage: Bacteria > Planctomycetota > Planctomycetia > Planctomycetales > Planctomycetaceae > Schlesneria. Next base: position 6,666 of record CAIOKO010000114.1, on the reverse strand, counting down.
CGGCCGGGGACACCCAGCAATTTGATCGCCATTCCATGCCCTTGCGGAACCGTATCTGGCTGCACATCGACTCCCCCCGCCGAGAAACGAACAACCGCATTCAGCGTCGCAGGCTTGGCAAATACGCCATACCGAAGTGGGGCGGGAATACCGTCTCCGACGATGAACTGGGCCTGCACCAAGCCATGTGTTTTTGGATGGGCATCGCGCAAGACGGTCCCTTTGCCAGCGGGATATTGGACGGCCAGTCGGTCGAGAGTCTGCTGACGAATCGATTCAATTAACTCGACTTCGCCCGATTCGATTGACTCTTCACCCAGAGCGGGGGCGGGTTGTTTGCCTGGTCCTTCGGCATGCAATACCGCAACCGCTTTTCTATCCCCACTATGATTGGCCCCAGTGTAGCCGGATGCGTTATTGGAAAGCTTGTGAAAAAACGACGGATCCTTCCAGGCTTCAACCGGATCTTTGGGGCCGCCATAGGGGGTAATCTGTCCCTCTTCCGTGGGTATCGATTTCAGATACTCGATTATGGCCCATCGCTCGTCGTCGCTCAGCAATCGGCCGATAATTCCTTTCCCGCGAGGTCCCGCTTCGAAGGAATGGCCCAGGTTCGAATTTCCGACAAGCTTGGTGTCAAACAGAAACTGCCCCGATTTTCCTGACGTATCGACTCCCACCTTCACAGGATCAAACTCGGTGCCGATGAAAAAGGTTTTCGAACGATCTTTGGCAGGAGTAAGTAACTCGTACAGGTTGGGGACCGACCCATTATGCAGATAAGGAGGAACTGCCCAGATCCCATCTCGAGGCCCCGCTTTATACGCGGGTTGAGCTGGCAACGGTTCGTCGGGATCACGAAAGCCTCGGGCATCTTCGAGTTGCTGTTTCGTCCACGTCAATTTCGACAACGCTTTATGCATCGTATGCGTTTTGGCGGTATTCATTAATATTGCAAACGGCACCACCTCCTTTCCCTCGAATGGAGGAGGAAGGTAATCGCGGAGTCGTCCCGATAAATAGGACGGCTTTCTATCAAATTGGGGCGTATTGAATTGGAGAGGATCGGTGGCAACGACATCATGTGGAACAATCGCATTTTCAATAAAACGCTTGCCCTGCAATTTTGGCTCACTCCAGCGATGAGGCCAGACCGAATGACATTCTGAACAATTAGCGGCAAACAGCCGCTGACCAAGAGCCGCCTTTTCACGGTCGATTTTCCCAAGGATTTGCTCAGGCCATTTGGGTGGCGCTAGTCTTCGCAGCAATTCTTCGATTTCTTGTTGACCGCTGAGGTCCATGGTCGAGTCAAACAGCCCTTCTTCAGGGGTCTTTGAATGGAGGTCAACTTTGATGAAAACCCCCATAGATTCTGTTGCGTTTCGATCCAGAGGATTGGCGGCAACCCCCGTCCACTGGACCCAGGCCGATTGTGGTGCGTTCCACATGAATGGGGGCTTGGCAGGAACCAAATTGGCAGTCCAGTTTTCGGGAACAGCGAGCGCCGAACTCAGCACCCGATTATGGATTTGCGTTAGCGCATCGATGCGACCAGGGCCAAAGGGAAAGGCGGTGATCGACCCATGAGTACGATAGTCGTGAATCGATTCTGTCGCGAGTTCTAGTCGTAGTCGCAAATCGGCGCGGGAGGCTTCCGAGCTCACAGAGAGTTTTTTTGCCAGACGCTCAAAGCGATCGGGGTTGGTTAATGTCGCCGACAATGCACTATCGAGAGCGGCGACAAATCCGTAGAAATTGATCCGATTGTTGACACCCCCATCAATACGAATCCGGGTCCCCTTGTAGTGCAGCTCATTGTTATGACACGCGGCACAGGTCACCCCCAACCAGTCCCCTTTCCAGCGACCTTCTTTGACGCTCGTCTTGGCGATTCCGATTGGAAGCCCGTCGGGATTGTTGAACGGGTCGACAACACCCGGGGTGAAGCCGAACTCGCTGGCAAACCGTTCTGATCGGAATAATTCGGTCGAGTTTGCTTCTTCCAGATGAAGATACAAATCATACGGAACCGCCGCAGAACCCTGTGTCGTGTAGTAATACTTAAGGCGGTCCGCATTAGACCAGCCCTGATTCAAGTAGACCACATCGTCCTGTGACCACGCGGATTGGCAACACGCTGTAATCACGAGCAGATTCAACAGCATCAACCGTTGACGAAACGAAAAGGCAAGGGAGCGGGTCACAAATTACCTCAAGTGAAAACAAGTATAATCAGCAAGAAGATGTCCACCATGATTCCCTGTCGATGCTACCGTCTACACGGGGAGAGGGCCAGTCAAGCAAGCGCTTGAAACCGCTTCTGCGCAGATCCGCCTGCCTTTTGTTCGATGCCGCCGCGTTCACGGCTTGCCGCTTACGGATGGTTATATCTCCAAGCCGATTCGCCAAGCAGAACTCGCTGCTGACCGCATTTGCTGTACGCGTCTCAAAGCCGTTCTTCCACAATTGTTAAAATCGCTGGAAAGTATTGACCCCGTTCTCAGGTCACTCATGACCTGGCCTACGGAAAAGAAGGTCGCATATCGGTTCAACATTGAGGCAATGCTTCAACTCGCGCCGACATACGGAACGATGACGTCGTAAAACTCGTGATCCGCGTCCTGCCATTCTTCTTCGCGCAGACACCCCTGGACGATGCACCGGCAGTCCTGTGCCAATCGCATCGCCAGTTCTTCTCGTCTCTTCTGCCGCTACTTGGCTACCGACTCCAAGTCTTGCACGTTCGAAACATTGGCCTTCACAAGCATCGTGATCGCAGTGCGAACGGCTTCTGGTAATTGCGGCCAGCCCTGTGCGATGAATTGCAAATCAGCGTCATTCGTTGCCAGGAATTGACTTCCAGCGCCCCCAAAATGCAGCGCCCGTGCAGCGCGGCACTCAGTGCAATTGACGCAACTCTTTTCGATGTTTGCGTTTCTCTCAATTGTGAATGGGGGTTCAATTCCCCCCGCCTCCATGAATTGGCCTGAACGGCCAATTCATGAAGCGGCGAGAGAGTAGAAGGTAGTAAGTAGAGAGTAGACGGAAAAGAAGTTTGGCATCATTGTCTAAACCGTCCGACGCGATCTACTTTCTACTCACTACTTTCTCGTCTTCGCTTTCTCTTTTTTCAGCGGACCACCCCCATGGCATTCGCATTCGAAAAGCTGGTTGTCTACCAAAAATCCGTCGACTTCGCCGACCAGATCTGTGTTTTGACCGAGAACTTCCCACGCGGCTACGGATTCCTCTCCGACCAACTAAACCGAGCCTCGCTTTCCATCGCCGCCAACATCGCCGAAGGAAACGGTCGTTTCACCAAACCCGATCGTCGAAACTTCTTCATCATCTCGCGAGGTTCCATCCAAGAATGCGTTCCGCTCATGGAACTGGCCTTCCGCCGAAAGCTGCTGACATCGCAAGACCACGAAAAGCTAAAGTCGATGCTGGAAGAGATCTCTCGAATGCTCAGTGGTCTGATCAATAATTTGGAAAACCAGGACGCATAAACTTGGTTGAAATCGGCAAAACAAATTCTTGCCCGTCACCGCGTTTCTGCGATATGCTATTCACATGGACACAATTGCTACCCGTAACGTGAATCAGATACCAGCCGAAGAAAAGCGGACGCTTGAAAGTCTACTGGGTTCGGCCTTGGAGCAAGAGCAGCACGTTCTGATTTTAACCTACACGCCAGGCCAAATGAGCGGCGATGAAATTCGGCAGGCCGCTCGCGCCCGCATTGCTGAGACGATTGCGGTTAATCAAAAATTCGCCACAGTCGACGGGATTTGTGCAGCGGAAGCTGATGCGGCAATCGAAGAAGCCCTTTCCAAAACCCCTTGGTGATACCGCAAGATTGCAGTCTTGCGACCCAACGGGTCAGCCGTTCAAATAGCCAGGGTCGTAGGTCTTACGGAGGCCCTGGTACCATCAGTTGATCAAAGTAAAAGGCCTGAAGAGCCGACAGTTCCCTCGACACCCGATGCATGATTATTGAACCGCGCCGGTGACCGATAGCAACCGAACGGCCGGCCTTTCAGACCTCTTTTTTTCCTGTTGAATAATCACCAGGGCCTCCGGAGGACCTACGACCCTGGCTATTGGAATGACCGGCCCCGTTGGGCCTGAAGAAATCTTGTCTGCTGCGGCTGTTATTGTTGCTGATCCGGACGATGATCAAATCTTAGCTACAGCCATTGCGGCGTCTGCGGACATCCTTTGCACACTTGACCGCCACCTTCGCAAACCCGCAGTCGTCAGTCATTGCCAGCAGAACGGCATCACAATTCTCGGCGACGTCGAATTGCTGGAACGGCTGAAATCACCGCCAGCCGGAACTGTAATGGATGTCGACTGACCTCGCGCCGAATGCGCGAGTCTTTAAAAAGTAGAATGTCCCCGTTTCTTGTCACGGGTCAATTGTAAAAGTTTAGTTAACCCCGGGCGGATGGCGACTGAAGTTTTGGCTTTCAAGTTAAAGTATTGCCAGTCACGATTGATATGGGTTGAGTTTGTGATTCATGAGCTGGCGATCAGACACGAAAGTCGCCGACGGAAATGTCGTGGGATTCGGTTGTCTCGTCGCAAGTTGCGACAGCGCGCAGCGGTGAGCCGCCTCGAAGCCAAGGGCAACGAGTTATCTGAAATGAAGACAGGGATCGACTCATCCTCGATTCTGACGGTCCGGCCTCTGCCAAGCGTTTTGAGAAAGCCCTTTAAGCGACTGCGAAGGCTCACGCTTTGGCTTGGGCTTGGGCTTACAGATGACGCAGGACTCGATTGGGTGGGTGAGTCATGAGTTCTAAGAAAATCTGGCTCGCACGATGACCATGACGACGAGCCGTTTCGGCGACTGACATCAGAGCGGCCATTCGCTCGCCTCCGTCGCGGCTACGATGCCCAAACGTGATCTTGCGGAGAACCACCAGCGGTCTCAAGGCCTGTTCGGCCAGATTGTTTGTTGGCGGGACTCTCGCGTCGTCGAGAAACACCAACCACTCATCGTGGTAAGTCGTAATTCGTCCCTTCAGCGTCACGGCCTTTTTATGAGTGACGTTCCAAGCTTCCAGACGCGCCTGCTCTTTGCGGAGCCAGGTCTTCTCGGCAGCGATTTGTGTCGTGTCGAGAGACCCCTTGCTGCGAAGGCGATGAAATTCACAACCCCTTTTGACAAAATCGATGATCGCCTGAAAGAACTGGAAATCGCTCGAACCAGCCTCGGTCAGTTTCTGCCAGTCGCGCGCGGTTCGAGCCAGGTGAACCAGGCACTTTTGCTTCGCGCCCGCTGTGTGGGCGATGTAACCCGAATAGCAGTCTGTCACCAGAGTTCCCGAAAAGAGGTCTCCGAGAACGTCACGCGAGACTTTGCCGCTGCGCGTCGTACCGAATGTAAAATGGATGTATCGAGTGGTTCCATGCACCCAGAAATACGATCGTCGTCCATCCAATACAGAATAGGTTTCATCCGCGTGGACCGCACCATCGCTGCTGGCGATCTTCTTTGCGATGTCGTCCACCACGGGTTGGGCGCGTTCACAGAGTTGCTTTTCAAAGCCAATCAGCGCCGCAGGTGATAAGGTGATACCAAACATCTCCTGCATCACTTGTGGAATCTTACGGTAACTGATGCCAATTCCGACCCGCAGGAAAAGGACTTTGCTGCGCAGGCACGGCCCCAGTCGACTCCCAAGGAGTTCCCCTTCCCCTGCTTGCTGCACCCACTCCCCACAATCCTCGCAAGACGCGGCGGGATGGCGATACAAGACGACGCGATACTGCCCGTCGATCACGTCTTCCTGCAGATGTTCCGCAGGATCGAAACCATCCCGAATCGTGACAGGACCCTGACAGAGAGGGCAACACTTCGGTGGCGCGACATCGAAATCCCAATCGAATTCCGTCGGTGTTTTTCGATAATACCCCGGATGGCCAATAGGGGCACCACGTTTCTTCCCGGATGGAGAACCATCCGCCGCCGGCTCGCCCGGCTTTTTTTCGTGATTCTTCTGCGCGTTCGTCGCGAATTTGTTCTGCCGTTCGAGCTTCAGTTCCAGTATTAACTGTTCCAGCTCTTTCTTCAGACGCTGATTCTCTTCAAAGAGCGAGGAATTCCGTTTTCGCTCCGCGTCAATGGTTCCATGCAATTGGCGAAGAAACAGCTCGTTGTCATTCGCTCGATCCACGAGCGTACCGATGGCCGCACCACCCAGATGGGGGCAGTGGCTGACATTCGGGCAACTCTGTTCGAGCTTTGGGTAGAACACAAATGACATCGGCATCCATTCCGTGCAGGGACGAATGCCGATCTAACCAAAAAACCAATCACCCGCAACATCAGTCTGACGCGGGGTGGACTAAACTCTTACGCGTCGTCGATGACCTAACTGGACACGACGCGAGTCGCGAGCCAATCCCTTTGAAGCGCCGGTTGGTGGGGCACGGATGAGTTTCTTGGAGAGTCTGAATCTCGATCCCGCATCACAATGCGGAATCGAGATGGCTGCAACGCCTGAGCGACGCGAACTCGCTGAGTTCGCCGGTCTTTTTGGACAGCCGCCTTGATCGCAAGATCACTTCGGCCGAACCCACAATACATGTTTGGTGCGTCGCACCGGATTCCTCCGGTCGAATCGACACCGTTGGCAGAAGCACACCGCAGCG
>CAIOKO010000113.1 GCA_903858935.1 uncultured Schlesneria sp. | reverse complement strand
GTTGTGTCATGGCGCGAATCCTAGCGCCTGATCACAAGCGTGGAAAGATTCATTCCGTGAAATTCGTCGGTAAAATGCAAAAAATGACAGCCTCTCCGCGTGATGAGCATGCGTCGGAAACGATTCAAACGTTGCCTCAGCATCGGGACAGATATTCCGTTTGAATTTCTGATTTGAGACCATGCTGATTGGTATTTGCCGGGTTTTCGAACAATGCTCATCACGCGGAGCGATGATGGCTACTTTGGTCTGAGGCAATGTCTCTCTAGAATCTTCGTTTCTTGCTCGGAATTTGGTGGTGCGTAGTACAGATAAGGATGACGAGGAACAAATCCCATAAAATAAAGTTAAGAAACTCTTTTGCGTGTAGTTTCCTGTTTTCCATGTGTCGGTATGAATCCGCATTCATCTGTGGCAAATTCTCATCGCTTTTAATCGCTATCGGGGATTGAAAACGGTACCTTTGGATTAAGGAAAACGTGGGTAAAGAGACGGGGAGTCACCAGCGTCGTTCGACGGTGCGATGACGCACGCATCGAAACGGAAATGAAATACGACCATGACCAAACGCGACTCAAAATCATCGAAGAAACCGACGACCAACCCGCCTGAGGAATTCTTTTATCATCCGCAGGAAACGTTGATTCTGTGTGTCGTCAGTGCGTTGGATGTCATCATGACGTATTACCTTTTGACGCGTGACGAAGGGGGGTTTACCGAGTCGAATCCGATTGCGAAATACTTTCTGGATCGGTGGGGAATGGCCGGGATGGCCTACTTTAAAGCCTCGATGACGTTGCTGGTGTGCGTGATCACTCAGATTGTTGCTCGAAAAAACTCGGTGCTCGCAAAGCAAGTTCTGGGGCTTGCGACGTTGATAATCGTGGCAGTGGTCATTTACAGTGTCCGTCTACATTTTCAGCATCACCAGATTTCCGAAATGTTTGAAGCAGACCTTTTCAAGGCCGCGCCTTGGGTATGTGTCTAGAAAATCTCGTCGACTCCGAGGCGTCCCGGACTCGACCTGGCTACGATAGGGTCTTGATCATTCAAGTTGAATCTGTGTTGCGTACTGCCGTTTCGATGATCCCAAACCAGGAGTTACCCCGATGAAGCACCTTTTGTCCGGCTTGTTTCTTGTCTTTTCCTGCGTACTTCTGACCGATTCCGCGTTCTCGCAAGACGCGTCAAAGGGCAAGCCGAAACCCTTGAAGGCCCTGTTGATTACCGGTGGTTGCTGTCATGACTACAAAGGTCAAAAGGATCTGCTCAAGAACGGGATCGAAGCGAGGGCGAATGTTGAGGTGACTCAAGTACATACGACCGATACGACGACGAAGGCCCGGTTTGACCTGTATGACAATCCAGAATGGTCAAAGGGATATGATGTGATTCTGCATGACGAGTGCACCTCTGATGTCGTCGAACCAAAATATGTCGAGAATATTCTGAGTGCGCACAGGAATGGTCTCCCTGCCGTGAACCTGCATTGTGCGATGCACAGCTATCGACTTCCTGGAAAAGACGACTGGTTCCAGTTCGTGGGAATTCAATCGGCCGCTCACGGACCACAGAAACCGATCGAGGTGACATTTGTTGACCGGGATCATCCTGTGACAAAGCCACTTGAAAACTGGACGACGATCAACGAAGAGCTTTACAACAATCTCAAGTTGTTTCCAGCCGCCAAGCCATTGGCTCGCGGTCGCCAGGACATCGGCACGAAAGTCGACGATTACGTCGTGACGTGGACGAACCAGTACGGCAAGGGCCGTGTTTTCAGCACAACATTGGGGCATAATTCGGAAACTGTTGGCGACGCCCGTTATCTCGACATGGTAACGCGAGGGTTGCTCTGGTCGTGCGACAAACTGACCCCTGAATACCTTCAGCCATTGGCCGCAGTGAAAAAAGAGTAGTTCCTTATCACGGTGATATAGAAATCGCCGTGAAATAGAAAACGCCATTCAGTGCCATTGGTGGTCGAGTTGATCCCAATGGCACCGTTTTTTAGTGCCGTTTCGTGTTTGCAAACTTCAGATGAAGTTTTTTCCCCGTGGTTTGCGGGAAACCATGGGACTTTCGATTGAGAAGTTCTGAATTCAAGACAGCAGAATTCTATGCGGAACAAGTGTCAACTAGCGGTTCTTGTGAAGGAACCTCTTGGCCATGTCGGTGCCGTTGTTCACAAAATCTTAACGAGAATCCCGTATGATGCGGGGAGTGATTAAGCTCACAGGGTTTGAAAAGTTGGCAGGTTTCGACAACAACTCTCCGGAAAAGTTTCCGGAAACAGGTTTGAGGAGTATTTGTGATGATTCTTGGCGGAAATGGTTGGCGGTCTGCTGCAGTTCTACTGACAATTGGAGCAGCGGGTATTTTCTCGGGCTGTGAAGTGAAGAGCACGCCTGTGGTAACACCTCCATCAACCCCACCAACCCTCACGCCACCGGCGGCAAAAGTCACAGCAAATTCAGACGCTGAGGCGACGGCAAAGGCTGATTCTGCTCAGTCAACCGAACCGGTCAAGAGCGAGCCGTCAAAGACGACGGAAGCCACAGGAAGTGCGGCCGCAGACTCCGCAACGATCAGCGCCGAGGGATCGAGCACGGTTTATCCGATTTGCCAGTCGTTTGCTGTCGAGTTCGAGAAAAAGTCGAAACATACGGTCAGTATCGGCATGCAGGGGACGGGTGGCGGTTACAAGAAATTTATGAATCGTCAGGCGGATATCTGGAATGCGTCACGCGGGATCGATCCAAAGGAAGTCAAAGAGCTTGCTGAGAAAGGGATCGAGTGGCTGGAGTTGAACATCGCCGTGGACGGGATTGTGATCGCGGTTAATCCGAAAAATACGTGGTGTTCCAACGTCACTTGCGAACAGTTGAAGCAAATCTGGGAACCGGACAGTAAAGTGAAAACATGGAGCGATCTGGACCCATCATGGCCAGCCCAACCGATTTTGCTGTATGGGGCTGACTCCGATTCAGGGACTTTCGAATACTTTACCGAAGTGATCAACGAGAAGAAGAAAGCCACGAATACGAACTACACTCCTGCGGCGAACGACAATGTTCTCGTTCAGGGAATTGCTGCGAACAAGACCGCTTTGGGGTATATCCCGTTCGGCTACTACATCGAAAATACGGAAAAGCTCAAAGCCTTAGGAGTCGCGGATAAGACCAAGTCAGGAGAAGCTCAAAAGCCGTTCGTCGAACCAACTGAAGAGGCGATTTTGAGTGGTGAGTATGCTCCGTTGGCTCGTCCGCTTTACATGTATGTCAATAAAAACTCCCTCAAGCGGCCCGAAGTGGCGGCGTTTTTGAGGTTTGCAGTTTCCAGGGAGTCACAGTCGTTAATTGGAAAACGGGGATTCGTGAAGGTGAAGGAAGACGATCGCCTGAAAGCGGTCGCAAAGCTGGAAGAAGCAATTAACGAGTTGTCATCGGCCAAATAGGGCTGTCGCCAGGAAACGATGACAGAGAAACGATCACAGAGAGACGTGCAACGTTCATCAACTGATGACTCAGGTTTTGATACGAAGAGGATGGTAAGGTGCCGGGTTCGCAGGACAAAAAATCTGTATCCAACGTTGGACCGACTCGACCGGACGGCGCTTCGTCGTTGCGGCGTCGGTTTTCGTGGATGCACGTTCGCGAACAGGCGATTCAGTGGGTTTTGTTTGGTTGTGCACTGCTGTCCGTGCTGACGACGGTAAGCATCATCTACGTGTTAATCACTGAATCCGTGTATGCACTTCCTCCACATACAGCTTTTTTTCAAGAGGTCTCGATTCGTGAGTTTTTCACCGAAACGAGATGGACTCCGCAGTACGCTGAAGAGCAGCAGCACTATGGAATTCTTCCGCTCGTAACGGGGACATTTCTGATCACGGGAATTTCGGCAATCATCGGTTTGCCGGTGGGGCTGTTGATCGCGATTTATCTCAGCGAATATGCATCGCCCAGTGCAAGGAAGTGGGTCAAGCCGGTTCTGGAAATTCTGGCGGGTATACCAACGGTCGTTTACGGGTATTTTGCCATCAGGTTTCTGACTCCGATGTTGATCGTTCCCATCTTTGAAAATTGGTTGGGGATGACAGTCTACGGAAAAAATGCGCTGGCGGGCGGTATCGTTGTCGGGTTGATGATTATTCCGATGGTCGCATCGTTGAGTGAAGACGTGATGCGTTCGGTGCCCAATAGTTTACGAGAATCGGGATATGCTCTGGGTTCGACAAAATTTGATGTCAGCTCAAAGATCGTTGTGCCCGCTGCCCTGTCCGGGATATTCGCATCCTTTCTTCTTGCATTATCCCGCAGTATCGGTGAAACGATGGCGGTGGCGATTGCCTCAGCCGGTTTTGCTAACCTGACACTGAATCCATTGGCACAAATTCAGACAATGACTTCGTACATTGTGGATGTGATGACAGGTGAAGTCGTCAGTGGTTCGACGGTTGAGAAAAGCCTGTATGCCGTGGCGTTGGTGTTATTCATTATTACGATGATGATGAACCTGATCTCGCAGTGGGTGCTGTCGCGCTATCGCGAGGTCTACCAATGAAGCTCGGCAACGATGTTTACGAACGTCGCCTGATCTGGCGACACAGGATTGGCCTGTGTTTCGAGTGGCTTTGCCGGCTTGCCACCATGGGTGCCCTGGCAATGCTCGTGGTGTTAATGGGTTCAATTTTTTCCTCGGCGCTCAGTCCAGGTCGAGGGAGTGGGCTCGCTCCTGTTACGTTGACCGAGACCGGCAAAAGTCTCGATACCGAAGGTGACGTGACTTACACTGTGAGTAAGGTCATTGGCGGTGATTTCTACTTTGCTTCTGATCCAGAGGAAAAGATCAAGAGTTTTTCCGGTTCCGAAGTTCGGGGCGGTAAAGTCGTGTTCAATCACAATGGCAAACGGGCAGCTCCCGTCTTTGATTTAACCGTTAGCGATAAGTCGTCCGGGAAAGAGCCAATCGGCAAGTTTAAGGGTGTCGGGCCTGGCCAGATTCCTTCGGAGTGTCCGGTTCCCGACGTCCATCCACCCAAGCCCGCAAAGCCATGGGGTTGGCTGACTTTAAGCTTCCTGACTCATGGTAACAGCGACGACCCGCTGCAAGCCGGGATTATGGCTGGATTCTGGGGCAGTGTGTGGTTGATCGGATTAACCGGCCTGATGGTGGTTCCAGTCGGAGTTGGAGCAGCGCTCTATCTCGAAGAGTACGCGAAGCCGACCTCGCTGACGAAATTCATTCAATTGAACATTGCCAACCTGGCGGGTGTCCCCTCGATTGTCTACGGCATTCTGGGCTTTACCGTGTTCTCGCGGATGTTCGGGGCCTTCGATCAGCACGAAACGATCGTATCATTGAAGTTTCTTCAGGGCCTCGGGTTTAAACCGATTGACATCGTTTTGCCGCTGGGGCCCGTCATTTTATCGGGTGCATGTACCCTGGCTTTGCTCAGTCTACCGGTTGTGATTATTACGTCCCAGGAGGCGTTGCGTTCGATACCTGCATCGTTGCGGCATGCGGCCTATGCGCTGGGGGCGACAAAATGGCAAACGATCTGGCATCAGGTTCTTCCTGCGTCTCTGCCGGGGATCCTGACGGGTGTCATTCTTTCCTTGTCTCGGGCGATTGGGGAAGCGGCACCGATTGCCGTTATCGGTGTGGCCGCTCATTTGAGTTATGCTCCGGGTCGCATTACCGGAATCAGCGATCTTGTTCAGAATCCCGACAAATTAATAAGAGCACCGTTTGATCGATTCACCGCGCTTCCGACTCTGGTTTACAGTTGGGTTAACGAAGCGTCTCCAAACTTTGAGCACGTCGCTGCGGCGGGAATCATTGTCTTACTTGCGACTTTGCTGATGATGAATGGTATGGCGATTTTTATTCGTCAACGGTTTCAACAATGGAATCGATGGTGAGTGACGAGACTTTTTAGAATTGTATCCATGGCTGCAGGCATCAAAGCATAAGCGATGTTTTGCCAAACGAAGTGAGAGTCGATTTTCAGAGGTCTTTTTCGCTTGTTTGTAATTCGAATTTCAAAAGAGATGATTCACAGTCATGGCTCTCGTTAAACGATTCACCCAATTTGTCGAGCCACCGAGCGATGGAAGTATTGCTCATGTGCCTGAAGTCGCCCCGTCCCTTGGTCCGCCCAAAATCGAAACACGGGGGATGAGCTTTTTTTACGGCACGAAACAGGCGCTTTACGACATCAATCTGCAAATTCAAAGTCGAGCGGTGACGGCACTGATCGGGCCATCCGGCTGTGGTAAAAGCACCTACCTGAGATCGTTGAATCGGATGAACGATATCATCGAAGGGACTCGCGTGACGGGCGAGGTGCTGCTGGACGGAATGGAGATTTACAGTCGTGACGTCGACGTCGTTTCATTACGAAAACGAGTTGGGATGGTGTTCCAGAAATCGACTCCGTTTCCCAAGTCAATTTTCGACAATATCGCGTTCGGGCCAAGAATCGCGGGCGAGACGAGCAAATCGGAATTGCAGGGGATCGTCGAACGGTCGTTGAAACAGGCCGCGTTGTGGAATGAAGTCAAAGATCGCCTGAAAGAATCGGCGATGGCGCTTTCTGGGGGGCAGCAGCAGCGTTTGTGTATCGCTCGAGCACTTGCGACGAATCCGGAAGTCATTCTGATGGACGAGCCCGCATCGGCACTCGATCCTGCCTCGACTGCTCGAATCGAAGATTTGATTTTCGAACTCAAACAGAATTATACGATTGTCATTGTCACCCATAACATGCAGCAGGCCGCACGAATCAGTGAAATGACGGCGTTTTTCTGCGTGGGCCGTCTTGTGGAAATCGGTCAGACCAAGCAATTGTTTACGAATCCGACTCAGAAGGAGACTGAGGATTACATCACCGGGCGATTCGGCTGATTTGGGGCGGTTCGACCAGGGAACCAATCGTTGTTAGACTCTTGAAGCTGTACAAAATTTCAATTACTCAAAGTAACACCCGACAGAATCAGCTGGGTTCGCGGAGCAATTTCCTTGTCAATTCATTTAATTCGCGATCTCGATGATCTTCATCGCATGCTACTGACAATGTGTGCCAGCGTTGAGGAGATGATTCATTCGGCCGTCGATGCGCTGCACAAGCCCAACTATGATCGCGCCAGACAGATCATGTCCGCTGATGATAACATCGACCGAATGGATGTTGAGATCGAAGAAGAATGCCTGAAACTACTTGCACTCCACCAACCTGTCGCGATTGATCTTCGCAGAATCACGACTGTGCTGAAGATTGGCGGTGAACTTGAACGCGTTGCTGACCTGGGTGTGAGTATTGCGGAACGCGCATGCGGAATCGCAAGTTGTGCCGAAATCTCTGTGCCTGAAAATATGAAGGATATGTCGCGGCAGGCTCTCGATATGCTGCACCGGAGTATTGATGCCTATGTTCACCTGGATGTCAGGACAGCGCGTGAAGTGTGTGACCAGGATGAATCGATCGATAACCTCAACCGAATTATTATTGACGAGTTGACTCGACTGATGCAGACCTGTCCAGAACTGGTCGAGCCCGCGTTGCACATGTTTTCGGCTTCGCGTCAGATTGAGCGGATCGCAGACCACGCGACAAACATCGCTGAAGATGTCGTTTACCTGGTGCAGGGCGAGATCATCCGACACCGTCTTCGTTCATCGACGATTGCCTAGAACATTTTTTTGAAGACCCATGAGCAAACAAAAAATCCTGATCATCGAAGACGAACGCACTTTGCAGGAAGTGCTGACCTACAACCTCGAACGCGAGGGATTTGAGGTCTCATTAGCAGCTGACGGACAGGACGGCCTGCGGAAGGCTCGTTCGTTCGAGCCGGATTTAATCCTGCTGGACCTGATGTTACCGGTGATCGACGGCCTGGAAGTTTGTCGGCAGCTGCGAGCCGATGCCAAAACGCAGGGGATTCGCGTGCTGATGCTGACCGCGCGCAGTGAAGAAGTTGACGAGATTGTCGGATTTAACATGGGTGCCGACGATTACGTGACGAAACCCTTCAAGGTCAAACCGCTGATTCACCGGATCAAGGCGTTGTTGCGCCGGGCGGGGTCAGACCAGCAGTCGCGCGATATTGTTTCCATCCACGGTATTGAAGTCGATCGGGTTAATCACACGGCGAAAGTCAGTGGCCAGCCGGTTGATCTGACGCCGACAGAGTTTCGACTTTTGTGGTCACTGGGACGTGCCGCGGGTCGTCCCTTCGGAAGAAATGAGCTGATGGACCATTGCCGAGGTGAGGATGCGAATGCGCTGGAGAGGACAATCGACGTCCACATCCGTTCGCTTCGGCAGAAACTCGGCAGTCTTGGCGACGTGATTGAAACGGTTCGCGGTGTCGGATATCGATTCCGGGGTGAAACCGAATCGCCAGGTTCCGGCAACTCGGGTTCTCCTGACGAGTCAGATTGACCGGTTTCTCGTACCACCGCATCAAAGACTTGGGGGTGGACGATCTCGTGAAGTCAATGTAAGCTCCGTCGTCGATTTGGGCGAAATGGGTTGACTTTGTCGGTTTGGCACGTGATTGAGACGTTTGTGCCCATCTGGTGAGCTGCCGTATCCATTTCACACTTGATCGTGATTAACGGATTTCTTCAACGATGGAGTACCATGGCTCAACTCACGTCGATCGATTATCTCGTGATTCTTTCGTACCTTGCCGCGACGATGGTCATTGGGTTATGGGTCGGTAGCTATGTCCGTAGTGGATCTGATTTCTTTCTTGCAGGACGCAGTTTGCCGTGGTGGGCGATCGGGATGTCACTGGTCGCCACCGATATTGGCGGAACCGATTTAATCGGAGTCGGTGGTGATGCGTATCGCTATGGCATCGTGATGGGAAATTTCGAATGGATCGGCTGCATTCCTGCGATGCTTGTCGGTGCGTTTGTCTTTATTCCGCATCTGTGGCGTTGTCGAGTGACCACAATTCCCGAGTATCTCGAACGGCGGTTCAGTGTTCAGCTTCGTTCGTCTGTCGCGGCGTGCTGGCTTTTTCTGATGGCCTGTAACCTGGGGGTCATGCTGCTTGCATCAGCGGTGTTTTTAAAGAGTCTGTCTGGATGGGATGTTTCCGTCTGCATTCTGGCAACCGCGCTGCTTGTTGGAGCGTATACGTGGTCTGGCGGGCTGGCCGCAGTCGTCTACACCGACGTTCTGCAAGGTGTCGTGATGATTTGCGGATGCTTGATGTTTGTCGTGATCGGAATTTATGAAGTTGGCGGGATTGAACCACTCGTCGACAAGATTCATGCGGTTGCCAAGGCTCAGGATCAACAGGATGCTTGGCAACGCGAACAGAAGATGACAGCGACCGAACGATTGGCGGAAAAAACAAAGCCGCGACACGATCGACCCACTCACGAATCCGAGCATTTATCTCTTGTTTTGCCGGTGGATACGCGATCACCCGGTCCGTGGCCCGGAATCTTGTTTGGTTTGGGCCTCATCGTCGGTCCTGGTTACTGGATTGGTAATCAATGTATCGTGCAGCGTGCGCTTGGTGCGAAATCGGAATATGAAGCTCGAGCGGCGTATGTCTACGGGGCATTGATCAAGAACTTGATTCCATTCCTCGTCGCTGTGCCGGGGCTGATCGCATTGGTGAAATTTCCGGAGTTAGGGCACGAACGAGCAGATGTGGCCTTGCCCCAGCTCGTGGGAGCGCTCTTGCCCGTCGGCTTTCGCGGGATGTTTGTTGCGGCGTTTCTTGCGGCACTCATGTCGAGCGTCGATTCGTATTTAAACTCGGCGACGACATTGTACGTGAATGATTTTTATCGCCGGTTCTATCGGCCTGAGGCGGACGAAGGGCAGATGCTGGCTGTCGGGCGGTGGACAACCATCGGCTTTGTGGCCTGGGGGATCTATTTCGCATTTCAGCTACAGGCCTTTCCTGCGGGTATTTATACGATCTTTCAAACGTTGCTGTCGTTTTTTCTTGGTCCCACGCTGGCAGTTCTTGCTGCGGGAATGCTATCGCGAAGTGCCTCTTCCGATGGTGCGGTGACGGGGTTCTATGCCGGATTATTGACATCGATCGGACTGTTCTCGCTGAACCAGCCTGGCGTGTGTCGATGGCTTAATTTGAAACCGTTGTTCCAGGTGGGACAGCCTTATCTATATTATTCGATCTGGTCGTTCCTGGTGGCCATGACATTTATCGTGATCTTCAGTTACTTTTTGAGATCAGACCCGCCCGAGAAGACTCGTTATGCGATTGGCGGCTTGAATCCCGAAGGGGGGGCTGCGTGACCATATTGCACTGGATCGGCAATTTCCTCCGCCATCAACTTGATCTTGTTCCATTATCAACAGCTCGATGGTTCATGGTTGGGCTTTACTTGATCTTGATGTTCTGGATTATTCAGCTTCCGTCGACAGAAACGAATCCACCGGACCGATCTGGAACATGGAGAGGTGATCTGAAAATCTGGGCCTGGTTTGCGTTAATGTTCCAGATCATCATCTACAGCGTATTCTGACGCGAATTCGACTGACGGTGGTTCATTTTGACGGATGGCGGTACAGACACGGGGGTCTGTCCCATGACCACACTGACTATTGAAAATACTCTTCATGCTCTACTGGTTACTTCAACACTATGGATCTGCCGTTGAAAGTCTGGCAGGGGTCTCGACCGGAGACTCGCGTGTGTTTCTCACCGCTCGAATTGCTTTGGCGACCCTGGTTTCGTTTGTGACGGCCCTGATTTTCGGTCCCCATGCGATACGCTGGTTGAAAGAACGTTTTCGCGAGCGAATCGTCAGTGCGTCGGACAAGCTGAACGAGTTGCATGCAAAAAAACGTGACACGCCAACCATGGGCGGGATTTTCATCGTTCTGGCAATCGTGGTCGCTGCCGTTTTTTGTGGTGACCTTTCAAACCGGTATTTGCGACAGTCGCTGCTTGTTGTGATTGGCTTTGGTGCAATCGGTACTCGTGACGACTGGATCAAAGTCCGTTCACGACAACGGGGCCTGACTGTGCGACAGAAATTCCTGGCACAATGGATCGTTGCCTTCATCGTGGCAACGCTGCTTTATTTTGTGCAGGTAGACAAGCCGCATGGTTTGGAACTGGTTTTTCCCGTGGGAAAATTCGGTGTGGCGATTGGAGTATTCTTTATCGCCTGGGCGGCGTTCGTCATGGTTGGAAGTTCAAACGGAGTCAACCTGACGGATGGGCTCGACGGTCTGGCGAGTGGTTGTTTGATTGCTGCCGGTTCGGCGTTTGCGGTGCTCACTTACTTGTCTGGACATCGAGTCATGGCCGAGTATTTGAGTATTGCTCACATGACGGGGGCAGGAGAGCTCGGTGTTCTCTTCGGTGCACTTGTGGGAGCGATGCTCGGTTTTCTCTGGTTCAATTGTCATCCGGCTCAAGTTTTCATGGGTGACAGCGGTTCGCTTCCGACCGGGGCTTTGCTGGGTTACGGAGCGCTGGTGACGCGGCAGGAGGTGCTGCTTTTGATCGTCGGCGGTGTTTTCGTGATCGAGACACTCAGCGTGATCCTTCAGGTCGGTTATTTCAAACTGACGGGCAAACGTGTGCTTGCATGCAGTCCGCTTCACAATCATTTTGTTTTCAAAGGTGAGCCTGAAACTCACATCGTGACCCGGTTTTGGATTATCGCTGCGCTGCTCGCCATGGTTGGCGTCGCGAGTTTGAAGATTCGCTGACAGTCATGTTATCTGGAATCCGCTTGATACGCTTTGCGGATTTGATTGCTGACGACGAATCGCATGACTCGAAACGTGACGAAATACAGGACTCGCATACCGAAGCCAAGGCTCTGTAGCAGCAGACGAACTGGAAGGGTGGCAGTCTCGGCCACCGAACGACGGCAAGACTGAAACGCCTGGTTTCCTTCGATTGCCAGATGCAGTTGTTCATGAGCGATCGATTGTTGAAAACCCTTTGCCCAACGGTCGACATAATCAGCAGGAAACAAATCACGGAATGCTTCGGACCGCATCAGTTCGGTCGCTCGTTCGACGATCCGCATCGCTTTGATGGGGTCTGACCGAGTTGTTTGCGACAGGCTGCCAGGCAGAATGTTCCATTCCATTGCAGGGTGCGGCCAGTAGCAGAATCCATATTTAAGACCAAGTGCCTGGATGGCAAAAGTGTCTCCCCACGAACTTAATTCGACTCGACAGCCACCAACGTCGAGTAAGGGTTGTCTTCGAAAGATCGTTGAGCCGGACAGAGAATGCGTGGGGGGTTCGACATTGAGAATGTCACGAAGAAAGTCTTTGGGTTCGAGAAACGCGGCTTCGTGAACCGCCGATAGTTTTGAGGTGGATAAACGTTGTCCCGAGGGATCGACGCTGATGTATTGTCCGCTGATGATGCCCGTTGTTGGATACTTTTCTGCTAACTGCATCGCTCCCTCAAAGAATCCTGGCAGAATCCGGTCGTCGGCGGCACCGCTATAGATGAAGTCGCTTGTGGCTTCCGAAATGGCTCGTTGAAACGAAGCGTGAAATCCAAGGTTGCGCTCATTCTTAATGACCCGGATTGAGGGGTATCGATCGGCCCAGGATTGAATGACTGACAAGCTGTCGTCAGTTGAGCCATCGTCAACGATGATGAATTCATCGGCAGGTCGCGACTGGGTCACCATCGCTTCGATGGCCCGCGACAGATAACGACTGTGATTGTAATTGCAGATGATTGCCGTCAGCGTCGGTGATTTCTTTTGCGACTTCGATCCATCCACGACGGATGGCAATACTGTGGTTTCAGAAGGGGTCAAAAGTTGGCGGTTTGTTGCGTGAGGATCAGGTGCCGGTTTTCCGGCTCGTAAGTGCGACAGAAACGCTATCGATGCATTCGGGTCGCTTCCGTCAGGCGCCCAATTCGCGAATTCAGCTTCGGTCGGAACAAACGGACCGTTGGTCGTTTCATGGATGATGGCAAATTCAGATTCGATCAGAACCGTGTGCCACGCATCACAGGAAAGGCGATAAAGACTGGGTAGTCCAGTTCGGGATTCGCCCAATCGAATTCGGCGGGTCTCGTGTCCTTCGTTGTCAAAGAAGATCACTTCCAACGATCCGGCCAGAACGTGGAACGATTCGCTTTTGTTTCGATGCCGATGAACACGGACATAGGAATCACGAGCAAACGCAATGACCATTTCTTGAATCGGGTCGTCGCTTGTACGATGAAGGCAAAGCCGTGACCGTTTGAGAGGTGCGGCGGCAGCCATCACTTGGAGGGTTTGCAATGTTTCGGCATTCACGACGACGATGTCGTCAGTGGCGGTCAATACGCTGCTCATGGCGGCTCAAGTAAGATTTTTGTGGCGTGGGTCCGATCATTCCGTCTTCCCGCAAAGCGAAAAAACAGAAGTTCAATCAGCAGTCAGACGAATCTTACGGCATTAAGAGAGAAAAGCGGAGTTTGAATCGATGGATTTACGACCGTTTCACCTGGGGTCCGCCGTGAGTTTTCGATGACTCTTTTGGTGCGAAAATAAAGTTTATCCGAGTCCTCTCTCGACTTATCCGCAAGAATCGTCAAATTCTTGACTCGAACAGATAAGAATTCAGGATCGATGCCATGCGTGTGACATCGGTGACTTGTTGCTCATCAAGCCCGCAATGTTATTGGATAAGTTGTTATGAACGCGGACCCGCTAAAGACTAAAGAAAAACAGTACTCAGAATTATTGGATGTCAAAGAAAAAGTCGGGATTGCGAACCTCGGACTGATGATGAACCAGGTCTGGTACGATGACCCTCGTCGACTGGCGTTTGTATTGTCTCGCTATAAATTTGTCTCAAAGATACTTTCAGGAAAGAACAAGGTTGCCGAGCTCGGCTGTGGAGACGCGTTTGGCTCGCGGATCGTCCAGCAGGAGGTCAAGGAGCTGCATGTCTACGACTTCGATCCCATCTTTATTGACGACATCAATTCGCGCCAGGTTGATCGCTGGAAACTACATGCTCACCTGCATGACATCCTTCTTGGCGGACCATTAAACGAAGGACCGTTTGACGGCATCTATAGCGTCGACGTGATGGAACATATTGAGGCAGAAAAAGAGCACGTCTACGTGACCAATCTGAAAAATTCATTGACTGAGCAAGGTGTCTTAATCGTAGGGATGCCGTCGCTGGAATCTCAGACGTATGCGTCAACGCAAAGCAAAATCGGACATGTTAATTGCAAGAGTGGCAAAGATCTGAAGGGGACGTTAGAGAAAGATTTTCACAACGTGTTTTTGTTCTCGATGAACGATGAGGTCGTCCACACCGGCTTTTCGCCGATGGCCCATTACCTGTTCGCCGTCTGTTGCGGCAAAAAGTAATCGTTCAAGCAGGGGGAAAATGTCGTAACCAATAAGACAGTCGGTCAAAAAACGATTTGATGCGTATCGCGTCCTATCAGACCTATTGGTCCCATAAGTCCTGTTCCTACTTACGTCAAATCGGCCGAATGTCTGGCCTTGCCCCCAAGGAATGTTGCAACAGCACCGTCAACCCACCGTCAACGGTCAATATTTGCCCCGTAATATGGGCGGCACGATCGCTGCACAAAAAGTCGATCGCGTTTGCAACATCGCGCGGAGTTCCCATGTGCCCGAGAGGTATCAGCGATTCGTAATGACGTTTAAGTTCCGGGTTCTTGAGGTAAAACTCACGCCCGGACTCTTTTTCGATGAGGTTAGGCGCGACACCATTGACTCGAATGCCCCTGGAAGCCAATTGCACCGCGTAAAACCGGACGAGTTGATCCTGAGCGGCTTTTGCAACGTGGTATCCCAGCGGTTGCTCGGCAGCTATGAACTGGCCCAGAACAGAACTGAGAACGACGATTGCAGATTGTTCTGCGAATAGATCTTTTGAAACCAGATAATCGATGATGCGCTGTGTTCCTTTTACTCCAACGTCGAGCTCACCATCCAGAGTGTCGCCGGTGCCCCGAAATCGCTGTGAGAAAACCAGTCGTGAGACCGGTCCTGCCACCTTCACGATTTCGTCGAATGTCGAGGTAATCGTTTCGAACTTCGTCAGGTCAGCCGAATAAAATCGGATGCCATCACGCAGTGTTGGAACAGATGCATCGGGTAACTTTCGTCCAACAACTGAGATTGCGCTCGTTCCTTCTGCCCATAATTCCACTAGGGCGCGACCAAGACCTCGAGTTCCCCCGACAACGATCGAATGATTCAAAGTCATCTTAGCCTCAACGCGCGAGAACTACTGGGATAGCACGACACAAAGGTTCCTCCCCTGGCAACATATTCGGCGTTTCGGCTCACAATACGATCTTCGACACCGGGGTTGACTGCTAACAGGCAACAGGAGATCTGACGATCAAGCAATGCCACCGAACCCTGAATGGGTAATCCACCGGCTGGAAAGGAAAACGCCTGTTTTTCGGCAGAGTCATCAATGATGCATTCCACAAACTCGGCCAGTCCCATGATGTCAATCAGGGTGCAGGCACGGTGGCCGGCTCCGAAGACCGCGAGCCTCCCACCGTCTTGGCGAATCCCCTCGGCCCAGGCACGCATTGAATTACGTTCGTGCGGCCATTGATCTGCAAATCGGCTGACAACGGGGTCGGCCGGTACTACTGCCGACGCCGGGTGTTCTGTCTCTGTCGAACCAGTCGATTTTCCGATCCAGACCAGACGATCTTCAAGGGGGTCGGGGACTCTTTGAAAATGCTGCGTCTCGAATCCGGCTGCGGACAAACCTTGCAGCAGTGTTCGCTCCGTAAAATAAAGCACGTGCTCTTCCCAGACGAC
>CAIOKO010000112.1 GCA_903858935.1 uncultured Schlesneria sp. | reverse complement strand
TGTCGGTCAAGTGAGATTGAGGCGCGCACTTCTTCCCCCTCCCCAAAGCCTTATTACGACGTCAATTTGTGGGTGACAAGAGAACGCAAACGAGATGAAAGCAGGGCGTCCACCCGCTGAGGTGAATCACTCAAGTCGAGTTCGCATAGGCCAACACCGCTTCCGAAATTCGGATGTACTCGTTCACAAATGGCCAACTTCCGCTGAGGCGAACGACGACCCGTCGCGAACTCACCAGAATTTCTGCGGCGACTTTGATGAGCCGCGTTCGCCAGGTGCAGGCGAAACCTTCGCCGAGTGCATCGACTCGACGTCGTCGATTGAAGTAGGTCTTCTTGTCACGTTCTGGCATCGCTTCCGGTGGCAGGTCGCTCGTCATACCAACATCTTTGGGTTCGCATCCCTGTGAAGTGGCTCGACGCAATCGGACCAGGAGGTTGAGCGCTGCCGCGTGTAAGTACAGGCGAAAGAAGTTTGCCATAAAGCGGTGATCACTGGTTCGATCGGCCGATAATTCCCGCTTCAACTCTTTATTACGGTTTTCACTTTCACCCCGGTCGGCATATTCTTCATACACCTGACCAGGGAAGTTTGCCCAGCCCTGACGATTCGTCGAAACGGCGCGGCGATTCGTTCCCCCGGAATGAACTTCGCATTTGATTGTGACTTGGCGAGGTTCGTTCCAAGAGTCTGCTTGATACAACAGCGGCAGAAACAGTCGTTGTTTTTCGCCAGTTTCCGCGAACTTCTTCTCGGCCAGCGCGAGCAGTTCATCACTGGCGGCTTTGAGCCTTGGGTTCATCGCCAAGCCAAAGGTGTGAATGATTCTCAATTCTTCGCAGACGTCATACATCATTGGAACGCCAAACCCAGAGTCGCCACGCAAGACGATGTCGACACCGGGAAACCGTTCACGGATACGACGCGTGAGATAACGGAGATCGTCGTCGACACCAAGAGAAGCAGCGCAGGTTCCAAAACGTAGCCCCACCAACGCAACCATGTCTGTCTCAGCGCAAGTGAACACGATAGGGAGATACTGATACTGTTGGTAGAAACCGTGAAAGAAGATCAGTTGTTGCTGGCCGTGCGCCGGGTCATCAAAGGCATCGACAGCGAGTGTGATCTGCATGGGTGATTCCGTGAAGGCGTCGAGAAACTCGTCACACAAGGCGTCTCGAAGACGTTTGAGGTCGGCGATCGTGACCGCGTTTTCGAACCGAGACAATGTCGGCTGGCTGGCAAGTTCTTTATCCGTCGGCGAACGTTTGCAGATCAGCTTGAATGTGGGATCGCTCCGCAGCACGTCATGATCGTTCTGGTCTACATAGTCCGCGAGGATGCCGTATATCCGTTGGCTTACCATGTCGAGTTTGCTGTGGCTGACAATCGACGCGGCTCGGGCATCGCTCAAAGATGCGGCAAATTTTTCGGTCAGCCCAATCTTCTGATCGAACTGAAAGATCGGAAGCAAGCCCGCATCGCTGGTAAGTTGCGCCGTAGAGATTTCAAATTCGACCGGCTTTTTTGGGAAGAAATCGAAGACAAACGGCAAAACACCCTGTAAACTCACGACCGACCTCCTTGTTGCGTGTAAGTGACGTGTTTGCAAACACTTCTACGCACCTGGAGGTCGTTTTATTGGAGACTGATGAATAATTCGGGCTAGGCGTTTCACGCGTCGGTCTGTCGAATGGTTCAAGGGACCAAGAGGTCGATGGCGATTTTGACACGAAGACTTCTGTAGCTGCAGCGTTGAACTCCGTGTTTGGTTTGGTATCGATTGTCGCCTGGAATCGATCACGATCTCGATTAGAAAAGTCGAATCATCCAAGCGCCATGAAATATCCGTCGGGCTTCATGAACTACTGCGGGAACCGCAAACTCATTGACTGCTTGTCCCAACGCAGACGCGGCCTCCTCGATGTTTTGCTTCAATTCATTTGGGCACCGGACGTTAATTCCTGCGCCATTTCGAGCGATGGCTGCCAAGAATTCTGCCTTCGCACAGGCAAATGCAGTGCGGCCAATTAACACACAGAACATGGCGCCAAAAGTTATGAGGGGATTTTGACGTTCCGATGCGAACCAAAAAAACCTGGCAGGTCATTTTTTTGGACGGACAATAAAATTGCTCGCAGAAAGATTCTGTTATTGTTCCATAATGCAAAATCCAAAATCGCTCTTAGCCGATGGCGCCGCTACTCTCAACGACCGGCCAATCACATGAATCCTTTCAAAACACAACAAGATGCAAACAGGCAACGATTTTTCCTGATGAAAAACCGTTGCCTCTGTTCGCTGACGGATACTTACATATTAATTTCAAACCCCTTGCGGTTTTCTCGCGAAAGGAAGGAATTTGCTTGCGCGTCACCGATGATTTCTCGCTTGATCGGGTCCCACTTTATTTCGCGACCCAATCGCATCGCAATGTTCGAAATGTGACAGATTTCGAGCATTCGGTTGTGTGACCAGACATCAGAAATCGGCTGCTTCCGGTCCTTCATCCCTTCGATAAAGTTGGCGGTGTGGTTCGCGCTCACCTTTCCACCGTAGACTTTTTCGATCGCCCCTTCTGGCAAAGGTTTGTCTTTCAGATCATCGACGGGCCTGCCAGTGAGTTTTCCTCGGTTGACAAAGATCCGACCTTCTGTCCCTTCGAACAGGATGCCGTTGTCTCCTTCACTGGTGATGATCATCTCGACACCGTTGGGCATATCGACATTGATAGTGAATCGGGTCGCCGCATTGTACTGATCGCTAACTGTGGGATTTCCGTCTTTGTATTCAACCGGCAGTGTGTATTCGCCCGGAGCGACTCGACTGGGCCCCGTTTCGGTTGCGGCAAGCGCCCAGCAGGCAATATCGACGTGATGAGCACCCCAATCGGTGAGCTTTCCTCCGGAATATTCGTGCCAGTTACGGAATGAGTAGTGGCAATTGCTGTAGAGGGGGACTCCTCCGCCGTAACCTTGTCGAAGTTCCGGGAGCGCCCGGTAGGGAACGCTGGGGGCTGGACCCAGCCAGAAGTCCCAATCGAGTTGTTCAGGGACCGCTTCTGCCGGAATGATGGGTGATCCTTCCATCCGGTCAATACCGCACGTCACCTTTTTCACCGTACCGATGCGTCCGTCTTTGATCATTGCGATCGCTTTCAGGAACCGCTGGTCAATTTCGGTTCGCTGCATGGTGCCGACTTGAAAGACTCGGCCCGTCTTTTTGACGATCTTTTCGATCAGCTTTCCTTCGTCGATCGTCAAGGTGAGCGGCTTTTCACAATAGACGTCTTTGCCGGCCAGCATCGCCTCGACGGCGATCTTGGTGTGCCAATGGTCAGGAGTCGCAATCATGACTGCATCAATGTCTTTTCGGTCCAAGATTTTACGGTAATCTTTGTAAGCATCCGGCTTCCTCCCCTGATGCTTTTCAACCTTTTCGACATTATCCGCCAGCACATTGGCGTCGACATCAGCCAGAGCGGCAAAATCGGCGAAACCGAACGACTTGCTGGTGATCGTCCAGCCTTGATTTCGCAGGCCAATGGTGGCAAAAACCGGCCGCTCACTCAATGTTTGAAAACCGAAAGCTCGGTTGGAGGAGGGGAGCAGAATGCTGGCAGATCCTGCGGCCGCGATCCCTTTGAGAAACTGACGGCGAGTTGTCTGTCGAGACGTTGACATGTGTCGAAATCCTTCTGGAGAAAATGACGTTGACTGCTTGCGGGCAGGCATTTGATTTAAAGGGGATGAGTCGACTAGCGTACCCGGAAGTCGGCGTTTCGTGAAGCATACGAAGAGCAATTTCAATCGCCGTTTGACGGCCTGCGTTTTCACGCGAAATTTGAGCGAACCAAGCGGAATCTGCTCCTATGTTTCACGAATATTGATACTCGACTTTGTATACTTGAGGTTTCGTAAATTCCCCTGCAAATAGATTTCAAGGAGTATAACAGCGATGCTCAAAACGCGTCTGATTCCCGTCGCTTGCCTGATTTTCTTCACAACCCAAACGGTGTTTGCGGCGGAACTTCTGGATTGGCGTTCATGGCGTGGTCCGCAGGGAAATGGGAGCGTTGAGCAGGGGAATTTCCCCGTGAAATTCGGTGCAAACGAATACCAGTGGCGCACGGAATTGCCCGGCAAGGGTTGTTCGACACCAGTGCTTCTTAATGGGACGATTTTTGTGACGTCCTCCGCCGACGGGAATGACGCATTGCTGTGCTATGACCTTGCCGGAAAGGAACAATGGCGGGCTCCCTTTGGTAAAGAAAATCCTGGAAAGCATCGCAATGGTTCTGGAAGTAATGCGTCGCCAGTTACGGATGGGTCGGCAGTGTTCGTCTTCTTTAAAAGTGGGACATTCGCCGCAGTGAATCTCGACGGTAAGGTGCGGTGGAAGACCGACCTTGTCGAGCGATTCGGACGCGACACTTTGTACTGGGACCATGGTATTTCACCCGTACTGACCGAAAAATACGTGATCATGGCTCGTATGCATGAAGGTGAGTCGTGGCTGGCGGCATTCGATAAGCAGTCTGGTGAAATCGCCTGGAAGGTTGCTCGAAATTATTCAACCCCACAGGAATGTGATCACGGCTATTCCACACCTTTGGTGATCCCGTATCAAGGAAAGGAATCGATCCTGGTCTGGGGCGCCGAACATCTGACGATTCATAATGCGACCGACGGACAGGTGACGTGGTCGTGTGGCAATTTCAATCCTGGAGCAAACAAGTTATGGCCTTCGATTGCAACTCCTGTCATCGTCGGTGACATCGCGGTGATTGCTTACGGTCGTAACGATCGAGGAATTCCACGAACGTTTGGTATTCGCCTCACTGGAAACGGCGATGTGACTCAGACGAATCACGTATGGGAGCGAACCGATATTGGGACATTCGTGCCAACACCCGCCGCATACAAAGGTCGAGTGATTCTCGTTCGAGACCGGGGCGAAGTTGTGAGCATTGACCCGGCCACCGGTAAGACAGTCTGGGAGGGAGCTTTTCCCAAGCATCGTTCAAATTATTATGCTTCACCTCTGATTGCGGGAGACAAGCTGTTTGCACCCCGCGAGGATGGTGTTGTGTTTGTTGCCAGTATTGCTGATGACAAATTCGAATTGTTGTCGGAAAACGATATGGCTGAATCGGTGATCGGTTCGCCGATACCGGTCTCAAACCGCATTCTGATTCGTGGCGAAAAGCATCTGTTCTGCATCGACGCGGCGCAACCTGCGAAGTGATTTCTGCCGGGACAATTACTTTTTTCACCTCGATATCAGAACTCTGTGCCACTGATTCCGTGTCTTTGGAAAAACAGTATCTCCTACTTGTTTTGTTGGCCAAAGCGCACTGCTTGATCGAAGGCGGCCAGGCAGCGGCACGTAAATTCTAACAATTGGCATCGCTTTGGATCGCACTGCTCTAATAGCGTGTCATCGGGACGATATTGACGTAACAGGGTCGGTTGTTAGCATCCGGACAATTGGCGGAATTCTCATCGGAACTTGAAGTCGGAATTGTTGGCGATGTTCCGTGGGTTCTTGGAGCGGGAGCTCCTAGCAAACCGCTTGTAGCGGCTCTCGATAAAAAGTGAGATCGTATGTTTGCCAGGCAACGGATTGCTTTTACCGGATGGGTCCTCGTTGCGGCAGGAATTGGCGGAATCGCCACAACTGACAGTGACGCGTCTGACAATAAAGTAATTTTCGATATTCCGAGTAAAATCGAATGTCGTGACGTCACTCCTGAAAAATGTGCGAAGGCACATCCGACGATGAAAGTGATCGAAGCCCGATTCCGAATTTCGGCCGGTGTCGTTGAAGGTGACGAATCAAGCATCGAAGACTTTGTCTACTTAATCTCCAGCCCGGGCTTACGCTTGAAGGTTCTTGACTTCCTGCCGAACACCACTTTGGAAAGTACCGCAGCCGGTGATCGGATTGAGGTCACCGACAACACCGAGAGTACGGATGTGGTGTCGGGGGAAGCGAAAGTTGCCTACTCATTGATTTCGCTGAACGCATCAAAAACATCCGCCAGTCGCAAGCTAGAATCGAATCGTTACGAACGTGTCGCTCCCAAGAACCTGGTGCTTGCCAGCGGAACGGCCAACCGGGGATATGGTGTCTTCTACAAACTGCGGCCTTCGTCGGGTGTTTCACTCGAAGGGGACAAGGAATTCGTCGTGCTTTGTATCGTGCCAAAAACATGGCGTGGTGATTGGTGTTCTGTGACGTGTTCGGCACGATCGCGAAAAAAATCCTCCGGGTCAGCCAGAGCGGTTCAATCAGGCATTGAACAGGCTCACGTGGGTCTGTTTCTGTCGGGCTGTCAGGATGCGAGTGAACTCGCCGACGATCTAACCCGGATCCAGCTTGCCAACGAGGGACTCTTGGCCAAGCACCTGGCAACGGAAGCAACTCATTCGATGGAGTTGCTGCACGAAACGCCGTCAGGCCAGCTGTTGAAGATTTCGACACCCGGCTGGTTAAAGCGAACATCAAAGATCAAGCCATCGCCGAAGGAATTGTCACTGGAAGCGGCAAAAACGAAACTGATTGACATTCAGGAACAGTTGGAACGGCTGTCGGGTTCGGCCGACCATCCTCATTGACCATTTCGCTGGTCAGATGAAAAGACCAGTCTGGCGTCCGGTAATACTGTTTCGCGTTATGAGCCGAATAGCGGTCGAAACACGCGGTGCCACGGTTTTACCGTCTTCGACGAGGCGGCGACTTCATGGCTCGATACCGCGTCCGAAGAGCACGGCCTTGTCGAAGACGGTAAAACCGTGGCACCCTTTTCGTGGCATCTTGTTTCAAAAGCACTTCGTCTCCAGCAATACAAACGCCCCATCTTCAGGGCGTTTCACGAGGCAAGCCATCTCCTGTTGTAAATTTGGCTAACTCAGCTCGGGACGAACCAACCTTCGGAAAGAAGTGACAACAGTTTTCATCACTTCGATGACACCTCGTAAAAGTGCTTGTCGTTTTCGCGAGTGACAAATGCGTAATCTTCCGTTCCTGAAGAACTCGATATCTGTCGCATTCCCCCTGTTTTTATGGGTTTTGTGGAAGCCGAGGCCTACTGGCATTTCCTTGAATTGATTCGATTCAGGCGACCGGTCACATGGTTTCGAGCCACAAGAAATCGGTTTGCAAGATTTGGCACGGCGCATGCATTTTCCCTTTGCCGTGTTGATGAGGAATGTTCAAAGGGATTTAGAGGAAAGGGAAAGATCATGTTACGAAAAACAGTTGTTGGTCTGTTTGCGGTTGCAAGTCTGTTGATTGCTTCGGTTGGTACGGCATCCGCCAACGGTCATTGCGGACATCACCATGGCGGTTATGGATATGGTGGGGGATTTCGAGGTGGACACGGGTATGGCGGATATGCTCCGCGAGTGATGTTTCCTGGTCCTCCTGTTTACGCCTACCCTCCTGTTGTCGGATATGGTTATGGCGCGCAACCGGGATATGGTCCTGGCTATGGATACGGTTACGGTTATGCACGTCCTGGCCTGGGGATTTCGACACCAGGCTTCGGTTTGTATTTCCGGTAAATTCAAAGCCCGGTCCGCGCAACGTCAGTCAAACGCTGCGCGGATCGGCGGGGATTTGTGTCAACGCGACTCTTACTTCAAATCAAATGATTCGTCGCGGCTGACGCGACTTCGATCAACAGGCTGCCGCCGTCAGACCGCGATGGCGGCAACCTCGGGTTCCGGCTGCCAATCGATAAGCTGGAACTCGACACTTTCACGGCCCTGGAAACGATTGATTGTCGGCTGAAAACAAATCGAAATCTTGCCGTTGTGCTGGACCATTTCGTCTGCCCACTCACCCTTTCCGAACGCAATTCCCCGCATCTTTGTTCCGTATTGACGGACGAAAATCGACAGATGTCGTTCCCCTTCCCCCATCTTCTTGGGTGGACCGGCAAGTTCGACATTTGAAGCAACAAAGACGGGTCGCGGGTTTGCTGCACCGAACGGCCCCAGCTTTTCCAGTTCTGTGACAGAACGAATCGTGATGTCGCTCAACTGGACTTCAGCATCAATTGTGATCTCGGCGGAGCCTGGTTTTGAATCATGGTTTTCAGTGACATATTGCACGAACGCCAGGCGGAAAGCATCAATTTCTTCGGGACGAATCTTTAGTCCCGCAGCAGCATGGTGTCCGCCATACGTTTCCAGCAAATCCTGGCAGGCGGCCAGGCCTGCATGCAGATTGAAGCCGGCGAACGATCGTCCCGAGCCTTGAGCGAATCCATTGACTCCACCCAGAGCGATCATGATTGTCGGCCGTTGAAAATGTTCTGCGACACGAGTGGCAACAATCCCGATGACCCCTGGATGCCATTCCGCATGTGACAGGACGAGAGCACGGTGATCGGCCCATTCGGTATGTTCTTCAACCAGCTCTTTGGCTTGCTTCAGAATCCTTCGTTCGACAGTTTGCCGATCCTTATTGAGACCGTCGAGATACTTGGCGAGCGCAATCGCTCGCTCGTTGTCGCTGGTGGTCAGCAATTCAACCGCCAATCTGGCTTGCCCCAGTCGACCGGCAGCGTTGATTCGTGGACCAACGGCAAATGCAATGTCTTCGGCTTGTAAGACTCCTTTATCAGATACTTTGGCGATACGTAATAATTCTTTCAGGCCGGGATTGGATCGGTCGAGCAGGCTGGCCAAACCAAAATGGACGATGACTCGGTTCTCATCGACTAACGGAACAACGTCGGCAATCGTGCCGATCGCGGCCAGGCCGATGGCACTCAGCAGAAATTCACGCATGCGGGGCGTTGCTTTTTTTCCGTCGCCCATTCGGGCACAGATCGCCCAGGCGAGTTTAAAGGCGACTCCAACTCCGCACAGTTCGCCAAAGGGATATGCATTGCCTGTTCCCGGTAGTCGTGGATGAACTAAAACAGGTGCATCGGGAAGAGTTTCACCGAACGTGTGGTGATCCGTAATGATCAGTTCCAGGCCAAGTTCATTGGCAAGTGCTGCCTCAGCAATACTGCAGATTCCGCAATCGACGGTCACGAGCAGTCGCGTCGGATCTTCTGCGTGCAACTGACGAATTGCGTCACAATTCAGTCCGTATCCTTCTTCCAGGCGACTGGGAATATAGTAGTCAACCTTGGCTCCGCTCAGCTGCAGACAGTGCCATAACAGGCTGGTCGAGGTGACTCCATCGACATCGTAATCGCCATAGATCGTAATTCTTCGCCCTGATTTGACGGCTGCGACAATGCGGTCAGCAGCCTGGCTGACGCCGGGCAAAGTCTCAGGGTCGTGCAGAGTTGTGAGCTTTTTGGCGAGGTACACTTCGGCGGATTCGAGCTGATGATGACCTCGAGCGACCAGGACTTGAGCCACCAGTCCGGTGATCTTCATCCGGACGCTCAAGTCCTTCACGTACGCACGATCATGCGCTGCAATCCGCCAAATTCGATGCATCCCGCGACTCCATTCCTGGGGAGGGCAATGTCGAGTTAACTCGACATCCAAAACACTTGGCGGAAAAACCACCATCAATAAGTCGATCATTCAACCAGATCGCGACCTGATCAGGAGACACGTCGCAGTTGATTCAACTGACCCGTTGAGTCATTACAACAGGGTGCTGATTTGAAGTCAAACCGCCCGATTGGGGGTCAAGAGGTCGCAGGTTCAAATCCTCTCAACCGCTCTGTATTCACTTTTCTAACTGTATTCACTCTAACCCTAAATTTGGGTGCCACAGTTCATTCGCCGGGTGCGGTCGAGTCTTCAAGGACCACTATTCTTTCGCCTTTACTTCGGGAGGGCGAGGTTCCACCCGAGCCATCTTTTCCGTTCGGCCAAAATCCAGCCCTCAACAAAATCTGGTGTCAAAGTTCGATCAAGTTCGATCGACTTCGATCGGATCCCCAGTTGTGCGAGCGGTCTCCCGACCCCGCACAAACAAACGACCGACTGAAGGTCTCCTATGATTCTCTTCCCTTCGTGACCTTCCTTACCTTCTGTTCAAAAATCTTCTCTTCGGTTCTGCTGTTATTTAACGCCGCGAAATCTGGTGTCACAGTTTGTTCGAGTTCGTTCGACTTCGACCATTCCCCGTAATTCATAGGGTTTTCGCGATTGTTTCCCCCGTTTTTCGGGGTGTTCGAGTTCGTTCGAGTTCGTTTGAGTTTGTCGCAGTTCGATCGACTTCGATTGGCTCCCCAGTTGTGTGAGTGGTCTCCCAACCCCGCACAAACGAACGACCGACTGAAGGTCTCCTATGATTCTCTTCCCTTCGTGACCTTCCTTACCTTCTGTTCAAAAATCTTCTCTTCCGTTCTGCTGTTATTTAACGCCGCGAAATCTGGTGTCACAGTTTGTTCGAGTTCGTTCGACTTCGACCATTCCTCGTAATTCATAGGGTTTTCGCAATCATTTCCCCCGTTTTTCGGGGTGTTCGAGTTCGTTCGAGTTTGTCGCAGTTCGATCGAGTTCGAATCCCATCCTTGCTTCTTGGCGAGCCGGGCGGCGTAAGCTCCGGGACTCTTCGTTCTAATTCATGCTGCCATAATCTGGCCTTCAACAAATTTTGATGTCAAAGTTCGCGCGAGTTCACCAGACTTCAGCCGACCTCGCCATCCTTCACCCTTCCACTTTCATTCAAACGCCGATTTCGTTCGATTTGTATCCTCGAAAAAGTCTTGGCAAAGTTGGCCAAGTTCCTTTTTTCAGGCACTTTTGCAGGTTTGAAGTTGGCCAACTTGGCCAACTTCAAACCTGTTCTTGCTTCATCTTCGGGAGGGCGAAGTTCCGCCCGAGCCACCTTTTCCGTTCGGTATCAAAGTCGCAGGCCTCGGTCGCGTCTTCGAGACCAGACAAACAATCTGGAAATACAAAAAACTTTGAACAGAAGTTAACGAAGGTAACAAAGGAATTCAGAATGAAGCATTCACCCCAAGCGGTCAGGACCGTTCTGACGGCACCCAGCCTGGATGCAATTCTCTTCCCTTCGTGACCTTCCTTACCTTCTGTTCAAAAATCTTCTCTTCCGTTCGGCTGTTATCACTTCGCCCCGAAATCTGGTGTCACAGTTTGTTCGAGTTCGTTCGACTTCGACCATTCCCCGTAATTCATAGGGTTTTGGCAATCATTTCCCCCGCTTTTTGGGGTGTTCGAGTTTGTTCGAGTTTGTCACAGTTCGATCGAGTTCGAATCCCATCATTCCTCAGAGGCGAGCCGAGGATGTTACGCGTTGGGCTCTTCTTGATCTTTCTACTCTTGAGGAACTTGACGTTTTAGGCGTCGCC
Source organism: uncultured Schlesneria sp. (assembly GCA_903858935.1). Taxonomy (GTDB): domain Bacteria; phylum Planctomycetota; class Planctomycetia; order Planctomycetales; family Planctomycetaceae; genus Schlesneria. Next base: position 599 of record CAIOKO010000112.1, on the reverse strand, counting down.
AAAGTTCCTCGAGTTCATGGAGCGGAAGCTCCTGGCGAACCGCTTGCAGCGGCTCTCAACTGACTCATAACTACTCTCTCGGCGCTTCGCCGCCCGGGGCGATCCGTATTAAAATCGTTTTTCAAGTTGTCAAAGATCGATTGTCGTCGTCAGATTGTGGTGCCCGGAAATTCCAGCGAGCCGGGAATCCTCGGTTTCTTCTTATTACTACTTACACAAAACTACTCTCTCGCCGCTTCGGCGACGCCCGCGCCAAACAGCAGCGCGCAAGCAAGATCCGCACTCGAACAAAATTGCCAACATCATCGCGACGATGGCGACTTTGGTTTCCTGTGAGCGTCTCGCAGACTTCTTTGCCTTCACTACTTAACGACAAAAAATTATAAATATTTATTAACACATGTCAATAGAAAATACTTCTTACGTTTGAAGGGGGTGTCAAAGACACGGCACTGAATGGTTTTTGGTTTCCGTTGGGCTTGCCCCAATGGGACCAACAACTTCACGCTACACAAGTCAAACCGTTGAAGAATGCTCTCCTTCCGGCTTGCCCGGATGGAAGCCACGACTCAGTAGCTCACCGGTAGGAACTGAACGGA
>CAIOKO010000111.1 GCA_903858935.1 uncultured Schlesneria sp. | reverse complement strand
GACCCTGTCGTATTCGGCCGCCGTCGTTGGGGCCACTGTGACAGGGTAAAATGCATGCGAGGGTCTCCTTTCTCCCTCATTGGAATGCAAATTGCCTGCCATAGTATTTATTGCAAATTTGGGTTTTGAAATAACCTCTAGTGGCTTCCTCTCGCCGAAAAAGGTTTTTAACTCTCTCAACGCACATCTGCTGCGGCAAAGAAAACTCGATTGAATCGAACCAAAGAACAGCTTGACAACCGATCGGCGTCTGAAATCCGCGTCGATATCACGCGGAAGTTATTTCGATGAATCGATTAAGGTTTTGCGGGCTTTTCTTCGGGGCTTTCGGCAGGCTTCTCTGAAAGGATCTTTTTGAAGTCGGGGTCATCTCGCAGGATTTTGAAATCGGGGTCCTTTGCCATCCATGTGTAATCATCGAAGCCCTGTTTGAATGATTCTCGCAAGTCGGTGACCGCTCGTTTGCGATACGCTTCGCGAACGGTGGCTCTGTCAGGCAGGTCAGCCTGCTTGTCAACTTGCTCTACTGCTCGTGAGTAGGCACAGGCCGAGTTATAAAGAAACAGAGCATTCGAAGCCTTTCTGTTGGGGTCACGTGGGTCGTCCACAGGGCGATGTTCTTCGAGATACTTCAATCCTTCGGCAAGTCGTCCGTCAGCTATTCGAGCGATTGCGAAGCTTGTCGCGAATTCACTTGGAAACTGGGGCTCGTGCTTGAGTTCAATGACTTTATCAAAGTCTTTACTGGCTTCTGCGAATTTCTCTTGTTTCATGAACAACTGGCCACGGCCAAGGTAAGCTTCGGGGAGTTCGGCATCGAGTTGAAGGGCCATGTTGTACGCTTCCATTGCCTCCTTTTCCTGTTGGTTTTTGCTAAACGTATCTCCCTGGAATGCGTACTGAAATCCCGGGGAACGTTGACGTAAAGCCAAAAGGGCTGAATTGGCATAATTCCTTTTACTAGGGTCGCCGGAGTCTCGCGCCTTAATCAACGCAGCACGAGCAGTTGGTGTTCCAAAGTTCGCCAATGCCTGCATGATATTTCCGAGTAGATGATTCGTTCTTTGTTTCTCGATCGCCGCGATCAGCAGTTTTTCCCCTTCAGGACTTCCGTCCGCAGTCAATGCCGTCGCGGCGGTCGTGACAAGTTGATTGTCGTTCGATAAAAGTGCGTCACCACATAATTCACGGAATTTCGTGTGGCGAAAAATCTTCAGCCCCTGCAGAATTTGAACTTTTTCGTTGTTGTTCAACGAGATGTATTTTTGGACCAGCTTCTCGGCCACCTCCATGTCACCCAATTGAATAAGCAGGTTGATTGTCGTAACGCGGTCATTACCCGATTCCAATTGTTTCAACAGTAATGGGATGGCCCGAGCATCTTTCGTCCGAGAGAGCAATTGAACCACATTCACGTCCGGTGGCCCGGATTCCAGCATCTTCAGTGCGTATTCGATCGATAGAGTTTCGCTCCGCTGATCGTTTCGCTGTGACAAAGTCTGGAACGCCTGATCGCGAATGACTTTGTCGGGTGATTTGAGTGCTCGTTCGAGGACATCAACCAATTGAGGATGGCCGACTTGAACGAGAGCCTTCAGGGATTCAGTATCCATTCCCGCCGGGCCATTTGACACAAAGTCATATAGCGCGTCGGACCAGATGGGGCGAGGGTACTTGGCAAGCACCTGCACAATCTTTTTCTTCGATTCCGCAGGTTCGTTTTTCAACAACGCAAGCAAAGCATCGTGCGCCGCTCCGAATCGTGACCCGGCAAGGCTCTCAATCGCGGCTGACGACAGTGGTTCAACATTCCGTTTTGCATACAAAACCAGCTTTTCGACCGCCTGCGGCTCACCAAAGTGGCTGAGGGCTTGCAGTGCTGCCTTTTGGAACTCGGGGTCTTTCTCTTCAGCCCATTCAAAAATTTGGGGTAGGTTTTCGATATCCAGTCGGCCGCCACCGTAAGCCAGTGCAGCCGCCCGCGATAACGGGTGTCCTGTTCGAATTTCTTTGAGCAATTCATCGCGAGGTAGATTGAGGTAGGCGGTCCTCAATGCCGCCCCGACCGATTCGGAGGATGTTTTATGCATACGAACCTGGCCGGGTACGCGCATGGCAAACCCTTGATTCCGGGTCTGAACGTCGTCGCTGACAGGGAATTCGGTGAGATGAAATTCTTGAATCGCAGCTGGAATCGCAGGAAACAACTGGTTGACGTTGTTGCCGTGATTTCCTGCGGCGGCGGTTTGCAACCAATTCATCAATTGAGGATCAGGCGGTGTCGCTCCGTCGACCCACCTTACGACAACCCGGGCAATCTTCTGCGCAACAACAGCATCTAACTCATCAACAAATGATCCCGCATTAAACGTATTAATAGCCCCGCTGATCGTGAACAGAGCCAGGCTTTGTTTCGGCCCGATTCGCGCGACGTCAAGACTTAACTGAGCGCGTTGCAGTTCGTTTACATTGATTTCTTTGGTGACATCCCCAAGCTTGATTTTCAGAACACATTTGGGAACGTTGGGCCCAATAGGCAGGTCGGTGTAAACCATCCAGATCCCCGTCTGACCACCGGCAGGAAGCTTCCATTCTTTCAACGGCTTCATCGTCGAAATCTGATACTGCTGTTTTCCTGACTGAAACTGGAAATTCTGCAGTTGCTGCGGGATGTCCTTCAGCTTTCGCTCTTCACCGTCAATCTCGGCGATCACCTGGTCGCGAGCGATCGTGAATGCCTGCTTGGTTGTGTTGGCCAGCATCACATGCAGCACTAAATATCGAGTCTGGCCGTTGCCTGAAAAGAAGAGTCCTAAGTGGGCGACATCCAGCATTGCCAAGATTTGCTGATCAACACCCGTTGCGACTGTGGGAGCCCCGTTCTTCAGGCGATCAACTTCCACTTCCAACTTATTAATTCGTTCAACCAGTTTCCTCAGCGAAGCCGGGTCGGTCGAAGTTTCGGGTTTCTGAGCGTCTTGTTGCGCCAAAACGGCGTGAGGGAGGCCGATCGGTTGCGCTATGAGAAACGTAATACAGGCAGCCAACGGAACCAAGGTTCGGATGTTATTTTTCGACATGATTTCTTAATCCCTCATACGATCACCGATCCTACGGAAAGATCGATCCAAGTATGAAATTCCTGGCCCGGCCCCAAGACTCGCCAACCGACGTCGAGGCCGCTCGTCTGTAAGTTTACCGCATCCGTCGGGCAAGTATACGGTTCAAGACAAACGGCAGATCGATTAGGCGGAGTGAACGCGACGATTTCTCGAAAGATTGGTGGGCATGTCAGAGTCACCTGCAGTCCGGCTGATTCATCCATGACCAGACAATCGAATTGCGGACCGTCACATTCCAACCCCGTGTAAACATCGTCCAGGTTCAGGACGTTCAGGTAAGCTCCGTCGCGCAGATCGTTAGAATCGTCCAGGGCGATGGTCTTTCCCGTTGGCAAACAGTCTTTGAGCTCCCAACGCTTTTGGGCGGGAACTTCGACCAGGCAGTCGTCGTATCGGCTTTCGGCAGTCAACGGCACTTTAAAGTAGGGGTGAGTTCCCAATCCCCAGGGAAGCGGCCGACTATCAGGATTCAAGATTCGAAATCTGGCTCGCAGCCGTGATCGCACAAGTTCGTAGTCGACTTCAATAACAAAATCGGCAGGCCAAAGTGATCGACGATCCGGGGCATCGACGCTCAGTTGAAACTGGCCGGTCACAAAATCATCAGATTGCCGCACAATGCGCCAAGGCCGATCCATACACAATCCATGAATCGCATTTCCCCATTTGTCTGTACCAGGCAAGACGTAGTCATATCCGTTCCAGGAGAATTTGCCGGCGCGGATTCGGTTGGGAAATGGAAACAGGATTGGAATCCCACTGCTGCTGGGTTGTTCAGTTCCTGACTCAAAATTCGGGACCGAATCCAGGACATCGACCGTGTTATCCCCAACGACAGCCTGAAACTCGAAGCAGTTAAACCCGAGGTCGGGAAGGATTCGTGCAGTTGAGCCGCTGAGATGATCGCGAATAGTAATGACGGTCATGAAGTCGCCGCACAAGGTGGTGGAAACAATCGGGATCGGAATTCAAAATCAGAACGCACGAGAGCTCGACCGGAGGTCCATATCCCGCGCGAACGGGTCGATGAATGAACTATAGCAAACCGACCGCCGCAAACCAGCAGGGATCCTATTGAACGTAGGAGGCTGGGTCGACAAGGCCTGCGTCGGCGAACCCTTTCATTCGAAGCTGGCACGAATCACAGTGTCCACACGATCGACCTTTTGGATCGGGGTCATAGCAACTGTGCGTTAATGAATAGTCGACACCCAGTTCGATTCCCTGACGAATGATTTCCGTCTTCGAAAGTGATACGAGCGGCGCATGTATTTTCCAGGCAGCCGTTCCCTCAACCCCTGACTTCGTTGCAAGATTTGCCAGCCGTTGATATGCCGCGATGAACTCAGGACGACAATCAGGATAACCACTATAATCCACGGCGTTGACGCCGATGAACAGATCCATGGCACCCAGAACTTCTGCCCAGCCAAGTGCCACCGACAGGAAGATTGTATTTCGAGCCGGGACATAGGTGATTGGCACCCCGCCCGACATTTCCGATTCCGACCGATCCTTCGGGACGTCGATATCGTCTGTTAATGCCGACCCGCCGAACGCTCGCAAGTCGAGCGGCACGGTAATATGCCGGGCCACGTTCGCCGCGGCACAGACACGCCGAGCGGCTTCAAGCTCGAATCGATGCCGTTGTCCGTAGTCGAAGCTCAGGGCATTCAATTCAAATCCGTCTTTGGCAGCAATCGCAAGAATTGTCGCAGAATCCAACCCGCCGCTCACTAGTACAACCGCTTTTCGAGAAACCGCATTCATTTCAGTTCGCCCAAACAATAAAAAACCGTCTCGATACAGCGATCTCAGCAGGTAGGGGCGACTGCGGCAAGTGCATCGCTTGAGATTTCGGATTCTAACAAATGGTTTTCCGTGACGAGTCGCCGAGTGCAATCTGATAATGCGGAGAGAATCCAACCGACATCGCACCTGATTTTCAGGCGATTCACACGCTACAGAACCCATCTTGACCAAACTCTAAGGGTTCGCATATACGACGGCTCGTTTTCAGGCCATTACTTCTTTGAGACGAAGCTTCTTTCATGCGGCAAGTGGAACGCTATGTCATGGTGGAGTTGCTCCGCGTTTTCGGCGGACTGATCACCATTTCTACGCTGCTACTCGTCTTTGTCGGAGTTTTTGGCGAAGCAAGAAAGTTCGATCTCGGTATCTGGCAGGTTTTGCAAATCATGCCATATGTCATTCCGAGCCTGATGCCCTACACAATTCCCGCGACTCTTCTTTTAAGCGTCTGCGTGGTCTACGGCCGGATGGCTGGCGATAACGAGATTATTGCCGTTCGTGCAGCGGGAATTCACGTCATGCATCTGATGTGGCCCTCGTTCTTTCTGGCAGGAATCCTGAGTGTTTTGGCGCTATTCCTGACCGATCAAATCATCCCATGGTCGTTTGGAAACATCGAACGCATCGTCGCTCTGGCCATCGAAGACATCATCTTCGACAAGTTGCGAACAGAGAACCAGATTAACGACAAGGATCACGGGATCACGATCAACGTGACGGGAGTTAAAGGAAGGACATTGATCCACCCCACGATTAAATACACCCCGCGGGGCGGCCAATCGGTGATTATGCAGGCGAGTGAAGCCCAGATCGAATTTGATGTGAAAAATCAGACGTTCTACCTCAGCCTCTGGGGCATGCAGGGGAATTTTGCTGGAAAGAATTCAACATTTTATCTCGAACACGACCGTATTCCCCAGCATCTTCCTCGTCATGGGGAATCTGCGGGAAACCGTGTCTTGCGCACGCAAGAACTGATGCGTGAAATGGAAACGATGAAACAACGTCAAGTTGAGCTCAGGCGTAAGCAAGCCGTTGAGGCATCGTTTGCATTAGCAAGGGGGGATTTCGACGGAATTCTGAGCAACAGCTTTCGCGGACATCAGGGTGGGATCGAAGCGGCCACCAACTCAATCTACGGACTCAGGACTGAATACTATAATCGCTTCGCAATGTCCGTCAGTTGCTTCTTTTTCGTATTACTCGGTAGTCCCTTCGCGATCCTGATGGCGAAGAAGCAGTTTCTCACTTGTTTCTTGTTCTGCTTCCTTCCAATACTGACGGTTTACTACCCGATCGCGATGATGACTCAGAATATGGCCAAGAGCGGCCAGATCGATCCAATCTGGTCTGCCTGGTTGGCGAATCTGGCTTTGCTGATCGCTGGTGGGTACTACATTCACAGAGTTTTGAAAAATTAGCGAAACGCTGAAAACGGCATTTTAAACGTCTCGGCAACCGGCTTATTTGTAATCGCACCTTTGTGCATGTTAATCGCATTTACGAATCCCGGGTCAGCTGCAGCGGTCGCTGCCAGCCCCTGATTCGCAAGTCGTAGAACATAGGGAAGAGTGACGTTACATAAAGCGTGTGTGCTGGTTCGCCCGACGGCTCCAGGCATATTCGTTACGCAATAGTGGACGATCCCTTCCACGACATAGGTCGGGCTGGAATGGGTCGTCGGGCGAGTTGTTTCGAAGCAACCCCCCTGATCAACGGCAACGTCAATAATGACCGCACCCGGCTTCATCAGCTTCAGATCTTCGTGCGTCACGAGCCGAGGTGCACGGGCACCTTCGACCAGAACCGCACCAATGACAAGGTCTGCCAGTTGCAACTGCTCACGAATGTTGTGACGATCACTAAAAACCGTGTTGACATTTGGCGGCATGATATCTTCAAGATATCGCAGCCGATCAACATTAACGTCTAAGATCACGACGTCTGCCTGGAAACCTGCAGCGATTCTAGCCGCGTTTTTTCCCACGACACCTCCTCCAAGAATCGCGATGTGAGCGGGCGCAACTCCGGGAACTCCGGCAAGCAGGATGCCACGTCCCAACTGGGGTCGTTCAAGATATTTCGCTCCTTCTTGAATGCTCATACGACCAGCGACTTCGCTCATCGGAGTCAGGCAGGGAAGGTCCCCTTTGGGGCCGCGAAGCGTCTCATAGGCAATTGCCGTCACGCCGCGAGCCAAGACGTTGGTTGTCAGCTCTTCGCTGGCTGCGAAGTGGAAGTAAGTGAAAATCAATTGACCCGGGCGGAGCATCGGCCACTCAAATGACTGCGGTTCCTTAACCTTGACAATCAAGTCGGCGGATTCCCAGACCTCAGCGGCTGTTGCCGCGATACGAGCTCCGTTGGCCGAGTACATCTCGTCCGAAAGCCCGCTTCCGGCACCCGCTCCGGTTTCAACCAGAACTTCGTGTCCGGCTCGCGTCAACTCGTCAGCGCCAACGGGCAACAAAGCCACGCGGTATTCATCCGATTTCACTTCACGCGGGATTCCGATTCGCATGGCGACGGCTCCAACTTAATCGTGCTTGATTCCAGCGGTGGCACGGACCATCCAGATGCCTGCGATCAGTAATGCGATACCGAACGCGCCAAGCATGGTAGAGACGGTTGACTCAGGAAGTCCAGTTCGGCTGGCAGTCTGAATGAGATCGTTGTTCACAACATTGTCGGTCGATTCAGGTTCGTCCATCCATGATTCGGATTCATCAGGCTTCTCCTCTTCAGTTATTTCCCCGAAGTCTGGAGCTTCTGAGGATGATTCGATCGAGGATTCGGAAACCTGTACCGAGGCCTCAATTGAGTCGCGATTCATTTCCGACCTGAGGTCTCGTTTGACCGAGCGCAGAGGTGGTGTAAACGCCGTTTGTTCAATTCGATTCGATTTCGGCGGCAACGGCGCACTACGCGGGTTTTCGGATTGGGGTTTTGCAGATTTCCAAGTCGCTTCAAACGTGGGAGCTGCGGCATTATCCCATAGTGATCCTCGGATCTCACGCCGCGCGGTGGAATGACTCGCGCTAGATTGCCTGGCTTTGCTTTCATCCCGTAAATCAGTTACCGCCTCAGAGGCAGTTTGAATTTCCAAGTCTCGTGCAGACCCGTGTCGAATCCCGGTTGAAACGTGATCGATAATGGATCTGTCGTTATCACTTTGCATGCGGCGAATTTCTGCTGCCGATGTTGCCGTCATCATGTTGTTTTGCACGTTGGAATCGCCCGTTGCGGTGGAAAACGACTCTTTTGCAGGTCGCCAATGGACAATCGAAGTCCGACCAACGACCGGCTCACGTACTGGCCGGGCAACGATTGGAGTAAGAAGTGGTAATACGCTGTATGTATTCCGAAGCTTCAATGTACGCCGTATGCGGAATGGTGATAGTGTTTTCGTTGGGGCAAATTGGGGTTCTTCGCCAGTTTCAGGGGATTCGTCCTTCGAAATTATCGACGTTGGTTGAGGCTCGCCCCGTTCGAGTGCAGATGAGATCTCCGAAGTCTGTCTCAAGTCCTTGATTTGTATGACGGGAAATTCATCGTCTCGAAGATCTGCGGGAGTCTGTTTTTCTCGTTCGTTTAGACTCTCGCCGGCCGCGAGTGAGGCGGTCTTTACGTTTGACTCAGTTTCGAGATTTCGAATGTCATTCGAGTTACTTTTCGATTTGTTTGATACGGTTGTTTGTGGCTCGGTTTCTCGATAGCGATACCGTAACTTGACCACCTGTGTCTCTGGCAGGTTCGTTGAATTCCCTGAATCGATTGAAGACGATGAAATCAACGTGACATTCTCTGCGTCAGGTTGAGCATCGACGCTCTCGGTCTGGACCACTTCTTCTGTTGCGACAGTCCCGTTGGGAAACGAACGAATATCCTGCGGCGCATGCGTTTGGCGAGATTCGTCTTCGACGAACGGTTCGAATGGGGGCTCTTCGGTCGGTGGAACAATAGTGGTTGTTCGAACCGCTTTGGCTGTCGCAGCTATGCTTTCGGCCGGTAACTTCAAATCGTCGCGTTCCGGGTCACTAACGTGTCGGGAGACACTATTTGCAGTTGCAGAAGTCGATGAAGCATCTTTGAGACGAGATTCTCGTCGCGATGGACTTGGGGCGTCGCCAAAGGTTGATTCCAAGGCAGTTTCGGAGTTCTCTTTACTCCGAACAGGAATTGAAACTGCGGCCACAGCGGCAGGGGGCTTGGCCTTTGGGGGATGACTTGCCTTGTCTTTCGCTGAAGTTTCCTTCGCCAAACGACTTGATTCAATCACAGTAGCGTTCGTGTTTTGCCTTTTTGCACGCTTTAATTCGAGCTCAATCTGATGCTTTTTTTTGCGAAGCGAATTTGCATATTCAGACAGCACTGGTGCTGAAATGTCCGATGAGACTTTTACGAGACTTGAGGATTCCTCTGAGATCTTCGCCGCGCGATCCGCAAGGATGATCGCCTGGTCCAGTTCCCCCTTTTTCTCCAGCCGATTAGCTTCTTTCAACAAGTTGCGGATCGCCCTGTCGAATCCTTCGTTTGTCTGTGGTTCGAGAGCGTCGGCAGGAGGCGGGTTTTTCTTAAACGAAAACCAATCGGCTCGTAGACCTTGGGAACCGCCGGCGAGGATCGAAATGGACACAAGTCCCGCAAACGCCGAGAACTGCATTCGGCGAGACCATAACGCATTGTTCGCACGAAAAATCACCATTCGCAAATCCTTTGGCGAACTCGAACGACGTGGAATGCCTTGCAACACTCCAGACAGTCATCGGATCGGTTGCGCCAAACGATTGGCTTCACATGGTTAAGCGGACTCTAACGACTTTAAGGGCAAATCCGTCGCCCGTTGCCGCGCAGGTCTCCTAGATTGCCTTGTCTCGCGATAGTTGCCCAGGTTGACTCGTGTGAGATTGGCCACTTGTTTTTAGTCATCAAGCCGCACATCGACGCTTGCGCTGTGCGCAGTCAATCCTTCTACTGCCGCGATCCGACGAATATCGTCAGCCGCGTCATCAAGGGCTTCCCGGTTGTACGAGATGACGCTTGATCGTTTAAGAAAATCGTTGGCACAAAGCCCATTCGCAAAACGAGCGGTTCCACCCGTCGGCAACACGTGTGAGGGCCCGGCGAAATAGTCCCCCACGGCGACCGGTGTGTTGTGGCCCATAAAGATTGCTCCCGCATTCTGGATTCGATCCAGTAATCTTTCGGGATCTTTGGTCGATATGTGCAGGTGTTCAGGTGCGAGCCAGTCTGCAAGTTCCGCAGCCTGGGCTTCATCGCGAGCAAGAATCAATGCTCCGTAACCATTCAAGCTGTTCAGCGCAAGATCACCTCGAGGAAGCTGCCCGAGCTGTCTGACCAACTCGTTCCGCACACCGTCGATCAACGGAGCATGCCAGGTAATTAAGACTCCTGAACCGGGGCTATGTTCAGCTTGGGAAATCAGATCGGATGCGATGTATCGGTCGATCGCTGAATCATCAGCCAGCAGCACAACTTCACTCGGGCCCGCGATACTGTCAATATCGACTTCGCCGAAAACGTGTTGTTTCGCAAGAGCGACGAACAGGTTTCCTGGCCCGACGATCTTGTCGACGCGTGGTAGACCTTCGACGCCGTAGGCCATCGCTGCGACAGCCTGAGCGCCTCCGATCCTGTAGACCTCGGTGACCCCGACTTCGGCGCAAGTGGCGAGTAGTGACTGGTTATATCCACCAAATTCCGTCGGAGGGACGACGACGGCAATCTCTTTCACGCCCGCCGTTTTTGCGGGAACGGCGGTCATCAGCACCGTGGAGGGATACGCTGCGGCGCCGCCGGGGACACAAATTCCAATTCGCCTTAAGGGGAGATATCGTTGCCGCAACTCGACACGGCTCAAGCCATCCTGGCGAATAAGTTGCACATCTTCGTGCAGAATACGAGATTGAAACTCGATAATGTTCTCACTAATGCGGCGAATCGTCGCTAAAAACGATTTGTCGCATGCCGCATGGGCCGCTGAAAGTTCATCCGGCCCGACCCTCATCGTCTCGAGACTCAGACTTTTTCCATCGAGTTTCGAGGTGTATTCCAACACGGCAGCAAGCCCGCGCTCACGGACATCGCCGCAGATCCGCTGGACTACCTGACGTGGAGCCAATGGCTCACCGAACAGTGCCATTGTCCGTTGACGCCCTGCTTCCGAAACGACGTCACCTTGTGGGCTTAATTTTCTTCGCAAATCGGCCAAGGCTTGGAATGGATCCTGGGCAGAACAGTCGATTGTCGGGATTGTCAAATTCACAATAAGTCATTCTTCGTTGGAATGGCAGATTTTTAAAACCGAACCTCATTCTCATTTCGGCCATTGCAAGATACGTAAGCCGATTTTTTGATGACGTACGGCCAATGGCAAAACTCGATGCGACCTTTCCAGGTCGATGAGATTTCTGGAGAGGCTTATTTCTTTTGAGCCTTCAGAGCCGATTTCACTGCCGCTTCGATATCTTCGTGTTTGAACTCTTTATCTTCACCGCTTTTAAACACTTTGAATACTTTTCCGTCCTTGCCATAGATTTTGAAGTGGGGCAAGGCTCCGTCAGGAATGTCGAAAGCCTCTGCCCCTTCCTCCGAAATGTCCAGGGAGCTGAGAAGGTTTTCAAAATAAGCGTCGTTCAGGGCCAGGAACTGTTTCACAGGTTCGGGAGCTTGTCCTTTCACCGCTCCGTCGAAACATAGAGAAACAACGACGACATCCTTATCAGCATAGGCCTTGCTCAATTCGACCGTTTTTGGAAACGCTTTACGGCATGGGACACACCATGTTGCCCAGCAATCGACGACGATTACTTTCCCTTTATTCGCCGCGATGACTTTGTCATATCCCGCTTTGTCAACGACACGAACCCCAATTGTCTTTGACGCTTGTGCCTGCCCGAAAACAGTGACGGCCAGAATCGCGACCAGCAGGCAGTTGGTGATAAGGCTGTTCTTCAACCAATTTCGTCGTCGGGTTTGGACGTCGTCCATGATAGTCCCTTTAAATTAAGTGTCTGCAATTACCGGATCGCTGCAGCCCGGTATCGTTCAATCAAAAGCTTACTCGCGTTTCACCTGAAGTCTAGGCTTGGCTTCAAACGACGTTGACTGAACGTATGTGACTAATGGCTGGATTTCAATTCACATTTCGCACAGGTCAGTACTTAGCTATTTAGAGATTCGGCAACGTCCGTTCGATAGGCGGTCATGCCGGGAAGGAAACCGACAAGTACACCGAGAGCAAAAAGCACCGGAAACAGAATAAATTCGTATGGTGAGAACGCGCGCGGATCGACAATCAAACCTGTCTTACTGGCGACTATCGGTGCGGCAGCGAAAACAAGACTATGTCCCAGCAGCAGGCCCAGCAATCCCCCTCCGACGCACAGGATAATTGATTCTGCCAGGATGATCGACAGCACGGTCCCGCGTTGCGCGCCCAATGCACGCATAATTGCAATTTCACGCCGTCGTGCAGACATCGAATTGTAGATGCTGACGAAAATTCCAATTCCCGACACGAGAACAATCAGTGATGTCATCACCAGGAGCAATGACTGCGCAGGCCCGAGGAACTCTGTCAAAAGCTTCTGCATGGGTACGATGGGATTGATCCCTTGTGCCTGATTCCCTTTTTTCAGTTCACCGCCTAACAGATTCGCCGCAATCGGGGATTTGCACTGCAAGAGAATGGCGGTGACTTCCTTTTGGACATCGGGCAAATCATGGGAATGTGCATGTTGGGCGTGGTCGTCGGCACCATGGTCATGCACGCCATACTTCTTTTTAATTCTCGCAATCTCGGTTTCTAATTCTTCTGGCGTGAATGCCGGTTCACCAAAAAACTTTCGCTCACGCACAATCGCTTCATTCAGCGGCTTATCGTGTCCTTGAATCTGATAAAAACCCTTCAGGTTTACATAGACTGTCTTATCATGAGGCGTCCCTGTCGGGGCGAGCAATCCCACAACTTCGAATTCTTCATTGTGAACGTGACCCGTTTCGGCTCCGCCATGAACCAGTTTTAATTTGGTTCCCAGTCCCCAGCCGTTTTCACGAGCCACCCGGTCTCCGATATAGGCGTCGAAATCACGTCGAAATCCATGCCCCTTCACCAGGAAAGGATGGTTCGGGGCGTAATCGACGTCGAAGAATTCTGGAACAGTGCCAACGATCGGGAACCCCCCCTGCTCCGTCGTATCTCCCATGGCGACGGGAATCGCGACACTGACTCGGGGATCTTTCTTCAAGTCGAGATAGTATCGATAGGGAAGGTTTTCAATCGGCGGACTGATGTGATAGACGGTGCTGAGCACCAGTTGAAGTGGATCTCCCTTCGCCCCCACGATCAAATCGTAATTGATCGCCCGTTGACTGAATGTACTTTGAAGGATTCCGTAGATGACCAGCACCGCGACCATCAGCATGACACCCAGTGCCACACTCAATGCGGTCAATGTCGATGCCAGCCCGCGCTGACGGATACTCTTCCAGGCAATCGTCGCAAGATTCACAGGTCATCCTTCCAAAAGACGACGAAACAAACTCAACCTACGCCGCCGAATGGGTTTTCGTGGGAAACGCGCAGATTAGCGAATCGATCCGCGTCTGACGACTCTACGGCACAATGTGAGTCGTCAATGACTCGCGTCGAACTTCCGAAACCTTGCCGCAGTAAAAGCCGCATTCGTTGGACGCATCTTGTAGCGACGCGTAGAATCCTGATAGCGATTTGCCATTTTTGGTTTTGCCTTGGGCAAAAAGGATTCTCCGATGGTCGGTATTGTTCGATCTATGATCTTGCTGGCGATCCTTTTGTCCGCATGCGACTCGATCTGTGCTCAGGATCGCCCTGCAAAAGAAGCAACGCGTAACTCGGCCGAGATCGGCACTGATGCCGTACTGGCAGCGAAACCACCTGTGAATAAGACCGTCGAAGAGTTGGCGGCAGTCGCGAAGAAGTCCGTGGTGGTGGTCACATTTACCGGTCGCGACGGACAAAACCAGGGATTGGGTGCGGGAGTCATCATCTCGGATGACGGTTTAATCGCTACAAATTTGCATGTGATTGGTGAAGCGCGACCCATTCGAGTCGAACTACAAGATGGCAGAAAGTTTGATGTCACCGCCATTCATGCGACAGAACGTTCACAGGATCTCGCGGTGCTGAAAATTGATGCTCGGAATCTTCCGGCACTCCCACTCGGAAATTCCGATGATCTGCAGGAAGGACAAGCTGTTGTCGCGATCGGCAACCCATTGGGGCTTGAACGAAGCGTCGTGAGCGGCGTTTTATCAGGACGCCGTGACATCGAAGGGCGGTCGATGCTGCAGATCGCCTTACCCATCGAACGGGGAAACAGCGGCGGTCCCTTGCTCGATCTGCAAGGTCGGGTGCATGGGCTGCTGACGTTAAAATCCTTGAAAACTGAAAATCTTGGCTTTGCAATCTGCATCAATTCGCTCAAACCACTGCTTGAAAAGCCGAACCCGATCCCCATGAACCGTTGGTTAACAATTGGGGCGATGGACCCCGACGAGTGGTCAGTACTTCCAGGCGGCCGATGGCGCCAACGTGCGGGCCAGATTTCCGTCGACGGTCGAGGAGGAGGTTTCGGTGGAAGAGCCTTGTGTTTATCGACTCAGGCCGTGCCAGCCATTCCGTTTGAAGTCGGAGTTCAGGTGAAATTCACTCCGGGGGACGGAGCGGCTGGATTGGTCATCCATTCTGATGGCGGAGATAAGCATTACGGTTTCTATCCCAGTAATGGCGGTGTCAGGCTCAGTCGGTTTGATGGTCCCGATGTCTATTCCTGGGCCGTTCTTCGCGAAGCACGACCGAAGTCTTTGAAAAAAGAGGGTTGGAATTCGTTGAAAATCCGGGTCGAATCGAACCGAATCCTTTGTTATTTGAACGGGGAACTCACTTTTGAGACCAACGACTCCAATTATAAGTCAGGCCAGGTCGGACTCTGCAAATTCCGTCAGACAGAAGCAGAATTCAAAGGATTTCGAGTCGGCGAGACAGTCGAGCAGCGAGCATCTGATGAACTGGTTTCTCGTATCTCCAAGGTGATCGAGGGGATTGGTACCGAGGATGTCGCGAATGCCGCTGCCGTGCAGGCATTGGCAATCGAAGATACCCGCGTCGTTGATCTTCTCGAGGAAGAAGCCAAGGCGCTGGATTTAAGAGCTGCTCGTGTCCGAAAGGTTGCGATGGATGTCAACGCGGCAAGAACGATTGCCGAGTTTCAAAAAGTCGTTAAAGCCGAAAAAGTCGACCTCATACGAGGAGCACTCTTAATTGCCAAGCTGGATAATCCAGAATTGGAAATGGAAGGTTACATTCAGGAAGTTGAACGCCATGTCAGGCAAATTAAGAACGTGGTCGCCGAGGAGGCGAGCGAAGATGTCCGACTGACGGCACTCAATCGATACCTGTTTGAAGAACAGGGTTTTCACGGAAGCCGTACTGATTATGACAATCGTTCAAACAGTTATCTTAATGAAGTGCTGGATGATCGCGAGGGATTGCCAATTACGCTTTCCGTCTTGTACATCGAAATTGCCAAGCGGCTGGGTTTGAATGTTGTCGGTGTCGGCATGCCGAGACATTTTTTGTCTCGGCATGAGCCGAAAATCGGTTCACCGCAATTGGTCGATGCGTTTGATCGTGGTCGCCTGCTCACAGCGGAAGATGCCAGAGCGAAATTCGAAGAACTGAGCGACTCACCCTGGAAGGATTCGTTCCTCGATTCCATCACGCCGCAAGCGACGCTGGAAAGGATCTTGCGTAATCTTTTTGGATCGGCGTCCGAGACGCACGAGGTGGAACGAATGCTGCGATATACCGATGCCATATTGGTCATCTCGCCCGATTCCGGCCCGGATCATATGTATCGTGGCATTCTCAGTTATCAGTCTGAACGATGGCAGCAAGCGAGGTCCGAAGTCGAATGGCTGTCAAACCACGATTCAAATGTCAGCCGCGCGGATATCGAGAAACTGGCTCGTGCAATTGCCAGTGAATCTCAGAAGTAATCGATTTGTCATCGATTGAATATGGAACGCATGCCACTGCATCAGAGTCTTCGGAGACGCAGTGAGTTCACCGTTGGTTAAAACATGAGACGAGCTCTGTTTGACCGAAGACTGTCAAGCAGTAGCACACGGATTTTAGTTGTCGCACTCCATGCATATCGTTCACTATATCACGCGGTTGATCATCGGCGGTGCACAAGAAAACACGCTGCTGACGGTCGAAGATCAACACCATCTGTTTGGAGACAGAGTGACGTTGATTGCCGGCCCGGGCGTGGGGCCTGAGGGCTCGCTGGAACAACGGGCACGCAACGGAGGGCTGGACTTGCGACTGATCGGATCGTCACAACGGGCAATCCATCCCTGGCATGACTGGCAAACTTATCGTCAGTTGATACGAATGCTGCGCGAGATGAAGCCCGATTTGCTTCATACGCATTCATCGAAGGCGGGGATCATCGGTCGAGCGGCGGCTGCGAAGCTGAAAATCCCTTGTGTGCATACAATTCACGGTTCTGCATTTCATTACGGTCAAAGCTCGCTCGCATTCAATTTATACAAAGGCCTCGAGTGCTGGGCCGGCAAAATGACTGATAAGTTCATTTCCGTCTGCGACTCGATGACAGATCAGTACGTTACCGCCGGCGTGGCAACTCGTGATAAGTTTGTCACTGTCTACAGCGGTTTCGATGTTGAACCATTCCTGTCACCCGTTCGACCGCCAGGACAGGTTCGTGCTGAACTCGGCTTATTGCCCGAACATGTCGTCATCGGAAAGGTTGCTCGCCTGTTTCCACTCAAAGGCCACGAATACGTTATCCGCGCGGCAAAAGCCGTCGTCGAGAAGTTCCCATCAGTTCGCTTTCTTTTTGTTGGCGATGGCATCTTAAGACAAGGATTCGAAGAAGAGCTGAAATCACTCGGACTGCGAGATTATTTTATTTTCGCAGGGCTTGTCCCCCCCGAAAAAGTCCCCGAACTCGTTCACGCCATGGATATCGTGGTCCATACGAGCGTCTGGGAGGGGCTGGCTCGGGTTCTTCCCCAAGGCATGATCGCAGGAAAGCCTGTCGTCAGTTATGACGTTGATGGTGCCAAAGAAGTGGTCATTACGGGCGAGACAGGCTGTCTCGTTCCCCCTCGCGCGATTCCAGAATTGTCCGAAGCCCTCTGCAAACTGGCCAGTGATCCGCAACTGAGGAATCGTCTTGGTGAAACTGGCCGTGCTCGGTTTACAGACCAGTTCCGCCACCAGACGATGACAAAGCAGATTCGGGATGTCTATGCTTCGGTGCTTAACAAAAGGCCATGTCAATCACCGTGAAGCGACCGTACCATACTTGGGAAGTACCGTGAACTTCTTTTTCAAAACGTGCCGGCCAGCGGTTTCGATGTTCATGTAGTATTCGCCCGGGCGCATTTCATCCGTGATTTGAAAGCGAAGATTGACGCGAAGCATTTCTCGCGTGGCAATCTCTAATCTCTTCTCGACGATCCGATTTTCTGAATCTCGAATCTTACATTCGACGACCATATCTTCGTGAGGGGGCGTCAAACTGCATTGAGCGATGACACGTTCACCCTGTCGGAAAGACGTTCGACGATTTGCCACGATGTCACTGGCAAGAAAGGTCCCCATGTCGACGGCGAAAAACTTGTCGATATCGCGTTGAGGCTGTACTGGAGCCAGCATCATCCGGGCCCGTTCGGGTTCGATGGCGACAAGCTGATGCCGACCTTCCGGCCGACGCTCACCGTAATTGTCCATTTGATACTCAATCTGAATCCCCGCCATGGCGACGACAGGAATCGCAACTGCAAACGCGAGTCGAGCAGGTGTTTGCCACTGAGGCCGGTCTCCCAAGAAGTCTCGGAACTCAATCAGCTTCGAGTAGGCAAATTTGAGGCCGCTGAAGTGGCGAATTTGACGCCGCACCCAGGCACTGAATTTCTGGATGTCTTCTTCATCAATGAAAGACATGTAGGTGCAGTAGCAGACCATTGGGAACATGAGCAATCCCAGCGTCAACGTCGTCATAAAGTGAAATAGAACGCCCACAGGCAACATGATGAATCGCCACGAGCTTTTCCATGAACAGAAGACAAAGGCCAGTTCCCAGACAACGACAATGTAGCCGAAGGCAACCAGCAGAATCGGATAACCACTCAGCAATTCTCCCAATCGATGCTGGTAATTCAAATTGGTCAGCATCCAATACTGAAGTTGATCACCTGTAAAAAAACTGGGAGTATGGATTTTTGTGATGCCCGCACC
Organism: uncultured Schlesneria sp.; assembly: GCA_903858935.1. Taxonomy (GTDB): domain Bacteria; phylum Planctomycetota; class Planctomycetia; order Planctomycetales; family Planctomycetaceae; genus Schlesneria. Next base: position 77,806 of record CAIOKO010000111.1, on the reverse strand, counting down.
AAAATAGACCGCAGCGATAAAGAACTGCATCAATCGACGAGGCCATGCCGCCGACTTCGGATACGTAAATCGAGGTTGAGTCGGATCAATATTCCGTTTGCGATTGGCAAGCCATGCATCGACAGACCAGATTGAACCCGCCTCTGATAGAAAAAGAATGAACGTCAGATGAGTGACGATGGCCGTATATTTTGTCATCGTGCTGACGCAATCAAGCATGCTGAAGTACGTCATCAGTACGCACACAATCAATGCCGAGATTCGGCTGCAAAAACCGATACTGAGCGTGACCATCGCAAACATCAGCACAGCATAGAGTGCGGCGACCACGGTGCCGGAAAACTCGGGAAGCATATCGATATAGCCAAAACCCACGGACAATTGACCTGTTGCTCCGTCTGCGGAATAAAGCTCCCGACAGACCGACCAGCGAGGCAATACCATCCCCATCAGTACGAGCGGCAGACAAATACGGCACAGCGCCAGTCCGAAGGGAACTTCTTCATCGAAAAAGAACTTTTGAACTCGGCGGATCGCATTCTCAAGATCTGACATATTTCAACCTCCCTGTTTATGCCCCGGAATTACGGAAGTCTGCAAACCACGGCAACTCCGAAGTCAGTCGTTGCTCATCTCATCCGACGTGTATCGCTGATATGGGCTGATCACGTAATGATCCCGACCTCGATTGAGGTCCTGAATCAGTCTTGGGTTGTCTGCAACGGTTTTTGTTTGCAGGTATGAGAGATAGTCTGGAACAACACTGATAACCCGGCCATCTTCCGTCATCTCAGAACGCTGCCAGAAATAGCTGATTCGATCCTTTGGTTCGTCAAACCTGTTCGCCCATGAGCGATCAGACATGTTGTATTTCTTCGGCCAGACCTCTTCGAGAATGACGACTCGATGAATCGGCTCATGCTCTGTCCGAGCCAGTGCAACCAATGCCATTTTGCGGTGAGCATTTCCCAGAACATCGTAGTGAGACCGCGGAATGTCACCATAAGGCATGAATTGCTTCCAGGGGCCGGGTGCCAATTCATAGTAGGTCCCGCTTTCCCCTTCACCAATCACATGATATCGAATCTCATGCGAGGACCAGCCGCAGAACATGTCCCAGACAAAAAAATACATGATTGGATGCGATGCCGACCCGAAATTCATCGTTTGAGAAACGAGTCCGGCCGACAAAGCGGTGAGATAAACTCCAATCAAAGCGCTTGAGAACCAGCGTTTCATCATGTTCCCTCCTTGGAACTCCGACGAATAACGGTATATTTTGTGACGCGAACATCCGCGTCCTGCGGATTCTGCCGATGCAAGGCGACGGAAGCTTAGCCATCGCTCAAACGGGGTCAATACCAACGTTTCGAAGTGCTATTGACGAGTTTGATTCCTTGAATTGTGTACGGCATTTCTGTCGCGGCAGAATAGTGGATCTTTTAGTCTGGTTTTGCGTTTTATGTCAATTGGAGGTTGTGTATCCCGATGTCGTTAAAGAATACTTCGTCCGCGTAATTCTCCGCAATCACGTTTAACTCGAAGCCATCGGCTCAGGCAGATCGGCGTTCAGCCGATTCTTCAAGCGTTGCCAAGCAGACCCTGTGACACCGTCGTAACGAAATCTGATTAGCGTCAATTAGTTCAGATTTAGTGTTTAGATATCTCCTTTCTTCGTCTTCCATTCGCTGAAACGGGTGCTGCGTCTCTATGGCGTGCGCGACTGGCGTGCGTCTTCGCTCGCCAGTGCACTTCGCGTTTATCAGCATTCCCGCCGTACAGAATGCACGTCAACAATTTCGTTGATATACTCCTTTCGACGATGGCAACGGGCGTAAACATACGCATAACGAGGAACACTCTTCACACGAGGTGCCTTAATGGTTCGATGGTGTCTGCTAATTGGAATGACGATCTTGACAGCGAATCAAAACTCTGGTGCAGGAGACGAAGTCACGCCGCGCGTCGTGTTGGGAATTCATGGCGGAATCGGCGAAGACAAGAAGGACATGACTCCCGAGCTAGAGGTGAAAGTCCGGGCCGCGCTCAACGCGGCTCTCAAAGCGGGAAAGCAGAAGCTTGATGAAGGTGCGTCGAGTCTGGATGCGATCGAAGCGGCGATCCGCGTGATGGAAGATGATCCGGTTCTGAACGCGGGACGCGGAGCCGTTTTCACCCATGAAGGCCGTAATGAAATGGATGCCTCCATTATGGATGGCAAAACCAAAAAGGCAGGCTCGGTTGCCAGCGTTACGATCATCAAGAACCCGATCACTGCTGCCAGGGCCGTGATGGAGAAATCCAAGCACGTCATGCTGATTGGACGTGGAGCCGAAGTCTTTGCCACGAAGCAAGGGCTCGAAATCGTCGATCCAAATTACTTCTGGACCAAGCACCAATGGGATGCAATCAACGAGATCTGGAAGCAGGAAGCCGCTGAAGAAGCAAAGAAAAAAGGGAACTGTGGAGATGACTCCACCTCGGAAACCCCTGCTCTTCGAAAACCGCATTTTGGAACTGTCGGCGCGGTTGCGATCGACAAGAATGGAAATCTGGCTGCTGGGACATCGACGGGCGGAATGACCAACAAGATGTTTGGTCGAGTTGGTGATTCGCCCATCATTGGTGCGGGTACTTATGCGGAGAATGAAACAGCCGCGATCTCGTGTACCGGTCATGGCGAATTCTTTATTCGCTTCGCAGTGTCGCACGAGATCGTCTCGCAGATCAAATATAAAAAAGTCACGGCGAAAGAGGCGGTTGAAGACGTCATCAACCGACAGCTGAAGGGTGTCAATGCTGAAGGGGCTGCGATTGTCCTTGATAAATCTGGCCAATTTACGACGGCTCGAAACAGCGAAGGCTTGTATCGCGGTTGGATTACGTCGGAAGGAAATTCCCAGGTACGGCTGTACGATGAATGACCGTTGAGTGATGGTCCTGTTCGGAGTGTAACCCGCCGATAATAATGTGTAGGCATCCGAAAACTGATGAACACCCCGATTTTGATTCCGTCCTCGCAGGAATAATGGATCTATATCGGGATCAGGTGGAACAAACTCGTTTGTTCCCATTTGGCGGCAGGTGTGCCGACACTCTTTCTAAGTCGGCATTGAATTTGTGTTTGCTGTAACCTCTCGCAGATCGTTGCATCTAATGCTGTGACGCTGCCGTGAATCAGACAATTCACCCGACCGAGTGTTGACGTCGGAATCGCTGAATTGAAACCCGCGAATTCACGAGTCCCAACTATTTTCTGCGAGGAGATTGTTTCTATGAAGAGCTACACAATTACCGCTGCTGTGTCCTGTAGTCTACTTGGTGTTTGCCTTTTCGTCAGTGGTTGTGGCGCAACCCCCGCGAATAAACCTAAAATGGAAATGTCGAGCCCGATGATGTCATCTGATTCCAAGATGTCCGGGAACATGATGTTGGAAGACAAGATGCCTTCAATGGACAAGATGTCCAAAACGGACAAGATGGGCGGCCCAGAAATGAACAATATGTCGGATGGTAAAACGGAAAAAAGCGATGCGACGAACAAGTAACCATTAGGCTTTCCCAATCTTGTCGATGCTTTTCCCAAGGTGCGCCTGGCGAGAACTCACTATCTCAAGTCACGCGTCCCTCGCCGCTAAATACTTTTGCGTTCTAAGGCGAAAAATAAGAAAGAATATTCCAATGACGTATTTCCGTTCAAAAACAATTGTTGTCGGTTACGTGACCATGGCATTGTTTGGCGGCGCGTTTTGGCTGACGCACGTGCGTCAACCGACAGCATTTGCCGAGGGACGCAGTAGCGCGAAGTCGGGCTTGAAAAGAAACGAAAGCCTGTCGATTGCCGTCGTCGAACTATTCACGTCAGAAGGTTGCAGCAGTTGCCCCCCGGCTGACGAAAACCTTCGACGAATCGAGGGCGTTGCAGCTATGCTGGACCAGAATGTGTTCCCGCTTTCGTTCCATGTCGACTATTGGAACCGACTCGGCTGGAAAGATCCGTTCAGTCAGGTGGCGTTTTCTGATCGGCAGCGAGAGTATGCCGAGCTTCTCAAAAGCGATACTTACACACCTCAGCTGATCGTGAACGGAACTTCGGAATTTGTGGGCTCAGACCGGCGACTCTCGGATCAGAAAATTCGCAAAGCTCTTGAGACTCCCGCCAAACACTTGATCGCCCTCTCTGCCTTGGAGATCGAAGATCAGAGCCGGCTGTCATTTCGATACCAAATCACCGGTCCGCATTCGAAAACCCGGCAGATGGTTGATGAAGTCTTTAATATTGCTGTGGCGACCGATCTAGAATCCGTGTCCGTCCCCCGAGGTGAAAACAGTGGTCGAAAACTTTCGCACATCTGGGTTGTCAAAAGCTTTCAAGTGATCCCACTTGACTCCCTCGAAGGGGCGTTTGAATTTGAACGTTCATTTGTCAAGCCGAAGCATTCACGAGTCGTTGCTTATGTTCAGTCCCGTTCGACGGGAGCGATTACCGGCGCGTCCGCACTGAGTTTATGATGCGTTTAGTAACGATGATATTGCGTGAATTTGCAGTCGATTGCCGGGCCATAGGTGACATCTTAAGAGGACGTTTAACGTGCGAGACATTTCAACGATTTCAGACGCCGAAATCACTCCACCATCTGTGTATTTCAATCGCCGATGTTTTCTGCGGACGGGAGTTGCTGCGGGGACGGCAATCGCCACAGCTTCGGTCTATCGCTGGTTCAATCCGGCGAAACAAATCGATGCTGTCTCGGCTCAGGCTGTTAAATTCGAGGCGACGACTGAAGCGGATCGGGAACTGATCGTTCGCGGGTGGCGGGTGAACGAACCTTCAACGTCAGAACTCAGTATCGTCAATTACAATAACTTTTATGAGTTCACGACCCAGAAAGAAGCGGTCGCGCGGGGCGCAAAAGATTTCAGGACCGACGGTTGGCAACTGGTCATTGACGGAATGGTCAACAAGCCTCGCAGTTTTACAATCGACCAACTGCATGCGATCAGTCCTCCGCAGGAGCGTGTTTATCGAATGCGATGTGTCGAAGCCTGGTCGATGGTGATCCCTTGGGGCGGAGTGCCACTTGCACATCTGTTAGAGGCTGTTGAGCCAATGGCGAATGCGAAGTATGTTGCCTTCGAGACCCTGTTTGACCCTGTCCGGATGCCGGGTCAAAAAACCGCCGCACTCGAATGGCCGTACATTGAAGGTCTTCGAATCGACGAAGCCATGCATCCTTTGACGCTGCTCGCAACGGGGCTTTACGGAAAGACGTTGCCGCCACAAGACGGCGCCCCGGTTCGATTGGTTGTTCCCTGGAAGTATGGCTTCAAAGGAATCAAGTCGATTGTCCGGTTGACCCTCGTCGCCGATCGGCCAAAAACCAGTTGGAATCGGTATGCCCCGCGCGAATATGGTTTTTATGCGAACGTCAATCCAAATGTTGATCATCCGCGCTGGAGTCAGGCAACCGAACAGCGGATCGGAGAATCAGGTCGACGGAAGACATTGATGTTCAACGGCTATGAAGAGCAGGTCGCCGACCTCTATGCAGATCTGGACTTGTCGAAGCACTTCTAGGTGAAGCTTTCCTTGAGGTCATTTTGCTCCCGGTGTTTTGAATATGCTACATCGTTGTTTTGATAATTAAAAACATGAATCAACTTCAGTACTTTCGATTGCTGGTTATTCTCAATGGCGCAGTTCCGTCGCTGATCCTGGCGTGGGATTCGTACCGGGGCCAGCTCGGGGTGAATTCCGTTAACTATGCGCTGCATGTGACAGGCATCCTTTCTCTCTTGTTTCTGCTTATTTCATTGCTCATGACTCCGTTACGTTGGATTACGGGGTGGGGTGGCTGGATCGCATTTCGGCGCGCGTTTGGGCTTTACGGTTTTTTCTATTCCATCCTGCACGTCGTCATCTATATCGGATTTGACCGAGCACTGAATGTCACTAGTGCACTCCATGAAATCTGGATGCGGCGATATCTGCAGATCGGTACGGCGGCATTTTTTTTGATGATTCCACTGGCCGTGACATCGACGAACTCGATGATTCGAATCATGGGTACGACACGATGGAAGAGACTTCACCGACTCGCGTATTTCGTTGCCATTCTGGGGGTGGTTCACTACTACATGCTGGTTAAGTCCGATGTTCGGCAACCACTTGCATTTGCCGCAGTACTTTCAGTGTTGCTTTGTGGTCGCTTTTTGCGGCACTTTTTTGAGCTTCGAGAGGCGGCAAAAAAGCCAACGAAAATCCCTTTCAGCGACGTGACGGTCAGTCTCGCACCTGCTCGCTCACGCGAGGTTGCCGTCGATTCCACAAAGCCTGTACATGGGTGGAAAGGCGAATTGAAGGTCGCGGCTATCTTTCAGGAAACACATGACGTTAAAACGTTTCGCCTGACACCTGGCGACGAAGGGTCTTTACCTTTCGCGTACAAGCCAGGGCAGTTCCTCAACATCCAGTTAACGATTGATGGTAAACGGGTCAATCGGTCCTATACCATCGCATCGTCACCGACTCGGACAGATGCCTGTGAACTTTCGATCAAACGCGAGCCGATGGGTATCGCATCGCCTTTCCTGCACGATCAAATCAAGGTGGGCGATGTCCTTAACGTTTCGGGGCCTTACGGCACATTTGTGTTTACAGGGAAAGAATCACCTGGCGTCTTATTGATTGCGGGGGGCGTTGGGATTACTCCCTTAATGTCTATCCTTCGCTATTTGACTGATCGGGCCTGGGCCGGTGAGATCTATTTTTTGATTGTTACTAAAACTGAGCTGGATCTCATTTTTTACGATGAGATACAGTGGTTAAAGCGCCGATTTCCTCGACTGAATGTCTGCGTGACCCTGACCCGCTGTGCTCCCGACAACATGTGGAAAGGTGGACGAGGCCGTGCCACAGAGGCTTTGCTGAGAGGTTTTGTTCCCGATCTCAAGCGATTTCCAGTCTATCTTTGTGGCCCGAATGAGATGATGAGTGCAACGAAACACATGCTCTTGAGTATGGGCCTGCCTGAAGTTCTCATCAAAACAGAAGTGTTTGGACCGAATAAGGCGAAGCTGTCGCCAACCGAATCGGTCGAAGACTCGAATGGGCTCTTTAAGGCTAAAGAATCGAATGAAGCCTCCTTCCCATTTCCGCCAGAGATCACGTCTTTAACGAGGTCGGTCTCTTTTGCTCTTTCGAATGTCCGCGCGGATGTGACATCTGACACGACTGTGCTCGAGGCAGCGGAGGCATCTTCGATTGAGCTCGCCTATGAATGCCGCTCAGGGATTTGCGGTCAATGCAAAACGCGATTGATCGAAGGGACCGTCGACATGGAATGTCAAGACGCACTGAGTGCTGCGGAGAAGAAAGACGGATGGATTCTCGCTTGTCAGGCTCGGCCAAAGTCGGATCTTGTCGTTGAAGCGTAGCGGGTCGTCTGCGACCCGCCTGTCTCCGGTTCGAACTGTCGCGGTATCCACCGTCGACGTCGTCCGGTATTCTAAATCCGCCTTTATCTCGTAAAACAATTTCGAAAAAGTGACGACGAAAAGTGGTGGTCGAGGATGGCGGCAACCACCACTCAAAGGCCTGAATGCCGAAGAGCTTGCCATCGTCCTGGATGAATCGGGCCAGTTCGCCACCCAACGCGAGAGTGAATCGATCGCGGCTGAATCGCATTGCGACGGCAAGACACAATTCAGGCTCTACGACAAATGTCCTTCGCAAACGATATTGAATTGAACCACCTCCGGCCGGTTCATTGCGGATAAATATCGAGTTCAATGAAAACGTTTTAATGCGTGTCCTTGCCCTGCAGGGTTAGCGAATACCAGCCCTGGTGGGAAGGTGGATTTCGAAATCTACCCTGGAGACACAGTTTCGCAAAAGCCTATTGTCCTGTAAGTGCAGTAGCCCTCACCAAAACAGCAAGGCGAAGAGTATCGAGTACGGAAGAAACGTTCTATCACGCCGTAAGAAGTCTCTATTTTCCAGCCATTTTATGACGAGCGGCATTCCCTTGCGTTTACAGAGAAGTTCGGGATTGATTGGATCAATACCCGGGGTGGCATCCGAAGACGAGCCTGACTCCGACTCTTATCCGCTCGCTTTTCGGGCTGAAAAATGTGCCGACTTCGCTGTGCTTTCGACATCCGCTGGATATTTGGAGTTAAGAGTGGTATTTGGTATTCGACGAGATAAGGACCGATCTGATCGCGTTAATTAATGGCTACTGGCAGCAAATCACGATTGAAGTCGTGGAAAAAGCGGGTAAGGACAAGAGATTTACCCCAAATACCGCAAAGATTCATTTTCAGATGAATGGGACCAGGAATTGTCTTCTGAATATCGCTTAATTGTCCGCCGTGATCTCGACGGCTTCTTTGGTCTGTTTGTCGACAATCTGATTCAATTGCTGTTAATCCTGACACTCTGTAAAGGGCTCTGTGGGATGACGGGCGACGGAGCTTACCTGCTGTTTCAGCATATTCTGCCCGGTGCCGCAGTCAGCATCCTGATCGGAAATATCTTTTACGCCTGGCAAGCCCGTCAGCTGGCACTGAAAGAAAGCCGTAACGACGTCACGGCACTTCCTTACGGGATCAACACCCCTTCCCTTCTCGTCTACGTCTTTTTCGTCATGATTCCCGTTTACAGTAAGGCTTTGGGGGAAGGTCAAACGAACGACGCCGCTGCCAGACTGGCCTGGGAAATGGGGCTGGTCGCCTGTATCGGCAGCGGTTTGATCGAGTTTTTCGGCGCGTTTGTTGCCGACGCAATTCGCTACCGCACCCCTCGCGCCGCCTTGTTATCGACGCTGGCAGGGATCGCGATCGGATTCATCTCCATGAGCTTCGCACTACAAATCTTCCAAAAGCCTTTGATCGCCATGTTGCCGCTGGCGATTGTTTTGATCACCTATTTTGCTCAAGTTCCCTTCCCCTGGCACCTTCCAGGCGGACTTGTTGCCGTCATGCTGGGGACGGGAATTGCCTGGTTGATGGCTGCCATCGGAGGGCTTATTCCCGCTGCCGCGCCGTTCCTGACTGAATCAACAATGAACCTTGAAGCGGTCCGAAACGCTACCCAGCAATTGAAGTTTTACTGGCCTCACTTCGTTGGTGCGCGAGTCTTCGAACTGCTGGCAGATCCATCGAAGTGGGTCGGGTTTTTGTCGGTGATTGTTCCGATGGGGTTGTTCAATCTGATTGGAAGCCTGCAAAACATCGAATCTGCAGAGGCGGCCGGAGACAAATTCGGAGCCCGATCATCGCTGGCTGCAAACGGAGTTGGCTCGATCTGTGCCGCCCTATTCGGTAGTTGCTTCCCCACAACAATCTATATCGGTCATCCCGGCTGGAAAGCGCTCGGGGCTCGAGCTGGATATTCAACATTGAATGGTCTGGTGGTCACGGCAATCTGTCTGACAGGAGCCGTCAGTCTGATCGAAAGCCTGATCCCGATGGAATCCGGGATCGCGATCGTGCTCTGGATCGGAATCATCATCACCGCGCAAGCCTTTTCCGTCGTCTCCAAGGAGCACGCCCCCGCCGTTGCCGTAGGGCTTTTTCCCGCGATAGCCGCCTGGGGATTCACGGTCACACAAGGTGCATTCTTTAAATCAGGCGGGAAGACGCTTCAAGACCTTCTCGTCGCCGATCCACGAGCCAACGTCAACGACTTCGTGCTGCACGGAATGATCTCGCTGCAGCAAGGCTACATTTTCACCTGCATGATCCTGGCAGCGATCTCGGCCTTCTTGATTGACCGAAAATTCTTCACCGCTGCGGCATGGTCATTGATCGGTGCCGTCTGTGCGGCCATCGGTTTGACACATGCCTACCAGATCAACGGAAATGTCGTCGACTTCCTCTTCGCGTTTGCAGCCCCGTCATCGGAAACTGCAACAACCTATCGATCATGGAACGTCGCCATCGGCTATCTCCTGATGGCTGGTTCATTCTTCGCCTTCGGTGCCTACTGCCGTGGCAAGAAAGACATTGAGCGGATCGCTCATTAAGATTCCGTGAAAAATTCGGTTCAAGCCAACAAAGATCGGACGCCCCGAATAGACTTCTGACGGCACGAGTGTTTTACGCAACAACACGCTTCTTCTCGATCTCATTTTTTCTAACTGGGAAATACAGATCATGCGTTGTCAATTTCCCTTGGTTATTTCCCTGCTTCTGTGGCAATCAACGATCGCTGACGCCCAGCCCCGTTTTTCTTTTTCTGAACCCGTGACGCCTCCGCGAGCGATTCAGGTCATGGTACATCGGGGGATGAGCTGTTCCGCGCCCGAGAACTCTGCCGTAGCAATCGAAATGTGTGCGCAGGATTACTGCGAGTGGGCCGAAATTGATGTGAGACTCACGAAGGATGGGAAACACGTGATCATCCACGATGACACGGTTGACTCAACGACGGACGGCACCGGACGAGTCGAGGATCTGACTCTCGAAGAGCTCAAAAGACTCGACGCGGGTTCATGGTTTGCCCCGCGATTTGCAGGGATTCGTATCCTGACGCTGAATGAAGCCCTGATGGTCGCCAAAGGCAAAGTGAATCTCTATCTGGATTGCAAGCAGATCAATCCCGAACAACTTGTTGCTGAAGTCCTTGACGCCGACATGCAGACACAGGTCGTCGTTTACAGTTCTCCCGACGTCCTGATGAAAGTGAAGGCGGCCTCGAAGGGAGCGGTCGCCGGGATGACGAAATATCGTCCAGCCATGCCGTTCGACTCGTTTGTTTCAGGCGTGTCCCCTGCCGCAGTCGAGATTGACGCGGACCATGTCACTAAAGAACTATGCGAAAAGTTCCACGCGGCCGGAATTAAAGTCCAGGCGAAAGTACTCGGCGAAAAATGGGACACCCCTGAGGTCTGGCGGAATGTCATCGAAGCAGGTGTCGACTGGCTGCAAACCGATCATCCTGCCGGCATCTTATTTCTGAACGTACGCCTCCGGTTGGGAGGAGCGTTACCTGTGAAAATTGCCTGTCATCGTGGTGCCAGTCGTTATGCGCCCGAGAATACGATCCCGGCAATTCGTGAAGCGGTCCGCTTAGGAGCCGATTTCATCGAAATCGATATCCAGACGACTCAGGACAATCAGATCGTTCTGATGCACGACGGCACCGTGAACAGAACGACCAATGGCAGTGGCAGGGTAAGAGACCTGACTCTTGAATCGATCAACCAGTTGTCTGCGGGGACTTGGTTCGGAAAGCCGTTCGCCCAAGTTCGCGTGCCGTCATTCGATGAGGGGCTTAAGGCGTATGGCCTCCAAGCGGGAGCATATCTCGATGCCAAAAACATTGAGCCTGAAGTGTTGCTGAAAGCGATCCATCAATGGAGGCTTCACGACCGCCACGTTGTTTATCAATCGCGAGAGTATTGCGAGCGGCTACGCCAACTGGACCCCAGCGTTCGCACGCTGCCGTCTCTCAAAAGCATGGAACAGTTGGATGCTGTCGCCGCGATTAAGCCGTATGGGGTCGACGCAGCCTGGTCGATCCTGTCGAAAGAAATGATTTCCGAATGTCACCGTCGCGGTATTCAAGTTTTTTCGGACGCGCTGGGAAAGAACGAAACTATCGAACAATACACACTGGCGATTGATTGGGGGATCGACTGCATTCAGACGGACCACCCATTACGAGTGTTGCGGGCGATCGAGCTCTCTTCGTCGATAGACCAAGCCCCCTGACGTCAGGGAAGAAGTCGTCTATAAAATCGAATCCATTAAACAGAGAATCAGAAACCTGAATTCAACGCATCCCATTCGCAAAAGTCTACTTTCGTTCGGCGATAAACTGGTCGCTGCCGCCAAATCTGAGACACGAGATGAAGTGACAATACACATGCAAGACGCGCTCAACCTACTTGTGGACTCTTCAAGGGAATTTCGGAAATGGAAAGATGAAGAGTTTCAAAAAGAGATACAACGGAAAAGTCGCACAAAGACAAACACCGATGCCCGTGACTTACGATAATAAAGGCATAAATCGCTTGGGTGGCGACAAGATAAATTCGATGACAATCGAGAAAAGGAAAATGTGATGGCAGAATTCAATGTTAACACGGCTCGCTTTGATCCCTACAAGAACTTCAAATTCCGAGTCAAGTTTGCCGATGGCAATCGCTACATCGCTGGAATCAGTAAATTCAGTGGACTTCGACGCAAGACGGAGGTCATCGAGCATCGTGAAGGGGGCGATTCGAATTCATCGCGAAAATCGCCGGGGCGTACAACCTTTGACGCAATTACGATGGAACGTGGAGTCACTCACGACATCGAGTTCGAACAATGGGCAAATAAAGTCTGGAATCTTACAGGAAATCTATCCATTTTCCCTGGAGCGGTTGAAGCGTCCCTCAAGGACTTTCGAAAAGATTTGTATCTGGAAATTTTTAACGAAGCGGGCCAATTGGTCCTTAGATATATTATTTACCGCTGCTGGGTATCCGAGTACCATGCAATACCTGATCTCGATGCGAACAGCAGTGCAATTGCTATCCAGTCGATCAAAATTGAAAACGAAGGCTGGGAACGGGATCAGTCGGTGGTGGAACCCGTGGAAGTCTCGTTCAGCAACCCTGCCACATGAATCACGACGACCTAGCTGATGTTGAATATAAAACTCTTCTCAGTCCAACAAGCCAAATTCGAAAGATATTTGCCTGTTGTGAGCTAGTCGCAAGTGAAATAGAAAGGCCGTTGAGTGGTACGCTTCACGGCCTTTCCAGGTTGTCATAACCAAGAAGACATGACACGATATCGTCTAGCTGAGAGTCGCTGACTAATCCATATGAGACTTGAGAGCAGTTGTTAAGCGCTGGCTCTGAGTTCCGAGGGACCTTCCGATTTGTTCAACTGGTCGAGGATCTCATCGAGACGTTGTGCAACTCGCTGTTGCGACTCTTCGATGATCGACGTTGACGCGAGGACTTCCGCTTCCTTCTGGTCCAGTTCTCGCGATCGGTCGACGATCGTTTCATGAAGTTCCTGGATTTGTCCAAAAAGTGCATCGTAGGCGACCAGTTCCTCGGGAATTGGAAAGGTTGGGCTTTCGGACATTTCGTTAATCATCGGCTCACTTCGGACGGCTTTGATTGCGTCCAACAACGCTTCCCAGCCGGAATGAGCCTCTTCGGACAACTCTTGCACCATCGTTTGTTCCGTGACAATCCGATCGCACAATTCCTCGGCACTAAGCGATCTCAGATCCTCTTCAACATACACGTCGACCAATGAGTTTTCGTCGGTGCGCTGGCTTTGAACCCCAAAATCGATCGTGAGCCGCATTGTTCCTATACTCAGGCGATCTCCGTGGCGAAGTGACATTCGGCGACACGGATGATCGTTGACCTGCAGCATTGCCGATTCTTCGGCAGTTTCAATCCAGACGGCGCCACCTTGAGTGTGGATCACGCTGTGAAGGAATGGGATTGAAGGTTCGCTGAATTTCAGATCACAGTGGCGACTTGATCCAATGGTAAACCCGTCATGAGTCACAGGAATCGATTCTTGCTCCAGTTGGAGTAGGATCGCAACGTCAGCTGAAGTGTCGTTAAATGGCGAGTCTGACCGGGCCGAGGACCGTAGTGACTTGAACATATTTGCCGGATCTCCAACATCATGTCGGGCGAATGGCGAAAGAGACCATGATCGCTATCATCATCATCGAACCGATAAACGGCCTGGCATGATGGAAACAACAGGAGAGCACTTGCAGAATTTCCAAGTGTCGTCGGCTGGATGTTATGGCTTTCGGTGACTTTTCCGTCTGGGAAGGATCGCCTTACGTCAACGGACTTCCAAGTGGCAGGTTGGGAGGTCTGCTGCGACTTTTATGCAAGTAGCGTGGTCGGTTCTGCCTGATCGATACCCACCCCGAAGGTCACAGCGGTGCGGGAAGTGATTTAAACATCGACGCGTCGTATTAAGCGGCACCGTCCATCCTTTGCAAAACTACAATCGTATAAACACTTTCTGCTTCTCGAGGAAACGGACAAAAACATAGGTTGTGAAGTAAAAAATCGCCAGGCCGATCAGGCACCACCAAAGCGGAGAATCTTTAGGGACGATGCCATGCACGGCCATTTCGATCGCATGGTGCAGGAAGTAGGCAGCCAATGCGTTCGTACCGAAGGTGCGAAACAGTCCAATCGTTACGCCGTAGATGTCCGTAAGAACGGTGAAAGCTGCCAGGATCGCCATGGAGAAGCCTGCTGCGAACAGGGAGAACGGCATCGTGACAATTCGCTTGCTCATCATCCAATAGTTGTAAGGCCGCAGACGCGGCGGTGATGGTGCTTTTCCTTCCTCCTGTAATCGATTCAACTCGCCAGCCGTTTTTGGTGGCGGGGCAAAGAAAGGTGGTTCGGCCAACCGGATCGTGCTGGTGCTCAGTTGATCGCTAGTTGGAAATACTGGCGATACGGCGATGTCACGCGGTTGTGGAGGGGTGTCGGGCGGAACATCATAAACCGTCGAGAGGCAAGACAAGCCGTATGCGACAACCATCATTAAGGTCCCACAGGCAAGCAAGCGGAAAGCCGCATGTCCTGGCCGTTGACCGATGACAAGGTCATGAGCAAGGGCACCCGCCAGCATAATCGCCCCCCAGGACATAGTCCCAAACACTCCGCCGTCCCAGCATCCCTGTTTTGCCGCGCCCCAATAGGCGTCCAGCCAGTTTGGTTGACCAAAGATAAACGCGAAATTGAATGAATAACTGAACAGCATGTGACCGGCTAGAAGGCCCAGCATTCCCAACACGATGACGGAAGTTCGCGCGCCGATAAATGGAAGCACGACGATCTGACTGACTCCAATCACCGCCAGTGTTTCCCAGAGGTTTGCCTTAATCAGCCCTGCAACGAAGTCCCAGATTTGATTCGGGTTGATGTCGTTCCATGACTTGGCGATGACACCGTTAAATCCATACATCGCCAGTGACACGGCCACTAATCCTAATCCGCGCCACACCGCGTGGCGATATGCCACGGCTGCCCCGTCCCGCGGAATACGGCGAAGCATCGTCAGACGGTATGAGAAGCCTGCGGCGAAAAGGAAGCCAGGCATGATGGAGTCGGCGTAACTGAAAAACGTGTCATGATGCTTGATCCAGTCTGGAATCGCCTTTAAGTCTCCGCAGAAATTTACGATAAACATTGTGGCAACAGCGTAGCCCCGGAACTGGTCAAGTGAGCCGACACGTCCGGGTAAAGCCAAAGGTTTCGATACGTTTTCGAGTGTATCGGTCGAAGAGGTCGCCGGATGATTCAAGGACATGATTGTTTCACCATTGTATCGTTGCGGGTGGTTGTACGATTCAGTATGTTCAGGGCGATTCGTTTTGGAAATGATTCGAGATTCGTCAAGCACATCTTTACTCGAACAATGAGGCGAATTGAATCTCCATTTCAAAAATCTATGGAGAGAGTTCTCGACGGTTGCAGTGAACATCGTAACGCGCGAGACTGGATTTCATGAAGCATGAATCCAGGCCGCTTCGCGATGACCGAACGTTGCCGATGCCCCCGAATGAGCTCTTCACCGGATTTCTTGCAGGTTGGGATTGGAAAGAGATCGCCCCTCAGGATGTCCTTGATCTTGTTGTCGCGATTGGCGCACGAGGCTGGATAGGCTCAATATAGGATTGGTAGAAGAACATGAATCCTCCGTCGGAAAACGCTGGCGGCGAACCCGTCGTTTGCCTCGAAAACTTAACGAAACGCTACGGGACATTCACCGCACTGGACGGTGTGAGTTTGTCTCTGAGGGCCGGTCAGATCCTGGGTCTGATTGGTCCCAATGGTGCGGGTAAAACAACGACAATTAAGATTCTTGTGGGGCTGATTAAGCCCACTTCAGGCTCGGCAACGATAGCGGGTGTGGATTGCGTCAGCGATTCGGAGCAGATTAAGCGACTCGTTGGTTACATGCCCGATAAGTTTGGCTCGTATGACAACATGCGGGTTCGAGAATACCTTGATTTCTTCGGTGCGGCATTTTCAATTCCTGTTGAGGTTCGGGCCAAACGGATTGCCGAGATCATGGACATGACGGGTACGGCATACATGAAAGATCGCTATGTCGAGAGTTTAAGTCATGGTATGCAGCAGCGCGTCGGTCTGGCTCGGACGTTGTTGCACGACCCGAAAGTCTTGATTCTTGACGAGCCTGTGAATGGACTCGATCCGCAAGCTCGCATCGAAATGCGTGATCTTTTGATTGAGCTGGCACGGCAAGGCAAAACCCTTGTCGTCACAAGCCATATCCTTCCAGAACTGGCCAGAATCTGCCAACAAGTCGCCATTATCACTCATGGAAAATTGCGGGCGTTTGGCACAATCGAAGAGATTGGACGCCAGGTCAGCCAGAAACGGACAATTGAAGTTCAATTCCTTGCCTCTGAAGAGGTCGCCAGTGCAGCAACGGTGATTCGCCAGTCTCTTGAGCCTGCTGCCGAAGTGACGGAATCACTCACCGAAGCGGTTGTTCGGTTTCGTACCGCAATGCCTGAACGAGAGTTAGGGGGCTTGTTAAAACAGCTCATCCTTTCGGGTGCAAATGTCACTCAGTTTCGAGAAGTTCAGACAGACCTGGAGGAGGCATTTATCTCGTTCACTCGGCCGCAAGAGCCTGATTCCGCTCGAGGCAAAGCTGTGGATAGCGTCTAGTTCATATCATCAGGCAGAATTTATTAGTATTTCCTTCACCCCAGCTCGTTGCAGACGAGTGTATCGGTGGGCGTTGTATAATATTGAGGCGTTGCTGGTTGGCAATGTCAGCCGGTTTGGTAGATGGCTTTTTCCCGGACCGGTCCAGCAGTCATTTGAGTCGCGTAAGGCGCCCTGTTGGGTGATGCCACTTGGGTTCGCCGACGCGATCGCGTCTGAAAATGCATGACGCAGTGTGTAAGCCTTACTGTTAACAAGAATTCATCCGCTGAGGCGATGGATGTTCGGTGAGAGTCGTCATCACTTTTGAAGTCTTACAAACCGGACTCCACATGGGTTGTTGAGTCTGGTTCTGGAGGGCAACTGGCTGTCATAGCGACATTTCGTGGTCATAGCGGCGCGGTATTGAATTGCGGCAAATAGATCCACTCAAGCTCGACTGTGCTGGGCTGTTTCCCAGATTTCGCTGGTCTTTTGCGAATATAAAGTGGTTTTTAGGTAAATTATATGAAAGAGTGTGCGTGCAATAATGCTCTGTGTCTGTAGTGAAATGATTTAGCGATTTGTGTGGCTGTATTTTATCACGAAATTTAAGCTTTTTGCTTTGATTTCCTTTAGGTCGTCGCTAAAATCCAGCGGTCATATCATACAGGCGACTCGGGTCAACTTATTAAGTCGGTTTTCTGTCAGCACTCTATTTCAATTCGTCGGACAGATTTTTTCCAAACGATCGGATTTTGTTTTCCGATTTTCTGTGGTTGTCATTCGGTTTTAAAGGAGCGTCTTTTATGGTTCATTCAAACGTAAGTCCAAGGATGCGGCAACGGGCATTCACACTCATTGAATTGCTCGTCGTCATTGCGATCATTGCAGTTCTCATTGCCTTGCTGTTGCCGGCGGTGCAGCAAGCTCGCGAAGCTGCTCGACGGGCACAATGTAAAAACAATTTGAAGCAGATGGGTTTGGCGTTTCACAATTATGAAAGTACTCATGGACGGTTTATTCCGGCACTACTGATTCTTGATGGTCCAAACGTCAGTATTGGTGAAGGGATTCCCAGTTCGAAAGACGATGCCAATTTCCACGCCTGGCCGGAATTTGCGCTTCCGTTTATCGATCAGGCCCCCCTCTACAACACGATCAATTTCTCGGTGAACATGCAATATACTGACCCGACGCTTGCAACGGGATCAGTGATGAACTACCTGACGGGTTCACCCTATACTGCACAACAAAGTGTGGCTGCTGCCAAAGCGGTCATTCCGGGATACATTTGTCCGTCGAGCCCGCACACCGGCAACTTGTACTCGGCGTATCAAGAGGACTGGATCAGCCCGACACCGGTTACCTACCACGCCGGTGGCGCCCTGGATTACGTTGGTAAATGGCCTCGCGGCAATATGCACGGAACCGTCAATGGGATCAATTACGGCCAATTTGCGGGGATGCTGGATATTAACTCGGCCAACGGCGCCGGTTGCGCTGGAGTAAAAGTCGCCCAGGTTATCGACGGCACATCGAATACGATTCTTGTTGGTGAAAATTCAGCGCCAGGTGGCAAAATGTGGGCCATGGGGAAACCGACTGGTCCGCTCTGTGATGGGTGTCCAACGGGAAATCCCCAGCGTCAGATGGGTCCGGCATGGACCGACTGGCAATGGTCCACCGGAACCGATATCCGTGGTCGGGCTCCCGGATCGATACACAATGTCAGCGAGTCCGATGGTGGATGTGCGATTAACTGCTTGAACTACAGCAACTATTACAGTTTCCACGTAGGCGGTGCGCATTTCGCGATGGCTGACGGCACTGTTCGGTTTATCAGTCAAAACATCAATCTCGAGACGATGACCCGTCTTGTGCTCTTCAATGACGGTAACCCTGTGGGTGAATTCTAATTTATTATTCATCTGCTGATTTCTGACTTGTGGAGTCTCGTAATCATTTCGTGATGTCGCGCACCAATTCGAAAAGATTCGGGTTGGTGCGCGATCTTTATTAAAAGCAGGTATTATCTCTCGAATTGGGAACGAAATTGTGAAACTGCATCACGTTGTTATGGCCTGTTTAGTGGGGCTCGTGTCGTTTTCGGGTTGCATGAATGACAATAAGAAAGATGTTTCCAAAGAGCGGTTGAAGTCCATGGCTGGCGGAGAACTGAAGGAAGTTGTGGCCATTGGTGGGGTTGTGAGTATCAACGGAAGCCCTGCCGCGGGAGTCAATCTTTTCTTGTATCGCGGGGGCAATGCCGGTAGTCCGATTAAGGAGTGTCGAACGGACGAGGATGGCAAATATTGCTGGTCAACATACCTGGCTTGCGACGGGGTAGAGCCTGGGACATATTTGGTGGGTTTTACTCACATTCCGAATCCGAAGAAGAATGGAACAGGGGTCGATTTGTTTAAGGGTAAATTTCAAGATCCCACGAAGAATAAGTTCGAATTAAAGGTCGAAGCAGGGGCTCCAGACGATGATGTCAATTACGACCTGGTGACGAAGTAGGAAAAAGTGACGGTGAAATTGTGAGTCCTTGTAATAAGAAGACATCCAGTGCGGTGCATGAGATGGGCTGAAACAGGGGCTCACAATCGTTTTTGAGGTATGCAATGGCGACAGTTCCTGCCAGCAGGGTAAATGACCCTGCGTCAAACAGTCCGGTCGCACCCAATCCCTCGCGACAATGGATTGTTGGCCCGTGGGTTGATTTCCTTCTCATTATTTTGACGCCACTGATTTCGACTCCTGCAGTCCTCCTGCTGTATTCATCTCGGGTAGGAGTATCGGCGGAAACAATCTCTGTGATTGTCACCGCGTTTTTTGCACTGGGTCATCATCTTCCAGGAATGATGCGTGCCTATGGTGATCGAGAGCTGTTTTTGCGGTTCTACTGGCGATTCGTTCTGACCCCTCCGCTGCTCTTTGTCGCGTATTTTCCACTTTACTTTTATCACTATGACTTGTATCGCGCCATCGTTCTGGTGTGGGCGACTTGGCATGCGTTGATGCAGTTGTATGGATTCGTGCGAATCTATGATGCAAAAGTCGGTTCAGTTTCTGCCGTCACAGCTTACTGGGACTGGTTACTTTGTCTTTTCGGATTTGTTCTGCCTCAATTGATACGACCACAACAGATCGCGGTTAATCTCGCACTGTGGCACTCATTGGGTGGTCCTCAGATTTCATCGGGTTTGTTACAGGCGATCCAGTGGGGCGGGCTTGCCGTTTTCACAATCGTATTGATTGGTTTTTTTACGAATTATCTCATTCAGTGTTATCGAGGACCAAAGCCGAGTTTGCTCAAGTTGGCGATGCTTTTTACGACTCTTGGGCTCTGGTGGTTTGTGATGACTTATGTTGATAATTTGCTGCTGAGCGTTGCCATTTTCGATATCTGTCATGACGTACAATACTTGGCCATCGTCTGGTTGTTCAATTGCCGCCGCGTGAGCATCAACCCGCATCTGGGCCATTTTATTAGGTACGTCTTCCGCCGCGGTATGGTTCTGCTCTACCTGGGATTGATCACCGCATATGGTGCATTAGGCCTTGTCGCGCCGCTGGTACTTGATGGAGTGATCAGCCGGATCTTTTACGCCATCATGTTTACCTCGACGATCCTGCACTATTATTTCGATGGATTCATCTGGAAAGTACGAGATCAAGCAAACGTCGTTAGTCTGGGAATTGCTTCGGAGAAAAACGTTTCGCCAAGCTTGCAGTGGACAAAGCTCAGAATTCCCCATTTCGTCAAGTGGATTCCTGCGATTGGCATGCTGAGTTTGCTGTTTTCAGAGGACCTGCTCGCTCCCCCGATGACGACCTCGCACAAGAATGAACTTGAAAAGTTCTATGCTCAATCCTTGATGGGAAATTCAATTCTCCCAAAAGACGAAGAGGAGCGGAGCTGGATTTACTCCCAGTATGATCAAGCTCGAATCGTCGCGGAGACTGTCCCGCAGGATCGAAATACACAACTGAGATTTGCGATTCTGCAGGCGAATTTCGGAAACAACGACGACGCAATTCAGCGTCTCGAAGCATTGTCAGAACACTTCCCGGACGACTCGGACATCCTGATTACGCTGGGGGGCATTCATTTCTATCGGGGCAACGCTGACGTCGCTCTGAAGTATTATCTGAATGCTCTTGAAAATGCCAAAACATCAAGACATCGAGCTCTTGCAAATTTCAAGCTCGGCGAACATTCGTGGTTTTCAAATAATAAAGATGACGCAGAATTCAGATTTGCGGAGGCTTTGAAATATGATCCCCGTATTTCAGCCTCAATTGATTTGCTCCACAATCGAAGTCGTAAACAGTAACGCTTTGATTGTCATTTGATAAAGCCGGGACAAAGCGACGGACATCAGTCAACGTTTCGGTCAGTTATCGGTTGTAAGGCTCAAGAAACCAGTTACCGGAGGGGAGACGCGGTGGCTTCACCGGTGGCAAATCATCTCCCGTCATTTCCTTCACGGCCCATCTCAAAGCGACGCCAAGCCGAGTTCCAATCGCGTCTGACTCAGCGATTCCTCGCATTTCCGGTGCCAGGTCCACGGCCTTCATGCGAGCCAGCGTTACCGCACACTTCTCTTTGACCGAATCGACTTCGGGGGCAACATCGGAAAAATCTCTGATCCGAGCGCGTAACTTGTCTTCCAGTTCAGCATCACGCTTTGCTTCCCTGATGAAACCGATCGCCCAGATTGCCGCGCAACGCGAGTGATCTCCCATATATGGATCTTTGGGAATGTATCGCTCGAGAAGCGGTATTGCATTGTCCGCCTTCAGAACCCCGAGTGCCTCACAGAGGTGTGCAACCTGCTCGTCCAGCAGTGGATCGTTCACATGTCTGCGCCGCTCCGTTTGGCGTTGGACCTTGTCAATGATCCCCGGAATGGTTTCCGGCACGGCAATTTTACGGAGTGCCCAGGCGGACGAAATACCGACTTCTGCGCGCGGCGATTCCAGCAATTCGATAAGACGATTCGACGCCGGTTGATGTTCCAGCATCCCCACGAGCAACGCGGCCTGTTCCTGTCCTTGCCAGGCCTCTTGCGACAGCAAGGTGACGGCGCTGGCACGGATGGATTCGATCAGTAAAGATTGGTCCGACAAGCGGAAGATTTTCTCGCAGACTTCGCGCCGCACACTGGGATGCGGATCGGCCAGCAAACGCGCCACGGAGGCGATCCGTTCCGGGGTCGGATGGGCTAAACAGGCCGATGCACCGGCTCGACGAACAGTCGGATCGGTATGGTTTAACGCCGTCTCCACCAACGGTAAGACCAGCGACGAATCAATTTCCAGTAATTGATTGAACGCACAGGCAGCAACACTCGATTGCGGATGACCTGTCAATTCTATCAAAAGCGTCCTCGCTTCCTCGCTGGTATGGCGGGCCAATAATCGGCACGCACAAATCGAATGAACCGACTGTTTTCTGGATTTGCGATGGGCTAGTCGTGCAGCATCGGGTTCCAGTCCGGAAGCCGCGCATTGACCCGCCGCCGCCGCCGCCTCCAATCGGATGTCGGCACTGCGAGATTCATCGTGTATAATTGACAACAGTAGAGGTGTCGCCGTCGAGTCACGTACTTGTGCTAATCCCCGCAGTGCCAGAATCAGATCTCTTGAACGCGTCTCTGGATTTTCAAGACGCGCTTTCCAGAGCGTAATCGCCTTTGCAGAACTCCATTTCGCCAGGGCCGGTTCGATCAACTGACGCAAGTCCGCTTCGTATTTTTGAGAGACCTGGAACAACATGTCGCTCGAGTTGCGAGATTCCAGCACAATTAAGGCACGCGCAGCGGCAAAGCGGGTTGCCGGATGAGATTTGTCGGCCTGCAGGATTGTTTCCAACCGGGGAACTGCGTCCATCAAATCTGGGACTCCGTACTGATGTCCCCGTGCAACAGTTTCTGCGGCCAGTCGTTGCATGTCTGCGTCAGGGCGCTCCAGCGCCTCCAGCCATAATGACTTGAGAGCCGGGCTGAAATGCTTTACTGGATCAGGAATGTTCAGCTTCGGTTCAAAATCCATCAAGAATTCAGTCCGAATCTCGGCGTTACTCGGCGTTGCTGTTCCGTAGCAAATAACGAACAACCCGATCGCGAGCAACTGCCCCCTCCATTGACTCAACCACATCGAAACGTCTCACTGAGGTTTGGAAATGCGATACGCTTGGGCCAAGAGCAACAGTAATGCCGCAGCGGAAGCGGTCCCAAGAAACCACCAATTCACGGGAATCAAATCGTAGTTTTCGAAGCCTGGAAATTGTATTACGGAGAGTGCGGCGCCAATCGAACTTGTCGAAAG
Organism: uncultured Schlesneria sp.; assembly: GCA_903858935.1. Lineage (GTDB taxonomy): Bacteria > Planctomycetota > Planctomycetia > Planctomycetales > Planctomycetaceae > Schlesneria. The sequence continues at coordinate 54,788 of CAIOKO010000111.1, read as the reverse complement.
CGCCGCTTCCACCGTATCGTGTCCGAAGGGTGCGTTCCGTCCCATCCACACCATCATGGGGGCGGCGCTGAGGACGAGCAACGCACTGTATGCCCCCGCAGTTGCGGCCGCAGTGCGCACAAAACAGCTCCCTACTGCCGCGCTGATCATCATTGCGAACACCGATGTCAGTAAGAGGCAAATGAGAACGCGTTGCACTTGCAGTGCCATACCGGGTTGGATGTAGGCCATCACCAGGTAGCCGGGCATTGTCGCGCCGAGCAGCAGAATCAGTGGAATTAGCGCACTTAAGAGTTTCCCCCAGACGATCCGGCGGAAACCCAGGGGCGTCGTCTGCAAAAGCAGCCAGCCCCCAGATTCCCGTTCAACACTGATCAGTCCAGCCGACAAACTGGGGGCAATCAAGATAATCAGCGCAACTTGAAGGACCACCATGATGGCGCCGATTGTTTCCACACCCCAGTCAAATGTGCCGGCAGTGGTGGCATAAGTAAGACCCAGCGAGAGGACCATACAAACAGCCACGAGCCGGAGTAACCAATGCAGTCGACCGAATCGGCGACATCGAAATTCCTTGACCATCACGGGATTCAAAAAGGAAGGAATGCCGGCGGACCGCTTCTGCGGATCGACGAGAAAGAAAAGTCGCCGCAGCATTTTACTTCGCGTCGACAAATCGTCGCTCATCGTCCCTGCATCGCGGGATTGATCAAAGATCTTGTGGTTTAACCGGCTGATTGTCCAAATCGATGCCACCACTGTGCTAAAGATCGCCGCAATCGTGAAACGCCCCAGGACGTCCATTTTGGCCATCAGTCCCTGGCCTCCGATGTTAGTCGTCCCGGTGACAGCAGCCAGGGCAGCCAGAGGTGAGACGCACTGGAGAGTTTCGCTTAAAACTGCCAAGTGGCCCTGCGTTCCCTGGAAAAAATATTGAGGGATCAGCGTCAATACACTCACGCCCAATACAATGCCATAAGTAATCCGCACGGCGGAATCGACTGACTGCGCATAACTGCTGACGAGCAAGCCCAAGGCCGCATATTGCAATGCTACCAGCACTAGCAATTGGTACACCTTGCCGATGTCACCGAATAACGACAGTCCCCCCATGCAATAACAGGCCGCGGCTGCAGGCAGACTCATGGCGAGTATCATCCCCCCCAGCGACATCACCGCCAACAACTTTGCCGAGAAAATCCTGGTCGAGCCGAATGGCGTATTGAAAAGCAATTGCAAGGTGCCGCGTTTTTTCTCGCTGACAATGCTGGTCGCCGGAAAAACGGGCAGCAGCAACAGCATCATGGCCATCAATCCATATGCGAACAATCGAAAAATCTGTTGCGATTGCAAGCCGCTGAGGGCGGCATTGCCGTCCGTCGGCCATCGAATGATGACCAACAGGCCGAACAACGCTGCCAAACCGATCTGGAAAGCGATCATTCGCCGGCGGCGCAGAAAGGAAATTAATTCTCTTCGCAGCAAGGCACTAAACATTTTGCATACCTCTGCCGCCTTCTGCCTGCCCGTCACGAACAGATTTCTCAGGACATGCCAACATCATGAACTCTTCTTCCAAATCAATCTGCACTTCACGATGCCGCGTCCTCTGAACACACGACTTCAATCGTTTTCCATCTTCTCAGTGGTATTCGCCCAGAGGCTCAATCCTAACGATTCAATTTTCCAATAGTCCGACGTCGCGCCCACCTTAGAATTGGTGACGTTGTTGTTAGTTCCTGCCTGGTCGGGATCGCCGACGCTGATTCCGATCACCAATTCACCCTCTTCGCTCAGGTCCAGTACTGTGGCATCGGCGATCTCCATTTGCACCGTACCGACAGGATTTATCAGCTTCTGAAGATTAATGACGGCGTTATTCTTCACGCTCAAGACTTCGATGCGGTCAATTGCCCCGGTAACCTTGATTGTCAGATGTGCTTTTATCGCTTTCACTGGCAGTAGCGCAGGGGGGATTTGAAAGCTGAGCCATGTGGTACAAGGGCTGGATCGCTCCTGCCATTTTCCCGAGTTGTCGTCCCAGCAGCCGGACGGCACACTCCCGTCGGGAGGCATTCGAGTACCAAACGGGATTAAAGGAGCCGGGATCTGCATCCGAGTCCCCACTGCCGGTCGCGTAATATCCACCGGTAAAACGAGCAATGTCTGACCCTGACGAGTCAAACCGTCGCCAAACTCAAATCCCTGAGGCCATTCTTTCAGCCAAACCAGAAGTTGCGGCCGTTGCAGCATGTTCTTCCAGTTCTTTTTGTCAAACAGCATTTCAAGGATGTCACGGCGGTGTTCCTGTTCGGTTCCTAAAAAGTTTGCAGCAAGGTATTGATCGGCGGCAAATATATCCTCAATGCCTCCGGACCATGTTCCATCAGCCAACATCTGCACTCCGATGCGTCCGAACCGCGAGGCCAACATCGCATCCGCTCCAGCACCGGAATTTGCAGTGAATCGCCCAGTCAGGCCGTCGGCGTTCAAAGTTGCACGGGCTTCGTACCGTTGGGAATTCGAACGAGATGTGGACTCGGTAAAGAGTTGCAAACCGCTCCGCTGCGGCAGTCCTTCCATATGGAACGTCAGAAGATCGGTTGTAATCATCCGAAGCGTCATCCCGTCCATCATTTTCATGTCTGTTCCAATCACGCCACCCTGGCGAGTGTGGATTGCCACCTTTGCCGGTTCAGGACGATAAATGGCAACCGCCCCCTGGCTCCGGACATCGTCCGTACCACTGATCGACTGAGCCAGTTGGAAGCTGGCTTCGGTGGGGGGAATTCCCTGCCGGCTCGATTGACCGATTCCCAGTAACACGAGGCTAGCCAATGTTGCCAGCAGCGATCCGCTCCAGCCGAAGTGTTCCAGGCGTTGCTGCCACCACAAAAGAATGCCCAGCAGAAGCAGCGTCACCAGAAATCCGCTCATCGTTCCGGCAATCAGCGTCCTGTTTGGAATCTTGTAAGAGATGTATTCCTGGGCCAGCGATTCAACATCTGAACTCAGCAGTAGCGGTGACTCGCGTTTGGCAAGAATCTGGGTTGAGAGATCTTCCATCGGAGTACGAGGGATGAAAGCAGATTTCTGCAGAGGGTCATTGTTCTCTGGCGTGCTGGGAGGAGTCTCCCTGATCCAGGCCCGCGGTCCGACCGTGGTGATGAAAAGGCTTCCCTCACCATAAGGCATCGTCAGCGCAGCCGGCCATCCATCGAGGGTGTTCCACACTTTCATTCCTGAAATATGCAGCCGCACCATGTCAACCGGCTCATCAAACGTTAAGGTTTCGCCCGCTTCCCCCTCCGGATTCTTAAATGTCGGACCGCCGTCGGTGCGGACCGATGTTAAACTGACACGATCGGCCACATGGCCATGAAAATCATCCCCTAACAATCGCTCCAGCAATTCGGGATTCACACGGTCGAGCATGACCCACAAACGTCCGCCGCCATGTAGCCAGCGGCGCACCGCCGTTAACGCGGCGTAGTCATCGGTCAGCCGATTGTCGGCCACCACGAGATGATCCAGATAACGCAGGCTGTTTTCGTCTGTCGGAAGAAAATCATCTGCCAGGATCGTGACGTTGTTGTTCAGACGCTGGGTCACTCGACAGGCGATAACGATGTTGAGCACATCCTGCAACGCGTCCGATTTCCCGCTGCCACCGAAGACAATTCCTGTGTTTCGCAATGGCGGCGTCAGTATCATCGTTCGATCATGTCGGAGCTGTTCCGATTCGTTTTTCAGCAGCACTTCCGCTCCCGTCGTTCGTTCGATCACCAGAGAGCTTACGTTGATCGATGCGGCTTTGTCTTGCGCGACGTGCGGAATCAAAGCCCGGTGCGACAACGTTAATCGAGCATGCGGTGGTAGCCACACCTGCCGACCGTACTGCAAAGTGGGGTCGGCCTCGAAGTAAGAGGTGCACAACAAATCATGGGATGAATCGCCTCCGTTCTCCAGGCGCAGATGTAAGTCGCACCAATGGTCCGACACCAAGGGATAAACGCCGAGTGTGGAGTGGGGTTCCAATGAAAAACGAACTTTGGAGTTCTGTTGCGCGGCGTCCCCGGCCGCGTTACGTGCCGAGTTGGTGATCGATTCGCTCTGAGCTCTAACGCACGGACTTTCCCCGGTCATCATTGCCAATAACAAGATCGATATTGCGATTCTTCTGGCAAACATCTGTCGCAAGACTATGCCCACAGTGATTAAGTTACGAAACGAAAAGGCGTACAGAGACGCTCGTCAATTGATGTGTGTGCGAAAGCAAGACCTTGATCGTATTGGTAATTGCAAGGGGTTGCAACCAATAAAATCGTGCGCAATCGCTGGATAAAACGATTCCTGTTTAAGCATCGAGTGAATACTGGCCACGACAAACGACACAGTATGCCGTGGCATCGGTGACTTTAGAAAACGCTATTCGGTGTTCTCTCTTGTGACGCTGAAATTCGAACCGCACCAGGTCGGGTGTACCAGGTGTTCCCCCGTTCCTGTGTTTGACGCACAACGATCTGAAAGTGGTAATCGACACAACAGAATATATGGATCGTACTGCCTTCAACGTGCGCGGCCATCGCTTCCGTTCCCGATACCGACATTGTCGGTACCCAATGACGACGCTTCCTTGGTCTATTGAAACTGGTGAGCGACATCTACTGCGAAACGAATGGAACATCCAGGGGTTGAATCCTTAGGGGGGGGCTGGGATGACTTCCGTTCCCGGCTTCGTTACTTTTGGCAGGCGCGTAATTCTTCTATCCATCGCCGCGAAGGACGATATGCAATGAGAACTTCGGTACTTGCCTGTTGTTTGATCATTACCGTTCGAGTGATTTCACTTTCTGCCGCCGATCCTGATACCGAAAGTAAATCTGTCCCTCCTCGATTTGTCGTATATGCATCTGAAGCCGATTCGGAGCTGGGATCGTCACTGTTTCGTGCGCTGTACAGCAACGGGAAGCGAGAGCGATTCGTCAAAGCACAGACGATAGAACAGGCCGTCGAATCAGAAGCTGACGTTTTGGTCCTGGTACTTCCTGCCCGTGAACTGCCGAGGCTTGAAATGGGGACGCTGGAGTCACTCAAAAAACGCAAGATCGTTGGGATCGGTTACGGCGCGGCACAGCTCTTCGGACAACTCGGCCTGGAGATCAACGGTGGGGCTTGTATGCACGGTGTCGAGGGACCACCAAGTTTGACAGTCTGTAAAAGCGACTTGTTGGGGGAGCCGAAACACACAGATCCGCTCTTGGCATTTAGGGAAACAGCTATCGCCGAGCCGAATGCCGTCAAGCTGGACCTCTTCGCTGTTTTTATACCGCCACACGGACCACTGGCATCTGTTGTCGATTCGATCGCAAGATGGACAACTGATATGAACTATGCACCGATCGTCCGTCAGGGCAACTGCATTTTGATTGGAATTCCAGCTCCGGCAACGAAGTGGACGCCCGCCTATGCTGACCTGGTGCGTGACGCGTGCCTGGCACTGCAGGAACGAAAATTCGAGACGTACTCGACAGCGCGATGGGAAGTGACTAAGCCGGGAACTTACGAATTCAAACTGGCCCCGCATGACAGTACCGATCAGCCGTTTAATAAGACTTTTTACTTTCAATTCACTGAAGCCAAAGCATTCCATGCACGGCTTGATCATAAAGGCTCAAATTCGATGATGCTCCTATTTATGGGGAAGGATGAAGGCCGAAATCACTGGACACGGATGGACGCCCGCCAGGGTGAAACACTCAAGATCAAAGCGGAGATTTCCAGAGACGATATCAAAGAGCTCGCTGGTCGCTTTTGGATCCTGGAAGTGACCAATTTCGGAGGTAACATGCCCGCAGAATGCACACTGACGATCACAATTGAGGAGCTGCAGTAACCGGCTCTCATCGGGCGTATGATCCATCGACAAATTGACAGTCTGCAGCACCGGTCGCTGCCTGTCCTGTTATCTCGTTTACAAAGGAACTCCCGGATGCCTTGTCTCAGAATCATCGCCGCCGTCATAGCGACGCTGCTCGGAAGTACGTTGTGGGCTGCGCCGCCGAACATTATCGTGATCTACGCTGACGACATTGGCTACGGCGATCTTGGTTGCTACGGCGGGACCGGTGCCAAGACGCCGCATGTCGATCGGCTTGCGCGGGAGGGGCGGAGGTTCACGTCGGGGTATTGTACTTCGGCCACTTGCACTCCTTCTCGGTATTCAATGCTCACGGGCGAGTACGCCTTCCGCCGCAAGGGGACCGGAATTCTGCCCGGCGACGCCGCTCTGATTGTTGAACCTGGGAGGGCGACTCTGCCTCGCTTGATGCGAGATGCCGGTCTTCGGACCGGTGTCGTCGGTAAGTGGCATCTTGGAATCGGCAAGGAAACTGGCGGACAAAATTGGAACGGCGATCTCTCGCCCGGTCCGTTTGAAGTCGGATTCGACGAATCATTCATCCTCGCCGCGACAGGCGACCGCGTCCCCTGCGTCTATCTTGAAAATCAAAGAGTGTTTGGGCTCGATTCGGCCGATCCGATCTCTGTCAGCTACAACACGCCGTTTCCGGGCGAACCCAACGGCGTCGACCAGCGGAACTTGCTCACGCTTGATTGGAGTCACGGCCACAATATGGCAGTCGTCAATGGCGTCGGTCGCATTGGTTATATGAAGGGGGGCAAGAACGCGTTGTGGAAGGACGAGGACATGGCCGACGTCTTCACGCGGCGCGCGGTCGATTTCATCGCACGCCACAAGGAGCGGCCATTCTTCCTTTATTTCTCGACACACGACATCCACGTCCCACGGATGCCACATCCTCGGTTCGTTGGCAAGAGTGCAATGGGACCGCGCGGCGACGCATTGGTTCAGTTCGACTGGTGCGTCGGCGAGGTAATGCGGACGCTCGATGAACTCGGTCTCACCGAGAAGACGTTGGTGCTGTTGTCGAGCGACAACGGCCCGGTGCTCGATGACGGTTACAAGGACCGAGCTGTCGAAGCTCTCGGCGATCACAAGCCGGGCGGTCCGCTGAAGGGGGGCAAATACAGTCTCAACGAAGGGGGGACGCGAGTGCCGTTCCTCGCTCGATGGCCGGGCAAGGTCAAGCCGGGCGACTCGCCAGCGATGATCTGCCAGGTCGATCTGTGCGCCACTCTCGGGAAACTGGTCGGCGCGAAATCAGACCCGACTGCAAGTCCCGACAGCCGCGATCTTTCCCCGGCTCTACTAGGCGAGACCGAAGTTGGTCGTGACCATATCATCGCGCACGCGAACGGTCTGGCTATCCGAATGGGACGCTGGAAACTGATCCCCGGCACCGAAGCCGCAGCGAAGAACTCACAACCGAACCAGTTGTATGATCTGGACACGGATCTTGGCGAGACGATGAACCTCGTGGGCCGACATCCGGAGATCGTCTTGCAGTTGAAGGGGACGCTGGAACGCATTCGGAACGGCAGGGACAGTGATTGAGTCGGGGATCGTAAGGAGGTCGGATGAAGATGCCGAACATTATCATTGGACGTCGGGGAGAATGGACACAATTGAAAAGACGCCTCGCAAACTGTCTGCATTACTCCGTGTTTTTCGTTCTTATTTCGGATCGGCTGTCATTGGATTAATTCTGATTTTTGTCATCAGTTCGAGTATCAGGTGGCAGGCGTTTGCCGAATACCAGAAGGAAGAACTCATCGCACGGAAGATCATTGATGCAGGTGGCATTGCAGCTCGTAGCGGAATGCTTCCAACCGGCTGGAATTCCCTCTACCCTTTCCGGTCGACCCGTCCTATCGTTCTAATTCACTTAGATCATTGTAAAAACCCAAGTGGGCTTATCGAAGATATCAATAAGTTGCGACACCTTGAGGAGCTGTATCTGACTAATTCAGATGTCGCAGACGCTGATCTCAAACATCTGCGGGGACTCAACAAACTCGAAAGTCTTTCGCTTTATGGAACGCAGGTTTCAGATGCTGGATTGGAAATTCTGAGAGAACTGACTCGATTACACCAACTAAATCTTTCTCACACACAGATTTCGGATGCCGGACTCGAGCATCTCAAGGGGATGAGCATCAGCGAACTCGACCTTGGGGCGACTGTTGTGACGGAAGTTGGACTTGAACACCTGAAGGGGATGCCGGAATTGAAGCGACTTAGTTTCAGCGTCACGCCGGATAACAAAGGCGAAGTTCAAAAATCACTACCCTGCTGCACAATCAGTCCTTGACGAAGAAATTCCCTGAATCCTCAGGAAAACTGCCAACATGGTTGCGCGAGTTTCCGGACTCCGTGCTTCACCCTAACGCTCAAAGGACACCGCTTGATCGGGTGCTCGAAGACATTGCATCGACGAAAAAGCTGGAGTTAAGTCGTTGTACCCGGCGTCCTTTTTTGGAGATCCGTCTCCTGGATCTCACAAAGGACACGTGTCTCCGAGGACTGTTTTGCGTACAATCAGTTGCGATATGAATTTGCGGGCAATCTTGCCATGAACAAACTACAACTAAGGAGAGCCATAATTACAGACGTGAAAACGAACAAGATGAGTTACACGATGTTGAACTCCGCCGAGGAGCAAAAGCTGGCCACGTTCGAAGAGATCGTCGTCCGTTTCATCAGCAAAGTGCTTGGTGGTACGGATCAACCGATTTGGGCGGGCGGAACTGCGAGCGAGGGGAGAAGGATCCGACTTGTGGTCCCCGGTTTGATGCCACCGGTGATTCTCGAACTGTTACCGAGCGATATTCCCAAGATGACCCCGAAGTCACTTACGGAGTCCCTGAACGCTCAGATTTGCCGGCAACGCAAATGATGTTGTCGTCTTGAATTGGTAAAGCAAATACTGGAGCAGTCCCTGAAATGGCGTCTCGAATTCGTGCGCTGTCGTATGAAAAATCGTCCCGATTCAAGAAATATGCAAAGGAATCGTGCCAGTAAATATGCTGTTTTCCGGTGTTATGACCCGGGAATTTGGCTGACGTTTTTCTGATTCATTTGCCCTTCTTACCTGCCGGGTATAACGTCGCGACGGTCGCGTTTCCGGCAAAGTGGTTCTCGGAAGCCTGTTGGGGAATCACATCGACGTGGTCGTCAACGATATTGACGGTCGGATTGGCACGGTCACCCATGGAGTGCCACCCGGTGACATTAAGGATAATCCTTGGACGAGATTGGCTGGCAACGGCATACCCATCGTCTACTGAGAATCGGAAAAAGAAGAGCGTCTCGAATCTCCCAGTCCCCCCAGTGATAAGCGTCCCTCTTACCACGTGAGTCCCATCGGCCATCCTCCCGACCCATCGATATCCATAGGATTCTTCGGGGTCGGTATTGGGCAAGGTATATCCGACAAAATCCTCGTATTGGCTGACGGGGGCCGCGTATTGATTTGTTCCTTCTGCGGCCGCAACATCGATTGCTACAACGATTGGTCCCCCATCGCTGATCCATCCTTCGAACGCGTGTATGATTGCGGGGTGAATTGATTTACCGTTGAAGGTGAAATTCGTTTCCCATTCCGGCAATCGCTCCCCTGGACTACTGCCAATCGGGCTCTTCCCTGATACGCCGCAAGAAGTAACAGTCATTGTTGCGAACAATAAAGCCACTAATGAAACTCTAATCGTCATTTATTTTCCCTCATCAAAATCGAGAACGAAATTTTAGAGTTCTCCTCGAAGACACAAAGCTGCTCTGAGACGAAGTGATTGGTAATCCTCTTTTGGCCATGTGCGCCAAGTCACACTGTGCGAGGAATCAAATGGATTGCCGGGGCTTTGATCATTGCGGTGACTCGCTCATCAACCTTTAGCTGCAAGTCTTCGCTGGCCGGGCGTGTAATCAGAGATGTGAGCTCAAAACCACAATCGAGTACGACTCGGATCAGAGGTCCCTCCGGAGTCAAAGACTTAATGATGGCCGGTAACTGGTTACGGACTGTCGTCATGTCATTTGACTCTGTACTCAGGGAAACGTCTTCCCCTTTGATGCAGACGTGTACGAGGTGCGTCGGTTGGGTGGGAGCGACAGCCAATATTGTCGCGAAACCGACACGTACAGTGGCAAGTCCCTCGTTTGTCTCGACGATTTCTCCCGCCGCGACCGTTTCAACTCCGACAAGTCGCGCCAGTTTCGCGTTTCTTGGGCGAGAGAAAACATCCTGGATCGAGCCAATCTGCTCGATCTTTCCGGCATCCATTACCGCGATTCGGTCTGCGAGAGAAATGGCTTCAACTCGGTCATGGGTAACCAGAATAACAGGCGTTTGAAATTCGCCGAGCATTTGACGCATCTCGACTCGCAATTGTTCTCGCAGCATCGTATCCAGTGCAGACAGCGGTTCATCTAATAACAAAAGGCGAGGCCTACGGGCCAAGACTCGACCGAGCGCAACTCGCTGCTGTTGTCCGCCAGAAAGCTGACCGGGAAAGCGTCGTTCAAGCCCCGTCAGGTCGAACTGTTTGACGATCTCGGTCACACGTGACCGTCGTTCGACGTCGGATTGATGCCGCAAACCAAATCCAATGTTGTCTTCAACCGTCATGTGCGGAAACAACGCATAACCTTGAAACAAGAATCCGATATCCCGCTGTTGGGGGGAAAGATTGGTCTTCGTTTTATTGTTGAACCACGTCTGATTACAAAACTGGATTGTTCCATGTTCTGGAGTTTCAAGGCCTGCCACACAACGCAACATTGTCGTCTTGCCGCACCCGGACGGGCCGATCAATGCCGTTACTGAAAAGCCCGTCGTTGACTGCGCGAAATCAATATCGATTGTGGGACCGCGCACGAATCGCTTTTCAAAGCGCGCGACAAGATTAGTTGTCATGTCGCTTCACCTCGCTGCCCAAACCACTGCGTCACACATAACACGATCAACGAAAACGCCAGCAAAACGGAAGCCGCCTTTCCCGCGGACGCGTAGTCGAGGCCCTGTACCGAATCGTAGATTGAGATCGATAGCGTTCGTGTGACGCCAGGGATATTCCCACCGACCATCAAGACGACCCCGAACTCACCCACAGTATGAGCAAATGTCAGAATCAGTCCCGTGAGAATGCCAGGCCAGCAAAGCGGCAATGTGACTCGGCGAAATGTTTCGAACCTTGACACGCCCAGACACCACGAGGCTTCAATCAATTGCCGATTCATTCCCGAAAATGCAGCGGAAAAGGGGCGCACGGCGAATGGCAGATTGAATAAGACTGCCCCGATCAGAATCCCGGTAAAAGAAAACGGTAACCGCATCCCAAACATGCGGTCTGCCATCTGACCCAAAGGGCCATGAGGTCCCATCGCCAGAAGAAGATAAAACCCCAGCACCGTGGGTGGCAGGACGAGCGGCAAGGCCACGATGGCCTCAATCAGGAAACGGCATCGCCATCGTGTCATGGCTAACCAATAAGCCAGAGGAAGGCCCAAAAGGAATAGAATCGCCGTGACGATCGTGGCCAGTCGCATCGTCAGCCAGACCGCGCCCCATTCCACGTTCCTGACTCCACCATCATAAGGTTTCGTTTAATTACGTATCGTATGCGAGGTTGGGTGATAGCCACCTCTCCAGCGTATTAAGCGGCATTCCTTTTCGCCGGGCGTAATCCTCAACCTGATCCTTCGTGATTTTATCGACTGCGAAATATCGCGCCTCAGGATGCGCGAAATACAGGCCGCTGACACTCGATGCCGGGTGCATCGCATAGCTCTCTGTCAATCGAATTCCCGTTTGCCGTTCGGCGTCCAGAAGCTTAAACAGCTTCGTCTTTTCGGTGTGATCTGGACATGCAGGATAACCGTGGGCGGGTCGAATGCCGCGATATTTCTCATCGATCAGATCGTCGGTCGAGAGTTTTTCGTTCTTGCCATAACCCCAGGCATCGCGAGCTTGCTTGTGAAGGTATTCGGCGAACGCTTCGGCCAATCGATCGGCTAACGCTTTGGTCATGATCGACAGGTAATCGTCGTGCAGTTCATTCTGGAATCTGTCAGCCAGTTCATCACAACCAATCCCGGTCGTGACGGCAAAGGCGCCCAGATAATCCTTACGGCCGGATTCGATGGGCGCGATGTAGTCAGCGAGCGAACGGAAGTCATTTTGACCCTGCCGCTCCCATTGCTGGCGAAGCATCGAGAATCGATACGACGGTACGTTTGGGTCGATCCTTCCATTGGAGACGCCAGAGACAACAATATCATCCCCTTCGGATACGGCAGGCCAGAAACCGTAGACCCCTTTAGCCGTCAGCAGTTTTTCGTCCACGATTCGCTTGAGAAGTGCCTGAGCATCGTCAAAAACCTTTCGAGCCTGCTCACCCACAACCGGATCGTTAAAGATCTTCGGGTATTTCCCTTTCAGCTCCCACGTTTGGAAGAATGGTGACCAGTCGATATACGGAATCAATTCGCTTAACGGAACGTCGTCGAGCAATTTCGTGCCGAGAAATGCCGGGGTATCAATTTGGATTTTCGCCCAGTCGGTCGCAAACCGACGAGCCAGCGATTCGGTATAGGGAACCAGTTTGCGATTGGATTGCATCGCTTCGTAATTCGATCGATCGCGCGATTGCGAGCTAAGATTCTTTTCAATAAAGTCCGTTCTTCGTTCCGCGTCGAGCAGGTTCTCGACCACCGGAACCGACAACGACGCATCAACCACGTGGACGACGGGGTGCTTGTAATGCTGGGCAATCTTCACCGCTGTATGCTTGGCTGACGTTGTCGCTCCGCCGATGATCAAGGGAATCGAAAAGTCCAGTCGCTGCATTTCCTTGGCGACGTGTACCATTTCGTCTAGCGACGGAGTGATCAGGCCACTGAGGCCGATCACATCAGCACCCTTCGCTTTTGCGGCTTCCAGAATCTTGTCGCACGAAACCATTACCCCCAGGTCGATCACGTCGAAACTGTTGCAACGCAAGACCACGCCGACAATGTTCTTGCCGATATCGTGAACATCACCTTTAACGGTGGCCAGCACGACTCGACCTCGGCCACGAGTCGTATCGACGACCGCAGCGGTTTCTCCTGGTGCAAGAGCTGCTTCGGCGGCAACTCGTTCAGCTTCCATGAAGGGCTCGAGGTACGCGACCGCCTTCTTCATGACGCGAGCACTTTTCACGACTTGAGGCAGGAACATCTTCCCCGCACCGAACAGTTCACCCACGACATTCATACCGTCCATCAACGGTCCCTGGATGATGTCCAGCGGCTTGCCGTACTTAAGGCGTGCCTCTTCGGTGTCGAGGTCGATATGGTCAGTAATCCCTTTCAGCAGTGCATGCTTCAGACGATCTTCTACCGAACCGAGTCGCCATTCTTCAATGGCATCTTCCGTTGTCTCTTTCGCCCCGTGTTTGAATTTTTCAGAGAACGAGATCAGCCGTTCGGTCGCATCGGGTCGGCGGTTAAGCAGGACGTCTTCGATGTAGACGATCAGTTCTTTATCGATTTCTTCGTAGACTTCGAGTTGGCCCGCGTTGACGATGCCCATGTCGAGCCCCGCCTGAATCGCGTGAAACAGGAATGCGGCGTTCATGGCTTCGCGGACGACATCATTGCCACGGAACGAAAAGGAAACATTGCTGACACCACCGGACGTTTTAGCACCGGGGCATTCTGATTTGATCCGGCGCAGTGCATCGATGAATTCGACGGCATAATTGGAATGCTCTTCCATCCCCGTGCCGACGGTCAGAATATTTGCATCGAAAATGATATCTTCAGGGGGGAAACCCGCCTGCTTCGTCAGCAGATCATAGGCTCGCTTGCAGATTCGAACCTTATCTGCACAGTCGGTGGCTTGCCCCTTTTCATCAAAGGCCATGACCACGACTGCCGCGCCGTATCGCCGAATGCGTCTGGCTTGAGCGAGGAACGCAGCTTCCCCTTCCTTCATGCTGATCGAATTTACGACCCCTTTACCGTCAAGGCATTTCAGGCCTGCTTCAATCACGCTGAATTTCGAGCTATCGACCATGACGGGAACCTTGTTCACGTCGGGGTCGTCAGAGATCAGATTCACAAAGGTCGTCATGGCCGCCTGGCTGTCGAGCAGCCCTTCGTCCATGTTGACGTCGATCATGTTCGCGCCCCCTTCAACCTGTTCGCGAGCAACGGCCAGGGCGTCGTCGAATTTCCCTTCTTTAATCAGACGCGCAAACTTGCGCGAACCAGTCACGTTGGTTCGCTCGCCAATCATCATGAAATTGGCGCTCGGGCGCAGATCAACCCGTTCTTTACCGCAGTAGGACGAAATGGGAGGGATGTCCGGTATTCGGCGCGGAGGAACACCGTTAACCGCTTCAGCGATCGCCTTGATGAAGTCGGGGTTCGTTCCACAACATCCACCCACGATATTCACCCAGCCGTTTTGTGCGAACTCACGCAAGTTGGCCGCGACTTCAGCCGGATTGGAATCGAACCCACCAAACCCGTCTGGCATCCCCGCATTGGGATAACAGCTGATATATTTCGGCGCAAGGTTTGCCAGTGTTTCAACGTGCTCCCGCATCTGCTTTGGACCCAAAGCGCAATTCAGTCCGATCGTCAACATGTGGGCATGAGAAACCGAGGTCCAGAACGCTTCGACTGACTGACCGGTAAGCGTGCGCCCGCCGTTGAAAATCGTACCTGAGACCATCACCGGCAGCCGGACACCCAGTTCAGCGAAAACATCTTCGATCGCGAAGAGGCACGCCTTCATGTTCAGCGTATCAAAGGACGTCTCTGGCAACAGAAGGTCGACACCACCTTCGATCAGCCCTCGAATCTGGATGGCATAAGAATCGACCATCTGATCGAATGTCACAGGTCGATATCCCGGTTTGTCGGCATTGAATGACAACAACACCTTCGTCGGTCCAATACTTCCTGCAACGAAGCGAGGTTTGTTCGGGGTCGTGGCTGTGAATTGGTCGCACGCCGCTCGGGCGAGTCTTGCTGCAGTCACATTGATTTCGCGAGTGAACTCGGCTAACCCGAACTCTTCCATCGAGATGATATTGGCATTGAACGAATCTGTTTCGATAATGTCAGCGCCAGCCGCCAGGTATTGGCAGTGGATCTCGCTGATCATTTTTGGCTGTGTCAGTACCAGCACATCGCCAGCATTCTTAAGATCGATCGGATGTTTTGAGAACCGTTCGCCGCGATAATCTGCTTCTGTCGGCGAATATCTCTGAATCATCGTCCCCATCGCGCCGTCGAGCACGAGAATTCGTTCAGAAAGAAGTTGTTCGAAATAACCAGTTGGTCGGGTCGGCATCAAGATGTCGCTTAAATGAGGCGGGTAAAAACAATGTTTCAGGCGGGATGTCACAGTTTACGCGAATCGACACGAGTGCTCGAAAAGTGGTTCGAGAACTTCATCTGATATTAACGAAATAATCAGTTTATTTCGCGTTCATTGAGACGTGTGCCAGACACCTGAGCGGTATTGTAGATCCGACGGGGCGCTCACGTCGAGACAATCGCTGTCAGAACTTCTTCAATTATGGACTTTGAGTCTCAACGAAGTTTGAATCGAACTTCTCGGAACACTCTTTCCGAGATTTCGGCTATTCGGACAATTCCTGGCCAAAAGACAAACGCATTTGCGGGTCTTTCTGGGGGGGTTGCAGTTCCTTAAAGAAAAGGCTCGGTTGAATGTCGCGGTTGTTTTGATATTTCCCGCCCCGATACTCCGAGACATCGCCGACGATCGTATGGTAAAAAATCTGGCAGATTGGCAGGCCAGGGTAAATGCGTATGGGGTGAATGGCGTACAATTCAAGCGTCCAATAACCGCAAAAACCAACATCGCCAAATCCGGCGCTGACGTGTGCGAACAACCCGAGTCGTCCAATTGACGATCGTCCCTCAAGCATCGGCACGAGATTATGTGTTTCGGTTCGTTCCACAGTCCGGCCGAGGTATAACTGCCCAGGATGAAGAACGAGTCCTTCCGGCGGAATGATGTGACGTCGATAGCGGTTCGGTCGACGAACGTCGAGCACAATTTCCTCGTAAACCAGCAACTCGTCGTGCAGGCTGAGGTTATAGCTGTTGGGGTTGAGCATCGACGGATCGAATGGTTCGATCACGATATTCTTCCCCAACTGAGCCTTGATTTCTTCGCCGGTCAGGATCATTAACGGTTGCAATGCATGAGGAATGGAGTTGGCCGCTCGCACGGAATCTCCTCCACGGTACGAAGGTGACGAACCAGATTCAACTGAAACGGATCGATAACACCGACTCAAAACGTCGTAATCGGGTGGAAATCGAAATTTGTGCACAGTTTT
This sequence comes from uncultured Schlesneria sp., assembly GCA_903858935.1. Lineage (GTDB taxonomy): Bacteria > Planctomycetota > Planctomycetia > Planctomycetales > Planctomycetaceae > Schlesneria. The sequence continues at coordinate 38,501 of CAIOKO010000111.1, read as the reverse complement.
ATTGACGTCGTTTCGGGCTGCGTGATCACATGTATGTAAGTCGTTAAATGGCGCTTGCCGTGACAAATTCGAATATAACGGATTTACGAGCGGCTCTGGACATTTCCAAACCATAACTCGCAAGGTCATGATTGACGCGAGTTTTGCGAACGTTGAAAAGGCCCCCAATCCACTGTTCGCGAAAAACCTCAGGGAAGCGATCGCAGAATCTTCAAACTCAACAGGAAAATTGTGATGACATCCTTCCGTCTGCTACTTGCCATTGCTTGCTCCTTTGTCTTTCAAGCTCAACAACTTTACGCCGCAGATCCGATTGATCTGGGTGGTGTCACCGAGAAGCACGAGATGATCCCGATGCGCGACGGAGTGCGTCTGTCAGCATACATCTATACTCCGCCCGGAACCGGTCCCTGGCCCGTGTTGCTGGAACAGCGGTATGCAAATGCCAATGATCCGGGAACGCAACAGTACTTTGCTAAGCTGGCCAAGACTGGAGGATACGTGACTGTGCTGGCTAACTTTCGAGGTTCACAAAAATCTGAAGGAGACTGGCGGGGATATCGATCGCTCGGATGGGGTGAGCGTAAAGATGGTTACGATCTGGTCGAATGGCTGGGGACCCAACCCTGGTCAACCGGAAAGGTTGGGACGTTTGGTAGTTCGCAAGCGGGCTTCGCTCAGAACTTTCTGGCAGTCACCCGCCCTCCTCATCTTACTGCTCAGTACATGATTGATACCGGGTTGAGCCTATTTCACGAAGGATACCGAATCGGCGGAACGACTCGTCCTGAACGTTTCAAATCGCTCGATAAGGTCGCACGAGTTCCCCAGCAGAATCGGGAACTGCTGGCCGAATGGTTTGCTCATCCAACCTACGACAGTTACTGGGCCGACGAAGACTGCACACGGTTCTTTGACCAGATGAACGTCCCCTGCTTTACGATCGGAAGCTGGTACGACTTTATGTGTGTCGGGTCCGTCGACAGTTACATCGGTCGACAGCATCGCGGGGGAGTGAATTCACAGGGGAAACAGCAACTGCTCCTGGGGCCTTGGCTTCACGGCCGATTTAAAGAAACCAACAAATCAGGCGAACTGACATATCCCGAAAATGCAAAGTTTGCGATGGATGCTCATATGATTCGCTGGTTCGATCACTACCTGAAAGGGATTGATAACGGAGTCACCAAAGAGCCAACCATCCGCTACTACGTGATGGGAGCCGTCGGCGAAGCCGACACTCCAGGTCATGAATGGCGGACGGCCTCCGACTGGCCAATCCCTATGGCACCAACGGCCTATTATCCCCACGCGGACGGAACGCTCAGTCAGGCATCATCTCCGTCGAGTGATGCGCTAGTGACATGGTTGGCCGATCCTCTTCATCCGGCATCAATACCCACGATCGCCTTTCCAGGCGCGAAGGACGCTCGTGAATTTGAACAGCAATCGGAAGTCCGTACCTTCACCAGCGATTTGCTGACGGAACCCGTCGAATGGACCGGAAAGGTTCAGGCTGAGCTATTCGTTTCTTCCAATGCCAAAGACACAGACTTTTTTGTGAGAGTCAGCGATGTTTACCCGGACGGTCGATCAATTCTGATCATGGATTATGTTCGCCGTGCCCGCTACCGCGAAGGGTATGATCGCGAAGTCTTTCTCAAGCCGGGCGAAGTGACGAAAGTCAACTTCGATGTCGGTTGGCTGAGTCAGGTGTTCAACAAAGGACACCGCATTCGAATCACTGTTGCCAGCACCGGAGCACCGTTCTATGAGCCAAATCCGAACACCGGCGAGCCGCTCACGCTCGAATTTCCAGCCAACGCAGTTGTTGCCAAAAACAACCTGCATGTTAATCGCCAAAATGCGTCCCGCATCATCGCTCCGGTAATCGTGAAATCACAGAAGCCATGACAGATAGTCATCTCGAGACAGCGGTTTTGACATCCACGAGGTATCGGGCAACGGTAAGCGATTGGCATCGTCGACGCAGAGCCATCCTTTTGAGAGAGGCATCGTGCTGACCGTTCCCTTGCGGGTTGTCCAGGCGAAGGATTTCTGGCTCTCGGACTTCAAGGCGACCGCGAGTGTTGCGCTGACGTCCTGCGCGACATATTTTGTCACGAGATCGTATTGACCACTGCCCCAGAGTCCTGGTGCAGTAATTCCTTCAACGCCTGCCAGTTTCCCCTGGACTCCTAAACCCGATGCAGCATTATTTAACGAGACAGGAAATCCTTTTTCGCAAACCACATGAAACATCATGTCGACATGCTGACGGGCCAGCGTTCGGCATTCGTCGATCAGTCCTGATTCCTCGGCGAGAACATCAAAGTCAAAACCCAGGCCATTCCAGGACAACGGGACAAAACCTTCGGCGACTGCAATCGATAGATGCCGAATAAATGCAGCAACATCGGATTGAGTCATTTGAGGTGCCGGAGTTCCCGAAGTAGTTTTTGACATCCAGATTTGCGGGGCCTCTTCCCCGACCGCCTGCGACGCTATACACGTAATTCCCAGTGGGCGATGTGGCTTCCAGTTGAAGTCGGTGCCGGGTATTTCCTTGGCGGTTTCAATATCAAACGCGAGGTATTTACGAATCATTTCGATTCCTCCGGTGACGCGACGCTATGAAATCTGAACGGCGAGTAGCAATAGTATTTTGGCGTCGAGTCTAGTCGAACATGCAACCATGCAACTCCGCCACCTGCGGTACTGAGCCAGATCGGCTTGTCGCCAAGTTGTGAACGGGTCGTCTCGCCAATGATCCGCCACAACGCATGGGTCTGTTTTTTAGGAGCGAGCCGAACGAACGCGGCAAGATGACCGTAGGCACTCTGGTCAGTTCTTGGTGAGGGGACGATCAGCGTCGCGTCGCCGCCGAGATTTTCAAATGTCACAATTCCATCGTCAACCCCCTCAGCATTGAAGAATTCGCTGAAGGGAACAGGGTCGGTACTGCGAGAATGGAATTCCGTCGCATTAACAAGAGCAAACTCGTAGGGGCGATGGATCGTGCTTAACGTGACTGGTCGTGACTCCCAGCGAAACGCGTCAAAGTCAGAATTCACTAATAGTGAAATGAAGAAGTCGCGAAACCCTGCATCCCTTGCCCAGAGCTGAAGAACATTTCCATAGGTCAACGGCGAACCTTCGCGAGTGATCGACTGTTTAATGACTCGGTTGTTCTCAATAAGATCTGTTGTTACTTCAAACATGTCCTGCCATTTCCTGAAGTTACCAGCGGCACCTGTCATCAATCGTAATCGATAGTGGGACCGAGTTGCGTTGCCAATCCGTGCGGGCGATCTTATAGAGGCAGTGAGGACGCAATATGTGACCTTGCGGCACTGCCGGATGCTCGAAATCGGACAAAGAATTAATCATACCAATCCGCTGCATCACGGCGATCGACCTCAGATTAATCAAAGCGGTGAATGAAACAATTTCGTCCAGCCCCAAATGTTCAAATCCAAGTTGCAGGCAGGCTTTCGCGCCTTCTGTCGCGTAACCGTGTCCCCAGGCGGACAGCTTCAAACGCCAGCCGACTTCAACACACGGACTAAATGGAAGCTGCCGCCTTGGGACCGACAGTCCGATAAAGCCGATGAACTCGCCGGTATCGAGCAACTCAATGGCCCAGTTGCTCCAGCCTTGCTCCTGGAACTGCTGGCGCCAGATATCGACGCCTGCATTGGTCTGTTCTGCCGTCATGAGGGCGGGAAAGAATCGCATGACCTCTGGATCTGAATTCATGGCGACAAACGGGGGGCGATGCCGGTCCTGCCAGATTCGGAAGGCCAGTCGCTTCGTGTTGAACTCGATTGGTTGAACTGCCACAGATGGTCTCTTCTGACGCCGAGTCTGAAAGGTAATATGAACGGACAAGTTGAAAACAATACACAGCGGTGCGGCAAGTTGGCCACGGAACTGCATAAATCCGCTTCTGATTCACGCAGAATAGCGCGTTTCAGACGCTTGGCGCGACGGATTCTGTGCTGTACGTTGATCCCGCTGTTTCATGCCTCCCCAAAAAAAACGGTAATGGATCCTCAACATGAAATGTTGCAATCAAGTTCTTCTTCTTATCGTGGTGTGGACCGTTGGATGTGGAAAGCCACAGACCCAGAAGGCGGATTTGCCGGCGGAAAAGATGCCAGACAACGTTGCTAAATCGGTGACTGACCAACAATCCGCTGCTGCAATTGTCGACCGGACGGTGCCACCGAGCATCAATCGAAAACCTGGCTTCGAGGCCGATACGTTTCAATATCTCGATCAAGGGAGCGGCTTCTTTCCCTACGATGTTGTAAAAGCGTTGATCGATAGCGACACGAATCGGCCTTATCTCGAGAACCTGGAGCGGTTCGGATTGCTTCCTGGTGAAAAGTCTGAGAACAATCCCAATGGCTATCCTGTCGGAATTGTTTTGAACACAGTCGGAATAAAGCCGACTAAAATGTTCGGCTTTACCTGCGCCGCCTGCCACACTTCAGATATTCGCTTTGGGGACAAAACAGTTCGAATCGAAGGTGGTTCAGGACTGTTCTATGTGGATGCCCTGGGAGACGCCATCGCGAAGTCAATGCAAAAGACGCTGAAAGATAAAAAAGAACTGGTTGCATTTCTCAAGCGATTGTTGCATGAAGTCGTTGAGCGAGATGGCAAAACGTTACATGGTCTTGAAGATTTTCACCGAATTATAGACGACGGCCCCTTTGGCAAGGCATTGGTTGAACACATTGAAGAACGTTTCGCGTCGATCCTGACTGACGTAAAACCACCATCTGTTGATAAAACCTTGCTGGCGAGCATCGCAGCAAAGTTACATCAGCTGACACATCGAGCTGACAGTTCGCTTAAAAAACTGGCGGAAGACCATCGTCTGAGTGCAATCACGGACATCCTGTCCAGGCTTGAGGAATGCCGCGAGTTGATCGAATACCGTCTCCGATTCCTCAAGATGCGAGGTTGGTTGGCGGAGCCCGGGCACCGCCTTTCGGCTGGTTATGGCCGAGCAGACGATTTCGGAACGGCTCGGGTTGAGTTATTCGGAGAACTTGATGCAACAAAGGGAACTGCTGAGCATCGAAACATGGAACCGGTTAACGCACCGGTAAGCGTTCCACCGTTATGGAATATCGAACAGTTTGCCTGGTTGCACTGGAATTCCAACACGAACTCCGTCATTCAACGCAGTATTGGTGAATCAATCGGTGTCGGAGCGACGTTCACACACGACAACGTTACCTCGGTCAATATTGTCAATCAGATGAAGATTGAGCAGCAAATCCCGCATATCGCGACGCCCGAATGGCCTGAGGAGGTTTTAGGAAAAATCGATCCCGTCAAACAAAAGCGAGGTTGGGCGATTTACAAAGACAAATGTGCCGTCTGTCACAATCCTTCGGAGCGGGACGAAAAAGGCCTTTTGAAGTTTGAACACTTTACTCTCGAAGAAGCCGGTACGGATCGATCCGACGCACTCAATTTTGCCAAGCCTGTCTTTCTGCCTGATGGCTCACAAGCCGGATTTGCGACCGCTATCGGAGGTCTTCTCGAAAAATTACAGGCCACCGCCAAGTCGACAATGTCCCCTGAAAATCAGCGTTTGATGGAAGAACTGGAAAGTCCCCGTCGTCCCGTCAAATGGCGAGACCCGATGCATGATAATGACGGAAAGGTCTATCCGGCCAAGCCCCTGGATGGAATTTGGGCGACCGCGCCTTACCTGCATAATGGGTCGGTTCCGACGCTTTATCACTTATTACTACCGGCAAAGGATCGGCCAACCGAATTTGTCGTCGGCCCACAAGACTTCCTGCCGAAAGAAGTCGGTTTCGAGTGGAATCCAAAAGATTTCCCAACGATGACCGACAAGCATAATTCCCAGAAGAAGCTGACAAAAGTCGATACAACGATCCCTGGCAACCATAACACAGGGCATGAAATTGGTACGGACTTGTCCGATGACGATCGTTGGGCTTTGATTGAATATCTGAAAGTTCACCAGACTCCCTCCCTTTCCCGCGATGCCGCAACACCGAAAACCGTTGACCAGAAAAGTTCCCGCCCGTGGGCTGAAATTCAAGCGGCAACGGAGAAGACTCATCTCGATTATCTGAGTGCGAATGCCGAAGGCTATGACTGGTTTGCCAACGCCACCGATGGGTTTGCGGGTGTCCCCGTCATTCTGCTCCGCTCGTTTCCTGATCTTGCTCCTGAGATCTGGGGAACACCTGACGAAAAATTTTCACGCTTCGGATTGATCCCCAGCCCCACCGAGCCAGACCGGCCTTTACCGCTCGGATTAAGCTGGGATTCGATGGTTGAGGGGCATCCGGCAGGTCCACTAAAAGGGGTTGCACTCACTTGCGGCGCCTGTCATATCGGACGCGTTCGCATCCTTGATGGAGAGGCCGTTAACTATCGGGCATTAGTCGGAGCACCCAACACGCAATTCGATGTCAGACGCTGGCGGCATGCCTTTGAGCGAACGGTCAGCGAGTTCTTGAATTCGCCAGAAAATATTGCAAAAACGGCTGGACGAATTCGCGAAATCATCGCTTCCAAGCCAGCGAATTACTATTACGGTCAATATCGGGGTCTTGATGCCGCTGCCGAAGTCAAAGAACGAGGGCTTTTGGCCATTACCGAGCCGAAGGATGTTGCCGTCGAAATTCTTGCCGGGTTTGCCATGCAGATTTCTCTCAGCAAACTGGCGGTCGACAAGCAAAAAGCGACTAGTTATTCAAAGGAGAACGCACCTCCTCTGGACGGTGGAAGTCCGGGTCAATCCGATGGGAGCGGCGATTTGATCCCGCGCCTGTGTTTGCTCGACACGGTGGCCTCGATTGGCCCCAATGAGACTCTACAAAAATTCGCTGAGATGACGTTCCCGGCACTCCCGATAAAAAAGGCGACCGTGACCGACATTGTCAGCACGTTCAATCAAGGGGCTCGCAATATCGCCCAAATTGATGGAAGTGTGAAATCTCCGTTTTATCGGAATGTCGCAGCGAGTCTGGCCGTTGCAGGGGATCCCAGGCAGGTCAACGTCGTTAATGCGGACATTACTGCCGGGTTTATTCACGCGTTACCTGCTCCCGCTTACCCGTTTGACGTCGACATGACCCGAGTCGAACGTGGTCGAAAGCTTTTCGAGACCAACTGCGGCATGTGTCACAAAGATCACAACGATATTGTCTATAAGGGCGAGAACACCACGTTTGCCGAACAGATTGGAACCGATCCCAATCGCTCGCAAGTTCTCAACGCTGATGCGTTGCAACTGTTCTTGAAGCATTTCGTGGCAAGCGTCCCCGAAGCGTACGAAACGAAGGATGCAAATGGAAAGACATACCGTCCCCATGATCTTCACCCCAATGACATCGTGTTTGATCGGTCAGAGTTAGCTAATCAGGGGTACGTGACCAACGCCCTGGAAGGAACATGGTCTCGTGCTCCCTATCTCCACAATGGATCGGTGCCAACGCTGTACCATCTGCTGGTTCCCGGTGAGAGGCCCGCAACGTTTGCTCGAGGTTCGATCAGCTACGACCTGAAACACGTCGGCTGGTTGTGGAGCAGTGAGCAGATCGATCAACTCAAGGAAGTCGATCCAACGGTCTCGGTGTTTAATACGGCCTGGGACAGCTCTTCAAACCGAGGACACGATAAAAATTTGACCGTCGATGACAATGGAAATATTCTTCGCATGGACTGGAGTGGAGCCGAGAAGCCCGGTGAACACAAAGTTCGACTCGACTGGAGCGGCTCTGAAAATTCCGAGGCTCTGTTTGATTTGATTGAGTATTTGAAGACGCTGTGAAAATGCGGCTTTCGAAAGAAAAATATTCTACCATCAACGGGAAGGCAATCATGGGTAGCAGTCAGCCGGAATCGCAAATCGATTCTTCAAACTTAGACGGCGTGAGTAACCCGCAGATCGGCTTGGAGTATCCGCCAGTTGATGAAGAGAAGGCAATTGCCGCGCTGCGACAATTACACCTCAAAGTTCATCAAGTCAGTCCTGGGCCTGGCTTGCGGGGTGAACACCCCAAGGCCATTGCCGGAGTCTGGGCGACATTTCGAATTGCGGATGACATTCCAGCACAATACCGGATTGGCCTTTTTAGCGAGCCTCGTACGTTTCGGGCACTGATTCGATTCTCGAATGGCCGATCCTTTGATGATCGCGTCGCCAATGTTCGTGGTATGGCGATTAAAGTCTTCACGGCTCACGACGAAAATGCCCCCGCTTTAAATCAGGATTTCCTTCTCATCGACCATCCCATCTTTTTCGCTCGAAATGTGCAACATACCTTGGAGTTTTTGATAGCCTCGTCATCGGGCACGCCATCTGCGCAGCTGGCTGAAACCACTCATCCGAAGCTGAAGGGATTTAACTCGATCGCGACACAAAGCCCGTTAAAGATGTCGTATTGGAGTACAACTCCGTACCAGCTTGGTACCGGTGCTGTTAAATATTTTGCGTACCCTTCAGCGAAGCAAGACCAGCCTCAGCCAGATCTTGTCTTGTCGAATTCAGAGAACTCCCTTCGAGAGGCGATGACCGAGCAATTGACCAGACAAAAAATCGGCGTGAATTTTGATTTCGCAATCAATCCACAAACGGATGCCAGCTCGATGCCCGTGGAAGATCCAACGATCGAATGGACGTCCGATCCCGTACGCCTGGCAACGATTTCGATTTATCCTCAACGCTTCGATTCTGAAGCACAGATGCAATTCGTCGAAAACACGGACTGGTCACCATGGAATTTCTTGCCAGAACATCGTCCCTTGGGCGGAATCAATCGTGCCCGCCGATGGATTTATTCGGACAGCAAAGAACTTCGTCATAAAACAAATGGCGTAACACCCACTGTCCCGACAGGTCGCGAAAGTTTCTAGCGATCATTCGACTTGGTCGCATGACACGAGAATACGTGAGACGAATTAACTCTCTTCCTGATCTTTCGATGGTAAAAATGTCTGCGCCTCGATTTAGTGAATGATTTCCAGGTCTGGCCGATTCCGCCTTTGTTTCGAAATTTCGTCGGCAGAGATTTTTGTCCCTGTGATTGTGAGTGTTTTCAGGTTCCGGAACCCAACAAGCTTCTCCAAGCCCGTGTCGGTGATCTGTGTCAGGCGGATGCTGAGCGATGTCAGGTTCTTCAGTTCTGCCAGGTGTTTGACACTGGCGTCGGTGACTTGGCAATCGCCGATACTGAATTTCGTCAGGTTTGTCAGCCCAGCCAGTTCTGACAGCCCTTTGTCCGAGATATTGTTCCCCTGCAATGCCAGCCATTTGAGGTTTTTGAGTTCCTTCAGGTGTACAAGGCCGGTATCGGTGATTTGTGAGTAGTTCACCAGCAGCGTTTCCAGGTTCGTCAGTTTGCTTAACTCCTTCAGATCCTCGTTCTTCAGTCCTACAAATCCAAGATTCAGCGATTTCAATTGTTTCAGTTCACCCAGACCGATCAGGCCACCTTCGAGAAGCACCGTGTCCTGAAGATCAAGGTCGGTCAGATGTGTTAGTTCCCGCAATTCTTTGAGGCCTTTACCGCTGACCTTAACGTCTTGCAAACGGAGACTTTTCAGGTTTTTCATTTCCTTCAAATAAGCGACGCCCACGTTTGTGATGCGTGTCATACTCAAATCAAGCGATGTCAGGTTCTTGAGGTCGCACAGGCCTCTGATTCCTGAATCGGTAATCGCCGTGTGATTAAGATTCAGCAGTTTGAGCCCTGTCAGTTCTTTCCACGAGGCAACGCCGGCGTCGGTAAACTTGGCGCCGTCCTCAAAGCTGCGAAAGCGGCATTCTACGGCCGTCAGGTACTTCAACGGCTTCAGAAGGTGAATGTACTTATCGTTAAACCGACAATTTTCATTGAACCAGACAAGGACGACGGGCTTTTCAGGTAACTGCTCGTCACGCTCGACTAACGCGCCGAGCAACCCAAGTTTTTTGATGGCCCGGTCTTCGTCGCCATCGTCCTGGGCATCCGCAATATGGCAAAAAAATGCCATCGCCATGCTGAGTAGCACAAAAAACTTGCGGACCATTTCGACCTTCTAACACAGACGATTATCGGTTTCGGCAATGTCGTCATTGAGCACTGCGGATCGTTCTGACATCGTAGGATCGAGTGAACTGTTGACGCAACTCCGTACGGCGGGTGATTGGGATAACCGCATTAGAACGGCGGGTCGATAGCCCAGTTCACGTACCCCGTGGACCAACAAACGCTTTTGACCTTAAATCGAATTCATTCAAAGCACGAAATAGATTGCGTCAATTGAATCTGCCGCAGATCCGCGAAGAAAATAACTCTCTAAATAAAGGGAATGTCAATGGGTTTATGCGATTTCTGCTTTACCACTTTTCCATACCAGTCAAACTCATCTGGTCGAATTGATGGATTCAGGATACAACTCGAGTTGACTGACAGGTTGACTCGTCATTCGATGCCGCAATTTTTGGTGGATCGAATCCGGTTCAAAGAATTGTTCGTGCCGGGCCATGCGAAGTTGGAGAATGGGGATCGCGTTTTACCGCTATCGATCATGCCCAGGATGGCGGCTGACATAGGCGAGGGCTTTGACAGATTAGTTGGGGAGGCAAGGAATGCCGTTCTTAACGAGACATGCAGTCTGTTTTCTTCTTGCTGAAGTGCTTGTTATCAGTGGTGAGAGACTCTCGTTTGCCGAGGACGAGGTGTTTTCTCTTCGAGCCACAACAGCACCCAGGTTACTCGACCAGCCTGACGATGACGTTCGGCCGGGTGATTCAATTCGGGTTCGTTCCGCAAATCTTTTAAAGTACGCGGTCAAGCTTCGCGCAAAGAACACCAGATCAGCATTGGCATCCGGGGTCAATACAGCGGATGGGATCGTGACTTGTGCACATGTTGTTGATGGATTTTCGGAATTCACCGTCGATTGCGATGGCGAGTCAGCAACAGCGAAGGTCGTGAATGTCGATGAAGCCCATGATTTGGCCCTGCTGTCCGTCAATTGGTCAAATCCCCATTCGGAAGCCGTTCTCACTGACAGGCATCCTTCTCCAGAGGATGAATTGACGAGTGTTGGCCGGCAGAAGGATGGAACGTTTTCGATTGAGTTGCATTCGCTGCATAAGATCGAAAACAGTGAATATCTCTATTCAAATCCACCGCAAGAGGGTCGCAGCGGTTCAGGCGTTTTCACCTCGGAAGGCAAGCTTGTGGGAATCGTTCTGGGCAAGATCGTCGATATTGAACCCTACATCGGCCGGGCGGCGACGGTGAAAGATGTGGCGAAACTGGTAAAGGTCGGTGGCTTAAAATCAAAGGCCGATCCTAAGCGTGATGTGAATGTCATTCCCGTCAAAGGACCTCAGAACTCGACCAGCATTTCGCCACTGTCCAACCATGCTCACGTTCCTTCTCGGGCAAGTTCGATTCGCGTCCTCCCGGCTCCGCTGATTGGCCTTAGTGGCCAAAATTCGGATGCCGTGAGAAAGTAGTGGTAAATTTGGATACCGTGTTTTTGTCGTTTTGCCCTCTTCGAGTTCTTCGCCAAATTCACGAGACTCCGACAAGACGCTGTCTTAAGAAACCTCGGTGAGATATTTGCGTCGCTCGGCTATGACTCGTCAATCGGTTCGTGGAAGTAATAGCAAAGCCCGTCTGGAGCAATGACAAAAAAGACCTGGAGCTTTTTGCCATTCCGCTCATCCACACGCCAGTTGGCGACCTTCACTCCGTTTGACTCGAATTCCTCCTTGAGTTTCTGGATCCCCGACACGAGTACTGCCGCACCGTCCTGAGACGCATCGCCGCCGTTGATCGCAAAGCCAATGCGCGTACGATCTCGTTCTAGAATCACTGTCTGGACAGGTAGGTCGTGCCGTTGAACTTCAACCATTCCGAAGTTTTTGGAGTACCAGGCAGAAGTGTTATCGAGATCCGTGACCGGAAGTGCTAAGACATCGTTCTGGTAAGGGAACGCAGCCTTAAAAGTCGGGTGGTTGTGCATTCAGGATTTCCAATTATCCCAGCGGTTCCGGGGGAAACTGCCCCATGATCTCCTGGTCGTAAATATACCCAGCCTCATTCGGGAAGCGAAGTTCTTCGCCCGCAACTCAATTACGAGAAGAACCTGAGCCACGAAATACACGAAAAAAACAGTCGAGGCGAGCCGGGGTGCGTCAGCCCCCGGTCTCTTCGTCCGTCACGCTCGTCGACGGAATGAACCACGCAAACGCGGGGTCGGTTACTTCAAACGACGGGCAATCCGTATTCGCCGAAAAAAGAGTCCGGGGGCTGACGCACCCCGGCTCGCCTTGACTGAATTTGTTTCGTGTGTTTCGTGGTTCAAACTCTTCTCAAAATGGGGTTGCGGGCGAACCTCGCGCCAGGACCTTCGTGGTGAATTTCTGCCGATTTCTGCCGCCGAACACCAGCGTTAGTCGGCGGCGTATTTGCCGTCTTTGTTGAATGATAAGTCAGGCAACTTTGTTATCACACGGGCACGAATTCTTCGCCGTCGTGTTCGAATTGTGAACCGGCGGGCGCGAGCAAATGGGGGACGATTTCAGGGGTCGTCTGGACAACAAATGCAATCGGATAAACTTTTGTATTGTCGGGGTCATCGACATATTCCTGGGATTCTCGGCCGGAGAAAAATCGCCAGCCGCTGTCATCTGCGTTGTCAGGTTCCTCCCGATACATGTATGTGACGGACTGTCTGTCTTTCATGATCATGTTTGTGGCAAAACATAATTGCGAGTAGATGCCGTGATCCGGCAGGGTGGCTGGATCGCCGCTGGCACTCGAATGAATTGTGTAGGCAAGTTCAACGTCTGATTCATCGTCGAAGTAGAACGACAGTTGCAATTGCCCAATCTTGGAAAACACGAATGCATTCAGCGCAGGCACGCGTTCATCGTCTGATTCTTCAGCCAGCCGATACGAGTAATAGATCCGACCGTCCTCTTCGTACTCGCGCTCGTTGAACTTTTCTGGTGAAGCGGTTTCGGCAAAGTGTTTCTTCAGGTCAATGATCGACTTGCCGGTGTCGTTACCCCAAGCGTTCAGCCAGATCGTGAAGCCCGGCCGCCAGAGAACCATCGAGCCGTCTTCCATCCGCAATTTGCATGCGCCGGGGAGATGCAGTGACCAGTCCTCTGTCAGTGCAATGCGGTCGATTACAAACGGGAAATCCGATGACATGGATAAGTTCTCAATGGGCTAACCGTTCAAGGCGACTTGCCCGCGATCAACGTCGGGCAACGAAACAACACGCCGCTACTTTGAATCACCGTCGACTGCGGGTCAAGTTGACCGTCTCGTTCTGCACGTTACCGGACTTCAAAAGTCATGTCGATTTTGATGTGAGCAAGTTTGCGTCGCGAGCCAAACGCCATTTTCCATCCCGCAGACGACTGAATACTGACAGGGCATTCCCTGAAAGTTGTTTTGTATTGCCTCCGTTATTCGGTGTCACGGTGATGTCTAGGCGAGCTATTGCATAGGCCAAATCGCCATCTACAACAATTTCCATGTACTCGCCGTCGCAACTCATTACAACATGCTCCTTCATCGCCTTGAACGAGTCGAGGAATTCTTGTCGCCCAAACGGAGTTCTACCTGGAGTGAGGAAAACGACATCATCCGTCATCAAGTCGGCAATTTCCGCAACGTCTCCGTTCATGGTTGCCTGGAACCACTTGCGCTGAAGTTCGCGAATAGAGTCTTCGTCGCTCATCTGAGCATGCCTCGAATGTTGCGCCGAACTAATCAATCGCCGCGACTGATCACGAATATTGACAAATCATCAGGAATATTCGCGATAGCAGGCCGTTTTTCTGCCATCGCAGATATTACGATAATGGCGCGATGGCGCTTTGCAAGCGGATTCTGCTGCAAACGTGGATGATGACATCCGATTGAGCGTCCACGATTACCGGCTGAGTGAGGGAACCCGTAACCCGTCATCTCGACGCAACATTTGCCCGATTAAAAAATGATCCAATCGCTGCAAAGATCAAAACCGGCGAAAATTTGCGAAAGTCGACGGAATGACTGATCAGCGGAAAACGCGAAGAACCCGTTAACTTACTTCACACCGCTCTCCTGCGACCTTGGGGTTGGAGATTTGAACACACTTTCAATGGGGTCAGGCTCCCTTTGTGGGCAAATTCTTGCGGGTTGTTAGACTGTGGATGTATTGGAAAGATCTCATTCAGAACGATTTCGCAGAATATGCAAAAATTTCGACTTGCCATTGCTACTCGTTGCTTTGTTCAGCCACTCGTGGCGTCGATCAAATCGGCGGCCGAACTTGGCGTGCAGGGTTTACAGTTTGACGTCCGAAACGAACTCAAGGCCGGCGAGTTGACCGAAACCGGGCGGCGTGACTTGCTACACCAGATCCGGGAGCACGGACTGACCGTTGCCAGTGCTGTGTTTCCTCTCAATTATCCCTTGTATGAGCCTGACAAAATTGATGTTCGCATCGCCGCCATTCGCGATGCAATGCGATTTGCTTATTCGATCAAGGCCAACACGTTATGTTTTCGCGTCGGGCGGATTCCGGAAGATCCTGAATCCAAAGAACGAAAATTGCTGGTTGAAGCACTGGGTGATCTGGCAAAACAGGCCAACCATATCGGAACGGCCCTGGCGATCACTCCGTCAAATGATTCGGCGGAAACGCTTCGAACACTGTTGGACGAAATCAAAACCGGGCCGATTGGTATCGATTTCGATCCGGCTCATTTTGCCATGACGCGGCGACCGGTGGCTGAATCACTTCGGCTACTTCACAACCTGGTGTTGCATTTTCAGCTAAGGGACGGCGACGCAGGAATTGACGGCGGTCAGGAAGAAGCGGTTGGACAGGGGAATGTTGACTGGATTGAAGTCCTGGCAACTCTTGGTGAAATGGACTATCGAGGCTGGCTGACATCGATCCGCACTCAGGGTAGCGATCCTGGTTATGATGTCCGTCAGGGATTGAAATTCATTCAACGAATCTTGGTTGGTGGCTGAGTCATTCGTCGTCTCGATTACGGATTCATCGATTTCTCGTTAGAAAAATATCATGGCGAAACTTTACATCATGACGGTCGTCGCAGCGAATCGGACAGGGATCCTGGCCGCGCTCGCGAACGCTCTCGACGAACTTGGCGGCAATATGCTGGATGTCAGCCAGGTCGTCATTCAAAAGTTTTTTGCGATGATGATGGCGACCGAGTTTCCTGAAGATCAGGACCCCGAGGTGATCATTGACCACATCCGTGCAGTCTGCCGCGCTTTCGGTGCCGAAGTGACGCTCCGCGATCCCTCTGTCGAGATGGGGTTTGATGGCGAAACCGAACCGACACCCAAAGAGCGGTACGTGCTGACCCTTTCGGGACCGGATCGGCCCGGCATCCTTCGTTTTCTTGCTCACCGCCTGGCGCAGGATGGGATTGACCTGATCGATCTTCAAGGTCGCCTGCAAGAAGGGTCGAGTCAGTTGTTTCTGGCGGCGATGGAGCTTTCAGTTCCACCAGGGATCGACGCGCTGCATTTGTGTGAAGAACTTCGTAACGAATTTCGCAATGACGGTATCACGGTCTCATTACAACATCGCCGGGTGATCGCCGGATTGGCACATCCTGAACCGGTTGGGTTTAACACGGCAGGTCATTAGACGCCCTGTTTTAAATTGTGTGGGCCGTATTCCTGTTTTCGCATCGCATTCATCAAAAGATAGACCAACTGAGCGACAATTATGGATCAACGAACGGGGTTTTTCTCGGCTCTTCAACAACTTCGACAGTTGCCGCTGGATGTTCGCACGGTCACTCTGGGGATCAATATCTCTGATTGTGCCGATCGCAACTTTCATAAATTGTGCGATGGCATTTACCAGCGAATCGTTGCTAAAGCGGGGCGAATGAATGCCGTCTGTACTGAGGTTGCGTCTCTGATGGGGGTTCCGGTACTGCAGCGGCGATTGTGCGTTACGCCGATCGACCGCGTTGCTCAGGGTTTTCATGCTGCCGACTTTGTGAACATTGCCAAAACGCTGGATGGTGCTGCAGCCAACGTGCATGCCGAACGAATAGGAGGGTACGCTGCCGACGTGCAGCATGGTATGACTCACAGTGCCCGGCAATTGATTGCCAGTCTGCCCGAGGCGCTCAGCCAGACGGAACGATTACGCGCGTCTGTGCATGTCGGGTCGACCGAAAATGGCGTCAATATGGAGGCGATCACTCTGGTTGCCGAGACGTTGATTAAGGCGGCAGAAGCATCCAGCCATCGGAATGGCGATGCCGCCGCAAAACTTGCTGTGCTCGCCAATGACTCGACCGGCCATCCTCATTTGACCGGAGCCTGTCTCGGCGATGGCTGGGGCGACCTGGTTGTGCATGTTGGTGTCGGCGCGGCGGCGATTATCCGACATGCGCTTGAACAGCGATTGCTCGAACAGCCAAATTCCCGTTTAGACGAATTGGCTTCAGTCATTCAAACAGCGGTTTTTCAGGCGACTCGAACGGCGGAATTGGTCGGGCGTGAAATCGCTGATCGACTGGGTGCCGATTTCGGCAGCATTGACGTGACACTCGCTCCGACCCATCGACCGGGAGACAGCGTTGTCGACCTGTTACCGTTACTGGGTATTGAACGAGTCGGTGCACCGGGGACCGCCACGGCCCTCACAATGATTCTCAGTGCCATGCGGGCCGGTTCTGCGTTCGCGTCGTGTGCCGCAGGGGCTTATTCGCGCATCATGCTTTCCGTACTGGAAGATGAATCGCTCGCTGCGGCAACGCAGTCGGGAACTCTCACATTCGATCAACTTTGTCTGGCGGCGAGTGCGGGAACAAATGGGCTCGATCTGATTTGTCTCCCAGGTGACACTGATGTCGCTACGCTTTCCGCGATTATTGCGGATCAGGTCTCGGTTGCCGTCCTGAACAGAAGGCCCGCCGCCGTTCGACTGATTCTGGTCCCCGGAAAGGAGTCAGGTGAGATGGTTTCCTACAGTGGCATGAAAAACAGTACGGTCATTCTACCCATACGCGGGGGCGGACTTTCCGGACGATTTATTGAACGAGGCGGACGCTTGCCACCGATTCGATAGGTTGTTCAACTCTCTGTATTCCGTCACAAACAACGTCGGGTATCGGTTGGAATTTTACGGGTCGACTACAATAAAACGACGATGGCCCTGCATGATGAAATGTTTGGCAAATTGATTTTTCTCCCTTTTGAAAACGTGAGACGATGTCCTTCATTGATTTACTGGAAACATTCCCGAACCCCTACCCACAGCGGGACTATTCGATCGAAACGATCTGTCCTGAATTCACGTCGCTCTGTCCAAAAACAGGACAGCCGGATTTCGGCGTTTTGACTCTGACTTATGTGCCGGACCAGCTTTGTTATGAGCTCAAATCATTGAAGATGTATCTGCAGCAGTACCGCAATCATGGGGCGTTTTACGAAGCGGTCACAAACCAGATCCTGGACGACCTTGTGGCCGTGACGCTTCCTCGATCAATGACGCTGGTCGGGGCGTTCACGCCGCGTGGAGGCATCCGCACGAATGTCATTGTGAGTTATACTGCTCAACCGCTCAAATAAATGAGTGACTGTGGCGGGAGCACAATCCGTGAAAGATCGCTTCGATCGTGTCATTGTACTCTCGTTTTGAAGCATGTTCTTCCCTTTTTTTCATCAGAAAGAAACCCAATGAAACGCGCCCGTGTCTGGCTTCGAGTTGTTTGTTTGACAGGTGTCATTGTCGGCGCATTCGCGCTCGGCGGATTCGCAAATCAAAAAGCGGACAGTGATTCAAACTTTGCCAGCCAGACGATCGACGTCGGCATGGTTGTCAGCGACATCGAGAAATCGCTGAAGTTCTATAAAGAAATTCTCGGCTTTACCGAAGTGACAGGATTCAAAGTACCAGGTCAGTTTGGCTTGGACACGGGGCTTTCTAACAAGCTTGATCTCGACGTACACGTCCTTGTCCTTGGACAGGGCGAGACTGCGACAAAGCTGAAATTGATGCAGTTCAAGACCGCGCCCGGTGCCCGTGTTGACAACACATTCATTCACGCATCGTACGGATTCCGGTATCTGACAATTCCGGTCAAAAACCTGAACTTTGCCGTCGATAAGGCGACCAAAGCGGGTGGAAAACCGATTGCAAAATGCCCGGTTCCGCTGCCAGAAGGATTTCCTGCTGGGCTCGCATTGGCGAACTACCGCGATCCCGATGGAAATCTGATCGAACTCGTTGGTCCTTGGGCGAAGTAAGAATTGCGCCTCGAGAGCGGGATAGTCGCCGGAATTCGGGGTTCCACGGTTTTGGACTTCTTGGAACGTGAAACTTGACTCAAAGAGTCAAGTTTCACGATTTCTGCAAAAGTAGCCATCATCGCTCCGCGTGATGAGCATGCGTCGGAAACGACTCAAGCGTTGCCTTAGCATCGTGACAAATATTTGGTTTGAATTCCTTTTTTGAGAACCTGCGAATTGAAAATTGGCAGGTTCTCAAAAAATGGTCATCACGCGGATCGATGATGGCTACTTTGGTCTGAGGTGAATCCTCTCTGGGAGACTTCGACAAGGCCGTCTCTTTATGGTTCGATAAAAGGCTCCGAAGAGCGCGGCCTTACCGCAGAGGGTAAAACCGTGGCACCCTTTGTCGTCGTGAAAGAAATCCGAATGCCACTCGATCTCCCGGTGCAAAATCGTCGCGGCACGCAAAAATAAAACATGAGTACGCCACGTGATCAAAATGCGGCTTGCAGAATTCCAAGCAGGTCGGCCTCGCTGGGCTGACGTCCGTTTAAAAGCATCAGACGTTTAATCTCGAATGATTTTTTTGCAAACGTCGGAAGCTGGTCAGCCGTTCCTCCCAATTCCCGAATCCGTTGAGGAATTCCAATCGCGGAGCGCAAACGTTCGACAGCCGTAATGGCGAGTTCCGCTGCAGAGGATTCCGTCAAACCAGTGGTGTCCTCACCCAGCAGTTGCGCGATCCGTGCGAATTCAGCGGTTCGTGAAGGGAGATTGAATCGCATGACATACGGTAGCAGCAGTCCGTTTCCAGCTCCGTGTGAACAGTGAAGTGCACCACCGATCGGGTATTCCAGGGCATGCACAACTGCAACCGCATTATTCGAAAACGCCAGTCCTGCCAGCGTGGCTGCGAGCGCCATCCCTTCGCGAGCCGCAAGATTGTCGGGCTCGAGAACTGCCTTGACCAGGTGTCGACCGATAAGTTCGATCGCTCGCTCGGCAAGGCAATCACCAATCGGTTGCTTACCGTCGTAGGGAAATGGCTCGTCGGCAGGAACGTCCAGTTCATCGAATCGGACAGCCGTAAAAGCTTCGATGGCATGCGTCAACGCATCAATACCGCTATCGGCAGAGGCTCTGGGAGGACAAGTGAGAGTCAGCTTCGGGTCAACAACCGCAAGTTGGGGGCGCAAGTAATGGCTGAGGCAACTGATTTTCGTCTGATTCACCGTGTCTGTTAAGACGGCTGCGTGCGAGACTTCGCTTCCAGTTCCGGCAGTGGTCGGAATACAGACCAGTGGCATAATTGGACCGGGAACTTTTCCATAACCGAAGTAGTCTTTGTAGTGGCCGCCATGTGTCAGGATATTCGCAACGATCTTCGCGAGGTCCAGATTGCTGCCCCCGCCGACCCCAATGATGACGTCAGGTTTCACCGTACGTGCCAACTCAATCGCTTTATCAGCGATCGCGAATGAAGGCTCGGGTTCACCTCCGTCAAAGACCGAGACAGAAATTCCCGCCGCTTTTAACGGGGATTCCACTTGCGCCACAACTCCGACTCTGGTCAGTATCGAGTCGGTGACGATCAGAACATTCTTCGCTTTCCAGGGCTGAATAAACTGGTCGAGTCGGCGGACAACACCAGAACCAAACACGATTCGGCCGGCCGAATAAAAATTCCAGTAATCTCGTCGTTGCATAGCGCAGTTCCAAATGGTTCAACATCAAAGTAACCGTTCACGGGCCGGGGACTGCCCCATTTTCATCGCGGAAAACGTCGAACCCGGATGAGCAAATGACGTAGGTGTCTTCGTTTGCCCGTGAAAACAGGTCTGTCAACCTGTCATGTCTGTGAGCGGTTATAACATCAAAAAATACGGTCGTCCCGGCTGATCACAGCGAAATATTAGTCCAAATGGAAGCGAGCAAACACGATGGGGAATGTTTTCCATTCAACGAAATGTGGAGTCAGTGAAAACACGATCGGCCAGACATTGTTAATGAGGCCTCGATTCTCTATTACCATTCGATGCAACTGGTGGTTTTTTCGATATTCTGCGGGAAATCTCTTGCCCAACAAGGTTTTGTATCGATAGAGTGACGTGTCGTCATTTCTGGAGATGTTTTTGAAACCAACCTTAACGAGTCATGAACAGGCAGGAATTCGTCTTATTCGACGAAATTCAGCAGCGCTGTTGCCGCTCGTTATCGTCCTGTTTTTTTTCGCGCTCGGTTCATCGAAGGCGCACGCCACATGCGGTGACTATCTTTCGCACCATCACTCTGTTGATCTGCGGGCAGCGGGAAATCCTGCCGAACAGGATTCCACAACTCCGCGAATTCCACTCCGCTTGCCGTGTCGCGGTCCGTCATGTCATGGTGGTCCGGTGCAGGTACCCCTATCAACGCCAATTGTATCGGTTGATTTTCAAGATCATTGGGTCTGGTTCGCCAGCCTTTCGATAAACGCTCCAGAGCAAGCTTCCTATAGGGTTCACTCTGCTGAAGCGATCGTTTTGCCTGAGGTTCCTTTTCGGCTGGAACGTCCGCCAAAAGCCTGATGGTTGGAGTTTGCATGCGAGGCTCCTGCGAATTGAACGCAGGTCCGACTGCCGCCTTTGCAGTCCTGGTGACTTCGCGAAATTCGTATGGGATGAACCCGTTGTAGAAGTTCTCAATTCGGGAAACGGCAGTGAGATGCCATCCCACTCAATTGAGAATTCATGCGACAAGCTTCCCGGTCAACGACTTGGATGTCGAATTGCCATTTGACGTTCATGCATCGTTTCCATGACTAATCCTTCTGGCTTTTCACGTTTACCGAATGGGAATTTCATGATGTATTCCACCAACCCCGCACCCCATAACTCGATCTTGTTCGAGATTTCTTGCGTTTCTCTATTAACGGCGGTGATGATTTCTCTGCTAGTCCCCGCCGCGCACAATGTCGCCGAAAGCTCAATCAACAGGCAACATTTGGTTACGACGCCAAATCAAGGTCAGTTCGTATCGAAGAATAAGTCCGTTCTGAATAGAATCGAACGGAGCCGAACTGAAAGATTGTGATTTAAGTTCAGTTTTTTCCCGATTTCAGTCGGACGTTGATTTCCCTTTTTGATAAATGGAGTTTCGCCATGAACCGTACGCGTTCGCGGGGTTTTACCTTAATCGAGCTTTTGGTAGTGATCGCGATTATTGCGGTCTTGATTGCGTTGTTGCTTCCCGCCGTGCAGCAAGCCCGAGAAGCGGCTCGAAGGACGCAGTGCAAAAGCAACATCAAACAGCTTGCGCTTGCCCTGCATAACTACCACGAGGCTTTTACCGTTTTTCCGTTCGGAAAAGGTGCCAGCTATACGGGAGCTGCGGCGTACGCACGTTGGTCGCAACATGCAATGATCCTGCCGTACATCGATCAGGCACCGCTGTATAACTCAATCAACTTTAGTGCTCCCCCCGAAACTCCGGGAATGGGGGGCGTGATTGCCTTTATGCCGGCCTACAGCAGTCCTACGGGAATAAACTCGGCCCAGTGTCGTACGGTCATCCCATTATTCATTTGTCCGTCAGACTCGGCCGTCAATGATGCCTGGACTGGTCAGAATAATTACGCCGCAAACCAGGGGGGCTGGCTTTGCGATCGGAGTGACCAACCGGGCGCAAGCACAGACAATTCGCCCAGCGAAGTTCAGACCGGAGTCTTTTACTATTTAAGTCAATGCCGGATGCGAGACATCACGGATGGCTCCAGCTCAACGTGTTTCTTCAGTGAAAAGATTCGAGGGCATGGCATTCCTGATCCGAAGGCCGACTTATTCGTCATACCGCATCAAACCTCGCTTGATACAACATACCAGGCATGCCAGGCACTTAACGCTGCAACAGCAACCCCTTTAACAAGTAAATGGGGCTACAGTTGGGTCATGGGTGAGAACTGTTGCTCACTTTACAATCACGTTGCGGTACCGAATTCGAAGAGCTGTGCCGGAACAGGTTTTCCCGGGACGATGACGAACATGGCCATGCAAGTTTCGGCGGCGAGCCGACACGTCGGCGGCGTTCACTGCATGACAGGTGATGGAGCTGTGCACTTTGTCAGCGACAACGTCGACCTGACTGTCTGGCGGGCGTTGGGTACCCGGGCAGGAAGTGAAACAGTGAACTCGCCATTCTGAAATGGCAATTGTGGATTCCTTAATGACAGTTGCTTGCGATCCCATTCACCGTGGACTTTCCTTTCGAGTTGCGCTGCTCGTCACTTGCTTAAACTCATGTGGCTGCGGCGAGTTTGATCGAAGTTCCCAATTCATTCCATCGGTGACGGTTGCCGAATCTGCCGTGAAGGCCGGAATGGAAGCGTGGAAAAAAGGTGAGCCGGTTGGCCTTGTCCAGGGGGTTAAGAAGCCTGCCGTTCATGTGGTTGACTCGCATCGTCAACCGGGTCAGCAGGTCATCAGTTATGAGATCCTGGGTGAAGTTCCTGGAAATGCACCGCGATGTTTTGCTGTGAAAGCGAAACTGAACGGCTCGGAAACCACCGAGCGACTACGGTACATCGTCGTCGGGATTGATCCTCTCTGGGTCTTTCGCCAGGAGGATTACGATCTGCTGTCGCATTGGGAGCACCCGATGGAAGAGAAGAAAAAGGATACCCCGACAGGCGAGTAAATGAGACGGATAATGAGTGGGCTGACTCCCCTTCCCTCATGAATTCATGCTGCTGAGTGTCATATGTTCGGCAAGGATTTGCTTCATGTCGTCAGATCAATCGAGTTCCACGGCAACCGACAGCAAGAATGACGTGCCGTCGGTTGCCGCTCTAAGCAATCTGCCCTGGTGGATTGAAGTGGCCCGGGTACGACTACGTTTCTTCCTGGTCGTCGCGATTGCTGGCCTGGTCGCCAGTCAATGGCCGCTGATACGAGGTGCGTGGGATCGATGGATATGGGCCGGACACCGTCATGCAAGTGGTGCCGTATCGAGTTCGCACGAATACTTTTGTCCAAT
Organism: uncultured Schlesneria sp.; assembly: GCA_903858935.1. Lineage (GTDB taxonomy): Bacteria > Planctomycetota > Planctomycetia > Planctomycetales > Planctomycetaceae > Schlesneria. Next base: position 15,195 of record CAIOKO010000111.1, on the reverse strand, counting down.
GGACGCAGGTGTCGTCTCGGTCTGGCCCGCAATTTGTCCGATCTGCAATATGGATCTTGTTCCTCGCAAGAAAATGGAAGCTCAGATGCTGCCCGAAGGGGTGATCGCTCGGATGCAGCTTTCTCCGTATCGAATTCAACTGGCGGGGATCAGAACGTCCCTGGTCGAGCCTCGAACGCTGAAACTTGAGCAAACATTTACGGGTGTTTTACGACAGACGAACGAGGGCGCACTTGGATTTCACGCGACAATTGCTGAGTCCGATGCTTTGCTCTTTTCAGCAACGAATACGGCAGATGTCCAACTCGTCTCCAGACATGAGCAGGCTTCTGCAACCGCGCTTCTCGAAGTTGTTGATGGGCATCATCAAATTCGATTCGCAATGGATAATTCAGGGAAGTTTTCGGCTGGGGATATTGCAAAAGCGACGGTTTCGCTTGCTGCAGGTGGCGAAGCTCAGGTACTCGCCGTTCCTGAGTCTGCTGTCGTTGATCGTGGTCGAGAACGACTGGTCTACGTGGAAACAATGCCCGGTCTGTTCGACGGAGTCGCCGTCGAGCTGGGAAAACGTTGTGGTGGTTATTATCCCGTCACCAATGGGTTGAAGGCTGGCCAACATGTCGCCACAGCTGGCGCGTTTCTGATCGACGCCGAGACGCGGCTGAACCCAGGGCTCGCTGCGGGTTATTTTGGTGCGAACCAGAATGAGCCGAAGTCGAAACCGTTGGTGCCGGCTGCGTCGAATGAGTCGGTTTTACCCGTAACAAAGAGAAATACGGCGAAGCACCAGTTGTCGCGTGAGGAACAGACGCTTGTCGACAAACAACGGATCTGTCCTGTGACCGAACTCTCATTAGATTCGATGGGTGGTCCCGTTCCGGTCATGGTTTCCGGGAAGAAAATCTTCGTCTGCTGTGCCGGTTGTACTCAAAGATTAAGGGACGATCCCGAAAAGTACCTCGCAAGGCTTGGGGCAAGGTAATTTGTATTAAGCCGAGAATTTATATTCGGCGCTTCGCCCGAACACGAGTTAATGTTCGTGTGTGTAATGAAAACGAGACAAGGCAAGGTCGCTTCCTGTTTGTTGTCAGCACTAAGTAAGGTTCACGGGTTCCAATGATTTCCGGCCTGATCAAGTTCTCGATTCAATACCGAACAGTCGTGGTTCTCGCTGCGATCGTTTGTGCGTTGACCGGAATCTACGCTGCCGTTCACACACCGATGGACGCCGTGCCTGACTTGTCTGAAAATCAAGTGATCGTCTTCACCAGCTGGCCAGGGCATGGGCCGCAGGAAGTCGAAGATCACGTGACGTATCCACTGTCGCTGCAATTGCAGGGGCTTGATGGAGTGCGTGTCGTTCGTGGTTCGAGCGACATGGGCTATTCGATGCTCCATGTCATTTTCGAGGACTATATTTCCTTCGGAGCGGCTCGGCAAAAGGTCCAGGAACGACTGACCTCAACTGAGGTTCGACTGCCTGAAGGAGTGATTCCACGACTGGCTGCTGATGGTATTCCGACGGGCCAGATCTACTGGTACACCGTCGAAGGTGTCGGACATGATCTGACCGAGCTTCGCCGATTACAAGATTGGACGATTGCTCCTCAATTAAGGTCTGTCGCCGGAGTTGCTGAAGTTGCCAGTGTCGGTGGTTTTGTCGCTGAACTGAAAATCCAGGTTGATTCAGGGTTGTTGGCAGCATACGGCCTGACAGTGCTAAACCTTTACGACGAGCTATCGCGATCCACTTCGAATGTCGGTGGCCACGTCGTTCATAAGGGAAATGCCGAATTCGTTGTTCAATTTCATTCCGACAATGAACGTTCGAATCAGATCAGCTCGTGGGAGCAGCGGCTCATTCCACTCCCTGCCGGAGGGAGCCTGCCACTGAAAGATGTTGCCAAAGTGGCCTGGGGGCCAGCTATTCGGCGAGGGATGTTTGAAAAGGACGGAAATGAAGTTGTCGCGGGGATCGTCCATTTGCGCTATGGGCACAACCCCCTGGAGGTGACGCGACAGGTCCGAGCGAGACTGCAGGAAGTCGCCCGAGGCCTGCCCAAAGATGTAAGAATTATCCCCTGTTATGATCGGACGCCGTTAATTCTTGGTGCGGTCAGGACGGTGACGCGAGCGTTGATCGAAGCGATTCTTGTTGCAGGCATTTGCGTGCTGGTTGTTCTACGTCACTTTCGAGCCTGGGTCGTCATTGCTCTGACACTTCCACTCTCGGTGCTCGGAACATTTCTCTGCATGTGGTTGTTGCGCACGACCGGCGTGATCGACGTCCAGACCAATATCATGTCGCTTGCGGGGATCGTGATCTCGATCGGAGTGCTTGTCGATTCGTCGATCGTCATGACGGAAAACGTGATGCATCGATTGCGATTAAGATTCGGTGACGATCCGGTTCAGGGCGATGTAACAGACACGATCGCAGCAGCCTGTCAGACTGTTGGTTGGCCCGTGTTTTGTTCTGTTCTTGTCATGCTTGTGTCATTTACACCAGTGTTTGCTCTTGGTGGAATCGATGGCCGCATGTATCGCCCCTTAGCTTTGACAAAGTCGCTTGCACTCATTTCAGTCGCCTTTCTGGCGGTAACGCTTGTGCCGGCTCTCTGCACATTTCTCGTACGTGGACGAATCAAAGATGAATCTGACAGTGCGATCGTGCGAAGTGTCATCGGTGTCTATCGGCCGATGCTCTCATGGCTGATGGATCGACCCGGTCCCCTCATCTATTTTATGAGTATGACTCTGGTGCTCGCATCGATTCCACTGGGGAATGACTTCGTCTTTCGATCGGTCTTATTCGGGTCCCTCACACTAATCCTTTGGGAAGCGGTGTCGTCAGGCGCGAATTGGCGAGCGATGAGAAATGCCGTCGCGTTAATCGTGATGGCGATCATCGGCCAGAACTTGATGAAACCGCTGGGGATTGAGATGCGGATCCCGCTCGACGAAGGAATGGTGATGGATATGCCAATTACCATTCCCCGTGCATCGATCACTCAGTCTGCAGATGATTTGAAGGCCCGGAATATGGTTCTTTGCCGATTTCCCGAGGTGGCGATGGTCACTGGAAAAGCGGGTCGAGCGGAAACTCCTTTTGATCCCGCGCCGCTCGACATGATCGAAACGATGGTCGAATTCCGACCTCGCGAAATGTGGCCAAAACGCCGCCTCTTGCGTGCCGATGCCGGGCGAATGACGGAGCAAATGGTCCATGAACTGGGCGAAGCAAAGCTCGCTGAAGCCGTTTCTCCCGAGGAAATGAAGACGATTATTGACGCGGTTCAGTTTCGTTTCGATGCAATTCAGCGTGAGGCGGCATTTCAGCTGACAAACGTTTTTTGTCATCAACTGCAGCAGGATCTTTGTCGAGTTCTGATCGAACAAATCGGGCAGCAATTGAAGGCAAGCGGACAATTGACTCGTACGTTATCACCGGCGGATGTCACGGTGGTTCTCACGGAAATACCCATGTTGGAGACACGAGAATTAGCCCAGTCACCATCAATGGAGTCCATTTCCAGGCTCTGGCCATTGGTTCTGGAGTCGCTGGAACATCATCAGCTTTTACATGATGAAAATGCAAAGAAAGTGTCTTTCGTGGGTTCATCGCTTGAATTCATGGTCACGATCGGCGCGGCGTTCGGACTGGAACAATCAACTAGCAAGACGCGGGTCCTGGCTGTGGTACAACGTGAACATTCTCGATATTGGCATCAACATGTTTTCAATTTAGACAGAACGCTTCACCAGCGAACGGCACCAACGTGGTTAAGATTGGTTGCCGACGAATGCTTTTCCATGGGAAAGTTCACTGACGATGCACTCGTCGAGAGGTACTCGCAGATCATGAAGTCTCGAAGTACCCTGCTGCAATCTCATGACGATGAAACACACCATGGATTACCTTCGCTGTCTGTGCTTCCGTTGATCGATCCGCATCCCCGATTTGATTCGATCTGTCGTCGTCTTTCTGACGAGTTTTCACGGTCGCTGCTTCTTTGGCAACATGACGCAGCCAGCCTGACTGCGTTTGAGGGAGAAATGGATCGGGCTTTAAAGATGCCGGGATGGACCAACGTCTGGACGCGGCCGATTCAGAATCGGGTCGACATGCTGACCACGGGGATCAATGCCGAAGTGGGAGTACGCGTTCTTGGACGAAATCTGAATGATGTCGTTCGCGTCTCGGAACAGATCGCGCTGGTTTTAAAGGACCTCTCGGGAGCTGGTGACGTGGTCGCTGACCCCATTCGAGGCAAGGGGTTGATTTTCGTCACACCCGACCTTGCACGAGCCGCAGAGCATGGTGTCAGTCTTCCCGATCTTCAGGCAGTCCTTGATACGGCACTGTCGGGTCGAATCGTCGATCATATTCTGGATGGACGTGAACGAATTGCAGTCCGTCTGCAGACAAGTTCACCGTCTGTTGAGCAAGATGAAGAATCGTTGAGATATCTGCCCGTCCCATGCCGCAAAAACGTCACTCTATCCTGGATAGATGATAAGACCGGCCATCTGTCACATAGATGGGCAAATACAAATTCGAATGGTCACCAGATCAGCAGCTTGTCAGATTCAAATACGGTTCCATTGGGAGCCGTCGCCGACATTCAGGTCACCGAAGGGCCAGCGACGATTAAAAGTGAAAATGGCTGGCTGCGAAATTATGTGAGGATGAACGTTCGCGAACGCAGCCCGTTCGAATTTGTTAATGAAGCTCGCGCTGTTGTCGCCAGGCAGGTCTCATTGCCATCTGGTGTCTTCGTCGAATGGACGGGCCAGTTCGAGCATGCGGAACGAACCAGAAGTTCGCTGTTATTCCTGATACCGATCGTTCTGCTGATCATCTTCGCGATGTTGTATTGTACCTATCGGGATTGGACTGACGCAGCGCTGATGTTGCTGTCGGCACCCGGTGCCCTTGCCGGTGGTCTGATCTGCCAGTGGATTCTGGGCTACAAATTCTCCGTGGCAGTGGGCGTCGGATATATTGCCTGTTTCGGAATGGCTGCGGCAACGGGAATCGTGATGTTGGTGTACTTGAGGGAGGCGGTCGATCTGGCAGGTGGACTTGAACGGATGACTCTTCCCGAACTGAAACAGGCCGTCCTCAATGGTGCAGTCCACCGGCTCCGCCCAAAACTTCTGACCGAAGCAACGACAATTCTCGGATTGGCTCCCATGCTTTGGAGCGATGGAATTGGTGCGGAGGTCATCCGGCCCATGGCGGCACCGGTCCTTGGCGGAATTCTTATTGCGGACGAAGTAATAGATCTGCTGTTGCCAGTACTGTTCTATCGTATCCGCCGTCGCCGCTGGCTCAGTCGACATTCAGTTTCAACACAAGATCGGAATCCGGGCAATGCCGAAAGTTTCAACGAAAAAAGACCCTTCTCTTCAATTGAGGACATTGAACGTCGTCAAGATTAGACTCCGTCGAGTTTGAAACTAGACCCAATGAATCTGGTTTCAAGATTTCTACCAAAGTAGCCATCATCGCTCCGCGTTGTGAGCATACGTCGGAAACGATTCAAACGTTGCCGTAGCATCGTAACAAATACATCATTTAAATTCGTCTTTTTGAAAACAGTCACATTTTAATTTAACGAATTCTCGAACAATGCTCATCTCGCGGAGCGATGATGGCTGCATTAAAAGGGACATAGCCTCCCTGGAATGTAAGCTCTTAACGATTGTCGAGAATTCAGCCTAAGCATCGGAATTGAATCAAGTACGCTTTGAAACGAAAGAGTGGATCTTTTATGCCTGAGAAACAAAACCTGTCACGAGTTATTCCATTGATGGTCATTCTCGGCCTGTTTATCGGCTGCGGTGGTCCGCCAGAGAAAAAGTATATTCCGCAAGCGAATATGGCGCGGGGCGCTCTGGAAGCGGCATTGGGACATTGGAAGTCTGGCGCCAAACATGGACCGGTGGAGGACTTCACTGTTCCTGTCAATGTCTTCGACGCTCGATGGCAAAATGGTAAAAAGCTCGAATCTTATGAGATTCTCGACGAGGTTCCTTCCGATGGTCCGAAAATCTTTCTGGTCAAGATGAAACTGGAAGAGGATAAGGAAGAAGCCGAGATCAAGTACCTCGTTGTCGGGAAAGATCCGTTGCTCGTTTTTCGCGAGCAGGATTACAACAAGGCGAGCGGGACTGGGGGTTAGGCCTCTTGCGGGTCGGCGGATCTTGCCGGTTGAGATCTCGCCGTCACCGCAATCAGGATAAGCCGCATAATCGATACCATGCGGATATCCGTCACCGGTGGATTCACCGGCATAACGAACAACTTGGTCTGTGTTTGAGGATCTCATTGCGGTTTATCCGCAATGTCCTGCACACCCGGTGGTCGATTCGATTGCGGGGCAATTCTGTTACGCAATGCGACCAATTTTGTCATTGTGATCCCTATGCTCGCGATCGTAGGATGAAATTGTCGGAAATTCGGAATGGGGTGTCTTGTGAGTGCAACGTGATCGATGCTCAATGGATTGAGTGACGTGACCATGCACAAAACCGGAGTCTGCGAAATGGCCCGAATGCGGAATGTCTGTCTTTTTCTTTGTGCATTCTCTACCACCATGTTCATGAGTGGCGGATCGGTTAACGCACAGCCACCCGCGAAAAAGGCGGTCATCGAACGATCGCCTCTGCTGAAGGAGCCGACGACTCCTGAGGAGATGTTTGCCGCAGCTTTGCTGACATACGATCTGGCTCGACCGGACCTGGCCGCGCAATATCTGGAACAGTTTGACGCAACGTCGCCCGACGATTCGATGCTGATCAAGCTTCGTGATAAACATGGCACTGCTGAGTTCCTGAAACTCGCCGCATCGCCAGAACTGCAACCGCGATCCAAAAAGCTGCTGGAAAGCTTGAATAACGCAGCGCGAAAACAGGCTGAAGATCCCCAGTACGTTGATTCTCTGATTCAGCGTCTGACCCAGGGGCCAACCGAACGGGATCTCGCAATCGCCGAATTGAAAAATGCCGGGGCACGTGTTGTCCTTGAAATGATCAAGCAGATGTCGAAAGCCGAGATGATCGACCAGCAGGATGCGTTCGTCGTCGCACTGGCGAGAATGGGTAACCAGGTCGTCGCACCACTCTTGGGGGCACTTGATTCTCCCGAACCTCGAATTCGCGCCGCAGTGATCGACACACTGGGATGGTTAGACGCCAGCGAAGCTATACCTCACTTATGGTCTCCGGCCTTCGATGAACATCAGCCGCCAGGCGTTACTGCAGCAGCAAGACGGGCACTTACGAAGCTCTTGAAGAACTCGGGAAAACAACTCTCGTCCGTCACCGCCTCAAACGAACTCAAACGATTGGCGAAGCTCCTTTATCGCTCGCCAGAGTTGCTCCCTGTCGACGAGCGGGGTGCAGTTAATCTATGGGCATGGTCGGACAAAGAAGGGACTGTTGTCGAACGGTCGCTCACGCCGGAAATCGCCTCTCTCTTCTTGTCAACGCGATTCGCGCGTCAGTCGCTCGCACTATCCCCTGAGCAGCCGGATCCTCAGCGACAGTATCTCGCATCGCTTTTAGGGCTCGAAGTTCTGCGTCAGGGTTGGGACGCACCTCGGTCAGCAGCACCTGGCTCGGCCATGTACCTTGGATTGACTGCTGGCGAAGAAACGATGTCTAAGGTCCTGGAAGAGGCTCTTGATGCTGGTCGGGCGACCACGGCTGTCGCGGCGTTGGAAGTCCTTTCTCAGATTGGAACCCGTGAGCAGCTCGTTTCGACTGGTGTGTTGAAGTCTCCGGTCGTTGCCGCACTTAATTCAACTGATCCCCGCGTTCAATTTGCGGCCGCGACGACGATCCTGAAACTGGATCCCTCAAAGCCATTCACAGGTGCAAACCGTGTCGTTGGCATCCTTTCGCGGGCGATTACGGATTCGCAGCAATCACGTGCAATCGTAATTGACGCGGATAATCGCCGAGCCAGTTCCACAGCGGGATTTCTCAGGGACGGTGGCCTTCTAGCGTACGTCGCCTCTTCCGGACGGGATGGATTTGAGCAAGCGGCATTGACCACCGGGGTCGAACTGATTGTGGTGCATGTTAACTGTCAGCGCTGGGATTTGACCCAGACGTTGGCAAACCTTCGTGCTGATGCACGAACAGCGTCAATTCCAATCGCGATCTACGGACAGGGAAAAATGCGGAATGAGGTGGCACGAGCGGTTGCTCGAAACGCCCCTGCGACGTTCGTCGCCGAATCCGCCACTTCGAGTGACTTCCTTGATCAGGCACTCCCCTTCGTCAAGAGTTTGAAGACACCAGCACTTTCGCCACAAGAACGGACGCTTCAGAAGAATGCCGCAGCCTATTGGCTGGCGATGATTGGTAATGGGAGTCTCTCTAAAATCTTCGATATCTCGCAGGCCGAGAAGGAAATCGGAGCTGCGGTAGAAGATCCAGGTATTGCCCAGAATGCATTGATTGGTCTGGCTGGAATCGGCACCCCATCAGCCCAGCGTCGGCTTTCGGATGTCGCGCTGAATTCACAAGTTGAAGAGAATATCAGACAGATCGCAGCCAATCAGTTGGCGTACCATATTCAACACTATGGTCTGATGCTGACAAACGACGAAGTGTTTGATCTTCATTCAGGCTGGAAGAACACCGACAATCCGACGGTAAAATCAGCTCTAGCGAGCGTAATCGGATCGTTACGCCCGAATGCGACGGTTGTCAGCGAACGCCTTCGTCAATTTCCGCCGCAACGCGCAAACTGATCCCGGTCCGATGCTGGCAGCGTCGGACACGTGGCCGACGCTGCTAGCGTCGGAACTGTCCAGCAAAACCGTCACGGTCTCCCAAGTAGGGATACCGAGTCAGCCCTCATCCAGGCTTCTAGCAGATAAGCCCGAAATTGATACGATAGACAGAGACCGTATTTCTGTTGAATCGTCCAAATGATCAATACGCGGGAGATATTGCCGTGAGCCGCCGGACCTTTCTGAAGACCGCTGCGCTATTGCCTTTCACTTACACTTCCGTATTGCGTGCTGACGGTTCGCGTGCGAAAGAGTTGCGTGCGGACATCGTGATCGTCGGCGGGGGCATCGGCGGGTGTGCTGCGGCTCTTGCGGCAGCGCGGTCAGGCCGTCAGGTCATTTTGACCGATGAAACCGACTGGATCGGAGGGCAACTCACCTCACAAGCGGTACCTCCTGACGAACATCCCTGGATTGAATCCTTCGGTGCCACGCGTCTTTATCGACGATTTCGCAAAGACGTCCGGGATTTTTACCGTCAACATTATCCGCTTACGCCCGAGGCACGGGCTGTTGAAGAACTGAATCCCGGCAACGGTGCCGTGTCGCGTCTTTGCCACGAGCCACGCGTCGCGCTCGCCGTGCTGAGCGATCTTCTGGCCCCCTATATCAGCAGTCGACGTATTATTCTGCTGACTCGACACAAGCTTACCGGGGCCGATGTTGACCGGGATCGTATTCGGTCAGTACGCATGCACGATCTCGAGACGGGCCGTGATATCGAACTGAGTGCTAACTATTTCCTCGACGCGACGGAGTTGGGTGACCTGCTACCGCTGTCAAAGACGGAATATGTCGTCGGTGCCGAGTCACAAAAAGAAACCGGCGAGCCGCATGCACCTGCTGAGGCCAGGCCAGCGGATCAGCAGGCGTTCACAGTCTGTTTCGCGATCGATTATCTCGACGGCGAGGACCACACGATCGAAAAGCCGACGGAATACGACTTCTGGCAGAAGTACGTCCCGGATCTGAAACCAGCCTGGCCAGGCGCGCTTCTCAGTTGGCAGATGTCCGATCCCGTGACGTTGAAAGAACGAAGGGTGGCCTTCGATCCGACGGGGGCGACGACTGAAGGACTGAACCTGTGGCGTTACCGCCGGATTGCTGATCGCAAGAATTTCAAACAGGGTGTCTATCCGGGCGATATCTGTCTCGTCAATTGGCCGCAAAACGATTACTGGTTAGGCAACCTGATTGATGTCAGCGCCGAAGAGGCTGAGAAACATTTAAACCGCGCAAAACAACTGAGCCTGTCGCTGCTTTACTGGATGCAAACCGAAGCACCTCGCTCAGACGGCAAGCAAGGCTGGAAGGGGTTACGCCTGCGTGACGACATCGTCGGCACCGCAGACGGGCTGGCCAAATACCCCTACATACGCGAATCGCGCCGCATTAAGGCGGAGTTCACCGTGCTGGAGCAACATGTCGGCACGGATGCACGTATGAAACTCACGGGCCAAAAGCAGGAAGAGGTAAAGGCAGAACGTTTTCCCGATACGGTCGGCGTCGGCAGCTATCGGATTGACCTGCATCCTTCCACCGAGGGGACCAATTATATTGACGTGTCATCGTTGCCATTCCAGATTCCGCTCGGTGCCCTGATTCCCCAGCGAGTGGAAAACCTTCTCGCCTGCTGCAAGAACATCGGTGTGACGCACATCACGAACGGGTGTTACCGCCTGCATCCCGTCGAATGGGGCATCGGCGAAGCCGCAGGCGCCCTCGCCGCCTTCTGCCTGCAGCGCAAAGAGCCACCCCGGCAAGTGCGAAAGGACAACAAGTTGCTCGCCGATTTCCAGGAGACACTCCGAAAGGACGGTGTCGAATTGGACTGGCCGAAGATCACACCGCGATAGCGGTGTGCGCTATGACACGCAAACGCGAAAAATAATTAACGTCGAACCGATTTCGTGAAACGACGAAAAAACTGGATCCGTTCAATCCAAAGTCCCAACGGGATGACGGTCCGATGTGAGTCCGGTGGCGTCGTTGCGATGTCGAACATTGCCCCAAAAATGGCAGCAGAAACCAGCCCAGCGACAAGCTCGTCATCGAGTGCCGCCCTGGGTCACGAGCCACAACCGGACGGGTTGCCGTGAAGGCTAACGGAACCATGGAGTCGGCGATTGGACCTAAAACTCGAGACAAATTCGCCGCGTTTTAGATATTTGCGACCACAGAATCTTCCAGTGCCCTTACAGGGCACGCCGTATCGTCGTTGGCGTCTTACCCAGGGCGGCGCTGGAGGACGAGCTTGCCGCTGGGCTGATTTCCGTCGGCCCATTCTGGGCGAAGAATGTTTCCATCTCGTCTGCACGAGTTATTGTCGTTTTCGTCTATTGCGTTCGACTCGAAACTAGAATACGGCGTGAACCATCGAGAACCGTCGTTGGCAGGCCGCATCGTTCCACGGTATTTTGCCCCGAATGGGGCAGTGGAAACGAGCCCAGCGGCAAGCTCGTCCGCGAGCGCCGCCCTGGGTCACAAGCCACAATTGGACGGGTTGCCCTGAAGGGGCAACGGAACCATGGATTCGACAATCGGAACAAAATTCCCAGCGTTTTATGATATCGGCGTCCATCGAATCTTCCCGTGCCCTTACAGGGCACCCCATGTTGTCGTTGGCGTCTGACCCAGGGCGGCGCTTGAGGACAAGCTTGCCGCTGGGCTGATTTCCGTCGGCCCATTCTGGGCGAAGAATGTTTCCATCTCGTCTGCGCGATTAATTGTCGTGTGTATCCATTATGTTGATCACGGATCAACAATGCGGCGGAGTCATCGTTTGAAATACCGGACGTTCCCGTTGCAATTCTGAATAACATTTCGGCACAAGAATTATCGAGATCACAAAATGTCACGGACCGACGGCGATCGAATCTGAGACGGTTCCGAAATCAAGAAAGGTAGAATGACCCGTTTGCATTTACCGCAATTTAGTGGAAAACTAAGTCCATGAAGAAAAAAGCCTCTCCAAACGGCCACATCGAAGCCCGTAGCCGAATCGCCACTGCCAAGTTAAATCGTGCAACGACGCTCGATTTGAGTGGCCTAGGTCTCGTTACTCTGCCGCCAGGAGTTGGCGATCTCACCACGTTAAAGAGGATTGATCTCAGCGATAACCAACTCACAGCGCTCCCACTGGAGATCGGCTCGCTTATCGCGTTAACGGAGATCGATCTCAACGTTAACCAACTCGTAACGCTGCCACGGGAGATCGGCTCGCTTACCGCGTTAGAGATTCTCATAGTCCGCGATAACCAACTCTCAACGCTGCCGCCGGAGATTGGCGCGCTCACTGCCTTGAAGTTTCTTGATGTCGGTAACAACCAGATCACTAAAATCCCGCCAGAGATTGGTCAAATCAAGTCTCTCAAGACAATTTACTTGTATATGAATCAACTCACGTCGCTGCCAGTAACTTTAAGGGATCTCCAAAAATCCCTCGACCTACTATCCTTGTTCGGAAATCCGAAGCTGGGATTGAATCAAGAGATTCTCGGGACTGACAATCCAGCGATGATTTTGGATGCCTACTTCGGTGCAAAGAGGAAAAGCTCTGAGCCGTTGAATGAAGTGAAGCTGCTCTTGGTGGGGCATGGACGCGTCGGCAAGACGTGTCTCAGCAAAGCCCTGCGAGGTGAACCGCACGACGAGCGGGAAAAAGAAACACCCGGTATTGAACGGCATGTACTTGAACTCCCCAGCGGCAAGTCGATGATCCGCGCCCACGTCTGCGATTTCGGCGGTCAAGAGTTTCTGCACCACACGCACCAGTTTTTCTTTTCCGAACGGAGCATCTATGTCATCGTACTGATTGGCAGACAGGGCCGAGCCGAACCCGAGGCCGAGTATTGGCTTCGGCTTGTTCGGACTTACGGTCCAGGTTCGCCGGTATTGATCGTGCTGAACCAGATAAAGGCTCACCCGTTTGACATCGACGAGCACTATCTGAAAGAGAACTACCCTGAAGTGAAGGGGGTACTGAAGACCGACTGTGATCCGTCGTTCGGAATCCAACAATTGCGTCAAGAAATCGCAAAACTCGCACGCTCGATGCCCAGCGTGCGGCAGAAAATCGATCGGCGCTGGTCCCAGGTGCGCGAGCGTCTCGAACAGCAGAAGGCGAACTACGTCAGATTCGACGAATATCAAGCGATCTGCACAGCAGAAAAAGTGACGCAGATCGATCAGCAGGAAACGCTTGCGGACATACTCAATTGTCTGGGAATCGCGCTCAATTATCGGAACGACCCCCGCCTGCGCGACACCAGTGTGTTGAAGCCGCAATGGCTGGTTGACGGGATCTACAAGATTCTGCGATGGATAAAGAAAAAGAAGACTGGTGGCGTGCTGCGCCGCAGCGATCTTCCCAAAGCTTTGCCTGGAAAACGCGAATATCCGCCAGAGATGCACGAGTATCTGCTGAAGCTGATGGTGAAATTCGAACTTTGCTTCGCGCTCAATGACGTCGACGAGCAGTACCTGGTCCCTGGCCTGCTGAGCGCCAACCAGCCACAGGAACTGAAGAAGTTCCTGAAGCCGGAAGCACGGCACGTTCAGTTCCGATACGACGGGCTCCGTCCGCCAGGATTAATCCCACAGTTCGTCGTTCGTTCGCACACGCTCAGCGACGGGCAGCCACGGTGGCAGCGCGGCGTCGTTTTGAGGCGAGGAGGGGCCGAAGCGCTCGTGCGGGCCGACCCGGAGGGAAGGTTAACGGATCTGTTTGCTCTGGGTGGACGTGACGACCGGGTCTGGCTGACGGAATATGTTCAGGCGGAGATGCAGATCCTCAACGGAAAGAACCCGGTCACCACGTGGGTCGAGAGTGAAGAGAATCCTGGTGTCTGGTCGGAGTGGGAGGTGCTGCGCGACGACCGAGGCACGGACGAGCGGACCGAGAAACGAGTCGGCGGCGAGACGGTAACGATCAATCCGAAGCGAACGCTGGAAGAAGTGGAAAGCCCCGAAGCAACCGTGGCGAAAGCTAAGAGGGGTGAAGTGGAACGCGCATTACCGCTATTCGTCTGCTACGCGCACGCCGACGAACAAATGGTGAAACGGCTGCTCCCGACCCTGCGGATTCTTGCCAATCGCGGCTACATTACGGCGTGGCGAGATACCGACCTGGTTCCAGGGGAGGATTGGGATGAGACGATCAAAAAGCGACTCATGGAAGCGGAGATCGTCATCTACATGGTGAGCCGCGACTTTCTCGCCTCCGCATATATCAGCACCGAAGAGCGACCGATCTCCATGCAGCAGCATGCTTATGGCCTTGCTGACATCGTGCCGGTGCTGCTCAAACGATGTACGTACGAGAAAGAGGATTTTGCCAAATTCGAGTTGTTACCGTTTAAAGGTAAAACGCTTGTCTCCTATCGTTCGCACGATACCGCTTGGGAACTCATCGAACGCGGCATTGAACTGGCCGTCAAGAAGCGCCGCGAAACAAGTGACTCGAAGCGATCGCGAAACAGCCTTATTTCCGCCAGGGGGCCGACCGGCCTGAGGCGTTCAGCAGACTGAGTGATCCGAGCCGAATCCAAATATGGCCGCGTCGGCATGATTCACTGATGACCGAATACATTGACGAGAGGTCGCAAGAACGGCGAGGACGCGACTACGACGGGGATTGGAAAGAAGCTTTATTGAAGCGGCTTTGGCGTAACTGCCCTAAATTCAAGTCGTTAGCGTCGCCACTGCGATGTTGGTCGTGCGATACAAAACTCAATTTCCATGATCACTTTCCAAACGTTAAGAAACAAGTTGCTAAACAGTGTTTACTGGCGACACTTGCGGTGTTATGTTTGTGTCGTTAAAATGTGTTTGCTACATATTCCCCGCGACGGAGCGACAAGATAATCGTTACGGGATAGTCCAGGGTCAACGAAGCAATGAATGGTGTCTTTGCTCGAGTCCGTCGATTTTCCGTTTTCGGCGAATCAATTTCGCCTTCGGTTCAGTTAGGCTTAGCGATGAGCGAATGCGAAGTTGGCCAACTTCGCATTCGCGAAAACCCAATCAAAAATGGGAACTTGGCCAACTATGTCGAACTTTGCCAACCTTTTTGCGAATGTTTGGTGGGCCTCGAAGACTCGACCGCACCCTACTACGACGAACCGAGAAAAGCCAAGACGGGTTGGTGGAAGCCTTATCCTGCCGAAGATAAGTCGAGAACGGACGAAGTTGGCCAACTTCACATTCGTGAAAACCCCATTAAAAACAGGAACTTGGCCAACTATGCCGAACTTTGCCAACCTTTTTGCGAATGTTTGGTGGGCCTCGAAGACTCGACCGCACCCTACGACGATGAACCCAGAAAAGCTAAGACGGGTTGATGGAAGCCTCACCTTGCCGAAGATAAGTTGAGAATGGACGAGGT
>CAIOKO010000110.1 GCA_903858935.1 uncultured Schlesneria sp. | reverse complement strand
TAAATATTTCTCGCAGTTTTTTTGGTGTGTAGATAGGCCAGTTTGCAGACTCAGCAATTGATGCTGCAATAGTGATCCATCCGTCAAGCAATTGGCGTAGTTCAACTGGCGGCAATTTAATGAATGCGGAGCGAGAAATGCCAACTGCGTCGATGTAATCATCGTCGTTCCAATCGGATGGCATTTGATATGTGTAGGTTCTTGGGGTTGAGACGATGCGACGGAATTCCAAACCGCACCACTCGAACGCCTTTTTAATCGCATCCTCGCAGATATGTATCGCCTCATCATCGAATCCGTGAGAGAGTGCCATTCCAGGGTAATCGAGCGTCGAAGTCACGGATTGATTCTTGCATGGTTTAGCGATTGGGGAAGCCCCATTTTACGGAGGCTTCGATTTTATGTGGTCGCCAGCAATGGAGTCGTCGCGTGTCCTCAGCCTTTGTTGAAACAATTGCCAATCACTTTGCAGAAGTTACAGACCCTCGTGCCAATCGCGGCTTCAATTACCCGCTGAATGAAATGGTCTTCGTGGCTCTTTGCGGTGCCATTTGCGACTGCAACTCTTGGGTCGACGTGTGCAAGTTCGGCAACGCCAAACTCGCGTGGTTTCGGAAGTATTTGCCGTTCGAATTGGGCGTCCCGTCACACGACACGTTCAGCGAGGTCTTCGCACGTCTCGACAGCGTGCAGTTTTATGCGGCTTTGCAATCGTGGACCACTAGCATCGCCGGTTCGTTGAAGGGCCAGATCGTCGCCTTCGATGGTAAGACACTGCGGGGGTCGTTCGACCAAGCTTCGGCGAAATCGGCGTTGCACTCGGTCTCGGCGTGGGTTTGCGGTCTGAAGCTGTGCCTGGGCCTGAAATCGGTCGAGGACAAATCGAATGAGATACCGGCTGTGCAACAGTTGATCGACTTGCTTGATCTGAAGGGGTCAATCATCACGGCCGACGCTATGCACTGCCAAGTCGACACGGCAGCCATGATAACGGACAAAGAGGCGGACTACGTCCTGATCGCCAAAGGGAACCAAGAATCGTTGCAATCGGAGATCCGGGAGACGCTGGCGAATGCCTTTGAGGAAAAGAATCCTCGCCTCAGACAATGTGCGGCGACGGAAACGAATCGTGATCGCGAAGAGACGCGGGAAGTGGTAGTCATGCCAGTGCCGAAGAATTCACCAGTGTTTTCACGCTGGCCCAACATCAAGGCAATCGGCGCAATCCACCGCTCTCGGAAAATCGATGGTAAGGTCGAAGAATGGCAAGACTGCTTTATCAGCAGTTTGTCCCCCACCGTTCGAAAGTTGCGCGACATCCTGCGATCTCATTGGAGCATTGAGAATTCCCAGCATCATATCCTGGATGTAACCTTTACAGAGGATTCGAGTCGGATTCGCAAGGGAAATGGACCCGAGATTACTTCCGTTTTTCGAAGGCTCGCACTCACAATTTTACAACAGGACACTTCGATAAAAGGAAGCATTCGAGGCAAACGAAAGGTCTGTGGCTGGGACGAATCCGCGTTTGAGCGACTTCTCGCTGGTATTTCTGAGGTTTGACGCTCGATTGCCCTGAGCTGCTACCTAGCCGCGCAGCAGGGACGTATTTTGATTTAAGAATTCGACAATAGCGTGAGAGCATGATTCGCGGGCAATGTTCGCCGATGCTGTATCAGTGCGATAATTGGCCCGTCGCTATCCAGCCAACGAAGCCAC
>CAIOKO010000109.1 GCA_903858935.1 uncultured Schlesneria sp. | reverse complement strand
GAGTCATCGAAAAGCCTCCGTGAAGGGAACAGAACACGAAGGAATTCAGTCAACACCCATTGATTCGAAAAGACCCGTTGCTAAAGTGTCGATGGTTTAGATGCGATTGCCCTGGGATGCCACCGAAGCGACGGGAACCAACGGAAAGTTCGACACGAGATATCGGCGTCGCCAATAAAACCTTCGAATAGAAGAGAAAAACTTCGAATCGGTTTAGTTGGCTTTAATTCCGGTTACGGATTGAACTACCTGAATCGCGATATCGCTTTTCACCTCGGAATCGACCGATGGCTTTCGCCGACTCGTGATACTTCGAAGGCGCTAGCCGGGTGGCGAATAGATACCGTTGCACGACCGATGAGCCAGATAGAACTGGCCGCATGGATGAAAGGTCTCGATGTTGTGCTGTTCGTTGAAAACCCGCTTTATTTCAAACTGACTTCCGTGGCGAAACAGCTTGGAATCCGCGTCGTTTGCGTGCCAATGTGGGAATGGCTTCATCCGGGTATGGATTGGTTGAAGGACGTCGACCTGATGTTGTGCCCAACTCGACATACCGAAGATATATTATCAGCGTGGAAGTCGAAGTTTCGGTTTGAATGGAACGTTGATTACATATCATGGCCGGTCGACCAGACTCGACTCCAATTTCGACAACGCTGGTTCTGCCGCAATTTTGTTTATATCCATGGATCGGGTGGTGCCATCGGAGCCACCCGAAATGCGGACTACAGGGAATTTCGACGAAAAGGATTCGATGCTCTGGTCTCCGCAGCCCGACTGATACCACATATCCCGATTACGGTGTACGCCTTTGATAAGAATCTTCCGGACGATTTGCCACCGAATTTGAAAATCAGGCCCCAACCTGATGATAATACCGTGCTTTACCGCAACGGCGACGTATGTGTTCTGCCAAGCCATTGGGAGGGGCTTGGGTTGCCACTTCTTGAATGTCAAGCTGCAGGGATGCCCCTTGTTACGACCGATGCTGCCCCGATGAATGAACACAATCCTTGGAAACGCATCCCCGTTTATCGGCAAGATATGGCTGGCGTTTCTCGGGACATTTTCATTCCCTACGCTCGAATCCAGCCAGAACAGCTTGCCAAGCTCATGCAGAATATTTACGGAAGATTTATTGGTATCGCTAGCTGGAAAGCACGGCGATTCATTGAGCGGGAGCATAATTGGATCACAGCAGCCCCAAAGATTTTGTTACAAATACAAAAGCTTTTCAGCTCGACCACGCCCAGAGATTCGGTCAATCGCCTTGACTCCGAATAGAAGCTGAAAGGTACTTCAATTACATCAAGCTCTAAAGATCTCGTAAACACTCTTTATTCAGGCGATCTGACGAAAATGGCCAGCGGACCAAAACTGAATTTACCGACGGTTGACACTTGCCGTTGGCGCTCGGCCCCGCAGCTCGATGGCACGGCCGACTGCGGGCTGATCAGATCAATGATTGGACCAGATTCGACCGAGTCCTCGAGAATATCACTGGAAACTTGTGTCGCTTGTTGCAATTCCTTTCCTCCATCGCCACGGAGATTGAATCCTGTTGTCGCAAGCATTCTCTATAAGGCAGCGTCACGGCTTCTGAAAACGGCCAGTGCGTCAGCAACCAATAAGGAACTGTTAGAAAGGACTCGCCAGCAGGCTGAACAATCATTAGACCTGATTCACCCAAAACAGCTCCAGCTGATGCCATCCCGAAGTGATAAAGGTTGCTGCTGGCTTGGAAACCAGCACGAAGTAGATCACCATCGTGATCACTCCCCCGAAACTGGGACCGCTCATCCGTCCGCAGAAAATCAATCTGAGCTACGTTTTTCGTGCCATCATCCTGCGCATAACTTGACAACTCTTGCCGGGTGTCGAATGTGCAGAGACTGGTCGATCCGCCCACCGATTTCCCGTTTATTATCGTTAGACGAAATGATTCCCTCTTCTGAGCGCCGTTGCGGCCCGGCAGTTAAAAGATGGGCAATCGGTGTTACGACGTCATCGCGGCGACAACAAACACTTGAGTCTTGCCTGGACTCGATCGTTAGAAGCGGCTGGGACAATCCGAGGTTGTTTCTGGACGGAACTTGCCCCATACCGTCGCGATACAACAACTTAATCGTGACATGGCGTGAAGACCTGATCGGTGCGTTACCCGCCTGGTACCTGGCGCTTACAGAGCTGGTTCTCCAGCAGCCTGAATCTGACGCTTTTGTTCTGTTGCAGGACGACGTGGTTTTGTATGACCGTGAATCATTGCGAGAATATTTAGAGCGTAAGCTATGGCCTGGTGATCGGCCCTCGATAGTGTCGCTATTCTCCACTGACCCGGCGCCACAAGCAGGATGGCGCCAAATGCAAAATTTCTGGCATTGGGGTGCACAAGGATTTATCTTCCCACCTGAAATGGCACGCGCAATGATCTCCGACGTCGATTTCACTCGCACATGTTTGGCTGCATCGGCCTCAAAGCACACTCCAATTCCGACCGCGATGTCTGAATGGATTTCTCGCAATCAAGTCGAAGTCTGGTTTACTAATCCCAGCCTTTCTCAGCACATTGGTAACACGAGCACGATTTGGGCGAATGCAGCGATGACTGCGGGACGCCGGGCTCCATGGTACTGTGGTTCAATCGAAACCACCTTCACGACGCAAGAAACTCTTTCTGACTTTCCGGAACTCCTCTTTCCCTGCGATCAATCGACCCTCGAGTCCTACCTTAATCGTGTCGATCGTGGAAATGAATTGATGAGAAAATCTTCCGTTGTGATATGTGGTTTGTGCCGCAATGTCCGGTTATTCCTGGCTCGGACGGCTGCCAGGATCGAAAAACTTGGAAGCATGTTTCACGACTATCGAATCATCCTATATGAAAACGATTCTATCGATGCGACGCGTGAATTCCTTACTGACTGGGCATCGCAGAACCCAAGACTCGAAGTGATTAGCGAAACACTATCCGCAAAGTTACATCTCAAGAATCGCAGCCTCGAACGCGCAACTTGGATGGCTCGATGTCGTAACCGTTATCGTGAGCGAGTCAACGAAAAATACCAGGACTTCGACTATACGATGGTTGTGGATACGGATCTACCGGGAGGGTGGAGTTTTGATGGTATTGCTCACACCTTCGGGCATGACAATTGGGACGTTATAGGGTCATACGGCATCCAACGACGATCTGCACATGAACCAAATGAATTCCCATATACCCATTTTGACACATGGGCGTTTCACCCTGCAGCTGGTACGGCAGCCAGAGAGCTCGTGAACCACAACGATCTCGTTTTTCGGCGAGGCGATCCGATGATTCCCGTCGAATCGAGCTTCGGTGGACTTGGAATTTATCGCACGGCCTGCATGAGTGCTGCTGAATATGGGGGGAGCGACTGCGAGCACGTTGTTTTCCACAATCAGCTTCGGCTAGCAGGATTTAACAGGCAATTTCTTAACCCAAGTCAAATCGTATTGTATTCACCATATTTGTAATCCCTGTAGCCTGGTGATCGAAACATATCAATATTATGTTGAGTCATTTATGAAGGTACTTTATCTTTCTTGTCACGCAATACTTGAATACGACGAGTTTTCGTTACTTCGTGAAATTGGAGTCGACGTATTTTCAGTCGGCGCGTATTTGACTCCAAACACAACAAATGGAAAACGGTTACGCCCGCCGATTAATGATGCGACAGCAGATGCGGACGATCTTGCAGCATTTCGGAACCTGGTCCGGCCGGGTGATGACAATCGGAAATGCCTCACCAGAGATTTCCTGAATCGTTTCGATGCGGTTATCGTGATGCACAAACCTGATTGGGTCGAAGCATGTTTTCAAGCCAATTCTTCGACGCCGATTATTTGGCGGACAATTGGCCAATCGAGACCGTCAACCGAACTTCGAATGTCCGCGTTTCGTCAACGAGGATTGAAGATCATCAGGTACTCTCCGCTAGAGCAACGTCTTCAACATTATTGTGGACAAGACGCATTAATCCGCTTTGGAAAATCTTTGAATCACTTCGAAAAATGGACGGGAAACACCCTCAGAGCGGTTACATTTTCAAATCGTATGCGAGGGAGAAGCCGACATTGCTCCTACGCCACATTCAGGGCAATCGTCGATCCATTTAAATGCGACCTTTATGGAGCAGACAATGATGATGTTTCCGATATTGGCAAGGGTGCAGTGCCATATGCGGAGCAGTTGCAAATTCTGAGTCAGTATCGAGTTTTTGTTTACACCGGTACGTATCCGGCCAGTTACACGCTCGCCTTCATGGAAGCCTGGTTGTCTGGAATCCCCATTGTTGCAATCGGTCGTAAATTGTGGGAAATCGGCGACGGACGGGGGGCCCTTTACGAAGTTCCAGACTTGATCACGCATAACGTGGATGGTTTTGTCAGCGATGATATTTCAATATTACAATCCGCTATCCGTCGACTACTGGAAAACGACAATCTCGCGAGGGATATCTCTGGAAAAGGTCGCGAGACTGCAAAACGGCTGTTTGATGCAAAGCCTATTGGGATTCAATGGCGTGATTTCCTGAACCGGGTCGCAAGACGCAGGCCTGAGATTCCGCCCCTTCAAACATCACTCACTCCGATAGCCTCACCTGATGACTTGCAAAGTCAAAAACCAGTCCGAGTTGAACGGCCTACGAACACGGATGCCCCTCAACACTGCAACCAGAACTCTCCATCAATTCAGACCAGAAGTAATGATCATACGCTGCAAAACAAACCACGGATTGTAATCGTGCAATCTTGTGATGAAACATATGCCCCCTTATTGGCGATAACCGCGAATGTGAACGAGAAATACGCCGCACGGCATGGTTACACATATCAATCGGTCGCGGGAAATCTGGCGGCCGTCGCAAATACCAGCAACTTCAATCGATATTATCTGCTGCGGCAAGAGATCGAAGCGGGCACCCATGATTGGGCGCTGTGGATGGACGCCGATGCAATTGTGATAGACGATAATGTTTTGCTTGAACAATTCATTAATCACAACTCAAGCAAATTGCTTATCGCTTGTCGAGGAACAATGGATGGAGACCACGACATTAATAATGGCGTATTTCTGTTGAATCTTCGTCACCAACTAGCACGTGACATCGTTGAATTCTGCATTCGTGCCTGCGAACGAATTGACCCTGGAAATACTTCGTTCCACAGCGATCAGAGGCACATGCATAAATGGCTGTTCGACAAACGTGATGCGTCTGGAAGAATTCACTTTATCAAATGCTATACCGGTGAAGAGTACAATTGCTTGAATTATGATGGCCCATTTATTCGTCACGTCCTTAGAGAATTTGGTGACTACGAACAGCGAGTCCACAAACTCCAAAGGCTGGCAAGAAATACTCACGCAGAGGTCTAACGCGGTAGGCTCGCCTTGGATGGCGTGGACGAAGAATGCTACCATTATCAACGGGACTTAAGCTAGCGCCGCGCGACCGACCTTACTCTGCCAATTCGAGGTAGGGGTCCAACCCCATCGCTTTGCACATTTTTTCCCGGCTATGTTCCTGCTTCAGCAATTGCTTCCGCTGCTTGCGTTCATGATTTTCAATCACTCGCTGCGTGTGGCGGAATGTTCGAATCCATCCTGGCGGAAGTTCGCCGTCTGCATCCGGAATCGCTTTCGCTCGCAACCTTTCGAGCTTTTCGAGCTTCAAATATCGAAAAAGTTCGTCTTCGAGCGAAAGCCAGAACTGGAATGAACCGGGATCACCCTGCCGTGCCGATCGACCGACTAGCTGACGGTCGATCCGACGGTTTGTGTGCATTTCGGTCGCAATGACGTGCAGTCCACCATTCTTTCGAACATCATCGTGCAAAAGAATGTCAGTTCCTCGACCAGCCATGTTTGTGGCAATCGTAATGCGACCCGGCTGACCTGCCTGGGAGACGATTTCGGCTTCGGCTTCGTGGAAAAGAGCATTAAGGATCTGGCAATCGATATCGCGAGCCCGCAAATCTTTGCCCAGAATTTCCGATGCTTCGACGGAGGGGGTGCCGATCAGCACGGCACGGCCCGCCTGGTGCAGCCG
This sequence comes from uncultured Schlesneria sp., assembly GCA_903858935.1. Lineage (GTDB taxonomy): Bacteria > Planctomycetota > Planctomycetia > Planctomycetales > Planctomycetaceae > Schlesneria. The sequence continues at coordinate 28,372 of CAIOKO010000109.1, read as the reverse complement.
CACAATCTCGGGGACTAACGCTTTCCGCTTGGCATCTTGAGTAATAAAAATACGTGGCGACAAACCTTCACGAATGCAGGGGCGATGGGTTGGAATCGTAGTCACGCCTAAACCATATGTCCCCTGAAATTCCCGAGCCGCCTGAATACCGGTCCCTGTCATCCCGGCGATATTCTCGTATCGACGAAAAAACGTCTGCACGGTGATCCGGGCCGCTTCACCGGTTTCTGCGGTGATCGGTACCGACTCTTTCGCTTCGATCGCCTGGTGCAGTCCCGCTTGCCACTTCCGTCCTTCAAGCACACGGCCCGTTCCTTCGTCAACAATCGCAATTTCCTCTTCTTTCGTGATGACGTAGTCACGACCTCGTTCGTATGCGTACCTCGCTCGAATCGCCTGTTCGACATGAGTATAGAGCTTCTCAGAATCGAATGAATTCAAAAGAGGCGGCTTGCTCGCCAGCACAACTTTGCGAGTCCCCGCGTTGGTGAGTTCGACGGTCCGCTTGCCCGGGTCAAACAGAAAGTCGACAGCTGCGGTCAATTGAGGCACGAGATCACGCGACCATCCCAATAACGCCTCAATCGCCGGAGTACTTTCTCGTTCAAGCCCGATGATCAGTGGCGTCACCGCATCGTCGATTAAAACACTGTCGGCTTCATCGACAAGCGCAAAATGGTGTCCCCGCTGCACCGGCCCATCGTCGGACATTCCATCCGTTTGAAAAAGATGGGGGCGATGTGTTTCGTCCAGCTTCGCGCCGACTTTGAGACGATCACGCAAGAAATCAAAGCCGATTTCGCGGCTGGTGGCATACGTGATATCCTTCCAATAGGCCCGCCGACGCTCATCCGGTTCGCTCGCCGAAACGACACAACCGACACTCAGTCCCAGCTTTTCATAAATGGCTCCCATGTGATCGCAGTCGCGTTTGGCGAGATAGTCATTCACTGTGACGACGTGACAGCCGCGTCCCGGAAGAGCTCTTAAAAACGCGGGTAACGTGGCGGTCAGCGTCTTTCCTTCACCCGTCTGCATCTCGGCAAGCCCACCTTCAAACAAGCCGATTCCACCGACAATCTGCACAAGGTAGTGCTGTTGACCGATCACCCGTCGCGACGCTTCGCGAACCAGTCCATATGCTTCCGGCATCAGTACACTGAGTGAAGTCCCTGACTTTGATCGCCATCGCAGATCTTTCGCCAACTCCAGCAACTTTTCGTCACTCCAGCTCGAGTACGTGTCGGAAAGTGTCATGATCCGTTGAGCCAGGCTACGCCACCGCGAAACCCGAGCTGCCATCGGTCTCCCGCACGATTTCGTCAGATGCCAGAATTCAGACAAAGCGGACATGTTCGTTCCATGGGCAACGGAAACCGTTCGGGAATGAATTGTGACAAACGATGTTGTCTAGTTTGACGTGATCGAATCGGGCAAACGCTGAATCTTTCCCGCGCGGTCCACGCAAGCCAGGGTACTTGTTGCTGACGCGAGCAATTTATCACCACAATGCAGTCGATAGCTGTGTTCAATCTTTACTGCCGAGATCATTTCGACTTTGGTTGTCAGCGTCAGGACGTCGTCGTACCGCGCCGGGGAGTGATAGTTACATTGAAGCCGCACAACAACAAGAAAGAGGCCAGCCTCTTCAATATCTCGATAACAGCCCCCTTGAGACCGTAATAACTCTGTTCGACCTTGTTCAAAGTAATTAAAAAACTGCGAATGATGCAAAAAACCCATCGCATCAGTTTCACAATATCGAACACGAATCTGAATCGCATGTTCCATCAGCATCGACGTTTTTCCAATTTGGCGTCCATTGATTCCTGTGGACGCTGCTCAAACGATCCTGTTTTCTTACTGAACGAGTTCAACAGTTTGCCACAAGCTTGGGTCCGATTCAAACGGAAACTCGCTTCCGACGGCAAGCGTTTGATCCCCTAACTCGGAATCGTAGATCTGGTAATGAAAACCGATACGGTTGTTTGTCGCGGGATCGAAGCCTGTGAAGACTTCGGCGGGAAACCAGGCATCAAGCCAATAGCCCGATTTAGTAATTTCAGAATGAATTTTAACCAGTTCTGCATTCGGTATCGGCGTTTCTTCACGCGCACGTGCGACCGGAAGTGCCCTGACGATCGGTAAATCACCCTTTGGCCCACCACCAACGGGACGCAGAATAAAGTGATGACAAAATCTGGTTGCTCGATGGACGGCCTGAGTGTTTCGCGTATCAAACCATAACCAGACTCCGTCCGGACGCGCATCGCCGACTGCGGTCTCAGGACGCTTTGACCGCCCCGAGACTTCGACACTGATCGCAAACCCCTCGGGGTTCCAGGCCAATTTGACGCCTGCGAATTTTGCACTCTGGTCCAGTTCGGCCAGTGATGGCAACTGACATTTGTCAGGCAAATCCAGCAATCGACCGGAGCTTCGGGGAATCTTCTCGATTTTGTGTACGCTAAATGACCAGCGAAACAGAAACCGAGGTGGCACAATCTGGTTCAAATCAGCTCTCTCTGTTGTTTCGCAAGTCGATCAGTCTACCCGTCGGCCAACACCACCGCATCACCGGACCGACTGACTGGAGGACCAATAATGGCCGTGATCTCTGCCAGATCAAGCGACTCTTTTTCAACAAGTGAAGCCGTGAGTGAATCAAGTTTTTCGCGGTGTTCGGTCAGGACCTGAACGGCACGATCGTTCGCCTGAATCAAAAACCGCTGAACTTCAGCATCGATCACGCGAGCCGTGTCATCACTATATTCACGCTGGTCAGTGGCCATTTCTTTGCCCAGAAACGGGTGCTCTTCTCCGTCACGAAATGCAACGGGACCAATCGCATCGCTCATCCCCCAACGAGTGACCATGCGGCGGGCGATCTGTGTGGCTCGCTTCAAGTCGTCTTCTGCACCGGCGGAGTATTCGTTGAAAACAAGTTTCTCCGCCGCTCGCCCGCCGAGCATGAAGGCAAGTTGCGAATGAAGCCGCTTTTCGCCGACGTTATACCGGTCTTCGTCCGGCATCAACTGCGTCACACCAAGTGCGCGTCCACGTGGAATAACCGTGATTTTGTGTACCGGATCGACTTCGGGCAACAACCAGGCCAGCAATGCATGGCCGACTTCGTGATAGGCCGTCATTTCGCGTTCTTTGGGTCCGAGAACTTCTTCTCGTTTTGGTCCCATCAGGATCTTATCTCGAGCCTGATCGAAATCGTCCGCCGTCACGTTATCTCGATTTGCTCGCGCAGCATTCAAGGCGGCTTCGTTTACGAGGTTCTTTAGTTCCGCACCGGAAAATCCGATTGATCCTGCGGCTACGGTGTTCAAATCAACGTTGTCATTCAGCGGGACTTTACGGCTATGCACTTTCAGGATTGCCGCACGGCCAACTTTCGTCGGACGGTCCACTGTCACATGTCGGTCAAATCGGCCAGGTCGCAACAACGCCGGATCAAGGACGTCGGGACGATTTGTGGCGGCAATGACAATCACCGCTTCAGTCTGCTGGAATCCGTCCATTTCGCTCAGAATCTGATTCAGCGTCTGTTCTCGTTCATCATGTCCACCACCCAGGCCCGCCCCCCGGATGCGGCCAACGGCGTCGATTTCGTCAACAAAAAGAATACAGGGAGCACTTTCCTTTGCCGTGCGGAACATGTCTCGAACCCGGCTCGCCCCGACACCCACAAACATCTGGATGAATTCAGATCCATTAATCGCAAAGAACGGAACCCCCGCTTCGCCAGCAGTGGCTCGGGCAAGCAGTGTTTTTCCCGTCCCTGGTGGCCCCATCAGCAACACACCTTTGGGGATCTGTGCACCCAAACGCTGAAATTTTGCGGGTGTCTTCAGAAATTCCACAATTTCCTGCAAATCCTGTTTGGCATGTTCCATTGCCGCAACATCGTCGAATGTCGTCTGTTGTTCATTTGGCTTGAATCGTTTGGCTGGACTGCGAATAAAGCTTCCCAACGGCCCCGACCCAAATGGATCACTGTTTTTTCGGATCATCGTCCACAGGAACCAGAACAGGAACGCGAAGGGCAAGATCTGAATCAAAAGAAAAAGCAAATCGCGGGACGTAAACGCCCCATCTGCAGACTTAGCCTTGATCTGAACCCCGTTCGCCATGAAATGATTCTTCAGTTCATGATCCATCTGAACTGGAGGAACCATTTCAAAATCGGCCGTCAACTTCGGAATTTTGGGATCAGGGGAATCGGGAATTTTCTTCCAGTGCCCTTTGATATGGTCCCCTTGATATTCAACCCACTCGATATTGCCCTTTTCGGCTTGTTTCCAGACGAAAACATAGTCGACGGACGAACCCATCTGTTTGGAAAGATTGAATAGGATGAAAGCAATCAACACGAACGCAAATAGCAACATGCCCCACGAGGGCGAGAACATCGACCCACCACCGCCGTCACGACGGACATCCCGGCGAGAAGACGAAGGGTCTGAACTACTGTTCGATGAGTCATCGGTCATGCGTTAATCCGGGTGAAGGCAATTCGCGGTTAATGATTCTGGGAATTGTAGCCAGTTTACCGTTAATGGCGATGCTGGCGAAACAAACTTTGTATCAGGAAAGGCTGCTCAACGAGACGTTAATTGATCTTTATTCAACCACCAAATGAACCTGAGTCAATCTTTCCACCAGTACCTGACAATGCACCAGAGTGCCTGGAAGCCATCCTTCATGCCAATATGCTTACCTTCCTGGTATGTGCGACCGTGATAGCTGATCGACATTTCGTAAACGCGCAGTCTGCGGCGGGCAACTTTTGCAGTCAACTCGGGTTCAATGCCAAACCGGTCTTGTTTCAACGTCGGCCAAATATCTGCCAACGCCTTTTGAGTAAACACCTTATAGCATGTTTCCATGTCTGTCAGGTTCAAATTCGTGAACCCGTTTGAAATCATTGTCAAAACCATATTACCGATAGAATGCCAGAAATAGAGCACGCGGTGCTCGTGTCCTCCGAGGAAACGGCTGCCATAAACCACGTCGGCAGACCCATCGATAATCGGATGCAACAGTCGAGGATATTCTTCGGGATTGTATTCAAGGTCCGCATCCTGAATCACAATCGCATCGCCAGTCGCCTTGGAAAATCCGGTACGAACCGCCGCTCCCTTACCTTTATTGACCTCGTGGTAAGAAACGATGATAGAATTCATCGGGTCGGGATTCGCCGCACTTTCCTTTTCCAATTGCTTCAAAATCTCTTTCGTATTGTCCTTGCTGCAATCCTCAACGAGAACCAGTTGTTTTCGAATGGGGACGGCACGAACCCGATCAATCAGAACTCGTAATGTTCGCTCTTCATTGTAGATCGGGATGACAACAGACAAGAGGAATTTGTCAGGTATCGCGTAAATTCCCAATTGACGGCACGCCGCCTTACCCAGTGTCGCTTTGAGAGTTTCGAACCACTTCTCTGAATAGGGAAGTACTTTTAAGTCAAATTCCTCTGATATCATTCCGGCTCCATCCCTCAAGTCGCGAATATTTGTATCCGCAATGCCAACATCAGGAAGCGTCAAGTTTGTCAGTTTTCATCGTGTCGGCTTCCGGCCGACGCAAGTAGGTAGAACGGGCTTTAGCCCCTGCGACACAACACCTTGCGCGGGCTGGAAGCCGACAAAAGCTGACAGCGTCGTCGCGAAGACTGGTCTGTTGTTGTACATTCTGGAAGCGTTGCTGTCACCCGACATCTTACCTTTGAGGCAGACATGACGATCCAGACGCTTGTTTTGACGGACGCGGACGCGGGAGTTCATCTTGATCATGGCGAGCTGCGACCAAACGGCTTGTTGGAATTACCAGGCTCGCCAAATTGGTCCATTCGATGGCGAACCTTACGTGGAGGCGTTTCTGAGGGTGTTGACGTTGTTGAACTGGACAATGGCCACCTGTCGCTCTCCATTCTTCCCACGCGCGGAATGGGAATCTGGAAGGGGAGATACCACGATCTGCCGCTGGAGTGGAAATCGCCCGTCGAAAGACCCGTTCATCCTTCGTTCGTCAATCAACTTGATCGAGGCGGCCTCGGCTGGTTACATGGTTTCAACGAACTTCTCTGTCGCTGCGGACTGGGCTTTAACGGCCCACCGGGCGACGATCAAGGTGAAAAACTAACTCTCCATGGCCGAATCGCTAATACGCCAGCTCATCGAGTTGAGATCAAAGTCGACACATCTGGAGCAGGCTCACTCGAGGTTCGAGGGATTGTCGACGAATGTTCGATGTTCGGACCACGATGGAGGATGACGTCCACATTCCGCCTGGAAGCCGGGTCGAATCGCTGTTCAATCGTTGATGACATCACCAATCTCGGAGGCCAACCCGCCGAACTTTCGCTGCTCTATCACATCAATATCGGCAGACCATTTCTCGAACCCTACGCATCCTATTCGGTACCAAGTGTCGAAGTCGCCCCGCGCGATCCTCGTGCCGCAGAAGGAATCGACAACTACAACATCTATGGAGCACCCGTTGCAGGGTTTGCTGAACAAGCCTATTTCCATACGCCACTCGGCGGAGCCGACGGCTGGTCAACGGCCCTGTTGGCGAATTCAAGCGGCCATGCCGGTTTTGCCGTCCATTTCCAGACCCGTCAGTTACCAACGTTTACCGTCTGGAAAAACACCGTTGCCGAAGCGGACGGTTACGTAACAGGCTTGGAACCCGGCATCAATTTTCCAAACTTCCGAGCGACCGAACGTCAGCAAGGCCGTTTGCCAAAGATTCAGCCCGGCCATTCCTATCGCAGCGAACTTGCACTCGAAGTCGCCGACACTCTCGAATCCGTCCGCCAGATCCAGGACAGAATCAACCACATCCAGGGAACAACCGTCCCCACAATCCATCGCGAGACCGTCCCCCGACTTTCCGGCAAATAGACGGCAATAAAAGTTTTTGTGCTTCCGTCACAACGGAGTTTTAGAAGCAAAATACGGAATACACGAATTTCTCGTTTAACCCGCAGACGTCGGCGGCACCAACCCGCGTGTCAAACCGTTCTGTTCGAATCGCAATTTCCATGCGATTTGCATTGTTATTGTTAATGAGAGACGACGGATCCGATTCCGTTCCTGCCACAAACAATTCAACGAATGTGAGTTTCAACAGGGTTTCGCGAATGCTTCGCCATGGAATTAAGAGATCTGGAACATGATGGCGCAACGACCTCAATGTTGCTGGATTTGATTTACGGATTGATAAGTCGTACCGCATCCACTTAAAGTAGTTTCAAATGTCTCTACTTTTTCTGCGGCTATTTAGTAGGCAACGTCCACACGGGATCATAAATTTCCCGTTGCTGTGACCAATTCTCGACCGCCCGAGAAAGGAGTACCATGGTTGGGCCGTCACCATTAAACTGTGATGCAAGCTGGATCAGCGAGGTGAGCGCGGCCTGTAAATCCAACGACTCCCATGACTCTAACGCCGATTCATATTGCAAGAGGAGATCCCCCCACGATGGCTCAGGATCAGCCCTCAATTCGAAAAGATCTATCGGTGTGTCAATATTCTTAAGTCGCACAGAACAAAGTCGTCGTGTATTGAATTGATCGCCGAGAAGTGCAGCTGTTTCCCCTGTAATGAGGGTCGGCGTTTTAAGGTAACGGGTCGCACCTTGCACTCGACTGGCGATGTTGACCGGCGAACCAAGCGGTCCATATTTCATTTTGTGATTCGATCCCGTGTTCCCGACTTGTACTGAGCCAGAATTCAAACCGATACCAACCTGTGTCGTCTCCCCCGGCGGCAACACAAGCTCCTCATTAAGTTTTTTCAGCGCCCTGACCATCATTTGGGCAGTTTCGGCAGCCGCAGCGGCGTGGTTTTCTGTGGCTAAAGGGGCCCCCCACATCGCAATGAGTTCATCCCCAACATAGTCAACCAGCGTCCCATTCGTTGCCAGGACACAGCGTGTTAACTCTTCCATGACGGCGTTAATCCATTCAAACACCTTCTTCGAAGTTAATTTTTCTGAGATTCGGCTAAAACCGGCAATGTCGCAGAATAACAGAGTGACCTCGGCATATTTCCCATTTAATACGTCGGGGTCTTCCTCAAGCCGGCGAGCAATTTCCTTGGTGACGAATCTTTCCAACTGGACTCTTCGTGCCAAAGATGCCTGCTCTTGTTCGATTCGTGCCCAACCGCCAGCGACGCCGCAAGCCATGATTTCAATCAACTTCGTATCAATGCGATCGATCTGCGGTCGGTTCAGGTCAATTCGTCGATCACCGTAGACCGCGCCAATAATATTCTCATTAAGATCGAACACCGGGACCGCCACCACGGCCACCAGATTAGACATACTCGCTGACGAAGCAGCGGTAATCTTGCCGGGTTTTCCGGATAAAGTCTTCCGATCACGTACCAATTGGTTAAGAAGCTTTTGACTTGGTTGCCAGTTAGACTCGGAAGTGATCAGACGTTGTTCGGCGAGAGCGACGGTTGACCAGGACGATCCGTTATAAGCCAACACGGCGGCTCGATCGAGTTGCACCATCTCCAATGCCGCTGTTGCGATGTCTTTCGCGAAGTCTGCCGTCGACGCAGCCTGTTGCATCACAGATACGAGCTTTCCTAATCGATCGAACATGTTTTCAGAATTAAAATTCCGAATCGAAGCACCCAGTGATTCCGAATTCACGATCGAGTCGATTCTTTCGTGGGTGCGAATGTCCGCTTTGAAGAATTGCGGAATCGGCGGTGACGATTCGAATTTCTGGCCGTCATCACCCGTAACGGCGACATATTGGTTGGGCATCGCGGTGGCGATGTCGTGAAGTGGAGGAACTCGTTGCGAGGAGTCCATTTCACATCTGACACGAATCACACTTAAGAGCCCAAACAAGATATCGTCGCCCGGGTTCAGTTGAGCCTTCGAGCCAACGACCGTCAGCTCAACGGTCGATCCAGTGGAGTTGTTAGTAACCCGTGTAAACCGCGTGTCGCTTAAATGAACCAAGGTCCATTGAGAAGAAAGTTCAATCCGAAAATGCTCTCGTGAAACCGTTAAATCCGTTGGGAGAGACAGTCCGCAATGAGGAAGCCTTCCTACGAGGAGAGACCCGTTTTCAGGGACAATCAATGTTTCCCCCTGATGCGGGCCTTCAATGACATCGATCACAAGTTGCCGGGGCATGCGCAGATCTCACGAAAACAGATGGAACCATTTAATGTGAAGGAAAAATGACGACAATTAGTGGGTCACAACGACGAGGCCACCATCCCCATAAAACAGCCGTCATCGATATCATCATTTCACTTCGACGAGAATTCGTTGGCAGAGTTTGATTTCAACGCTCTCAGACGATAGCTGGCCGTCCGTAGATTCCATCTTCAATTGATACAATCCAGCGTCGATTCGAACTTCGACCAACTTTTCGATCATCACAGTTTGAGCCACCTGGCCGTCTTTGACAATTTGCAGCGATTTGGAATTAGCGGTTTTGGATTGAACAATCAAAATCCCTTGATTGTTTGTTAATAATTCGAGGTCACTCTTCGCGAGTTTCCCAAGCTTAGAATCCGGTTCACAATTCTTGACAACCGACTTCATCAGATTTTCAGCATCTTTGACCCTATTGAGATTCAGCAGACGATGGGAAAGAAAGTAAGCAAAGGGCCACCGCACCTCGTTCTTCAAAGAAAGTGCGACACCCGACCACCCTAAAAATCCCATCTCGCCGCGCCGAAACGTCACCCCAAGTAGTCCGATCTGCGGAAGTTGAATCGTTCCTTCACGTGAAACGGCATAAATCATTCGCTCTGCCAATTCCCAACAAATCGTATCTTGCTCTTCAGAGAAAACCCCATTACAGGCGGCTTGATGAATCATTTCGTAAATTGCAATTGGAAGAATTCCATTTCGAGCCTCCCACCGGTAAATCTGCCCCATCGCAAACCTCTCGGCATGCTTTCTTCCATGCTCTGACCGTAATAGATTTCGCATCATGTCTCCGAAGATTTTTGATTCCGACAGGCTCTTCAGTGATTGTTGGATCGTGCCTGGAGCAGCAGATGAAATTCCCGCTCTTTCCAAAATCACACTGACATCGCTGTCTGACAAATCTTCGCAAATCGACTTCAAAATCCAATATTCACCTGTCTTTGATGGTTCTTCTTTAAATCGAGGATCATCAGAGATGCCTCGCCTCCATGATTCCTTGGCCGCCGCTTCACCTTCAATACGAAGCCGAAGAAACCCTTCGAGTAATACCGCTTCCGGCATATAAAAATAATATCCCGCCAAGCCATGCGATGTCGTGAGCGACATCACTTTCGTGAGCCACTGTTCATGTTGTTTCAAATCCAATTCGGCCTGTTCCCACTGTTCCATGTTGGCGTGTGCTTTAGCTCGCCATATCCAGTAGCGAAAACTAGTGAAAGTCGGCGATGCTAATTTCTCATCGACAAACTGGATCACTTGAGGAGCAAGACCTCGCTTGATCATCGACGTGAAATAAACGTCCATTAAATCGAAATTCTCAATATCCACGGTGAGGTTATCAATCAACGGCTGAACACGAGTTTCATCACCAGCTTCTGAAACCGCTTGAATCAACGCTAAATCTCGTATACGTTGGTCTTGGCGATTACCAAATAGTTTCGCAAGCGATCGCATCTTTTCACAGCGCGATACACGCAATGGATCTTTAAACAAAGAGAACAGCGTCCGCCCACGTTCCGGTGGCTGATAGAGCTTGATGATCTGTTGACGATCAAATTCAGGAATTGTTGTCATGAGCTGCTCAAGCTTATATCGAATCTCGATTGTGTCTAATGTTTCATCGACTTTATCGAAATTAAATTCGGAATCGCGCAACTGTGCGATTAAGAGTTGAATTAATGCCAGCGCCGGCCAACGTTCACCTTGCTTGACACCAACCTCTTGGAACAAGCTTTTTGCCTCGTCTAATCGGTCCATCTTTAAAAGACAGATCGCGCGCTTGTACTTGGCTTCTTGAAGTACTTGTTCGTCTTTTGTGTTAAGCTCGATCTCCGTGTATCTCGAAAGTGCATCTGTGAAATTGGATTTCACGACAAGATCGTCGGCAAACTCCATCGGATTGTCTTTGCTGACCTCCGGGAATCGCGAAACGGTAAGTCGCGTGATTGTGACGTTTTCAGGCCATATCAGGGCGCACCGTGCCGAATTCTTGGCAGAAATCGGAAAGGGGTCGTCGAATTTGACTCCGCCTGAATTTCCGATTCGAAATTCGAGTAAATTGTCCTTTCGAGAGGCAACAATCAACAACGACTGATTCGCGATCCGATTGAATTCGATCGGTCCTTCTCGCAAAAGGGTCTTGTCTCGCAAGATCGCAAATGTTGCTCGAGTCTGCGACGCAAACTGATCCAGCGATACGTTAGCCTCAGGTACACTTTCCGCCTTTGCGCGTGCGATTGAAACGACAAATTGATAGCGATGGCTGTCTTCGTAATGGAATTCAACCCCTACGTTTTGAGCGGATGACCAATCGTTACCAAGTTCCATTTCACAGAGAATTCCACCCTGCAAAGGTCGATTTATTTCGATCACCTCGGCGAATTCAGCCAGGGGGGGGCTTTGTGAACCATCAACATTTCTAATCCGCATCATGCCGTCTGCGGTCTGCTTGATCGCCGTGCCAGGGAGAACCTCGCTGATGTTTTGAAACGGCCGCGAAAGCTCGATGACCGGTTGCCAGGTCAGTAATCGTGCGTCGAGCGACTTTTGTAATCGATCGGCTTCATCCTTTTGACTCGTCGTCAGCCGCTTGAGGGCACTTTTCAGCTGCCGCGTGTCATCGTCAGTTAACCTTGGTTGTTTAAGAAGAGACTCTATTTTATTAACAAAAACGGTATTGAGCCGCTGGCGTTCCGAGTTGACGAGTTCCGGTTTTATTTGCCCGATTTTCGATAACAAAGCTTCCCCTCGGTCGAGAAACTCGGTGTCAATCGAAGGGCGGTCGAGCTGTTCTTCAAATTGATTTCTTACATCGGAAAGGTATCGAACCCGATCTGACTCGCGCATGATCCAACCGGCAACGGCAACCAATACCAGAACTAGCGAAATGGCTCCGGTCAGTGCCGCCCCAAGGGGATTTCGCCAACACCATCGGACAACTTTGGAATAGGCGGAAATCGGCCGTGATCGGATCGGAATGCCCTGAAGAAACCGGTCAAGTTCGTCAGCGAGTTCCTGGGCCGAACCAAACCGTTGATTCGGGTCTTTATTTAAACACTTATGGCAAATTGTCTCGATATCACGGCTGACCGACGGGTTCATATTACGAAGAGCGACGGGCTCCTTTTCAACGACTTGCTTCAATGTTTCGAGTACATTCGCGGCTTGAAACGGAGGGCGGCCAGCCAGCATGCTGTAAAGAACGGCACCAAGAGAATAGACGTCGGAACGTGGTCCAATATCCTTCAGTCGCCCTGAGGCTTGCTCCGGCGGCATATATCCAGGGGTCCCGAGAACTTGTCCCGTCGCCGTCAGGCCTTCATCGGCAGTCAACGTTTTCGCTAAACCAAAATCAGTGACTCGAGGCTCTCCCGTCTTGGAAATTAAAATATTCTGCGGCTTCAGGTCGCGATGGACTATTCCATTTTGATGGGCGTATTGAACCGCTATCGAAACTGATCGCAGGATTTCTGCGGCCTCTTTATCCGGGATTATTCGCTGAGAACAGCGGGCGGCCAGACTTTCACCTTCCACATAAGCCATCGAAAAAAAATGTTGGTTGTTGACCTCGCCAACTTCATAGATGGCGACAATTCCTGGATGGTCCAGATTCGCCGCCGCTTCGGCTTCTGAATAGAACCGTCGAACGTCGTCACTTGATGCAAGACTTCCGGAAAGAATCATTTTGACCGCGACGATGCGGTTCAGCTTAATTTGCCTGGCACGAAAAACGACTCCCATTCCGCCACGAGCGATTTCCTGAATTAATTCATAGTCGCCGAATTGTCTCTGGTTCGATGCTGTTTGCCTGACAGGCTCCTCAGCTGTGGGGATAATCGTTTCACCAACGGCAGCGTAATCAGGTGCGAGCAATGCTTCGAGCTGAGGTTTCAGATGCGGAAATCGCTTGAAATACTCTTGCAAAGTAGGGTTCTGCTCACGATTTTTTCGCAACTCCCATTCGCCAAGAACCAGTTTCAAGACCTGATCGTCGGTAATGGTCTGCTCGCTGAATCGTTGGAACAACGTTTCGACAGATTCACAGTCTCCCTTTCTCCAGCTTTCAGCCTGCGCTTGCCGGAGGTACTCGACTCTCTGTTCGGTTTCCGGTTCCTTCGCCATTTCGCTACCTGCCTCATTTCGTGATCGATATTGATGAGATCTGACCGCTGTTTTCCGATCGCGGTGGCACACAAACGGCCACCCACATTTTTGAGGAGCGTTGAAAGACGGTGACTTGGTGCGAATCTACACCGGAATGCGACACGGAGTCTAAACAACTCCGCCATCAAACCCAAGCAACTAATTCGTGGTAACATTAGCTGGTTTTTATAGAAAGTTGTCGAGACCAGGGAACTTATTTTTGTCGCTCCATAGGTAAGAACTTGTGGCAGAGAGCGCAGGGCAAAATGTCAGGATTTCACGCGGCCCGAATGAGGGGACTGAAGGGTGGCCCGCCCCGTTGATGGGCCAGCCATGAAGCATACTTGAATAACTCAAACTCCGTCGGCGTCACCAGGCCGTTAACCCGGTTCGCGCCTGGCCTCGCTTCGTAGCGACCTGGCCTTAAACACGAATTGTGAAATTGAGAAAAAGCGGTGGCCACAACTGCATCTTGGCGTTATCAGCGTCAATACCGGTCATTAGTGGCCAAAAACTCTCTTATTTTCTTGTCTGTGTGGTAACAGAATTGGCCGGAATGGGTCGAATGGGTGTCGAAGACTCTTCCAAACCCGACGTTTGGGACGACAACTAAAGTCGGTTTGTGGTGTGATGCCTCTCCCTCCCGATGACGACACCGGAAATTGCTTGTGCTTAGCACGACCACAAACTAAGGCTTATTTGAATCGAATTGCGTGGACCTGTTCGCCTATTCCTGCGTAGGAAGGATGACTCAAGTCTGCATGAATTGGCTTCGATGTAATTTCATGAACCAAGCTATCGTTTTCAACGTGATCCAAATCCTTGGCCTTACGCACGGGGGCTGGGAACCTTCGCGATACGGGCGGTCACCGTATCGCTTTGCGATGGAAGAGAACTGACCCATGTTGACCGCATCGCCATCCTACTCGGCCCATGAACCGTCGCCGGATACCATTTCGGGGCTGGTGATTTCGTTGCTCTTCTGGTTGTGCATGATTGTCGCCGCAGTCTTGTTCGGGGTGGTTTCTCTGTCCCCCAAACTGCTTGTGTATCTCCAGTTGCGCAGCCAATTCGACATGAACCAGCGAAAGCTGGTGACACTGGAGAATCAAGCCGACCAACTTCAACGCGTGATCGATGCCATGCAGCACGACAAGGAATTCGCCGCGGAACTCATTCGCATCGAATTCGACGCGGCCAGGCCTGATGAAGAGGTCATCCCGGTTGATTTTCCGTTGAAACGGGATGCCCGTGTTGTTGAGACGCCACTTCCCGACGTCACGGCAGAACATATGTGGTACGAACCTGTTGTGAGAAATCTGGCAAGCGACAGCAAGCTGCGAATAAGTCTGCTTGGCGCTGCGGCGATGCTCGTTGTGGCATCATTTACTCTGTTGCAGCCCGACGGTTTAAGCCCTGTGCCAAAAGGAACTCGCCGATCCAGGTCTACCTGGCAAAACCTCTGCAATCGATATTCACGTCGGTTCTGATGCATGCCGCAAAAGCGAGAATTTCAACAAGCTCGGCAGTCAATTCACTTGAAATCGAGTGGCAGATATGAGAAATCGAAAAACGATTTCCAATATCTGCTGAAAGTGCCGATCTCCCAACCTTGGACCATTTCGACAGATGGACCAGAATTGGAAACGCCGATAGGGATAAGCTGTGATGCCTCATTCAATCCACCGCCAAGAAGAAACACCCGTCGTCGATTTCGTCCGAGAACTCAGACTGCGACAGTGGGCCAGGCAGAATTTTGTTCCGCCGGAATCGCGTAAAGCGAGTTGGCATCCGGTCGTCCTCGACGAAATGCGGTGCCGCGATCAGGAAATTGAGGCAATCACCCTGATTGAAGAGGCTTCCGGTCACGAAAAACAGCAACGCGTACCACATTCGCCTCATTTTTCTGAGACGGCCGATCGATCGGCGTTTGCCTGAGCCGTCACTGTAGCGCTGTCAGTCTTTTGATTTCTGTTGCCACTGTATGCCCGTCTTCGGTCATAAAGTGCTCTTTGACACATCAAACATGAAGCCACTGCTTCTCCGTGACCTACAAAGCAGTGGCACAAACGCCAAATTAAGAAGTTTCACAAAGCTCTAGGCGGGTTCGGCAGATTCTGCGATTATCCCTATTAGTCGAATCAAATCCGTGCCAACTGGCGACAGACGCTAACAGGGCATCATCGTTCGAATGACCGAAAGACCGACTCCTTTTGTCATGGAAGACAACTCGGCCGCTTCGGCTTGTTCGAAGTGGCTCAGGGGATCGCTATTTCTCCATAACAACATTAAACATATAGGCTTATGGATAGTCTTGTTAATGAATTCGGGCTGCCGAGTCGCTCAGCCGCCGATTGGCGGCCTGCCCGCCAAGTTCACACTGGAAAACGAACATCTGGTTATTCAAAGCGATATTAAACTTTCACGCAACCATGAACTGATCAGGGATCTTGATCAGCTTCGGGAACAGATTCTTTCGACGCTGGACCTTCCCGTTCAAAAACAACCGGTCGTCGTTTACCTGTTTGCCGACGAAACCCGGTATGCCAATTACCTTCAGGCGCGTTATCCAAGGCTCCCTCCACGGAGGGCGTATTTTGTCGGAACGAGCAGAGAGCTAGCCGTCTACACGTATTGGGGAGATCGCATCCAGGAAGACCTGCGTCATGAATTCACTCACGGAGTGCTTCATGCAACGCTCAAGGATGTTCCATTGTGGCTGGATGAAGGGCTGGCAGAGTATTTCGAAGTAGCCAGTCAACCACAGGGTATGAACCGTGAATACGCCATGAATCTTGCTGCAGAAATTGCGACCGGCTGGAAGCCGAATCTTGACCGCCTGGAATCGTTAGAGTCAGTCGATCAGATGTACAAGCCCGAATACCAGGAATCATGGGCGTGGGTCCATTTCCTGCTTCAGCACAATGAAGACTCGCATGCCGTTCTGACCAATTACTTGCGTGAGTTGCGCACGACATCTCAGCCCGGTCCCTTATCGACCCGACTAAGGGAAGTCATTCCTGTGGCTGATCGACGCTTCTTAAACCATGCCGGGTCGTTGACTGATGGCGTAGTTCGCGTTGGACGAATCGAAGAAAAATGATTTTCGACGCGAGGCAACGGCTTGTCGTTCGGAATCCAACCTGATCAATCGGTTTTTCCGCACGGGCTTAATCGCATCCAGCGGGTTTCCATTTTCGGATCGCAACGGCTTTATCTGACAGCAGCGGGGTCAACTCGATCAATCAGTTTCCGTTTCGGGTCACAGTAGTAGATCGAGCGATCAGGAAACGTAGCGACAACCTGTTTCATTTCCGTGACGCTGCGAAGAAAACGTGCGCGAAGAACCTCATCCGATAGACCGGGAGAGTTCACGACATAGTCCATGTGTTGATCATCGGGGTCGATTTCAATCAGCACGACGGCCGGGCGATCCTTGACATGGGCATCCAACCAACGATCGAATTCGGCATATTTCCTGCGAGGGTATCGGACGGACGCGATTGCGTTAGAAATCCGCGGAATTCCCGACTGGACCACTCCGTATGATTTTAAGGGGAGATAATCACCCGCCAACGAGACAATCAGCAGCAGAGACCACCACCCAGGCATCAACCAGCGACCACTCAAATACCAGTCGCGAAACAGCAGGTCGGTTGCCAGCCCAAGTATCAGACACCACAGCGGTGCCGATTCGAAAACGTAATGCCAACCCATGATCCCTGCATACCAGTATGGCACATGCATGGCATGCAGCGAAAGAATTGCGAGTCCGATTAACTCCCATCGGCGGTCACACCGAAACATCATTCCCAAAGCGACGACGGAACTGATCAGCAATGGCAAGAGGTCAATGGTCCACAGCCAGCTCGAAATCCATCGGTCACGAACGTTGATGATTGCAAGTTCGGGTGTGAGGTTCGTCGCCCACTCATCATACGCCTTGATGACCTTCGGTCCCAACTTCTGCTCGCCCCGAGTCACATTATTAAAGCCATAGACATGCCGGGGAGAGTAAATATCCGTATAGAGCTGGTAAGGCGACGTTTTCCATGACCCCGTCACGTCCCGATGATAGGCCAGCATGACGGACCACCCGACGACCAGGGGTAAGCCCATCGCAACAAGATTTCGAAGTCGAATTCGTGCGTTGATCGGTTTCCCGGAATCACGAGCCAATAACACCCAATAAAGAAATGCGATGCCGAACGGCAAACCGATGCCGGCCGCAGTTGCCGGCCGACAGAGCATCGCGAAGCTCAGTCCACAACCCGCGACAAACGCCTCTCGAGCCATACGAGTTCGCTGCCATTTCACGAATGCCCAGACAAAGACACTTAGTCCCAGCAGTGTCGGCTGGTGAGCCAATAACAGATTCGAAAAAAACGCGATCCCCGGCGATAGTGCACACGCAAAACCACTGACGGCTCCCACGCGAAGTCGCCCAAACTCATAGCCCGTCCAAAATACAAAGACTGATGCGAGAGAACTGGCCAGCCAATAACCCCAATAGGGATGCCCAAAAAGAATCCACGGAGCCAGCCACAATCCCGTCCCGGGGTAATAGCGACTCGCCATCCGGCCTTCATTCAGCACGTGCATCTGATCGAAAAGCTCGGGATGGGTCGGATGGCTGGGAACTGAAAACCTGCTAGACAGCAACGTCTTCGCTTGAAAAACATAGCTGTATTCATCGTGGTATGCAGGGGGGAGATTCACCATGCTCTGACCAAGTAGAAAACAGGTCATCCACGACGTCAAACCAATCAGAACTGCAAATAACCAGGCTCTCCGAAGATTCTCCGCTGGCGATACTTCCGAGGTGGGGACGCGCGATGGACGACGCCGCTCGATCATCCAGATCACAGGAGCAACGACAAGAACCAGAAACTGAACGGTCGCCATTCTGGGGTCCCATTCAGCGATCTCGTTCAACATCCCCGCCACACAAGCGATCAGCCCCAAGATCCATGCGAGAAACTGAACCGCAAAGGGAACTCGAGCTGACAATGGTAGTGAGTTTTGGACCGGTGATATCACGACTATCGCGTTCCGGAAAATCAGGGACTTCAGACGCGTGATGAGTTTGGCGGGCATCGTCAATTCCCGCAAGCGGCAGAAGTTCTCTTTCGCCAGTTGACGAAGATGCCGAAGCACGTTACGAACAGAGTCGATAAATTGTCACGATCACCTTTTCTTGACTGATGGAGCGTTCGGATGTCGTCTGTCCCTGCTGGCAAGCGAAGCTGGAAATGCCCGGAATGCGGCGATGAACTACTGTTGTCGGTCACTCAACTTGACCCGATTGCGTGCGAAGCATGCCTGACAAAAATGAAAACCGGCAGCAATGCCGGGGCAGGGGGTGGTCTCACACAAATGTCGGCGGGTCCGCTCAGCGTCTGGCAGGCCCTACCTGAAACTGTGAAGCTGGGTATTGCAGCCGCGACATTTCTGGTCGGATTGCTGATGGGTCTGACCATGGGCTTTTTTGTTGGCAAGGCGACAGCGCCGCATGTCATTGCAGGCCCCGGCAATGTAGGCGAAAAGCAAAGTCGTGAAATTATTGAAGAGAAAGAAGAAGAACGTCCCGAACCACCAGGGCCCGGTTATAAATGGGTGCGCGGCCGAACCCGCCAGGACGGCAGTCGCGGTCCTGGCCACTGGGCGAAAGATCCGTTTTATAAGGGTGATGAAGGCTCATCCCCTAAAAAGAAATTGTGATGAAAAACAGCCAATCACCCGTATGTCACCTTATTTTGGTGGCGGTGGTGGACCGGGTCGTCGTTCTCGTGCCGCTTTTCGCCGAGCCTCTTCTGCTCGTACAGGAAGATCGAGTCGAGTCAGAGTTTCCGCAAGGCTTGAATAGAGGCTGGATCGAGTGGCAGTGTTGAAATTTCCCTGCTTTTGCGTCTTCGAGAGGTACGTTTCAAATCGTTCAATCGCTGTTTCCAGCTCAGCCTGTGATTGCTTCAGTCGTAATGAAGGATCGGAATTCCCTTCACTGGAAGTACGAATCAGGTTCCCCAGTTGCTCGCGCGTTTTAGCAAGTGGAATTTGAATGATCGCTTGATCGGAAAATTTCGTAGCCAGGCCTTCCAGAATCTCGATGGATTGCCCCAGATATTTTTCTGCGTCCCGCTCCGATCCGCTGTTTGCATGGATTGCAGCACTTCGTGCCAAAGCGGTCCCCAGCAATAACTGGTACTCGGAAACACTCGGAAATCGCTCGGCAAGTTCCTTCGCAGTTGCGATCGCTCGATCAAGTGACAGCCTTGATTCGACGTCCGTTTGCGCACGGTACGCTTGAGTCAGCGTGTCTGCCAATTCAAACTGATATTTCGGTTCCGTCGGAAAACGGCTTGCCAGGCGATCCAGTATTTCGACCGCTTCCAAAAACGTCTCTCTCGCAACAGCCGCATCACCGCTCGTTGCAGCATGAACCAGCCGATGCCTCAAACATTGGGCGAGTGCGAATTGATAGTCCGTTTTCTCTGGAAATTCACGACACAACGAACGGAATTCGTTGCTGGTCTCAAACAAGACTGTCGAGAGCGGGTCGCCCCGCGTCACCCCCCGATTTCTCAGCGCATCCGGTTCAGCATTGATCAACCGCTTATCCTTGCGTTCATCGAATGGACCACCAGGCGGCCCCTTTCGAGGCGGACGCTCACCGCCCCGATGAAACTCAGGTGGCGGTCCGTCACCGAATGGGGACGGGTGCTCGCGCCCGGGTGGTGGTGGCCCGTGACCTGCAGGCCCGGGTTGGATTGCACCGGGACCCTCGTTACTTCCACTCCGAACGTCAATTGAAGCAAGTAAATCCGTTGAACGCGCCAATTCGAAACGAACCGACGGGTCCGCTTTAATTTTATCCGGCTGTTCGAGCAACAGGGCTCGCGCCTCAAGATGCGAATCGGAAGTTTTTCGAAATTCACCTCGACGAAGATGCAATTCACCAATTTCATTGAACAGCGAGGCCGACTGAACAATTACCGAAGCATAATGAGGATCGGTTTTCGGCGTATTGGCAAGCAGGTCGATCGCCCGACGAAAATCCTGCTCGGCCTCTGCCAGTCGGCCCAATCGGACAAGAATCGTTCCGGCCCGGTGATGTGCATCCGCGATCCGAAGACGTCGCGAAGAATTATCTTCACTCTGATTGGCAAATTCGCGGTAGAACTCGAGCAACCGGTCGAGCAACAGTGCATCCGCAGGGGATAACGGAGTTTGTGTCAGCCCCGCTTCTGATTCTGAAATATCAATCGCCAGTGATCGAGGAATCCCGCGCGACGTTACGTTATCGAGAATACTGTCAAACGCATTGATCGCAGAATCAAGATTAGATTCTGCCTGCCGTTGCGCAGATTTCGCCTCGCGCAGAGCCGCTTCGACCTGCAATCGTCCGCTCGTCGCAACGGCGGCGACGAGACCAAGCAGAAGGATCGCTGAACTGGTGGCAAAGGCGAGTGCCGGATTGCGTCGACTCCACCGCCAAAGCCGCTCGGCAAGGGTCGACCGTCGCGCCAGGATCGGACGATCTTCGCAAAAACGTCGCAAATCTTCCGCGAGATTCGCTGCCGTTGCATAACGACCCGAGGGTTCGCGCGCTGTCGCTTTCAAGACAATCGTTTCAAGGTCGAGTGGAATCGCTCGATTGACCGATCGAGGTCGTGGTATCTCTCCGCCGTGCATTCTTTGCGAAAGCATCGTCGTTGACGCACCCTCAAACGCTGGCTTTTGCGTCAACAGTTCATAAAGCGTCAGCCCAAGACTGTAAATATCCGTCGTTCTATCTGCTTGACCATTCAATTGCTCCGGAGCCATGTATCGCAGCGTTCCAACAATCTCACCCGTTCTGGTTAAATCCTGACTCTCAATGATTTTCACGAGACCAAAATCCATGATCCAGACGTCGCCTGCATGATCGAGCATCAAATTTGATGGCTTGATGTCCCGATGCAGAACCCCGTGTTCATGGGCATAATTCAAGGCGTCGGCCACTTGAGCCGCCAGTCGAGCGATCCGACGGAAAAACTCGGCCGAATTAACATCGGCAAACAGATCTGGCCCGATGGAATCTGGAGCCGCATCGCGGGATTTCTTATTTTGAATTCCCGCTGCCACATTTTTCGTTTCATTTGGCCGATTGCCTGCGAACTCCGAAGATGAACTGCGACCAGGATTCGTGTCAGTATTTCCCTGCGCAACAGCCAGTTCGTTCGTCGAAGGTTCCCAAACGCTTTTTGAGGTCGGATCGACCGCTGTTCGTCGTGTGTAGGATTCAATCGCGGCCGATAGCGAAATACCGTCGATAAACTGCATGGCATAAAAGTAGATTCCGGCCTCGTCACCGATCCCGTAGACCTGCACGATGTTCGTATGGTGCAGTCGCGCGGCAGACTCGGCCTCACGTCGAAATCGGTCCAATTGGTGAGGTGAGTTCGATATTCCAGTGCCCAGGACTTTGAGTGCCACGCGGCGCTGAAGTGATCGCTGTTCGGCTTCATAAACAATTCCCATCCCGCCGCGACCCACTTCACGAATGATGTGAAAGTCACCGATGGTTTCTTGAGCAAACAAAAGACGTCGCTTCGCTTTTTCCGGAGAATGAGCCTGTTTAGTCATCGTTTCAATCATCGCGATCGTCGGAAATAATGCTCGGATCGCTGATCGATGATCTGGAGCACGCATTTCGTACTCTTCGATCGTTGGAGTTTCACCCGCACGCAGGCGTGACGAATACTCATCAGCCAACACATCAACGGGGTTGCGACCGTCGCCTGCATCCGAAATTCCAGCGTCTGATCCGTCTCCAACCGAACTGGAAGAGGCGTCTTCAGGCAACATCCCCAATACTGTCAACGACAAATCGGGGGATACAGATGCGTCCTGATGCTTTTCTGGATGACTCATGATGTTATTTCAGTACAAAACTTCGCCGCAGATAACTTCCTGACAATGAAACCGTAAAACATGATCAACAATCCACCGCTTAGCGGCCAAGACCCTGCAAGATTTCACCGAGTCGAGTTATGGCTCTGACATATCGATTGCTGGCAGCCGTCACGCTAAGACCGAGCGCCTGGGCGACTTCAGCATTCCCAAGATGCTCAAAATGCCGTAACGCTAGAACCTCGCGGTCAACTTCATCCATGGAACTCAGTACATGATGAAGTTGTTGAATTTCTTCATCGCGAATTAAGGCTCGACTGGGCGACGTGAGCTGAGCACTCATGACATGAACAATCGAGTCGCTTGTTTGACTTTCATCGACGGGATTGTATGGCAGAGCTCTTTCTCGTTGAGGACTCCGTTTCTGCCCGAAATGTCGCCGCTGGACATCGATCAAAGTCTGAAGCGTCAACTGTCTCGCCCAGACGTAGAATGAAACCTCGGGTGATGCGAGATAGTCTTTGATGCGGCGGGCGATATCGATATACGCTTCCTGAAGGACATCATCCGGATCGACGCGGCTTTGCAATCGTTGATCGAGACGAAAGTCGATCAGTCGCACGAGCCGGTCGCGATGCTGCGAAAACAACTCGGCCAGAGCGATCTCACCACCATCCCGCAGGCGTTGAAGTTCATCGTTCATCTTGATGATATTACAGAAAACACGTGGCAACTTCTCTATCAACGGCCTCTTTACGTAACAGACTTGTCGCCAAGGCATCACCACGCGGAATTCAGAAATTTTACATATGCAGTCAAACGCCAGCCATTACAACAAATCGATTCCATTCCAAATGACAACGACGGTTAACTTCACATGGGCACTTTGTTAACCTGCAGAAATCTCGCGCGAAATCAGGACGTCATTCTCAAGCCGTTTTACAATCGATCTTCGATGGCTCGTAAGCCGGGCAACTTGCCATCATCCGAGTCTCAAAAAAGTTCGATCTCGATCTCAAGGAAGCAGCCGTAAACATGGGCCACAAACTTTCCCGCCGACAATTTGTTCAATCCGCGGCAGCCATTGGGATTGGCCTCCCGACGATTCTTCCATCAGGAATTCTGTCGGGAAAATCACCCAACGAGAAACTGGCGTTTGCCTGCATCGGGATGGGTGGTCAGATGCGAGGCTATCTGATTCCGGAACTCTCTAAAATCGACCAGCAAATCGTGGCAATTTGTGATGTCGATCAACGTCAGTGCGACAACTCCCTGAAGATCAAGGGTCTGGCCGGCGCCAAGGTCTATCACGACTACCGCGAGCTGCTCGAACAAGAGAAGGGGGTCGATGCGGTGATCATCGCGACACCCGACCATTGGCATGTCCCTGTTTGTCAGGCGGCCTTAGCAAACGGGAAACACGTCTATTGCGAAAAGCCATTGGCACATTCGGTTGCCGAATGTCGTGCCTTGGAGAGAATGGCAAAAAGCCATCCCACGCTGGCGACGCAAACGGGAAACCAGGGCTGCTCGACCGAAGGCTTTCGCCGAAGTTTTGAAGTCATCCAATCCGGATTGCTCGGACCAATCACTGAGATCCACGTCTGGCATCCGTCACATTCCTGGCCCAACGGAGTTGATCGTCCCACGACCAGTGATCCCGTTCCACAGGGGCTCGACTGGGATTTCTGGCTCGGTGCCGCACCAGCACGCCCGTACAATAACGAGATCTACCATCCAGGGAAGTGGCGCGGCTGGTACGACTTTGGCGGTGGTTCGATTGCCGACTTCTGTTGTCACGGCTTTCAACTCGCATTCCGGGCACTCGATCTGGATGCCCCCATCCGCATCGAGGCCACAGGCGACAACCTGGGACACGAGTCGTTCCCAACTCGCTGTAACATCACGTTTGACTTTGCCGCCAAAGGGAACCGAGGACCCGTCAAGCTCTACTTCTATTCGGGAGAGAACAATCTCCCGCCAGAACACATTACGAAAGGCCCTGTCGGGACAACAGGTTGCCTGATCGTTGGAAGCGAAGGGACACTCTCGGCAGGACTTTGGAACACCGACTGTAATATCCGCCTGAAAGGTGCGACGGAATTCCGGGGTGCTGATCAGCCCGAAGTCGCCAGGATCGAGAAGACACAACCTCGGATTGATACCGAAGTTCTCAAATGGGACCCACGTAAAACGGCACAAGGACAACGGCCTCGCTGGAGTCAGGTGAATAACTCGCACATGTTCGAGTGGGTCCTCGCCTGTGCCGGTGATGCCAAATCCTACTCGCCATTCGAAATTGGAGCACGAATTACCGAAGTCGGTATGCTCGGCGTCCTGGCGTTACGTACGCAAAAACCGATCGACTGGGACGCAGAAAAACGTCAAGCAAAAAACCTACCAGAAGCCGATGCGATCATCGATCCGAAACCATCGACCAAAAAGTATTTGCCCGGCACATTCGGTTAATGCGCGTCGGATCGCTCAATTCCTCCGTTATTAAGGATTGATTGCAATCGCGAAACTGCCCGCAAAAAATGGCTGGATCGGCAGCGAGTTGACTGGATTGATCGAAGACGCCCACAAAGTGGGAGTGAACGTTAGATCGATCGATCCGGACTTGTTCAGACCTTTATAGACACCTGTCGAACCGGTGACTTTAAACTGAAACTGCGTCGGTAACGGGACAAACCCATGACGGACGGGGCTCGTCAAACTCAGCGTGACGCTCCCTTGTGAATTTGTCAGGGTCAGCTTTCCGGTCGCACGTCCAATGGTCGCGAACCCGATTCCTTTGATCGACCCCGTAACATTCACTTGACCCATGATCTCTAACGAGGCAGTTCCGTCCGTCAATCGGTACGTCGCTGAATTCGAAGTGAAATTTCCGGCCCCTGTACCATGAAGAGCAGCCGTGTCGTTGATCTTTACGGAAAGAAACGTCGCAGAAAATGTCTGATTATTTGAATTCTCGACCAGATGGATTGTTCCGGTCATCTGAAAACTTGAGAATGCACCCGTCCCGCTGACGACAGAAAACTGAAAGTCTTGCGGAAGTGGCGCAAAACTCTTTTGAATCGGACCGACCAGTTCCAACGAGAGAGTACCCTGGCTGTTCGACAGCGTTATTTCGCCGTTCGCCTGCCCAAACGCAATGTTGCCAGGGCCTTGGAGAGTCCCTTGAAACTGAACCTGGCCAAACAAGGGTAAATTACCGAGTCCCTGAAATGTATTCGTCACACCGGAATCGATACCGAAGAAGCTCGGCGTGCTGTACGTCCCTTGAACCGTCCCGAAAACATGATGTATCTGATTGAGCAGCGGAGGCTCAACGGGCGCTGCTGCGGCAGGTTGCTGAAAGGCAACGACTGAAGTCGGCACAAGCCGATATTCAAGAATTTCTGATATGTAACCAATTCGTTGGCGTCGCATTCGTCGTTCTCGTAGTTCGAATTCAATCAGAACATCCCGTCGCTCAATAAACGACAGAATTCTTGAATTGCGATATTTAATGACACCTGAACCTCTGAGCAATACGGCCTGGACTTGGTTCAGGGAGTTTGAGAAAAAAATGCGTTGTAAATAGCAGACAATCGGCGAATTCCGCCTCGCTGCTCGAAGAGTACTCAATCATAGCCGGTACGATAAGATGTGCCGCGATGCGTCTGACAGACTGTTAGACAGAATCAATGCCTTCAGTGATCGCGTTTTTTTATGAATCATCACGTTGAAGAAAAGGAATGCCGCTGACGCGGGCATTTTCGACTTGCACCGGTGCTGCGTGGTCCCTCGCAAAGACCTATCGGCACTTCTGGTAAACACGAATCTGCGAAATCCAGTGTTCCATTTCCTTTGTTTTGCTGAAAGACATCTGGCTTAACGATCATCAAGACGCTGCTCACCTAAATCTCGCTTCATAGCCCAATTCTGAAAGGCCAGGAATGTCATCAAAGTGGCAGGGATAACGATTAAAAGAATCGACTCTCGTGACGAAAGAAATCCACGACGAAACAGAACGAAGCTGATCAATGCGCAAACCACCGCGACAGTGAAAAACAGTCGTTGGAGTCCGACGTATGGATCGATTTTTTTCCCGACGCTGCCAGAGGTAACACCCGACCGCATTAATGACAGCGAAGCTACCGAGGCAAACCAAACCCGAGATCGCGTCAGCGGGCAGCACCGTGAGAGCGCAGAACAGCATCCAGACCGATCCACCAACTTGACTGCCAAACCAGCCGCCAGCGTTCCAGACGAATGAATTGCGATCAAGGGATTTTTTCCGGGTATCCATTTCACCCCCAACAGCGTTCTAAGTTTATTAGAAGATAGTCATATTAAGACCGCTCGCCGAATCATCCAATTATTGGAAGTAAATTACTGCGGCAAGGGTAAAGGGAAGGATCGCAGCCAGCACGCAGCATACAATCATCGCTGCTTTTCGCTTCGGCGTCAGAGGTAAATATCCCGAATTCAAACTCAGAAAAAAAGGGAGAAACATTAAGGTAATCAAGAAAACGACGAGCCATTCCATGCCGGAATCCTTACAGAAAAAGTGGTTGGGGGAATTCTATCACGCGTAACGCTGGATGCTCATCACTGGATCAAAATCAGAGATCAAACCATTTCAGACTTATCTGTAAGCAAGCAAAATTAAAAGTCGCGGCTGCTGTCCTGCTGCGTCGCATCACTCGCCTCAACCAGTGCCAATCGAAACCATTGTCGACGAGCCGCCAAACGCCGTTTTTTAACCGAAGAGAGCGCCGATGACCGAACATTCGCCTTACAAAATCCTGATGGTCGAGGCCAAGAGCAGTTGGGTCGGCAAACTGATGTCTCACGTCTCCGAAGGCAAATACATCGAGATCTGCCAGGGAACGCCATTCCGCAACAACGAACAGAAATTCGCCCTGGAAAATATCGTCGAACAAGCCAGCCTTCGAGGCTTACACGACTTGCCGATTGAATACGATGAATGGTTTGGTTGTTAGACGGGCCTGTTACGACTAGTAAATGCCGAGTCATCCAGTGGTATCGGGAAAAGAAAAGATGTCAGGAACCGTAAAGACGTTTCGCCTTACTCATTTCCGTTTCGATTCCTCACAGACCTGACGCCAAAACTGAAAATCGGCCTCTTTTTTATCGCTGACTCGGCTTCAATACGACAATTCGCGTCAGCACATTCTAAACGTTAAGAAAGTATCTTTGTTCTTCTATTTACAGGCGACAAATAATATGGTATTTTCATGTCGTCTTTTTTTAAGTGACGAAGAATTCCGCGAGGACCGAAGCGGATGGCAAGTTGTTTTGATTGAGTAACGAGTCATCGAACGACAGTTCCGTGGATTGCGATCCCATGGTCGCCTGGATTTCCTAAACCAAAACCTGACGACGACAATTAATCTTTGACATCTTGGAATAAAATTACCTTGGGTCGTCCATTTGCATCGGCGGCGGGCAACCTGTGGACGATTCGTTGTTTGCCTGGTCGGAATAATGCAAATTGAACTCGGTCGAACTTGATCGAAGTCGTACACGGCGAAAAAATGGTAGAACAGCTTCGAAAACCCTATGAATTACGAGGAATGGTCGAAGTCGATCGAACTTGATCGAACTTTGACACCAAATTTTGTGATGGCGAGATTACAGCAGATTGGAAGAGAAGATTTTTGAACAGAAGGGCGCAAAGGTCACGAAGTGAAGAAACGGGCAAACAAGCATTTTGCTGTCAGAACTTGTCGGGGGACTTCGGGGTGAATGCATTATTCTGAATTCCTTTGTTTCCTTCGTTAACTTCTGTTCAAAAGTCTTTGTATTTTTAACTTTTTAGATTGTTTTGGTGGGACTCGAAGACTCGACCGCACCCTACAAAAATGTAAGACGAATGGATCTGGTAGATGGTGGCCAACTTGGCCGACTTCGATGCCTGTAAAAACGCTACGAAATAGCGAAGTTGGCCAACTCGACCAACCTGGCCAACTTCTTTTGTGATGCTCGCTGGCACGCCAGAATTGGAATTGGTGGGCCTCGAAGACTCGACCGCACCCTACAAAAATGTAAGACGAATGGATCTGGTCGATGTTGGCCAACTTGGCCGACTTCGACATCTGTAAAACACTACCAAATAGG
>CAIOKO010000108.1 GCA_903858935.1 uncultured Schlesneria sp. | reverse complement strand
GGAAGCCTCACCTTGCCGAAGATAAGTTGAGAATGGACGAGGTTGGCCAACTTCACATTCGCGAAAACCCCATCAAAAATAGGAACTTGGCCAACGATGTCGAACTTTGCCAACCTTTTTGCGAATGTCTGGTGGGCCTCGAAGACTCGACCGCACCCTACGAAGACGAACCCAGAAAAGCCACGACGGCTGGGTGGAAGCCTCATCCTACCGGAGATAAGTTGAGAGCGGACGAAGTTGGTGAAGTTGGCCAACTGCACATTCGCGAAAACCCCATCAAGAATAGGAACTTGGCCAACTATGTCGAACTTGGCCAACTTTTTTGCGGATGTTTGGTGGGCCTCGAAGACTCGACCGCACCCTACGAAGACGAACCCAGAAAAGCCAAGACGGGTTGGTGGAAGCCTTGTCCTGCCGAAGATAAGTCGAGAACGGACGAAGTTGGTCAAGTTGGCCAATTTCACATTCGTGAAAACTTCATCAAAAATAGGAACTTGGCCAACGATGTCGAACTTGGCCAACCTTTTTGCGATTTGTCTGGTGGGCTTCGAAGACTTGAGCGCACCCTACAGGTTTTGGACTCTGGGGTCCGACGCACCCCGGCTCGCCTGGGCTTGATTCGAAGACTCGACCTTAACGGAAGAAGTTCAACCGCTCTGGATGATGCCAGTCTGTCGATTGCATATGATCTGAAGGTCAATGGCGATGGTGCTTGCCGTGGGGAGGGTTGCGATGACTTCGGTGACTTATGCCTGAAATTCCAGATCCTAAATTGAGGATGCCACATCCGCAGCAGCCGTCTGCGGCGAGCGTGTCACTTGAGCAGAAGTTTGCGGGATATGTGGAGCTAAACTGCCTGACGAATTACTCGTTCCTTCGGGCTGCTTCGCATCCGGACGAACTTGTGCAGCGAGCGTCTGAACTTCGATACAACGCACTGGCAATCACTGATCGCAATAGCCTGGCTGGTGTTGTTCGTGCACACGCAGCAGCCAAGCCACTTGGACTGAAACTGCTGATCGGAACGGAATTAATCCTGGACGATGCCTCGCGCGTTGTATTATTGGCAATGAATCGAAAAGGTTACGGGCGACTTGCCCGCTTGTTGACCCTCGGAAAACGGCGTACACCGAAGGGGGAATGTCAGCTCAATTTTTTCGACCTCGCCCAGCATGCCGACGGATTGCTGGCGTCTGTCATACTTAACGAAATGCAGCCGAACGACCAGCTTGAGAAATTACATGGTTGGCGAGAGGTGTTTGGAGAACGGTGTTCTGTCCTTGCGTCACTGCAACACGGACCACATGACGAT
This sequence comes from uncultured Schlesneria sp., assembly GCA_903858935.1. GTDB lineage: Bacteria > Planctomycetota > Planctomycetia > Planctomycetales > Planctomycetaceae > Schlesneria. Next base: position 12,772 of record CAIOKO010000108.1, on the reverse strand, counting down.
AGTTTGCTTGATCGATACCAGCGAATCAGCAAAGACGTACGTCTGCCGCTTGTCGCGAGCAATGGAGTGCTCTATCACGATTCCTCTCGACGGTATCTGCATGATGTCGTGACGGCGATTCGACTCGGCTGCACAGTTGCTGATCTCGGCGCCAGTCGACCAATGAATGGCCAGCAATATCTCAAATCGGGAGATGAGCTGCGAACGCTGTTCAGAAAATGTCCTTCTGCCGTTGAGCGGACTGTGGAAATCGCAGGTCGCTGTCATTTCTCACTGGATGAACTTCGTTATGAATATCCGGAAGAGCTTTCGCCATCGGGCGAATCTCCGCTGGCCTGGTTGATTCAACTGACCTGGGCCGGGGCGCGTGAGCGGTTTCCAGATGGACTGCCTCACAAAATTCGATCGCTCATCGAACACGAGTTGCAGTTGATTGAACAGCTGCATTATGAAGCCTATTTTCTGACGGTCTGGGACCTGGTTCGGTTTGCTCGAAGCCGAGGGATCTTATGTCAGGGGCGCGGTTCGGCTGCGAATTCGGTTGTTTGCTACTGCCTCGGCGTGACCAGTGTCGATCCCGACCGGATTGACGTTCTGTTCGAGCGTTTCATATCTCAGGAACGGGGTGAGGCACCGGATATTGACGTCGATTTCGAGCATGAACGACGAGAAGAAGTACTGCAGTATCTATATGAAAAATACGGACGCGAGCGAGCCGGTATGACTGCCGCAGTGATTTCCTATCGCCCTCGATCAGCAGTCCGGGATGTCGGCAAGGCATTGGGACTGTCGCTCGATCGTGTTGATTCTCTAGCCAAAGCGGTTGAATATTCGCCACAGAAGCAAGAGGTATTAGCGGAAAGGTTTCAAGAAAACGGCTTCGACACGAGTTCGCCGCTGGGACGTCATTTTGTGAATCTCGTCGATCAGTTACTAGGGTTTCCTCGACATCTTTCTCAGCACGTCGGCGGCATGGTCATCACGAACGGACCGCTTTGCGAACTCGTTCCGATCGAGAATGCGGTAATGGCCAATCGCACGGTGATCGAATGGGATAAGAACGATCTGGACGCACTTGGAATCCTCAAGGTTGATTGTCTCGCCTTGGGGATGTTGACCGCGATTCGAAAAACGTTCGAGATGATCAAGCGTCATCGTGGGAAAGACCTATCGCTGGCAACCGTTCCCGCTGAAGACCAGGGCGTTTACCAGATGCTCTGTCGTGCCGAATCAATTGGCGTGTTCCAAGTCGAATCGCGGGCACAGATGAGCATGCTGCCACGTCTGTTGCCAAAATGTTTTTACGACCTTGTTGTCGAAGTTGCCATCGTACGACCGGGACCGATCCAGGGGAATATGGTCCATCCATACTTAAGGCGTCGAAGTGGTGAAGAGACTGTTTCTTTTCCCAGCGAAGCCGTTCGGGGGGTATTGGAAAAGACGATGGGGGTTCCCATCTTTCAGGAGCAGGCGATGCGGCTGGCCGTGGTTGCCGCTGGTTTCACGCCAGGTGAAGCAGATCAGCTTCGTCGAGCGATGGGTGCCTGGCGACGTCGCGGGGTGATGGAACCGTTTCGCAAAAAGTTACTCGATGGAATGGATGAGCGAGGTTATGACCGGGAATTTGCCGAGCGGGTTTACGAGCAGATTCAGGGATTTGGCGAGTACGGTTTCCCCGAATCGCATGCGGCAAGCTTTGCGCTGTTAGTCTATTGTTCAGCGTGGCTCAAATACTATTACCCGGCGGAGTTCACCGCGGCCCTGCTCAATAGCCAGCCGCTCGGTTTTTATGCACCGGCTCAGCTTGTCTCGGAAGCCAGACGTCAGCAGGTTGTCGTCCTGCCGATCGACATCAATGCCAGCGATTGGGACTGCACGCTCGAGCGAGTGAATCGCGAGGCGATCACTGATTCCACTGATTCCACTGATTCAGGGCAGAACTCAGTCGTGTCTACCGAAAGCCTGCATCAAAGGCCGCTGGCACTTCGATTGGGAATGCGCATGATTCGGGGCTTGCGACGAGATTCGGTCGAATCGATTATGATTGCACGCAAGTCCAAGTCCTTTATTTCACAAGCCGACTTCGTCAAGCGCACAGAGTTGAGCCATCATGAGATCACGCTGTTGGCTCAGGCCGATGCATTCAGTTCTCTGGAAACGTCACGTCGAACTGCGGTATGGGATGCGATGCCTGCGACGGAAGATAGGCCACTTTTCCAGGGAGTTAGCGACGTTGAACCCGATCCAACACTTCCGACGATGACACCAGTGCAAGAGGTCGTCGCGGATTATCAAACGGCAGGACTATCACTTCGTGCTCACCCGATCAGCTTTCTACGGCCGCAACTCGATCGAACCCGAGTTGTCCGTTCCATTGATCTGCTGGTGCTGGAGGCCGACCGAAAGTACCTGGTTGCGGGACTCGTTCTGCTAAGACAACGACCATCGACCGCGAAAGGGATCACGTTTATGACACTCGAGGACGAAACAGGAACCACCAACCTGGTCGTGCATGTGAATGTCTGGGAACGTTTTCGACTGATCGCCCGACGTGCATCAGCCCTGATTGCACACGGTATCCTGCAGCGAGAGAACGGAGTGACTCATCTCGTCGTCGATAAGATGGAAGACATGACTGAAATATTTGGACAGTTCCACAATTCCTCTCGTGATTTTCGATAATGAGTGACTGCGAATGAACTGATCATTTGCCATTAAGGCATTAAAGAAATACTCTTTAAAGATCCACGTCGATTTCAACAATTTTCAATTTGGGGCCAAACATGTGCCGGTCTTTACGATCACATTTGCTGATGATGTGCGCCGTTTCCATGGTTTTTAATCCGCTCTTTGCGGAGGAAAAGACGCCTCCATCACGACTGTTAAACTTACCGCTGGTGTTTCAGGACAATTTTGAAACGGGAGATCCCACGGTTCGCTGGGAAGCGAGCGAACCAAAGGCCTGGAAACTGACCCAACTCGAAGGGAACAAGGTATGGAGCCAATTTCAGCACATCGAGACCAAGACGCCAGTTCGCTCACCGTTTAATCGATCCGTTGCGAAGGACGTGATTGTCGGCAGTTGCGTCCTCGATGTTCAGCTCCAGTCGACAGCTCGAGATTATCCTCACCGGTCGTTATGTCTGTTCTTCGGATATCAAGACCCTGCGCACATGTATTACGTCCATCTGGGACAGAAAACGGACGATCACGCCAATCAGATCTTTATTGTGAACAACGAACCAAGAAAAAAGATTTCGACGAAAACGACAGAGGGAACCAAATGGGACAATGAATGGCACCATGTTCGCGTGGTACGAGATGTCGACAACGGCAAGATCGAAGTCTACTTTGACAACATGACCGAACCGGTGATGACGGCTGTTGATCAGACTTTCAAATGGGGGCAAATCGGCATCGGCTCGTTCGATGACACAGGGAATTTCGACAACGTCCTCGTGTATGGAAACAAGGTCGTAAAGCCTGCTGAAACGGTTCCATCAAAGACGAATAACTAGACTGATTGGGAGAAGGCAAAATGAATTCTGGGCCTGGTGGTACTATTATGTTCCTTGTGTCCCAACTCATTAACCAGGGTCCGGTCCTCTTCGTATACCTTGTGGCAGGCTACTTTTCGATAATTTATATGAGTCGGGCCAGACTCCCTTCAATGCTTACTCTGATCGGCGTCATAATCCTGTTTGCGACGATAATCGGACAGTCGGCGGCACAGGCTTATTTATTCAGTAACCGCACCAGCACGTCGTTCCCCCAGTTGACTCAAGTGATCATTGTCGTTGGCAGTTGCCTGAGAGCGGTAGGGATTGGATTTCTAGTTGCGGCGATCTTCGTCGGGCGCAACAATACACCGCCAGCCGATCGTTACCTTCGCGAGTAAAGCTGATGAGGCATTAAGAATTCAAACATATCGTGAGAGATGCGTGTCAGTCTGCGTCGGCAACAGGTCGCAATAAACAAACTCGTCTCGGGTAACAGTGTCACCTTGGCGCACGTCGATGGGAACGGAAAACATCGGCCCGTTATAACAAAACGTGTGGAATTCGCCGTTCTCACCACATGGATCGATACCCACAGGCAGGTCCGACAAGAGTGAGTAATCAAATTCCCGTCCGATAAATTCGCGGGGGAGTTGCTTCGTATCAATGCATGTCAGGATGGCACGAAGTCCGGCACGAATCATTGTCTGTGCGAGTTCTAATGTTTCGGTTGAAGTGCCCCAAATGGGGAAAAGTAAGGTTGAATCCGTTCTCTCGAATAGCTCTTCGCGATAATCCCGGATGTCTTGAAGGTGAAGATCTCCGTATGCAAAGGTGCGAATACCTTCCGAGCGTGCTCGTACAATCACACTTTGCATTCGTTTCTCATATTCCATGTTGGTGCATGGCCAAGGCAACCGGATCAGCCAGAGCGGTAGCCCGGCGGCCTTTGCCTGGGATTGAACCAGGTCCAAAAAGACGTCGTGCATGGCGACGCGATTGGTGTTTTCATTAAACGTTGTCGCCAGAGCGACCACTTCGACCTCGCCTTGCTGTTGGAGAAGATGCAACGCCCACGCACTGTCCTTTCCTGAACTCCACCACAACAACACTTTGGGTTTTACCAACACCTGCCTTCGCCCCTTTTGGAATACAGACGAGCTTGACTCGATGAAGATCAAAACACTTTTGTAATTCCGCACTCACGTTCAAGATCAACTTTAATGGCGGGTACCTGACCGAAAGGGAGCGGGTGAATTAGAGGGTGAAGAGTATGTGCCAGGATTTCCATGCTGTCTACAAGGCGCGGCCCCGGCCTGCTGAAATACGAGTTTCCATCCATCAGATAGACTCGATCAGAACGAACGCAACTCAGGCTATTAAACCCAGGATAGGCTGCAAGAATCAGCAGATCTTTTCGCGTCCTCTCAATGTCAAATCCGCAACAGGCGATGATTAACACTTCGGGGTCAGCGGAAGTAACTTCATCCCAAGGAATTGTCCGAGAGGGCCGAGATTCCTGCCCGATGACTTCGATTCCACCTGCAAATCGAACCAGTTCTGGCGTCCAATGGCCCGAAGAAAACGGCGGATCGATCCATTCCAATACGACGACACGAAGCGGATTTGTGATGCCGTGAGTGCGAGTTTTGACCACATCGACTCGTTGTTGCAGTCTGGCGACGGCTGCATCCGCCCGGTCAAAGGAGTGTGCAGCAAGACCAACGAGCGACATGCAGGCAAAGACTTCAACCAGAGTATGGGGCTCCAGATTGATGACCTTTGGACGGCCGGGTAGGCGGCAGGCAGCAGCATTCACTTCGGACTCAGCGACGGCACATACGTCACATAAGGCCTGGGTAACGATCAATTCAGGTTGCAGTTTTTCGAGTACATCGAGGTCGAGCGAATAAAGTGCTCGCTGCGACTTCAATCGCTCTCGAACTAACGCGTCGATTTCATGGCTGGAGGCATCCACAGGAATCAACGTCTTCGTAACTTTTGGCAGGTTTCGCACGAAGAGAGGATGGTCACATTCGTGAGTGACACCGACCAGTTGTTCGCCCAACCCAATCTCGTAAATAATTTCGGTCGCACTGGGAAGTAACGAAACAATCCGCATCGAACGCTGCCTGAGTGAGAGGTTATAAAAAGAATCGACGTTACTACTTCGCAGGTCCTGCTTCTGTTGTTTTGAACCGCTGATTTTGAAGCATTGTATAAAGGATAATGTTTCTTCCGAGTTTCACGGCATCTTCGGGAAGGTATCCTTCACAATTTCCGGAATTCTGCCGTTCCAATGCACAACTGATGTCGTAGCGGCTGTAAATCACGGCATAGCGCCCGTCGAGTTCAATTCCTTCGAGGATTGGTTCTGCGGTACGAATGGTGAAGTTTCCGCCGGAGCTGTTTTCGCCCCCTTCTGCCGTTCGACGTTTCAGCAGCTTGATATCCTGACCGATTCTGTCGGAGAAGATTTCGTGCGACACCGGTATTCGTTCGAGCTTCTTATCGGGGTAGATCTGCGTCATCCACTCACGAAAGGCCTTGTCAAATGGCTTGGCACCACAGCATGAATCAGCCACCAGAACACCGCCTCGCTCAAGATACACTTTCAGTTGCTGACGATCCTCGACGGGGGTTGAGAACTTATTGCGTCCGTGCATGTACAGCACCGGGTAACGGAAGATGTTCTTGTCGGAAAGTTCCAAATCACGCATCTTCGTCGATGCGGACAAGCCGACGGTTTCATTCAACGAAACGAGCAGGTTTTTCAGCGCACGAGGGGCCGCGTTCCAGGCTCCGTTATGCTTGATCTGGGCGATCTGTAACGATCCTCTTTCAATCTTATCGAATTCACTTTCGTTAGCTGTCACCTGACGAACCTGAGTCTTATCCGGCGGTTCCCGCCCAGTCGCATAGGCGATGACATTCACACCGATTTGTGTGGCCCGTACGATTTTTGCCTTTAATTGTACGTTACGCTTCGGGGGATCAACCTTTGCCCAATAGTCCCACAAACAGGCCAGGTCTTCCGGCGAATACATGATCGATGTCCGGCAACCGAAATCCACCCCGTACAATTTGACTCCCTCAGGTTGAAGCGGGTGTTCGATGCGATACACGGGATGGTCAGGTGTCAGAAGATTTAAATTTCCTTCACCTGGCGGTAACAACTGCGTCACCACTTCGCGGAAGCTGGCTTCGAAATCGCCACCCTGACAGGTGGGGCAAGCAAAAATAAATCCCCCTTCTTCCAGATATTCCCTGAGTAATTTTGTCTCAGCGGGGCTGAACGACAATCGTCCTGGTCCCGTAATGAACAGCACTGGTGCTTGAAGTAAGGAATTAACGCCACCGGATTTCACCGCACGTGCCAGATCGAGATCTTGCGTCGTCAACAACTTCGGCCATTTGGGCATGCTGCTGATCAGTTCCGTCAGGTTTCGGACATCGCGTGAATGGCGATTCCAATTGTTGTCAAGCAATATATTCGGATTATTCGGATGCCTTGTTCCGTACTTGAGCTTATTGATGACGACAGGCGCCAGTCCTTTAGACAGAAATAACAGACCAAGGCTGGTTCCACAAACCGGCTGTGATTCATGAGAGCCTGAACCCGGAATATGTCCATCCACCTGATTTTGAATCGCAAGCAGCATGGAGGTTCCTTCGCGATACCAGTCATGTTCACCGAAGAATCTCTGGCCCGTCAGCCGGCCGGCGCGTTCAATTCCATAGATGTAATACAACAGCCATTGGTGCCCGCCTGCTCCCGGGTTCTGGCGAACCGAAAAGCTTCGAGACAACCAATTGATTCCATTCTGAATGGCGAGATCGGGAGTCGTATCATCGCAGCAAGGGGGCGTGCCATCTGCAGCGACGCCGGCGTCTGACTTCAACATCTGTTGTGTTATGGAAAGCGATGCGACTCCGGCAACGGTCATGCTTCCACGGCTGGGGGGCTTATTCGCAATGTCACCGGTACCGCCAACGACATATCCCCAGCCTCCATCGTTATTCTGGTTTCGTTCCCAGTAGTCGCGTGCTCGTTCCCAGGTCTGTCGATTTACTGTAGCACCTGCTTCGACGGCCTCACGTAATCCCAGAATCGCGAATTGAGTGTTGCTTTGATCGCCGCCCATCTGTCGACCGTTGCGAAGCGAGTAAGACCACGCACCAGAGTTATCCGCGGTGATCTGTCCCTCTTCCAGACGCTGTGCGAGTTCCGCGATCTTCACACCGTCCGCTTTCTCTTTAGCGGCAGAGAGTGCCATGATCAGCAGCGACACTTGATATGTTTCGTATTTTCCTCCGAAATCATCGGCTGACCGCGATCGCAAGTACTGTAGCCCACGACGAACCGGCCCGTCCTGCGGCGACATCCCTGAATTGAGCAGAGAAAGCACGCACAGACTTGTGATCCCTGTTCGAACATCTGCCTCTGCAACCCAAGAGCCATCCTGAGCCTGCTCTTTGATCAGAAACTTTTTGGCACGCTCGATTGCCTGTTTGACATCTTGCTCAGACAAATCTGCCGCTTCGACTGTTCCAGTCGACAACGACACAAACAAGACGAATAGCCCGAATGTCAACAACAATTGCTGCCGCACAGTTTGTATTGAAACTCGAAACATTGAAACCTCCCAAGTTTCGGCCATCAGCCTGCTAGTCACCGCACGACATGCAAAGGATGAGATCTTTCTTGTTTTAACGTTGAATTGCGAGAAGCTAAGAGGCGAGCCCATTATTGAAACAGATGAATTGAAATTTGCCCCGTCCAATTTGATCTCCATGCAGTGACGAAAGATCTCTTCGTTTCTGCCGTCTTATCACATCGTCAGAAACATGGTCAAGACAACACGACTTAAACAAGAGAAAATAGGCTGGTCCGATTTTTAGAGTTCTTCCACCTTTATGGTCGCAACTAACATTTGGAGAGGTTTTTGTTACGGTTTTGCACGAGAACTGATATGCCCGGCAACAAGATGCGTCACGCAACGACTCAACGGCGAGTTTCAGAATTTGCATCAGGTTGAATGAATCGAACTTTGCAATATCAAATGTCAAAGGCCACTTGATGTCTTTCAAACCACCTCTGCCTGACGTCTGACCAGATCATTGACGGCGTCAATATGTTGAGCCATGTCGCGCTGAAGTCGTTGTGGTGTCGAACCATAACCAAGTCGGCGAGCGAGAAACATAAAGTCCTGACCTGACGCGGCAGATACCGTCAAATCGCGAGCGTCACCTCGGACCATTCGCAGCGCGTCGATCAGACGTCGGAAAAAGCCGTATGCGTCCCGAAGGGCACGATAGTCCGATTCTGTTAGTACACCAACCCGTCGCATTTCCCGCATCGCCTCTCGCGTATTGGTCACTCTCAAACTGACGTGCCGCGAACCGTGGGTAATCTGCATAGCCTGCACGAAATACTCAATGTCCACCAGTCCCCCTGGGCTGAGTTTGGCGTTGAATTCGCCTGCCGCCACTAGTTGCCGAACCTGCCGCTCGCGCATGGCCCGCATCGAAGCGTAGTCAAAAGGAGGCCCTTCATATAAGAAGCGGTCTCGAAGACTAATCAACTTTTCACCCAGGGCGGGGTCACCGGTGATTGGCCGCAGTTTGATCAGCGACTGACGTTCGTAGGGCCACGCAGCGCCGTTGGGGTCAAAGTAGCGACGGAATGCATCAAACGACACCGCCAGTGGACCTGACCGACCGTAGGGACGTAGACGTAAATCTATTCGAAAAATTCCTTCCTCGCGAGCCCGAATTGATTGAATGCATGACTCAACAAGCCGCTGATAAAATGTCGCATTCGCAATCGGTTTCCGGCCGTCGGTCATTCCTTCTTCGTCGTAAACGAACATTAGTTCGATATCAGAAGCAAAACCCAATTCGCGGCCACCACACTTGCCGAGAGCACAAACCACCAGCGACGCTCGTTCGCCGTTCGATCGCTTGGGAACACCGAAACGATCGTGAAGCTCCCGCTCACTGAGTTGCAAGCTCGTTGAAACAACCACCTCCGCCACATCCGTCAATTCTTCTGCAAACCGGTCAAAGTCACCGCATCGACCAAGGATATGCCTCAAGTCAATGCGAAACATTTCACGATCTTTGAAGGAATTCAGTCGATAACGCCGTTCGCCGGGGTCATCCGTTGCAGACAACTCGACTGCCAGATCGCGCCACAGTAGCGTCTTCGATTTGGCCTGCTCGATTCCTGCAATGTCACTCAGCACAGGAAACAAGTTTGCATATTGGATCCGCAGAAAGTCTTCCCAGAGGAAATCGCTGACACCGAGTACTTTGGCGAGCGCCGCCAGTACTTCAGGCCGTTCAAGCGAGGAGAGTTGCTCCGTCCAGTCCGGTTGCTGGAATAATTCGCTCAGGAACAATCGAAAGTGCAGGAGCGCCGCTTCGGCGTTTGGTGACCCGGGCAACAGATGGGTGAAGTGTTTGATCAACACGATCGCCGCTTGCAGTTCGTGCAACTTGCGATCGTCGAGAATCTTTCCTTGTCGCTGAGCGTCGGTGACGTACAACATGTCGGCGGCGACGTTTCCGTCAGAACAGATCACGACTCGTTCAATGGCAATTCCACTGAGAGCCAATGCATTCGTCAGCTCGTACAGGAACCCGATCGTGTCCTCGCCCCGAATGTGGAGAACAGTAAAGAGGTCATGTGACTGATTGTCAAAACTCACTTCCAGCGGCGTCGGTTTCGAAGCCAGATCGGGAGAGCCTTCCAGTGCATCGGCCACACGAGAAGCCAGCTTTCCCTGGGCTTCATGGCTACGGCCCGACTGCGCCAACTGGACCAGTTCAGTGAGATCCGCTTCGTAGCAGTTCCAGACTTCTGACATCACCGCTTCCACCGACGATCGCACGGTGAAGACGTCGACAAACTCCCGGGTCTTTTCTTTCGATCGTTCCGTCGGCGAAGCATGCTCACCCGTGGAAACAAATCCTTTGATAATGTCAAAACCGTAAACGAATAACAGACCGCAAATGAGCGACAGGACACCAGGCTGATCAAGCCCCAGCACACGAACCCGCCATTCGCCGGTCCCGTCCGCTTGGGCGCGGACGATCACGGGCTGATCCACACTGAGTATCTTCAGTAGCTGTAAATGTTCCCGACGTTCGATCGCCGTGAAAGCCGATTCATAGTCGAAATCGATCCCGGCCTTCGGCGAGGCTGGCGTTGCATGTGGATCGACCGGATTTTTGCCGAATTCAACTTCAACTGTTCCACTGGCCTTTTTAGGACCGCTGGTCTCAACTGGTGCCGTCACATATTTTTCGAAGACAGCACGGATCGCCTGACAGTGCTGGCGATAGTGACCTAGCAGGTGCTCGCCATCGCGGAAGTCGAGTCGACGCGCCAGCGCCGTCATCTCAAGTGCATCGGACGGCAGAGAATGTTCTTGCCGATTGTGCAAAAGTTGTAACGAATGCTCGATTGTCCGAAGAAAGACGTAGCCGTCTGTCAGACATCGATATTCATCTGCGTGAATCAGGTCGAAATCAGCCAACCTGACCAGCGCATCCAAGGTGTTTGCAGAACGAATCTGAGGGGTTCGCTGACCATGGATCAGTTGTAATGATTGTACGATGAATTCGATGTCGCGAATCGAGCCGCTTCCTGACTTTACTTCTCCAAACGCGCGTCCCCGCCGTTCAAGCTGTGCTTCAATCTGACTTTTCGCTGATCGAACACTGGTCCTTACTTCATCCGCAGGGTGCCCGAAAGTTAGCGGTGCCGCTTCACGAAGCAGTTGCTTCCCCACAGAGAAGTCGCCCGCCACAACGCGGCCTTTGAGCAACGCCTGTTTTTCCCACAATTCGGCCTGTGTCCGCAGATAGTCGAGGTATGAAGAGACCTGAACAACAAGTTCACCCGCACGCCCCCAAGGTCTCAATCGCATGTCAACACGATACAGAAAGCCTTCGCCGGTCGCATCCTGCATCGCTTTGATCAGTCGTTGTGCCAGCGTCACAATCGTATGATGGGGTTGAGTCACGGTCGTCGTGGCCTCCCCCTTTGATGAAGACGCTTTGGAACCGTTCGATCGACCTTTCACGGGTGGAGCATTATCGGTGTTGTGAATGAGAAAAATCAGATCGATGTCCGAACTATAGTTCAGCTCCTCGCCGCCAAGCTTTCCCAATGCCAAGACTGCAAACCCGGTTGTATCAACCTGAAGATCGGCTGCGACCAGTCGCAGACATGCTTCGATCAGGCCGTCCGCCAGCAGGCTGAGCTGGACTGTCGCTGCTCGAAAGTCCATGAGGCCGAAGGCATCGCATGTACCGATGCGTAAAAGTTCAGATCGCTGAAACCGCCGAAGCGCATCCATCTTTTCGCTAAATGAGGCTTCTTTCTGAGCTGCCGCCATCGCCGCATCAATAAAATCTTCGCGAGATTTCAGGTCCGCCAGCAACCGGTGCTGAATCAATCGCCGCAACGCCATCGGATCACGTAACAGTGTCTCGGTCAGATAGCGGCTGCCAGCAAACAATTTGACGAGCATTTCCAGCCCGCGTGGATTGTCGATCAGAAACTGATAGAGGACTTCGCGGTCACCGGATCGAAGCACGTACCGCTCAAAATCGACAAGCAACTCGTCCGCTTCGGCCATGTCGGTCACGGCTCGAAGGAATCGAGAAAGGCATTCCGCCGAATTGGGTGTTCCGGACAATGATTTCAAGCGAGCCAATGCACCTTCGGCATCTCGGAACCCAACCGAGACCAAGCGTTCCAATGTCGCTCCCCGCGCCGAATCGTCAAAGTCTGTCAGCAATTGCAAATATTTCCTCATGCCCGATAACGTACCAAAATCGAGATCAGCGTGCGAAGTGGCTTTTCCGAAGTCTTCCGCTAGATAAGATTCCAGCCTTTTCGATATTCGCGTCGAATGAACTTGTCGGCCTCTGGCGCATTGGGACATCGCAGTTTCTCGGCATCCCATTCGATTTTCTTGCCGACCCGATAGGCCACATTCCCGAGATGATTGGCTTCGGTGAGCCAACCGGAATACTCAAAGTTGCAGGTGGTCTTCAGGTCGGACTTACAAGCACGAATCCATTCCGCTTGTTGACCTGGCGATTCCGGAATAAAAGGTTCGGGCCGTTTAAAGTCTTTGAAATTGGCCTCGGGCAATAAGAGGTGTTGACCATAATCTGAAAGCAGCATCCCCTTATCCCCGATAAACAGATGTCCGTTGTCCCATTGGGGAATTCCCTTGTCTGTCCAGATCTTCGGC
>CAIOKO010000107.1 GCA_903858935.1 uncultured Schlesneria sp. | reverse complement strand
TGCGACGCTTCGCCGTCACCCTGCTGAAACGCCATCCGGCAATAGACAGCCTCCGGGGAAAGATGCTACGCTGCATGATGAATCCAGACTTCCTCACCGAAGTACTGACAAATCAACAACTTTGATATGCGCTGGCCGTGCCTTGGCACCGACGAGTTCCACGCCGAAAGCGTTAAGAACGCACGTTGAGCGCACGGCGTAAGCGTTGCGTATGTTCGTTCAAATAGGGCTGTTAGAATGTCTTCCGTGCCTGCAACAAGTCGCGGTATATTTACAGCCCTCTTAGCTTTTGCTACCTCGCCAAGCAAAATCTTAATTACGTATGGATGCCCTTCTGATTGTGCGATGATATCACTGGTGTACTTCTCGTCGAGATATTGAGAAACACACAAGGTTGATGCGGTTTGATTTACGAGTTGTCGAGCCTCATGCTCATTCATCCCTGAAATGTCGAGTGGATAGTCTCCTTTAAAATCCCGAAGGCGGGTTGTTATTAATGCTTTGTTGGGCAAGCGTATGAACGAATCGATCCAGTTAAAAATTTCAATTGGATTTTGAGTGGTTTCGAAGTTATCAAAAACAAAAAGACAACGCCCCAAATCGGATTTTTGAAGCTGTTGCTCGAAGAACGCGCGTGCGTTAAAACCTTTTTCCTTTGTTTTTTCTAAAGTCAACACCAAATCCGCGTAGACTTTCCCCATATCTTCGGGGGACAAGACCATTGGTCGAACTGATTTTGGGCCTGAAAGTTGTAAGTCAACGTCGCGTGCACTTAGCCATACAATACATTCGTATCTTGAATGTGAAAAAAGTTCTTGAATAACTTTTAGTGCCAACGAGGTTTTTCCGATGCCACCTCGCCCAACCAAGGTAACAATCGGTCGTTTGTCATCAAGCAACAATTTAGCAAGGTCTTTTTCAAGATCAGGACGAGTGACATAGTCCCGAACGAGTTCCGGCACATTTGTGAAACAATCGCCTTGGAGGTTTAGTTCGCCATATCCTTCAGTTTCACTTCGTGGCAACGTGCCTGGCGGCGTCATGAACGCGGACGCATCACCATCAATCTTGTCATCGGAGCTATAGGACAAAAGTTCGAATTTCTTGGAATTCATTCCCCCGTTGACGAAAAAGAAGTCTTGAAGCCCCGCGTCCGTTTTTATCAACGAAATGTGTCGCAGGCCTCCGATAAAAAGGTAGACACCGTTGGCGAACTGCCGATCTTGCTTCTGCTTAAGGAAGTCGAAACTTGTTGTATCTTCGGTGATCGCTGATACACGATACTTTCCATTCAAATTGCGATGTAAATGTGCCCAAGGGCGTTTGAACAGACAAAAGTTTCGATAGAACAACTCGACACTCTTTGCTATGTGTTCCGCGGCAATTCCTGATTTTTCCGGAGGCGTGGCGCCATGCGCGCGTGTCTTGTTTCGAAGGGTCGCAAAAAGTCGAAACCACCGTTTCATATCGGACTTGACCGGAAGATCCTCAGCATCAATGCCGAGATGATCCAACGCATTTTTTAACGCCGCCGTGGCGTCATATTGCCATTCCCCAACCTTACAGGACCTCGTCAATTCAAATTGTTCCTCTCGCGCCTCTGACACTAGAAATTGTGATGCGGGACCAATTAATGCGTCCTCGATAACTTTGCCCCAATCACCCAATCCGTCCGCCCGGACGAGTTGATGCTCAAGCCTGTAACGATTCCGATCTTTGTCGTCGGTAATCGCCGCGACCACACCGAGGACGACGGTTTTTGCAAGTGCTTCCGCAGCGAGTAATAGGGAAAAGAAATAAGTGAAGTCGGAGTCGTCTTTCGCTAATATTGACCTTTTGAGGACTTGGTCTATCGCAACATGTACCATTCCGAGCGTCCTTGTGTCTTAAACTAGATTGCAAAACTGCCGCCCTTTAGTGCAATCTAGCTGTTGTAGCGTACATCTGTAGTTCAGCATAGCTCATCCAACTTTGGCCTGACAATGTTCAGATGGGATTTCGATGCGAGAAATGGGCTTGGATTCCACAGAGCCGATATAACAAGTTCGTCTACGAGGCAGATCCCCACAGGACTCGGCAGATCCAGTTTCGAGGCCATGCAAATGCCAAGCGATTTCAACGTGGCAACAATAATTCACAGAAAGTCAATTCACTTGGTTTCAGGCGCATCAGAGGCATTACCCGAAACGAAATGTTGATGATCAGCCAAAAATCAGCTTTGAAGAAATTACACGCGAAACACAAAGGATTCCACGAAAGTCTGAACGTATTTCGTTCCCAGACGCGACTCACGCTCAAAGCGATTTAAGGACAAACACGGTGTTGTAAACAAGACTTTTGCGAAGGGTTTTTGAGTACTGTTGACATGACCAGCTCATCCAAACACCTGATGAACGACATTCCCTGCGACATCTGTCAAACGGAAATCGCGGCCCTGGTGTCGGAATGTCAGGCGTTCGTGGTCGAGGCCCAATGCGTGCAGGATTGTTGCTTGAAGATCGTTCACGTGAATCGGGGCTTTAACCGGGTTGAAACCTAATTCGTCGGTTTCACCGATGATCTGACCTCCCTGGACGCCGCCTCCAGCGAGCAGCATGGTGAAAGCTGCCTTGTGATGATCGCGGCCTTCTTTGCCAGGGCTATTTCCACGCCGGACTTCGTTCATGGGCGTTCGACCGAATTCGCCACCCCAGATCACCAGAGTATCGTCGAGCAGGCCTCGTTGCTTGAGATCGTGAATCAGCGCAGCTGCCGGTTTGTCAGTCTTGTCGCAGTTCACTTTCAAATTCACGTTCAAATCCGAATGGTCATCCCACGTGTAATGATACAACTGCACAAAACGGACTCCCCGCTCGACCATTCTTCTTGCAAGCAGGCAATTGCGTGCGAATGTGTCCGTCTTCTCGTTTCCAATCCCGTACGACTCGAGTGTTGCAGGCGTCTCCTGGGAAAACTCTAATAATTCCGGGGCTGCGGTTTGCATGCGGAAGGCCAGTTCATAGGCATCGATCCGCGACGTGATCTCGGGATCAGGCTGTTGCTGAAAGCGAATTCGATTGAGATCGTTGACCGCGCTTAAGCGATCCCGCTGACGCTCAGGCGTGTACCCGTCAGGGCTTGCAAGATGTAGAATCGGGTCACCTTTGCTTCGAAAAGTGACGCCGCGATAAGGGGCGGGAAGAAACGTACTGTCCCATAAGGCCGTCCCGGCGATGTCACCCGGTCCATTGTTCGATAGCAGGACGATGAAACCTGGCAGGTCCTGAGAATCGCTTCCCAACCCATAGGTAACCCACGACCCCATGCTGGGAGAGCCGAATCTGGGAACGCCACATTGCATCAGCAATTGAGCGGGATCATGATTCGAAGTATCGGTGTGCATCGTCCGAATCATGCACAAGTCGTCGGCACGCGTTGCGAGATGGGGAAGATAATCGGAAAAATCCATGCCGCATTGGCCATGTTTTATGAACGTCCTCGGCGACGCCATGACTCGAGCACTTCCCTTGATCAGCGAATCACTCAGGCCGGCCAGGAATGAAGGAGGAACAGACTGTTGGTGCAGTCGCTTCATTTCAGGCTTGGGATCGAACAGGTCCAATTGACTCGGTGCCCCCGCCATGAACAGGAAGATCACGTTCTTGGCACGCGGCTTGAAGTGGGGCTGACGGGGATCAAGGGGAGTCGGCCGATCAGGTTCCCTGGCATATCCTTCATTCTGTAACAACGAGGCCAACGCGATTCCACCCAGCCCACCGGCAGACTGTTTCAGGAAACAGCGGCGATGAAGATCGCGAAGGGCCTGTTGAGATTGCATAACGAGTGCTCCTCACCGGAAGTTCAATTCATTAATCGCGAACGATGAATTCGTGTAAGTTGATCAGGACGCTCGCCAGATCCGCCCATTCGTTCTGACTGGACGATGCCTGAGTGCTGCCGCGTAACGCCGCGCGTTGCTGTTCGACGTATCTTTCGAGCCGATCAAGCTCGTCGCTTGTTCCAGGCCGACTCAGGCAACGTCGAAACGCCAATTCAATCCGTTCTCGATCAGAATTCGTCTTCGACACGCACAGCAATTCCGCAAACGAATGAGAAATCTGCTGTAAGGCCGGATCGTTCAGCAGCGTTAATGCCTGCATCGGAGTGTTTGATCGATCACGGCGAGCACAAATTCGTTGGGGCGATGGAGCGTCAAACGTGATCGATTGAGCAAACGGCGATGTCCGTTGAATAAATGTGTAAACGCTTCGGCGATACTGGTCGGCTCCTTTGCTGGTTGTCCAGGTATTACTTCCAAACGCCTCCATGGTGACTCGTTCATCTTGAGCGGGATAAACGCCCGGCCCACCCAGGCTGGAGCTTAGTAAACCACTGGCGAAAAGGATCGAATCACGTACGGTTTCTGCGGGGACGCGGAGACTGGATTGACGGGCGAGCAACGAGTTACCGGGATCTAGCTCAATCAAGTCCGGCCGCGGTCGGGATGATTGCTGATAGGTGGCAGATCCAACGATTTTTCGATGTGTTGCTTTGACGTTCCAGCCACTGTCGGAAAACTCTTTTGCGAGCCAATCGAGCATCTGCGGGTGTGTCGGTTTGGCACCACGGGTACCAAAGTCGTCGGACGTGGCGACGATCCCTTTGCCAAAGAATTCCTGCCACATCCGGTTCACTGTCACTCGTGCCGTCAGCGGATGTTCGCCGGAGACTAACCAACGGGCGAGTGTCAGCCGTGAAGTCTGGTTCTGGACGATATTCTCATTCACTCCTGCCAGATCGCTTGATGCTTGACGCGAAGCATTCAGCCAATCGGGAAGGGTGGGCTTCACGTTCGGTCCAGGACTGCGAAATTCACCTCGTTCGTGTATATAGGTTTGACGCGGCGTTTGCGACGTCATCATGACCGGCGCGCGTGTGGCCATCGCTTGAGGAAACTGTTTCTTGAGTGCCACTAACTGATTTCGAAGTTCACCCAGTTTCAACTCGGCAAATTGTTTTTCGTCGGCGACAGACCCCCGTTCCAGAAAATAATCCAGCAAGTCGTCCTGCTGTCGTGGCGTTCGGTTCCCCCAGCCGAGCTTAACGATCTCGGTCCCCTCGAGCTGTCCCTCACCGAGTCCTCCGCCCCAGATCAAGCCGAGCAGTTCCCACTGGCGATCCCAGACGTGGTCTTCGCCGGGATGAGCTCGCGCATGCAGAACCTTCGCCTCCCACGCTTTCTGTAATGCAGTCAGGCCGATCCGATAGGGCTCGATCACGTCGCGGCGACGCCGATCGTATTCGGAACGAACTTGCAAATAAGCCTCGCGCTCGCTGGTTAACGGAGCGTCGATGTTGATTTCATCGGCCTGATCGAAAAACGAGTACAACTGAAAGAATTCTTTCTGCGACAGGGGGTCGTACTTGTGATCATGGCAACGGGCACATCCGGCTGTCAGCCCAAGCCAGATCGTGCCGACCATCGCCGTCCGATCGACAATCTGTTCGACGCGATATTCTTCCAGGTCAGCTCCTCCCTCACGATTGCTCAAAGTCTGACGCAGAAACCCGGTTCCGAGAATTGGATCGTCCGTTGCTGGTGGCAATCTTCGTGAGCCCCCTTCGACGAGATCACCGGCCAATTGTGAAATCGTGAATTCGTCGAAGGGCAGGTTGACATTCAGCGCACTGATGACCCAATCTCGATATCGCCAGGCGACAGGACGAAGCTGATCGGTCAAATGTCCATCCGTGTCGCCGTAGTGACAAAGATCAAGCCACGTCCTCGCCCACCGTTCCCCGTAATGCGGCGATGCAAGCAGGCGGTCGACAACCCGCTCAAATGCATCTGGCCGATCTTCGGCGAGAAATTCGTCGACTTCGGGCACCGTGGGAGGCAATCCGATCAGATCGAGTGTCACTCGCCGAATGGACGTTGCGGCAGAGGCTATCGGCGAAGGTTGGAGATTATGTTTCCGTAGCTGCTCAAGCACGTATGAATCGATTCGGTTGCGGGACCATCCATCATCGTTGTGAACGACAGGAGTTGCCGAATGAACGATTGGCTGAAACGACCAGTGCGACTGGGAAAACGAAATCACAGGTGACAACAGAGTAATGCACAGACTTCCCAGCAGCAAAAAGTATCGTGCCTGCATGTTGACAATCGCTATTAGAAAGGGGCTATCACGTTGATCTTACGAGATTCGTTGAAACTAACTGTTCGATCAGCCTGATTAAAATCCAACAGCTATTCAACTTGATATCGTACCCAAGCCGTGCCTCCAGTCGACGAAAACGGACTTCGGTATGACGAAACTGGAATCAGATTTTCGGCAAACGACGTTTTTTTGACAATTTACATACCATCCAGACGCAACAATTTGATCGCATTTCCTCGGTAGATTTTGTACTGGACTTCCTCAGGCAACTTCAACGAATCTAACAGCGTAAACTGAGGGATCTGTTGTTCTGGCATCAGCACATCGGTGCCAAACAGTAACTGGTCAGCGTGCCGGATAATGAATTCGCGTCCGAATTTTAAATCGCGAGCGATCGCCTTTTCACCGCCAGGCTCCGATAAATCTCCGTAGAGATTCGGATATTTCTCCATTAATCGGTCCAGCGCACCGCCGGGTGCGACTGGGGTTGGCACATTCGGGTAGCGACCGAAATCTTCGAACGTGGCATCGCCTGAAATCGATGCCCAGAAGCCCGCCGCATGTCCGATCAGCGGGAGTTCAGGAAATGTTTTCAGTACATTTTCCAACCGCGGCAAGCCTGGGGTATCTGGGTTACGAATATCATCAAGATGAAACAGAATCGGAAAACCAACAGTGTCACAGGCTTCATATAAGTACATCTGCTGAGGTGCGTCGAAGTGCAACCCGGTCTTGTGTTCGCCTAGTCCTTTACAACCCGCATCCTGATAACGCTTGAGAATCTCAATCAGCCCTTTGACTCCAGCGACATGTCCCGTCCGTTGTCCTGGTGCTGTCACAGCTCGTGGATCGACAACGCAAAACGGAATAATGCGATCCGGGAAATCGTGATAAGCCTTGAGCGCTGTAGAAACCGGTTGCGGTATCGGAGCCGATTCCGGTGATACAAGAGGCAAGACACAGGCACGTTCGACCTGGTGCTGATCCATGAACCGGACAAGAAGCTCTGCAGTCAATTCACGTCCGTGATAGAACGCACCAAGGTGCGTGTGGATATCAATATATTGAATTTTACGGGGCGGGACCGAATCGGCAGCGAGTAGTCTTGAAAATGGAACAGCCATCCTGGAAGCCATTGCGGTGGCCAGAAAAGTCCGCCGATTGAGTTTCATGTCATTTCCCGCAATGGTGCGATCAGGATTTCATTTTTTTTCTTGCTGCCATTTTTGTTTCAGCTCGTCGAACCCCTTCATCAATCCGGGTTGACGAGGCTTCGACTCGACCGATGACGACTTTGGTTTGGGAATGACCGAAGGACGATTCTCTGTCGAAGGTCGATTTTCACCTTGATTACGAACGGGCGACGCGGCTCGAACCGTACTCGCCGTTACCGTCGCACCGGGTTGGATCATCGTCAGGCCGACCCGTTTGCGATCACGATCAACACTCAGCACCCACACTTTGATCACGTCGCCGATTGATACGATATCATGCGGCGAACGAACGAAGTGAGTCGACAACTGGCTGATGTGTACCAGGGCAGAATCCTTCAGCCCCACATCGACGAACGCACCGAAATCAACAACATTCAGGACGGTCCCCTGCAACTCCATTCCCACTTCAATGTCACCGAGTGACAAAACCCCTTTGCGAAATACGGGAGGTGGAAGATCGGCACGTGGGTCGCGGCCAGGTCGCTGCAAATCGTCGAGAATATCTTCGAGCGTTGGAATTCCGCACCCGAGTTCGTCTGCAAGACGCGCTGCGATCACGCCGCTTAACCGTTCCTTCAAAACCGAACGGTCGGCAATCGGGCGGACGTCGTCGGGAGAAAGCGAGCATCTTGCCAGCAGCTTTCTCGCAATCTCATAACTCTCTGGATGAATCCACGTATTATCGAAAGGCTCATCTCCATCGAGTTTGAGAAAACCGGCCGCCTGAGTAAACGTTGCCGGGCCAATCCCTGGAACATTCATCAATTGTTGCCGGTTTGTAAACGATCCCTGTTTATCACGGTACTCGACCACTCGTCTCGCCAGCAGTTGATTGAAACCAGAAACGTGAGCCAGCAACGAAGAACTTGCTCGATTAATATCGACACCAACATAATTGACGCAGGACTCAACGACCTGATCGAGAGTCTCCTTCAATTGCTTGATGTTCAGGTCGTGCTGATACATGCCGACCCCGATATGTTGCGGCTCGATCTTGACAAGTTCACTGAGAGGGTCCTGCAATCGTCGTCCGATTGAAATCGTTCCGCGAGCAATTGCGTCCAGTTCGGGAAACTCCTGCTGCGCGACAGCACTGGTCGAATAAATACTGGCTCCCGCCTCGTTGACGACGATGTATTGGATGTCAGGAAGCTCAGTCGAGATGAGTTCTCCGACCAGTTCTTCGGTTTCGCGGCAAGCAGTTCCATTGCCGATCACAATCACCTGGCAGCGGTGTTCACGGATGAGAGTCGTCAGTTTTGCTTTGGCATCAATCTTCTTTTCATCGGACAGGATGTACATGACATCCACCACGACGACACCGCCAACTTCGTCGAGCACAGCCAGTTTGCAACCAGTCCGAAAGCCTGGATCAATGGCAAGCACTCGTTGACTATGCAATGGCGGCTGAAGCAAAAGGTTTCGTAAGTTCTGGGCGAAAACCGAAATAGCATGACGTTCGGCTTTCTCAGTCAAGTCTCGTCGAAACTCACGATCAAGAGCTGGCTGAATGAAACGGGCCAGGGCATCTGTGGCACAACTGGTCATCAGTTCGCGACATCGATGCTCATTGATTTTCAAATGGTCACCCGCAACATTCATTGCGCGTTCGTCATCCCAATTGAAACTGACTCTGAGAGCTTTCTGTTCTTCTCCGCGATTAAGCGCCAGGATTCGATGCGGCGGAATCTTGGAAACTGGCTCCGTGTATTCGAAGTAATCTCGAAACTCCGGATGGGTCTGATCGGCGCTTTTGGTTCCAAACGAGGCAAGTCGACCCGTTTCTTTCGCGACCTTTCGACAGAGTTCCCGCAGATTGGCGTCATCACCAATCCGTTCGGCAATAATGTCTGCGGCGCCTTCGAGAACTTTGACACTGTCCGGCAATTCTTGTTCGGCATTAATGTAAGCCGATGCTGCATCATTGAGGCTGGCCTGGGACACAGTCTGGTTCCAGATTGCATCGGCAAGAGGTTCAAGCCCCCGTTCCTTGGCCATTGTTGCGCGAGAGCGCCGTTTGGGGCGAAAGGGAAGATACAGGTCATCCAGCCGCTTGAGCGAATCGGCCTTTTCTATTTCCGACTTCAGTTCGGGAGTCAACTTTCCCTGTGCTTCGATCAGCCGCTGAATATCCGCAGCTCGCTCGGCAATGTGACGTAACGAAAGCACTCGTTCTTGAATCGCGCGAATTTGTTCTTCGTGCAGATTCCCAGTTCGTTCTTTCCGATAACGCGTGATGAAGGGAACAGTATTCCCTTCGTCAAGCAATTGAACGGTATGCTGGACCTGGTCATATCGCAGGTGCAGTTCTGCTGCAACGCGTTTGACGTCCACGTCCCGAGGTTGTTGCTGATCCGTCATGAAGGCCATCCATGCCCATCTGGGCCTGACTCACCAGTCGTTTTTCACCGCGTCGATTCAACGCACTTGATACTCGAATCGCACATGGGGAAAAGATCGCATTTTCGCCCCGCGAGGGGAAGTGTCAAAGGCGATGTTTACCCACGATTACGACAACTCATTAAATCAGTGCGTTGGCCGTCGTGGCACTTGCTTCAAGCGCCAATTGCGAAGACACTCGTGTTCCGGTTACTTTTCAAGTTGGAATTCAGAGTTGGGAAGCGTCATGCGAAAGAATTCAGTCAAAGCGGCATTGAAGGCTGGGTTGCCTCAAGTCGGAACATGGTTGTCTTTGGGAAATGTGTTTGCAGCGCGATTGATGGCTCGCGTCGGATTTCCCTGGCTGACGGTCGATCTTGAACACTCACCAATCGGCTGGGACAATGCCGGACAACTCTTTGGTGCCGTTGCTGACGCAGGTTGTATCTGCCTTGCACGAGTTCCTCGTGGCGATCACGACTATATTAAACGGGTGTTGGATGCGGGCGCCCACGGCATCGTCGTGCCGATGGTCAACACCGTTCAAGAAGCGAAGATCGCCATCGCGGCAGCGAAGTATCCCCCGACTGGCAATCGATCTGTCGGAGGCGGGATGCACGCGATGAACTTCGATACAAACGCTGGTGACTACTTTAAACATGCTAATGACGAAATTCTTGTCGTCCTGCAAACGGAATCTCCAGAAGGGGTCCGGAACGCCGAAGAAATCTACAGTCTGCCTGGTGTGGACGCGATCTTTGTGGGCCCAAACGATCTGGGTTTCCAGATGAGAACACCAGATGGTAAGGACCCATCGCCCGAAGTGTTTGAAGCCATGCTGCAGCGAATTCTCGCAATCGGAAAGAAATGCGGGACTCCGGTCGGCTTACACGTGCAGTCTGTTGAAGACGCAAAGCGACGAATAGCAGAAGGCTGGCAATTCATCGCCCTGGGAAGCGAACTTCGCTTTATGGTCACCGAGGCGCAAAAGAATGTGGAAGGCCTGGGACTCAAGAAGGCTGGGGATCTCGCCCGTTATTGATCAGAGTCACCACTGGTTTCAGTCCCGATTTCGCGAGCCGACTTCGGGACAGTTTTTCAAATGAGTCATCTGGGATGTGAACGACCGGGAGACGAAGTGACAACAATTCGGTTGATTTTCAAATGCCTGCTGGCTCTACTCATGGTCACGGCCGGGATCGGGCACTTTCTTAATCCGGATTTCTTTTTGAAGATCATGCCCCCCTATTTGCCATTCCACCGCGAGCTGGTTTATTTGAGTGGCCTGTTTGAGATCGCCCTGGGAATTACACTGCTAATACCGACGCTCTCTCAATTGGCGGCATGGGGAATCATCGCTTTATTGATTGTTGTCTTTCCGGCGAATATCTATCTGTACCAGCATCAAGAAATTGTCCCGGCATCACCGCTGGTTCATTTGATACGATTGCTTCTTCAAGCCGTGCTGATCTTTTGGGCGTATTGTTACACAAAAAAGAGAACGCCGTAGTACATCAGACCGTCTTGACGAAATTGTCATTGCAGAGTTTTTGCTCGCCATTCCAGCGATAGGCACACAGTAGCCCGCCTTTGACAACACCAAAATCCAGACACGCAACATTGTCAACCAGAACTGTGGGAAGCGTGTTCGTCAAACAGTAGTGGCCTACAAAGACGGGTTTAGCCGATATCGGATAGGGAGCCGAGATTTGGGCGACCGCTGCGTCAATTGCCAAGTCGCAATTGAGTTCATCGGACTGGAACGCATACGTCCGGTAAGTCTGATCTTGAGGTGAAAGGTACCAGCGGGTGCGCATTTTTGTTCGCGGGTGTCCATCGTTGTCTTTAACGATCATGTTCTGTGGCAGCTTTGCTTCCTTCCCCTTGAGAACGACTTCGATCGGTGCGAGCAACCGATTGCCACTCTGATAGGCTGACTGCAAAAAGCCTGTGGTGATCCCTCCGTGACCGTCGATCGCTTTGGAAATCATTGCCATCGCCGATTCATCCCAGCAGGCATGAACAGCTCGAAGTCCCTCAAGGTCCAGCCACAGAGGAAGACTACGAAACCAGTTCAGACTCGACTCGAGCTCTTGATCACTGAGTTGAATAATCGTCTGAGCATGTTGTCGGATATTCGTGGTATTTCTTTTGCGAAGAAACGTCCCGTGGCGAGCAGGATCTTCAGTATGAAACGCCAAAGCGTTCAGCTCATGGTTCCCAATAATGGCCAAGGCGGCGTTCTCTTCAACCATTCCTCGGACAATCGCCAACACCTGCGGGATTTTCGGCCCCCGGTCGATGTAGTCACCGAGGAAGATCACTTTCCGATCGGGATGTCGGTAGATTCCCTGGATTTTCCGGTAATCGAGCCGTTCCAGGAGCTCCACCAGCTTGTCCGCATGCCCGTGAATGTCGCCGATCAGATCGTACATGAACGACTACTCCATCCCTTCTGGATAGTCCTGCTGTGGATTGTGCCTACGGTCAATTTTGAATACGAAGTCTAGCTGCAGCTTCGTGCCGCTTCAAATTCACACCGCTGGGTTATCACGGTATCATCCTCACCGGCTGCCATTCTACGGGCAGCCGGTTCAATGCAAACAGACTTTGCGGACATGACCTACGGTGGGCTCCGTGTTCGACGATCTCATCAAGGAATCACATGAACGAAGCCTCGACAATTACCCTGGCGATGATGCGTGAGTCCCTTTATAGCGCCGTCGTCAGTGACGCACTCGACGGGCTGGGTTATAAACGGCAGTCACCCCGATTGCCGCTGCGACCGTTTACAACGAACGGCTTACTGGTCGGACGATGCAAGACAACCCTTTGGGTCGACATGGCTCATGTTGACCCCCACCCGTACGAACTCGAATTAAAGGCCGTGGACGAGTGCCAGCCTGATGATATTTTGATCGCTGCGGCTGGTGGATCAGACAGATCCGGTATTTGGGGCGAATTACTGACAACTGCAGCACTTAATCGTGGATGTGTCGGTGCCATTGTGGATGGAGCGATTCGTGATGTCAGTAAGATTCGTGCACTCAATTTCCCAGTGTTCGCGCGATCGACATGCGTTTATGACAGCCTGAACCGACAACGGGTCGTTGATATTGATGTACCAATCGAACTCGATGGAGTTCACATTCATCCTGGCGACCTCATTTTCGCGGATGAAGATGGTATCGTCGTCGTCCCGCAGATCGTCGAACAAGAGGCGATTCGGCGGGCCTGGGACAAAGTCCATGCGGAAAATATCGTCCGTGATTCGATCCGAAACGGACTGAAGGCAGCGGAGGCTTTTGCCAAGTATGGCGTTCTCTGACAATCCAGGCATTTTCTAAAGGGCCAGTTCCTGTCGGCGGCCGGAATGCGACCAATGACCGACGGAACCCGGTATTACTGCGTACAATCGTTATTCCCTGCCAGGCATCCTGAATATCCGTTGATTCTGCCGAAAACGGACTTCACAACGGAAGGTATTGCTGACGACGATAGTCAGCTTGGTGGCATCATCCAAAATCAGGTCGACAACAATCCAACAACTTGAGCCGCAGATTTTGCGACGAGTGATGTCGCATGAATTGATGATAATTGGTGAATTTCGATGCCCGGATCGAGCCGACAGGGGTAGTCATGTTTGGACGTCTCGTTACTCTCATTGCCGTTGTCGTCTTCACGACCCCCGTCATCGCGGGAGAAATCTACGTTGACAGCTCAATGGGCCGAGACGCCTATGACGGAGCGAGTATCGAGTCTCGGGGTTCAAATTCAGGCCCCGTCGCGACGCTTGGACGAGCGATTCAACTTGCGCAATTCGGCGATGTGATTGTGCTCCGCAACACCGGAATCCCTTATTACGGTTCGATCTCTCTGACGGGCGAGCGGCATAGCGGTACGCGTTATCATCCGTTCGTCATTGAGGGAAATGGTGCAACAATCAGCGGCTTAAGAGCCGTTCCACCTGGAAGCTGGCAACTCGTCAGCCCAAAACTCTGGAAGTTAACTTTAACACGTAAAGGATATTACCGTCTTTTGCGAAATGGTCGGCCTCTTCCAGAGTACATCCCCGAAGACGGATTGGAACCACTTTCAAAACTGAAAGCCGGTCATTGGGTCGCATGGCGGGGGAGTTTGTACTTCCGCCAGGATGGAGACAATCACCCCGAGGACCAGGCGTTTGCATTCGCTGCGGATCAGACCGGCATTTCATTGCATCAAGTCAGCAATGTGCTGATCTCTAACGTGACGTTACAACATTTCCGCTTTGATGGACTGCACGCCCAAGGCCTTTGCGATGGGATTATCCTCGATAACGTGACAGCGATCGAAAATGGTCGCGCTGGAGTCGTCTCAAGCGGGGCGTCAAGAATTGAAATATTCGGTGGTAAAATTGCCGCGAACGGACGCCATCAATTACTCGTGTTGAATCGCTCGGTCGCAATACCGAACGATTGCGACATTGAAGAATCGTTGACCGCTGGCAAGTGAGTTACCGACAAGTGATCTATCGGCAAGCGATTTATCAGACAACACCGGCGACGCATTGATTGGCCGGATGTGTTATCGGGGAATTGAAATCGATGCGACTTCCATTGGGTCGTTCATACGAGGGTCATCGTGGATTTCTCCCTCGTCCACCCGAAATGTCACTTCGCCGTTATCGATGTCGATCACTGTGATGACTGTGTCACCGACTCGCAAAATATCACCGACGGTCAGATCGAAATCGTGAATTTGCACCATTAACCTCCGTGTATCAATGGGTAAAGACGTGGCTCATGACCCGGCTAATATAGCGGCCGTGTGAACGTCCCGCAATAACGTTAGCCCCATTTCAGACTATTGTTCGGCAAGAGCCGACTTCTCAAAACTGGCTAACTGGGTTGTTAATCGTTCACGAATGGAGCTCAGTCGTTCGCTGTCGTTGACCTTCAAGCCGTCTGCTTCGGTCACGAAAAACACGTCAAGTACCTGATCGAAATGCGTCGCAATCTTGGCGAGAACGACGCTTAATTTCAGCTCGTATATTGTCCTGGTAATCGTATAGAGCAGGCCCGGCCGGTCGTGAGTAAAGACGTCAATCACGGTGTATCGATCCGATGATTCGTTATCGACAACGACGCGCATCGGCAGATCCGATACGGGACCCGCTGCGGCCTGCAACGCAAACTTACCCCTTGATTTCAATAACGACTCAACGTCCGTTTCGCCTCGAAGTACTTTTCGAATCGTGACTGCAACATCATCGACTCGCCATGTCGGAATCTCGCCTGAGTGATCAGCATCCCGAACTCGATAGACATCGATAATTACGCCATCAAGGGTCGTACAAATCGCCGCAGACAAGATCACCAGGCGCTTCGCCGACAGAACCCCCGACAACTTGTGAAAACAGCCGGGTGCAATCTGCTCATGAGTGATAATCCGGTACTCGACTGTCGCCGTTTCCGAGTCGTAAACAGCTTCGACATGGATATCGTCTGGTTGACGAGCCTGGGCGACTCGAAAATCGTCAGCGATACGAGCAGGAGGCGTTTCCAGCAGGTAGTGGGCGGGAAATTGATCAAGCTTTTGCGTGATGGGGTCAATCTCAACGGTACGACCTGACCCATGATGTTTTCCTGATCCAGACTCTTCGATCAGGAACGCAACTTGTTGTTTGATTGTTTTCAGCCGCGTCGCCTCATCGAACAGATGACTCTTGCCATTCAGCCAGAGCATTGTCCTTTCATAAAGCGTCGTCGTCAGTTCGGCCTTCCATTGATTCCAGACCCCCGGACCAACAGCAGAAACATCAGCCGCCGTCAGCACAAACAGCATTCGCAGCGATTCAGGGCTACCCACTTCGTGGCTGAATTTCAGCAATACAGCAGGGTCATTAATATCGCGACGCAAAGCCAGATCGGCCATCCGCAAATGACGATGAACAAGAAACATCACCTGGTCACGTTGATGATCCGGAAGCCCAAGTCGCTGCGAAATTTCCGAGGCAAGCCGACGCCCGACCTCGCTGTGGTCCTCTTCGTATCCCTTTCCGGCATCGTGCAGCAACAACGCAAGATTGAGCAGCTCTTTACTGTGGATTTCACGATAGGCCTGACCAACGGAACCCGGATCAGACCGGAAACCTTCGGCCGCCTCGATCGCTCGAAGAGTATGTTCATCAACGGTGTAGTGATGGTATTGATTGAATTGAAGCAGACACCGAACGTGTTGGAAACAGGGAAGTACAGCTTCCAGCACACCATTCTCGTGCAGACCGCGCAACGCCTCGCCCAGCTTACCCGTTGTCTTTAACAACGCGAGAAACGAATGCGACGCTTCAGACGAAAGAATCGCAGGTGGCTTCATCTGCTGCTGCTTGATTTGCTCGGCCAATTTTGGCGCGACACGACGTCCATAACGGGCCGCGGTCAAATACAAGTGCAGAACACCTTCCATTGTGCTGCACGCAGTTCGACGGGCTCGTCCATTCGGAATATCGATCGAATCAGGACCGACGCTATAGATTTCATCGATACGATATGACATCAGGTAATCGACGGCTCGAGTGGCCCACGGCTTTCGTCGCGTGCGCTCAATTAACTGATAAGTCACATCGGCGACCGCCGAACTGTGCTGGAAGTACTCTTGCATGAACCGTTCGACGGGTAGCTGCCCCTCGCTGGCAGAAATATTTCTCAACTTTGCAATTCGCAACTGGTCGTCACGAGACAACGTGTCCTGCTCTTTCCCGGCGGCGAAGTGCAAGTCGATCCGCAATCCGACGAGAAACTCATACGCATGAACAAGACGCCGAGCGTCTTCCTTGGTGATCGTCCCGTGTAAACGTAACGATTCAATATCGCCGGAACCGTGAAGTGCGAATGCGATCCATCGGATCAGATGCAGATCGCGTAACCCACCCAGCGAACGTTTGACGTCAGGCTCAAGCTGCTGCGTTGTAGCGCCGAACTCGGTTCGCTCCTTATCGCGCGCTGTCACAACTTTCGCGAGGAATTCACCGGAACGCGACTTGACGATGGAACGAGCGAATTTCGTTCGAAGCTGATCGAATAACGATGCGTCCCCATTGAGCAGACGTGCGTCGATTAATCCCGTGGCAAATTGGGGTTCTTGTTTTGACCACGACAGTGAATCTGCGACTGTCCGGCAACTGGCACCAAGCTTCAATCCCGCATCCCATAAGTCGCGCTGAACCTGTGAGGTGATTGGCTCGAAGAGTGACGCCACTTTCGGCGAATGCAGAAACAAAAGATCCAGGTCGGAATAGGGACAGACGTCGCCTCGGCCTGTCCCGCCGACGGCGACGATCGAAAACTGTCCACGAAGAGACTCGGCGACTGCCGGATCTGCGTCTGCAAGAACTTCCTGAAACACCTGGACGACAAATTCGTCCATCAGTTGTGACAAGAAAGATGCCGTCTGCAATCCCGAAGCGCCATGCTGAAACCGCTTACGAGTCTGTTGCCGCACTTCGTCGATCCGTTTCCGCAGCACGGCGATTCGCTCTGTTCGAGCGATCGGCGTGACATTGGAACCGGCAACGATCAACGGGCCACGAACCTCGGGAATGGCGGCCTCTGTCATCATTCATTCCCGAAGGTCGTTTGTGGCTGAGGACTAGATTGCCTCGGGGCCGGTCTCTCCCGTACGAATTCGCACGACATCTTCCAGACTTGTAATGAAAATCTTTCCATCGCCGATTTGACCTGTTCGAGCAACATCTGAAATTGTCTTGATGGCTTTTGCAACTTCCGCTTCACCAACAACGACTTCTAATTTCACCTTCGGAAGGAAGTCGACTGTGTACTCGGCACCTCGATAGGTTTCCTTGTGACCACGCTGACGACCGAATCCCCGCACTTCTGTCACGGTCATCCCCTGAATGCCCGCCTGCGTCAGTGCGTTCTTCACTTCTTCCAACTTGTAGTGGCGAATTACCGCTTCAACTTTCTTCACGTTCGGCTCCTTGGCTAATTCTCTCGGACCATTCTAAAACTTCATATGCCGAGCGCTTCTTCACTGATTGTGAAGTCTCGGTCTCGATGCGTCAATTGACAATTAACGCGGATAGCATACTTGATCAACTTTCACCGGCAATTATACCCCTGTCAGCTCAGAGAGCTTCCGATCCACTTTCGCCGGTGCGGATACGTATCATTTCTTCCAAATCCGTGACGAAAATCTTCCCGTCACCCATCTGTCCAGTTCGAGCCGTACGAACCAAAGTGTCAATGACGGTTTTTGCAAGATCGTCACTGATTACAACCTCCATCTTTACCTTGGGAAGGAAATCGACCGTATATTCGGCTCCTCGGTACTGCTCTTTATGCCCCTTTTGACGACCGAAGCCTCTCACTTCTGTCACGGTCATTCCCTGAATCCCAATCTCCGTCAGGGCGTCCTTCACTTCCTCCAGTTTGAAGTGACGAATTACGGCCTCAATTTTTTTCACGGAATACCTTACTTTGAGTTCAGACGGTACAGATGGAAGTTCTCTTTGAAATTAACGTGCCAGCTTGAAACACCATCCGCAATCGGATGCCTCAGATCGTTCTTGTCATGATCCCGGACGAACGGGTACCAGTCGCTGGCAAATGCAGGACTGGCACCCGTTAACGGAATTCGGATCAATAGAAGATGTAACCTTCTTCGCCATGTTGATTGATATCCAAACCCTGCAATTCCCCGGCTTGATTCACTCGCAAACCAAGGACGGCATCGACGATCTTGAGAATGATCACGGTCCCCACGATCGCCAGCAACATGGCGGCACCCGCCCCCACGGCCTGAGCAACCACTTGATTCGCATTTCCTTCGAGCAAGCCGCATGGCTCAGTCACAACGCCCGGCACCGCTGGAATGACAGCACGGGTCGCAAAGACCCCCGTCAGCAGAGCCCCCAGCGTTCCGCCAACTCCGTGAACGCCAAAAGCGTCCAGTGAATCATCGTAACCGAACTTGTTCTTGATTGTCGTGCAGGCATAGAAGCAGACAGCACCGGCACAAAGACCAAGAATAATACCACTCATTGGAGTCGCTGAACCGCTGGCAGGCGTGACACAAACCAACCCCGCCACAGCACCCGAACACGCACCAAGAATGCTTGGCTTTCCACGAACAACCCACTCCAGAAACGCCCAGGCGATTGTTCCTGCCGCAGCGGCCATATGGGTTGTTACGAACGCGTTCGCCGCACGAAGATCGGCAGCCCCGGCACTACCCCCATTAAATCCGAACCAACCAAACCACAACATCGTTGCGCCGATGTAGGTGTAGGTCAGATTGTGCGGTGGCATTGGCTCCTGCCCGTAACCCAGGCGTTTTCCCAGTAAAAGGGCACAAACCAGCGCTGAAATTCCTGATGTAATGTGAACAACGGTCCCACCCGCAAAATCGTAAGCCTTATAAACAGCTTTAGGGTTGAACTCCGAACACCAGCCGTTATCTGACCAGACCCAGTGAGCAACGGGACAATAAACGAACGTTCCCCACAAAACAGAAAACAGCAGCATCGAGCTGAACTTCATTCGTTCCGCGAATGCACCACAAATCAGGGCAGGGGTAATGATGAAGAACATCATCTGAAAAATCATGTGGACCGAACGGGGTATCGACGCATTTAACGCCGGATGAATACTCTGCTGACCATCCCAATAGGGAGAAACCCCATTCAAAAAGGCGTACTTAAAATCGCCGATCAATCCCATCCCCCCAACAGAATCGCCAAAGCACAAGCTATAGCCGTACAACGCCCAGATAACGGACATCACACCCATCAGCGTGATGCATTGCATCATGACGCCCAGAATATTTTTCTTCCGAACAAGACCACCGTAGAACAAAGCCAAGCCAGGTGCCGTCATCATAAGCACGAGTGCTGACGAAGTAAGCATCCAGGCGATGTCGCCTGAATTAAATTGATTGGGCTGCGGGGCTTGAGCTGGCGCCGCGGCAACAGCCGCTTCTTCCGCAAATAGTTGCCCTGCTGTCGCAGAAGCAAAGAAACATACCGCGAGCGCGGCCCAGAACTTGGACTTCACACTACTCTCCCTGAAAAGAAAATTTGAACACAACACCCACCTTGCGAATTCCACCATAGATTCGAGGTGAATTAAGCGACATCCATTGGGAATGGATGGTTTAGCGTAATGAACGAAAGGCAAGTTGCGTGCCATAAATTTCGGCACCGAAGGAAGTATGGTTGGCAGTGAAACGCGATTTCATCACAATACCTTTGAACGACCGATGAATGATGTCTCGTTCGAAACCCACCTTCTGCCTCAGGAACGCTTTTTTGAATACGGTGACCACAACCCTCTGTGCTCTTTTTCTGGGCACAGGGTTGGCGATCTCCTTCGAACGATTGAGTGATCGCGAACGGCGATCGCTTCAAACCCCTTTGGTTTCATCCAAAACTCGCTGGTTCCGCGGCGCGCTGATCGTTCTGACCACCACTGTGATATTTGGGCTGTTTCACTGGGCCTCATTAGTACAGGGGTGCCTGGAAACGGCCGAAGTCCAGCCCTCTGGACTCGCTCGACACTGGCGACTGGCCTACCACCTGACACTGATCGGCCTTTTGATCCTCGCCACGGCGATCGATTTCGATTGTTATGTCATTCCAGACTCGATCACGTTTCCCGGAACTCTCATCGGTGTTTTTGGAGCTGCCTTGATTGGTGAGGCTCAAATCTGCCACCTGTGGGTCGACTGGACAACGGCGATCCCGCAATTGAGAGGGCCCTACATTCCTGCCTGGTACGACAAATACCGATTCTTACACGGATTCGCCTGGAGTACCGCAGGCTTAATAACGGGAGCAGGCCTGACATGGCTTGCCCGTCAGGTCAGCTCACGTGTGCTTGGACAGGAAGCGATGGGATCGGGCGACGTCACATTGATGGCGATGATTGGCAGCTACCTGGGTTGGCAGGGAGTGACTTTAGTCTTCCTCGTGGCCCCCCTGACAGGAATCACGTTTGGTGTTCTGATTCGGATGATTTCCGGAAAAACTTACCTCCCCTACGGCCCGTGGCTCAGCATCGCTGCTGTGATCATGCTGTTCACATGGGGTCGCCTCTGGGAACAGACTCGAATAATCTTCAGCGATTGGATCAGCGTGGCGATGCTCGGTTCCGCTGGCGGACTGGGTTTCGTCGTACTGCTTTTTCTCGTTCAACTCTATAAGTCAATCCCCACGCGAAACCATTGACCGAGCCGGGCACAGCCGAGGCTTCGAGGCCCACCAGAGCATCAAAAAAGCTTGGCCAAGTTGGCCGACTTCCCTGTTTTCATGAGTTTTCGCAACTTTGAAGTTGGCCAACTTGACCAACTTCATTCATTTTCGCCCTCTCTTAGCGAGGGCGAGGTTCCACCCGAACCATCTTCTCTTGTCTCCAAGTGCGGTTGAGTATTCGAGGCCCCACAAAACCATCGAAAAAACTTGGCCGAGTTGGCCGACTTCCCTGTTTTCATGAGTTTTCGCAGCTTTGAAGTTGGCCAACTTGACCAACTTCATTCATTTTCGCCCTCTCCTGGGGAGGGCGAAGTTCCACCCGGACTATCCTCTGTTTTCACCAGGTCCAGTTGGGTTTTCCGCGCCCCAACAAAGCATCGAAAAAAGTTGGCCGAGTTGGTCGAGTTGGTCGACTTCCCTGTTTCATAGGCTTTTCGCAGGTTTGAAGTTGGCCAACTTGGCCAACTTGACCACGCGCTTCCCTTCGTTGCCTTCGCTTCCTTTTGTTCAAAATCTTTTCTCGTATTTCGTTGGAATTATTCCGCAACGCATTTTGCGTGTCAAAGTTCGATCGAGTTCGACCGACTTCGACCATTCCCCGTAATTCATAGGCTTTTCGCGATTGTTTTCGAGTTTGTTCGAGTTCGACGCAGTTCGATCGTGTTCGATGAACTTCGTGTTTTCGAATCTTTATGTTTTCGTGAATGGTTTTCATCTCTAATTCGCGGAAAGCGAAGTCAACACGAGGATCACGAAAGCTGGAAAAATGCTGCGGCGTAAGACAGTTAAGTAACGAACCGCCACAGATCCCCGCTAAGCCAAAGTGCGCTACAGCGGACTCGGTTTAATCTGATTGCAGGATGTCAAAGAGCTAATTCGCTTTGATTTATCACGACACGAAAGCCGACTCACGGCTCCGCGCAAACGTTCACGTTTTGTTTTCCCGTCAAAACATTTGAATACTGTCCGATTGACGACACAAAGAACCGTTCATCGATTCTCCTCGCTGGCCGTTGATTTACACTTTCATTTCTCGCACCCTCTTTCATCACACATATACCACAACAACAAATACCGCCAAAATAATTATCCTACAAATTGTCGCGTGTCAATAGATACTTTGCACTAACTTCTTAACCTTTGGAAGTCGCTAGCAAAACACCTCCGCAGCGACCCGAAATCGAAGTCAAGAACGCCGATTTCCGGTCTCTGCGATTCCCTTGGTTATCGCCAAAGAAGAAAAACGCTCGTCAATTGAACGAAAGCCGTATCGTCGTCAGCAGACGCATCGGCATTCAACTTGGTTCCGCTCACCCTGGACATTGGCAAGATTGCGAGGAAACCGAATATAGCGACTCGAAATGACTTGCGCCGTTGCATCAGAGAAAATCTCGCAAGCGAGGAAAGCAGCTGATGCCGGGATCGCTCCGATGATAAAAAAACATCAAGTCGGCGGAACGTTACCTAACGGCAACGTGGTCAATCTCAACGCCCGCAAACACACGACACGGCGTAAGTAGCCCTGAAGCTCAACTCAAACCTGCGGGTACTTTACTTGATGAGCAGCAAAATGAGTATGAAAGCCCGAGATGCCGAAGAACTGGCGATATCGCGACATTTTCGCGATTCCCACATGCCAACTGTCAATGAGCCAACACTTTCCAACGGATGATGTGGTTTTACGACCTCAGAGTTTGGGACACCACCATCAATGCCGATCGAATTGCGGCTGCGCCATAAAGTGTTCAATTGTGCGCAGTCGCTTTGATGCGTTTTTACCATCACGGAATTGTTTCGCAATAAAGAGCTGATCTGTTTCGAAGCGAAATTGACAACGTTTAAGACGGCTGGGTAGCTTAGGTGAAATGTTCTTCGGGAATTTCTTTCGAATTCAATATCAAGTGGCAACTAGAGTTCTGCGAAGTTCTATTGTTCAAAATCATTCGACAGTTTGCGTAGATAACGGTCAGTCCTTCGTCAGCGCCATGAAGTGCCTGACTTCACTTTATCGCGTTAAAATCAACGTGTTTTTTGCTGGGATGACGATTCAATGCTGATGACATCATGGTTGGCGCTTGCATGGAATTCATTTCATCGAGCGATGATCGAACGGAGAAGGGGATTTCGAGCACGTCGCCGTCGTTCGATGCGTCAGCGAAATGTCACCAGTGCGAGCCAGATGTTGCTCGGAGGGACTTCGCGTCAGCGTCGTCCGTTGCCAAGTTGCGTGCAGATGCTGGAAAACCGCGTGCTGTTATCGGCGAGCGTGACAGTCGATGCGAGTGGTTATAATGCCAAGTTCTTCAGTGCTCTCGTCACAGACAACGTCTATCTGCAGGACGTTGTGACTGGCGGGTCCAGCAAATTCCAATGGAGCAGCGACGGCAGCAGTTGGCAGGATATTTCCAATCTCAACTTGGCTCCGTCCGGTTCGACCAATGCATTTACGTTCCAGATGAGCGGCGCGGTTCATGTGACCAGCTTCATTGGAAATGGCGGAGGTTTAACCTGCATGTCTCACAGGTTGAGTTTATCCGTCGATTTGAGCCAACCGGAGCCTTGGATTCCGCGAGGCGCGTTTTCGCCATTCACGGCTTGCGTCTGCGGCAAGCGTGATTGTCATATCGTCAGGATTCGGTGTTGGGTCT
>CAIOKO010000106.1 GCA_903858935.1 uncultured Schlesneria sp. | reverse complement strand
TTGATAAAAACACATTTTGAAGACACACAAAATCGCCTCTGCCAAACGAAAAGGGATCAGAAGAGCGCAGACGTCATTCAAAATCTGACTACCGATGCCGCTAAAAACAAATTCGCGGCAAACGGAAAAAGATTTCGGACAGCCGTTTGAAGCCATCCTCGCAAAAAAATGACGGCCTCGGAGCGACGACGGCTACTTTGGTCTGAGGTCGAGCTTCCCTGGCTTTTTTCCTTTCCGTCTCTGCGCCTTGGCGTCTTTGCGTTAAATTCCAATTAAACTCGCATATTCTTGTGGGTAACCCGTTCTCGAAACACCAAAGAGAGCAACTTCAAAACTTGCGCGTCGGGCTAACGTTTCTAATGATGGATACCGCAGTGCCAACTGTTCTTCGGGCTCGGGCAGTTAAGTCCCGTGGTTCAATCTTCATTGCAAAATATTGAGAACCGCATGTGACAGTAATTAATGTGTCACCCCCGTCAACCAAAACTCAATAATCGTTTGGCTTTGCGAGGCCTGACGAGATCGCTTTGCCGAGATGAATCTCGTCCCGAGTGCGACCCGCAAGCAGGTTGAGAAAATCACAGCTCGGATGGGAAAATGTTGATGAAAAACGCCTCGCACGCAGCCGACGTGCTGCAATAACTTGCACCCAAACCACAATCAGATGGTTTTTGTGCATCACCTGTGAAAAATAAATGATTTTTTCCGTGAGGAATAAATGAAAATGGTGGCCTGCGCTTGTTTTTTACAAAATCGCCAATTAATCTAAATAGTTCAATGAGCCGGTTCGTTCATCGCGACCGCAGTTGGAGTCATTTTTCTCCATATCCTATTTCTGGATAAGGAATTCCGATTTCACGCTAGTTAACACGCTGCTTGCTGATGTTGCATTAAATTGCGGCCGGTATTTTTATGCGATACTCGTTGTGATTCTATTTGAGTCACCTTCTTTTTGGGGATACGGTAGTTTTTTGCGAAAGACGATTTGTGCGTACGACTTGTAATTCGACAGATTTTTGGTGTTGACATGAGTTGTTGAAGACCGTGTTTTCATGATTTGTTAACGAGAAATGAAAGTCGTATGAGTGCTCGATCGATTCGAGCTCTTATTGAGTACCTTTTGGTCCTGTGTTCAACGGGAATTCTTAATGGCGAATTCCCGGCAAATTGTTCTCAGACATGTTTGGCCCTTGAATAGAAAGTTTTAGGTCAATGAGAAAGTTTACAGCTTTGATGAGCACCGCTCGGGTCCTCGCCGCTGGCGCCATGCTGATGGCGTCAGGCAGCGCGATGGCCGCGAACCTCGTGCAGAACGGGAGCTTCGAATCCAACGGTGGCGTTGGTCAGATTGGATCGGTAACTTCGCTTAATAATTGGTCTGTTGGCGCCGCAACGGACGGTACGACCATCCCGTTTGATTTTGTTTTAGATGCCAACGC
This sequence comes from uncultured Schlesneria sp., assembly GCA_903858935.1. Classification (GTDB taxonomy): domain Bacteria; phylum Planctomycetota; class Planctomycetia; order Planctomycetales; family Planctomycetaceae; genus Schlesneria. The sequence continues at coordinate 33,415 of CAIOKO010000106.1, read as the reverse complement.
CGACTCCACGGGCTTCAACTCCTCGACAGGCACCATTCGTATTTGGGGCCCCAACACACCGACAGGCGTTTCGAACTTCCCTTACAGCAACCCAAATCCCCACAACGTTGGCCCTGTCGCCAATGGCTGGCCTGGCACAATCCCAAACGGAAGCTATGTCTTCGGCGCCGATGCTGCGTATGCGAATGCACCAATCTCGCAGACGATTAACGGTTTAACTGCTGGCAATGAGTATGACTTGACCTTCAGTTATGCCGGTGCCCAGTTCACCGACGCACTTGGCGCAAATCAGCAAGGCTGGCACGTGACGTTGGGTGGCGACGTCAACAAAGATACGGGGGATAACCCCAACGGCGATCTCAGCAACCCGTCCGAAGGTTTCACCGGCTGGCACACGTTCAGTTATACCTTCACCGCGTCAACCACCAGTGAAACCCTGACCTTCCTCGCAAATGGAGGTCCGTCAGGTCTGCCACCGTTCGCGCTGTTGGACAACGTTAGCATTACCGGCCACATGGATCCCCCACCACCTTCGCCTGTCCCCGAGCCATCAACGATCGTCCTCGTCGGCTCAAGTCTGTTCCTGATCGGTGCAGCTCGTTCGTTTCGTAAGAAGAACGCACCAGCGGCCTGATTTGTCTTATGACCTAGACTGATATAAAGACGGGGTCTGTGGAATTTTCTGCAGGCCCCGTTTTCGTTTTTCTGGCAGGCAAACCGAAACGAAACCCCGCTGCACCTGAGGCGGTATTAAACGGGCCTTTGCACTAGCAAGAGCAACCATTCACCGCGACAATACTCCGCAATTTCCCAGCAGGTTGTCTGGCGTCACTTTTCGGATAGAGGCTTCTGAGTTCCTCATGCACTTTCGAAATTGACTTGCCGAGCAATTCGAAACATTCGAATGGACGAAGCACTAGGGCAAAGGCCCGTTAACCACCGCCTCGGGGGCGGTGGGGAGGGAAACACAGGAAGACCAGATGCCGTCGCGATCCATTCATGCTATTCAGATCAAACTTCGAGCGCTGGGACACCTGAGTGTCATCGTCTGGCCCTTCGAGCCCGACAACGACAGGAAATGTTGCCGACTGATCAACTCGAAGCGAACATGGCTGACAGCTCGGGCTGGTGATGCCGTTCTCGTCAAACGCGATGGCTCGGCCGAATTGACACGTTATTTCATCGAATCCATTTCACTCTTCCGGGTTGATCCCGTGGAGTTCAACGGCACGATCGTTGAGACCGCACAGGAGTGGCTGAATGGGGGTACTTGAAATTAGTCACTGCTTTTCCGAGAGCGTCCAGTGAGGTTTCACCTCAATCCAATGTCGCCATGATCACTCCGCGTGATGAGCGTCGTTCGAGAACCCATCAAATTCCAACACTCTTGTTTTCAAAAAAAAGTGAGGAATCAAACGAGATATTTGTTCCGATGCCTAAGGCAACGCTTGAATTGTTTCCGACGCATGCTCATCACGCGGAGCGATGATGGCTACTTTGGAAGAAATCTTGTAACTCGACTCCTTAAGTCAAGCTTCAAACTTGAAGAAGTCCAATACATTGCAACCCAAAACGCAACGACGAAAACCTATTTTGAAGGGAGCGTCCACACGGGGTCGTATTTTTGTTGATCCCTGGACCAGGCATCGACGGCACGTGAAAGAAGGACCATCGTCGGACCGTCATAGGTCTCGCGGGCAACGACCTGGCTCAATGTTCCAATCGTCGTCAGAAGCTTGTGTTCTTCAAAGGCTTTTAATGCAATTTCGTAGTCTTTCGCAATCTGACTCCATCCTGGCTTTTGGCTTGCGCACAGCTCAAACAAATCAACGGGATGTTCGATATTTTTCAGCCTCACGGAACAAAGTCTTCGGGTGCAGAATTTTCCTTCGAGTTGTCGCGCGGTGGCACCGGTGATCAGTGCTGGCGCCTGCAAGAATCGCGTGGCTCCCTGGACTCGGCTGGCAATATTGACTTCGGAACCGAGCGGGCCATATTTCATTTTCTTTAAAGACCCCGTATTGCCGACCCGCACTTTGCCAGAGTTCAACCCGATGCCAACCTTGGTCAACTCACCTCCTGGAAGCGGATATTTTTCATTGAGTTTTTGAAGTGAATTCATCATCTGGATTGCCGATTCGGCGGCGGCCGACGCGTGGTTAGAGACGGCATACGGAGCCCCCCACATGGCAATCAACTCGTCGCCGATATAGTCGACCAGTGTCCCTTTTGTCGCCGAGACGCATTCCGACAGGGTCTCCATGACTGCGTTGATCCATTCGAATGTTTTTGCAGGACTCAACTGTTCAGAGATCCGGCTGAATCCGACGATATCGCAAAACAAAACGGTGACTTCGGCGTCGCGCCCAAGCAGCGCCTCGGGATCATCCTCAAGTTGTTGTGCCACCTCTTTGGTGACAAATCGTTCGAATTGTGCACGCTGAGTTAGCGCCGCCTGCTCTTGCTCAAGCCGAGCCCACCCACCTGCAACGCCGCAGGCCATGATTTCCACCATCATGGCGTCGAACTCGTTGATGGGGGAACGATTCAATCCCCCACCGACCTTACGATCACCATAAACCGCGCCGACGACTTCTTTGGCTTTGTTTAAAATCGGAGCGGCCACCATGGCGACGACCGAAACGGCGCTTTCGAAAATCCCTTTGCCATCGGCCCCAGGAGCTCCCCAGGAGCTTAGTCCACTCTTGGCAACCCGTCCCAGCAATCCTTGACTCGGTCGCCACGATTCATCGTCATTCTCGCGCCGCGTCGACAGGGCACAGATTTTCCAGGATGTCCCGACTCGTTTGAGAACTGCTGCTCGATCGAGGCCTACCATATCCAAGGCGGTTTTGGATATGGATTCCTCAAAATCCTTTGAGGAGGCGGTACCTTGCAGCACGACGACCAAGTTCGCCAGACGCTTAAACATCTGTCCCTTATTCGAATTTCGAAAGGAATCCGACAACGACTCAGGTTCGCCGGACGCAAAATTTTCGGAAAGATCTTTGTGTGACGAAGTGAAATCCAGGGCCTCCGAATTCGGCGCGGGGGGGGCAGCTGCCAGCGAAAAAAAATCATTGTCGTCCAGCTCGATGGTCGACGTCGAAACGACGGGACCTTCGAAAGCGACTCCGACTGTCCCGCGATGAATGGTGAAGGGTAACGACAATTCGATTGTCTTACCTGGCGGCAACACCGAGTCATCGAGCGCGATACTGTTGATTTCGTTGACGTTAGTCAGTCGAACACGTACCTGATCCAGAATCTCGATTCGCAACTGACGCCGACCGACTTCCCGATGGTCCTTGGGAACGATCACAAGACGTGTCAGATCGGGCGTGGTGACAACGGCGAGCGGGTCTGGATCATCCCTTGTCTGGCGGCCGATTTCCAGAATTCGATCCTCGGCGTCGAGAAGTACCCGAATCAAGGAATCCCGTTTCTCCAGCCGAGCCATTCGTGGTTGCCTTTGAGGTCAAAACTGAACTCGGGAGAATCTGTTAACCGAACCCCCAAAGAACCAGTTGAACATCAGTCGGAACTCGCTATTGAATTGCCGATGATCAATGGAACTGAGCGGCGTGACATACCCGAGAGTCAAAGTACTGTTCTGTTTAAACATGGCCGTGACACCGATCGTACCATTCAACAAGTCCTGATTGATTCCCTGAGCACCGATATATTGCGGAGGTGCACTGACAAGGTCCGTACTTGTCAGCGATTTATTGTAATGCAACTCAACGATCGGAGCGATTCTGGTCAAAAACCGACTCGATCCCGGATTGTTGTAGAGCCAATATCCCGCACCGACACTGTAGTACAGGTAGCTCATATCGGTCAGGCGACCAACTGTCGTCGTTCCTCCATTCAGGTTATTGGTCTGAACAGCATTGCTGTTCGCGTCGAAGTCAAATTGCAAAAACTGCTGAACAAACATCTGTTCATTGGGAGAATAGACGCTACCAAGGAATGGAAGCAAGTGGACAGCCTGATTCTTTACGCTGAATAGCGGATCACCAGGAGCAGAAAAGACATGAGTGTTCGAAGCGGTCGGTAGCTCCAATCCCAGTCCACACGAGGCCGCAAACGTCTCGGAAGTGTAAACCAGCTGTTTGAGGTAAATTGTCAAATCGCCAAACTGGGTACTGCCGCCATTATTAGAGTCAAACACATAAAGGTTATTCGAAAGTGTTGAAGCAAAAGGAGTTCGAACTTCGATCGACGACATACCGTTAAAGAACGTCTTTTCGAAACCAGGCGTGTAACGATTCACATTCACGCCGTGTTCAGTTAATGGCACCCCATTGAAATCACTGTAATTGAAGTAGACGCGATCGCGCGGAATTGGACTGGCGTTTTCTACGATTTTCGATGTCCCGACTGAGCCACCTGCACCGGGAACCGAGGTGAGCGTTCCTCCTTTGATTCCAGAAACACCTTCCAGGAACGTCACTTTAAAGGGTGCTGGGGCAAATCCATCGCCGATCATACTGGGTGAAAATGCCCTCTGACTGACTGCTGACGTGCTCGCCGAAGCTTGAGGCGTGAAGAATGGACCAGCAGCGGGTTGCGCTTGCCCCGCCTGATTCGCATTCGGTTGATTCAGCAACGCGTTCAAAGGTTGCATGCGTAGCGGAGCCGGAGGCGAATTGGGAGTTTGAGTTGGAGTCGCTTTAGGAGATTGTCCTGATATCACAGGACCAGCCGAAGGCGAAATGGGCGCTGGCAGATCATCCTGCGCAAACCCATAACTGACTGCAGACAACCCTACTAACATGAGTGCGACGACGAACCAAGGCCGATCAAACTGAACCACGAGATGCTTGTGTTCGTATTTCGTCATGTGAGATCTCGTCATAAAGAACATCAGCGCAAAATATGGGCGGCAATCGGAGCCCTCGACTCTTTAACTTCGGGAATCCAATTACGAAACGAGATTTCCAAATGATTCATCGTTGCATCTTCCGCGAGCGATAAACCTCCGCCCATACTCCGGCAACTTCTGCCGAACGAATGGCAACGCTTTTAAAAGAATTCTAAAAACAGCACCAACCTGGTGTGCGGCTGCATCGGACACGTTGGAGCGATCAACTTGCTTCTCGTGCGTTCTCAAGACTTAAAGCTCTGGTTGTGTGCCACTGCCTCGAACGTCTCCAGATTTGAAACTTTACTCATTGAGTCAAGTTTCAAGATTTCTGCAAAAGTCGCCATCATCTCTCCCCGTGATGAACCTGTGACAAAAACGATTCCAGCTTTGCAAGAGCATCGGGACGGCGACTTCGTTTGAATTTCCGATTTGAAAACGTACTTTTTTATATAGGTTTGGTTCTCGAACAATGCCCGTTACGCTGAGCGATGATGGCTGAATTGGCCTGAGACGAAACCTCGCAGGATTCCGTAACCGTTCACGATCTGGGGATTGATGTATTTTCACGGCGAATAACATCGAGCCCAGCATTGCAAGCGACGTCGTCATCGCTTGTTTGTGAAAAGGCGTTTTCCCCCGGCTTTGCCTTTTAACGGTGTCCTGGAGTCAACTTCGACACCATGTTACTGCGTTTGGAAATTTAAAGTCGTAGAGCACCGCGTGACTGATTACGGTCATACGGTGGCACATAACGCGGGTAACGACTTTCCGGGGCAAGCTTGGCAGGGTGTCTTTCATTGTCCCAAGGGAACGGCAGCAATTAGCCGGACCGTGGAGCGAAGCGATACCACCGGGTACGACGAAGGAAACAGTCTTAAATCCTGCAGGGATTTCAGAAACCTGACGATCCGCCATGACGTTTGGGCGAAATCCGAAGTGTCAAGAAAAATAAATCTGTCATCCTTCAAGGATAAAACCCCCAACTTCACACCTGATCCGGCGGTGTCGCTGCGCTCAACCAACGGTTAATCGTTCGAGCCCTTCCATGAGACAGATCAATCCAGAAAGAATATGACACTTCTCGGCACAAAAATCTTTACTCCTGTTGAGTGATACACGTCGTTACCGCTCATCATCGTTTCAAATGTTTGCATCTCAATGCGATCACTCATTTTTTGATTCCCGGTGACGTATACTGACTACGGGTCGGCAGTAAACCGTTTTAACCTTTCGTCGACTGTCCTCCGTTCACGTCGAACTCTCATCACGATTGGACCTCAATATGATTATCTGTCGAATTCAACCGACCCGAAAAATGTCGTTGAACAATGTCAGATTTTCGATCGGATTATTGAAACAAATTGCGTCCCATGCCGCTTTGCAATTCTCGATCTTTTTCGCGTGTTGTCCCGGCACAAGCCAGGCGCAGCAAGGACGTGACGCTCGGATCGTCCTGACAACGGGAGGGCCGACAGCCGCCGTTCGAGCACTCGCCTTTTCATCCGATTCACGCCATCTGTACGCAGCGGGGGCCGATAAAGCGGTGGAAATCTGGAGTTTACCCGAAGCGCGTGCAGCGGTTCCGGATCTCAAGCTGGTCGATCACGCTCGCTGGCCAATCGCGCGTCATGATCGCGGACAAATCTGGACCCTGAGCGTCAATGAAGCAAGAGGTCTGATCGCGTTCGGTGGCTATGGGGCTCAACAAATCAGCGGCGACATCTCAATCGCCGATTCCAGTCACGGTCGGCAGTTGATTATACTACCCCCGCCACTTCCTGACGAAGACCCGATGCAGCGATTTGTGACCGGACACTTACAAACGGTAAACTCCGTTTCCTTTTCGCCGAATGGTGAATGGCTCGTTTCCATGAGCCTCGACGGAGACGTTCGTTTATGGTCGGTGGGAAGCTGGAAATCTCAACAAATTCTCCCTGCTGGTAGCAATCCTGCTCTTTCCAGTGTGTACGTTCAGTTTATTTCGAATAACCAGTTTGTTGCGTCGTTGAATCAGGCGACCGATCCCAAACTGCCTGTTGCTCAATTGAGAATTTTCACGATCGCCTCCGATCAGAAGGTGACAACCGAAACGCTTGTCTCTTCACATCAGGGGTTGATAACCGCAATAGGGGCAGTCCCGGGATCTCAGCGCTGGTACTCGGGCGATGCGAATGGTGAACTTGCAATCTGGTCGGGAGGAAAAACCCTGAGGACAAAAACACCATTCCGAAAAATCCCTGTACGAGCCATTTCGACGAGCACAAACGGGAAAGTCCTGATACTGCACTCGCCGACAACTGCCGCGATTGCAGCGGGTAAAGAAGATTTTGCCTATGCCGAATTAGAGAATATTTCCGATAGCGGCTCGACACTTGTGGAACGTCGCGAGTGGAAATTCCAGGGGGAAACGCTCGCCGCGGCCCTCAGTGCCGACGGAAAATATGCCGCCATGACGCGACCGGGCGAGGCGGCAATCGAAGTCTTTTCACTGATTGATCTCAGGAACAATCAGAATCGCGCGAAACCATTCGCCTCACAGCGACCGACCGTGCTGGCGGGTTCTGGTTCGACTGTCCATCGAGTTCAGTTTATCCGTGAGCCTGAAACAATGCTCGCAATTTCGACCAACGTAAGCGGCGAATGGACACACGGGTTTAACCTGGCGACAGCAGAGGTTGTTCGTCCGAGCGTTCTCGGTCAAGCGATGCCGGCTCATGCACCGCCGGATTGGAAAATCGATGTTGGCCCTTCATTCGAAGGGCTTGAGCAAACATTAGTGATTCAAGCGAAAGGGATCGAACGAGCAAAAATATCACTGTCACATCAACGCGAAGGCCATTATGCCGCACATGGCTGGATCTTCGAAAAAGGGCAAGATCAGCCTTCCGCTGTCGCAATCGGCACATTGCGTCAGAACGGAATTTTTGTGTTCGATCTGCGTGAGCCGGGTCGAGCACCGTTGATCCGTTACTATCGCGACCATACAAACGCAGTCAATTCTTTAAGTCAGTCGGCGGATGGGCGTTATCTTGCATCAAGCTCACAGGATCAGACAATCCGCATCTGGAGTCTGGATGGCTTGCTCACGCAACCTGGCAACTTCTTGAAGCGGTCGGCATGGGGTGGTGATTTCGAGATTCGCGATGGGCAACTGGTCGCCAAATCGCTGCTTGAGTTCGGTATTTTAAGAGGAAGGCGGCTTCAAGACGCTGACCAGATCGTTAAAATTGCGTTGCCCTACGAAGGGAAACGTAGGGAAATTACCGATCCACAGCAGATTCTGAAATCTTTGGAAGAGCTGTCGCTCACAGAGTCGGTTGAGATCCATGCTGCCCGAGCTGGTGCCGGTCTTCCGCCGTTCATCGTCACCCCTGCCTGGGAACCAATGACGACACTCTTCATTGATCGCCGCAATGAATGGGCCGCATGGTCACCTGGGGGCTATTATAATTCGAGCGTTGACGGCGACGAGCTATTCGGATTCCAGATCAACCCGTCGCGACGCGGGGAAGAACCGAAGTTCTCTCGTGCCGAGCAATTGCGGGACCAGTATGAGCGGCCTGACCTGTTGCAAAAGCTGTTTGCGCTGGGATCACTTTCTGATGCGTTAAAGGCAGTGGCCATCGTCCCGCAAAACCCCGGTGCCATCGTCGCCCAGATGCCACGTGTTCAATTGAATGGACCAATTTCCATGTCAACATATCCGCCAGGTGCGGAAGTCACGATTATGGCTGACGTGGATTTTGCTGACATTCCTTCCACAGAATTCAAAATTGAGGGCTGGGTCAATGGAGCCAAACTTGGCCCTCCCATCGCGTCGGTCGCCAAAGGCCTGCGTCGATTTGCCTGGACGATTTCGCCACCATCCGGTGATTATCAAGCTCTCGTGAAGGTCGAATCCCTTGGGCCGACGCTGGCGTCGGGATTGTATTCTGATGCACAGATCCCGTTCGCGATTTCGGGACAGCCCGAAATGCGGACTGTTCATGTCCTGGCGATCGGCGCAAATAACTATCAAGGTGGCTTGAAACTCAATTTCTGTATCAATGACGCGCAAGATTTTGTGAAATTGATCGGGGACAGCGCTGGCCCTCATTACAAGATCGGTGTGGTGAAAGTCATTGTAGATGACAAACTGTCCGATGCCGGTCAATTCGAAAAAGAGGTCTTCCAGAAGCAATTAAGTCAATTTGCAAGTCAGATTAAACAAACACCGCTGAAGTCGAACGATATGGTCATGATCTTTCTGGCGGGGCTGGGCGAGGTCGTCGGAAAGGAATATTTTTTTGTCCCTCCGGTCAGTGAAATCAAGAACCTGTCCCAGTTGGCGGTCCTGCAAAGACACTCAATCCCGTGGTCAGCGTTCCGTGGTTTGATCGAAGAAATTCCGAACTGCGGCAAAGTATTTTTTCTTGATACCTGTTACGCAGGAAATATTGCCCGACTGGAATCCGAAAAGGCACGTCTGCGACCTTTGAAGAATCTCAACACCGTCGTCTTTGCTGCAACGACCGAAGACCTATCAGCGCGAGAGGATGACCTGAATCGTCATGGGAGGTTCACCGCTTTCCTGCTTGATGGACTTGGGGGAAGTGCCGACGGCAGCACGGTTGATCCGAATCTTGCAGGGTTTCCACCCGTCGAACCCGATGGCCGAGTCAGTCTGCTTGAAACCGTAGGATTCGTGTCACGTCGCGTCTATGACAAATGGCGAAATCAGCAGCCAAAGTATACTCCCGTTTCGCTGATCCGTTTCTTGAATGATCCGATCATCGATGTGACTGTGCCGGCGAAGACCGGAAACTAGGAGGCTGATCATGAGCTCGGATTTGACGAACATTGACTCACCGGATGATGAGAAAGAGCTGAACACCCTTGTCGATGGTCATGGGGAACCTTCCGATCCTTCGGACGAAGACATCAGTCTGAAAACATTCGCCGAAGGTCATTTAACACCGCGAGCCGTGTCCGATCGCGAGATCACGTTGAATACCGCGATCAGCGACAACGAAATACAACGACCGATTGCAGATGAGCAATCAGTTGCCGAAGAATATATGGTACGGCCGGCCATGTCCGATCATGAGATCGGCCAAGATACCATGGTCAGCGACAATGAGTCACAACGAACGATCGGCGATCAGAAAACAGTTGCCGATGGCATATTGGCACCGCGAGCCGAGTCCAATCACGAAATCAGTCAACATACCGTGGTCAGCGACGACGAATCGCAACGGACAACTTCGGATCAGAAAACAGTTGCGGATTCCACAACACATTCTCGTCCAAAGTCAAAGCCTTCCGCCGATACGTCTGAGCGATTCCGATTTTTGCGTTCGCACGCCAAGGGGGGTTTAGGAAAAGTCTCTGTTGCGCTGGACCTTGAATTGAACCGGGAAGTCGCGCTGAAGGAAATCCTGGAGCGTTTTGAAAACGACCCGACGGCCAGAGAACGATTTGTACTGGAAGCCGAAATCACGGGTGGCCTCGAACACCCTGGAATCGTCCCGGTTTACGCACTTGGACACGGCCGCCGTGGTAATCCCTTCTACGCCATGCGATTTATCAAAGGTGACAGCCTGAAGGCGTTGATTGATGCTTTCCATGACAAGGAAAAGCAGAAGATACAATCGCCGGGTGAGCGTCAATTAGCATTACGCCAGCTTCTGGGACGGTTTACCGATGTTTGCAATGCCATGGAATATGCTCACAGCCGTGGTGTGCTGCACCGAGATTTAAAACCGGCCAACATCATGGTAGGTAAGTATGGTGAAACCCTTGTCGTCGACTGGGGATTAGCGAAAGCAATCGGCAAAGAGGAAGTTGGAGCCGATTCGCCGTTGCGTCCGACATCTGCGTTGAGCGGCTCGATTCAGACGTTGCAGGGGTCGGCACTCGGGACGCCAGCCTATATGAGCCCTGAACAGGCGGCTGGCCTGCTGAATAACCTCGGCCCCTCGACCGACATCTATAGCCTGGGCGCAACGCTCTTTCATATTCTCTGCGGTCGCCCCGCATTCGAACGGGAAAACCTTTTCGAGACCCTGCGCAAGGTACGCACGGGAGAATTTCCTCGTCCCAGGGAATTACTGAGCGAGATACCAAGGGGGCTGGAAGCAATCTGCCTGAAGGGGATGGCCTTGCGTCCCGAGAATCGTTATCCCACAGCGAACTCGATGGCTGACGACATTGAACACTGGCTGGCGGATGAACCGATCAGCGCGGCCGAGGATACGATCAGCGAGAAGGCTTCACGATGGGCTCGCAAAAATAAAGGCCTGGTTCAGGCGGGCAGTGTCTCACTGGCGCTGATTGCATTGATTTCGTCGATCGCCTACGGGATTGTCAGTTTCGCGAATCACAAACTCAACACTGCCAACAAAACGATCAGTCATCAAAACGAAGAAATCACCAGCAAGAACGACGAGCTTAAGATCACAAACACGAATCTTAATGCTGCTCGAACCGAAGCCGTTCAAAAACGTGATGAGGCCATCCAGCAACGATCCATCGCTCGAGAACTCGTCCGTGAAGCGAGTCGTTCTGACTTCGCTACGGCCCAAGAGCGGCTGTCCGAAAGAAAATGGCGCGAGGCTCTGGCCTACCTGGGCCGGGCACTGAGGTATGATCCTGAAAACAACAATGCTCGCGATGCTCTCTGGATGGCACTCCGTTATGGCGCCCGCGATGCGTTACCATTGCCGGTTTACTCATTTCGTCATGAAGAAGCGGTCCTCGGCGCAAGTTTTAGTCACGACGGAAATCGAATTGTCACTGCCAGTCGTGATCAGACTGCGCGGATCTGGGAGGCACGTACCGGCAAGCCTGTTGGTTTGCCGCTGCTACACCAGGGGGTTGTCAGCATTGCGACTTTCAGTCCTGATGGATCAAAAGTTGTCACCGTCAGCGGCGATACGAACGTGCAATTGTGGGACGCAACAACGGGGCAGCCAATTGGCCCGGCCATAGAAGATCCCCAAACAATCTACACGGCAAACTTCAGTCCTGACGGATTGTTTCTGTTAATCGCCAGTGGTGATGGCACTGCACGTATCTGGGACATTTCAACCGGACGACCTACGGGAGTGCAGTTGAAACATCAAGATGCAATTTTCACGGCGAGCTTCAGTTCTGTTGGATCACGTATTTTGACGTCCAGTGGTGATACGACGGCACAGGTTTGGGATGCGACCACTGGCACGCCGATCGGTCGGCCCATGCGACATCAGGGAGCAGTTTATTTCGCCAGCTTCAGTCCGTCGGGGACATCGGTGGTCACAGCGAGTGGGGATACGACTGCAAGGATTTGGGATGCAGAGACCGGACAGCCAATCAGCCCGCCGCTTGCACATAATCGGCCTGTTACCAATTGTCGATTCAGTCCTGATGAAACACTAGTCGTCACCGCCAGCGACGATAAAACGGCTCGAATCTGGGATGCGAAAACAGGCTCCCCCATCGGCCGTCCACTTCAGCATGACGATTCGGTGATCAGCGTCAGCTTCAGTCCTGACGGGACGCGAATTGTCACCGCCAGCGACGATCGAACTGCAAAAATCTGGAACACCTCAAACGGAAGTCTGATCGGAACAGCGTTGACTCATAATAGCCCTGTCAACAGTGCCTGCTTCAACCCGGACGGTACAAGCGTGTTAACTTCGAGCGATGATCTGCTGGCAAATCTCTGGAGCTCACTCACAGTCCTTCTTGTCGGCCAGACACTGAAACACAACAATTCCGTGTACGACGCCAGCTTCAGCCCTGACGGTATCCGTGTGGTGACAGCGAGCGCTGATAATACGGCCCAAATCTGGAATGTCCGTACCGGCAAGACGATTGGCCCACCATTAAGACATCAACGTACGGTGACAGTGGCCCATTTCAGTCCTCGCGGGAATCAAATTGTCACTGCAAGCGATGACTCGACGGCTCAAGTCTGGGATACGGAAACAGGTCAACCCGTCGGTCCACCCCTCATCCATAATGGTGTCGTGGTGACGGCCAGTTTCAGCAGGGATGGAACTCGTGTCGTCACCGCCAGCCAGGATAGTACCGGCCGAATCTGGGATGCAGTCACCTGTCAGCCGATTGGCGAGCCATTAAAACACGATGGTTTTTTGTCGAGTGTAAGTTTCAGTCCTGATGGAAGTCGGGTTGTCACTGCCAGTCGAGATAAGACCACTCGGATCTGGGATGGGCATACAGGACAGCCGATCGGTCCACAACTTTTGCACAACGGTTTCGTCGATTCGGCCAGCTTCAGCCCGAACGGCAGCCAAATCATTACGGCAAGTCGGGATGGAATGGTTCGAATCTGGGATGCCCAAACAGGATTGCTGATAGGATCGCCGTTGCCACATCCCGATGCCGTTTACATTGCCAGCTATCAGCCCGACGGATTGCGTTTTCTGACAGTCTGTAACGACAAGACGGTCCGAATCTGGGATGCCGAAACACGCCAGTTGACTGGACAACCGTTAGTGCACGAAAGTCGTATCAATAGTGCGAAATTCAGTGCGGACGGCAAACGTGTGTTGACGGCGGATGAAGACAAGTCTGCGCGGATCTGGGACGCCGAAACGGGTCAACCGATCGGCCCTCCCCTGCTTCATGACAAATCATTGAACACGGCTAGCTTCAGCCCCGACGGCACACAAATTGTTTCGGCCAGTGAAGACCAGACAGCCAAACTTTGGGACATTCGTTCGTTAGAACTTCTCGATGGGACGTCGGCCGAAGCCATTACATCAACCGAGTCTGGCGAGCAGCTGGGGCGACAACTTGGAATGCTGGAACAAGTCCCGACCGAAAAACGCCAGTTGATGGTTCACGGGTTAGAGCAAGGTCTCGCAAATCATCCCGACTGGTCAACACTCGTCCAGCAGAACCTTTATCCACAGCCGAACTTGCCGATCTCAACAAATTGGACCATAACCCGACGCGACTCAGCGACGCGCCTGATCCGGACTGGTTCACCTGCGTCAATCCGATCGGTCTTATCGATCGACCCTGGGCATCCACTGCTTCAACTTGGGTTGGCCAGCCTGAATGAATATGCAAGCCAAGCCCCCTTCTTAAGAGAGTTTGGCGTGAAGCATCTTCCCGACGACGCGGCCATCTGTTGTGAAGCGGCGGAAATGCTGATTCAGCAGAACGACAAACCGCACGCGAAGCGAGCCATTGAAAAAGCCGTTCAACTCGCCCCCGACAATCCCGAAGCAATTCTCCTCAGGAAACTCATTATAAGCGAATGACCGGCGCAGCCAGTTGGTTCGTGTCGAACTACGGGTTCCGAAGCTAATTATCCGTTGCAAGTTGATTAGGCGTGCGAGGCTTCCGCCGAACCGCGAAGTGAATGAATGCGTTGACCCAAATCAGTGACAATGATCCTAATACAACATTACGAAGGACTGAGCAGAGGATATCGTCAACTCTTAGCTAATGCGGCAAGATCGGAGTCGTACTAACCAACGGGCCAGCAGTTCAAATAGCCAGATCACAGGTCTTCCGAGGGCCCTGGTGCCGTCCATTGGTCAAGATAAAAGTCCTGCACGGCCGACAGTCTCCTCGAATACGCCACGACGAATATTGAACGACGCCGGTGACTGAAAACAACCGAACCGTCGGGTTTTGGTAAAGGGAACAAGGCAATTAAACGCTAACAAATCGACGTCGAACGAACGATTTCGGTTCCAAGCCCCAAATTGGGGATATAAAGTGGTCGAACCTTTTGGTCAACGCGAAGCGAGCACGCGCGCGTTACCTCTAACGTTCAAATACAAATCCATGTCCAATAAAGCGCTGATCCAACAGAAGCTCGATGCAGAACTTTCGCGTATCGTCGATGCGGCGGTTCTTAGCGCGATGAAGCCTTTGATCGTGGTGCCTCGACGCGAAATGCGAGAATGGGACTATGGTAAACCCGGACAACAATTCCCCTGCTGGATTGTTCTTGACCACCTCCCAACGAATACATGCATCGCATATTGTGAATTCGGATTCGGTCCGTCATCTCCTTGGGGATTGTTATTTATCGGAGGCGAGTACCTTAGCATAGGAATGGATTCTGGATGGTATTCAAATCTTGAGGATGCCTTTCGCGGATCGATGGCCTGGGATGGCGATAATCCCGCATGCTATCAAGTTGGATAATGGAGCTTCTCCAAAGTCGCTTGGCAATTAAATGCCCACTCGCCGCAGATCTGGCGTTTCCTCAGTTCGAGTTGTCAACGAAATGGACGCGGCTCAAGTTGATATCTAACACCCAATTGCGTTTTCAAACATCAACACAACCGACATTCAACGCAGACAGCAAGGCGCCTGCTTGTCATTTTTGTGTTTAGCACCGCACGAGAAGATTAGCCATAAATCGAAATATGCTGATGCGGCGTGCCCTTGAGTTGTCAACGTTGTTTAACTTCGTGGCAGCCTTACCGCTCGCATTTCCAGAGAGCATCCTGGGCCAATCGTTGGGTTCCCTCCGAAGGAGCCACTCGTTTGAATAGCGATCGCGACCAGTGCCATCGTAATTTTCGGTCTTGCATACGGCTGGCTATCCGCAAAACCAGTTAATGATCGGTCCCTATTGTTTTTTCACTTTGGGCAAGTTGGCCTGCGTTGCATCAGTGGTTGTCTTGGCATTGATAGGAGACATGCCACTGTGCAGCGTCGTCATGTTCAACCCCGATCTTCTGTTTTCGGCAATATTTCTATGGTGGCTGCGTGGGGCCTAAGCCTAAGCACAAGCAGACGCTTTGCGGCAAATCGGCGTCTCGCCATAACACGCCGCTTAAATCAAACATTTGGCTGTGGGATTGGCAGAGAGCCCACACGAAGGATACGAAGAACCCATCGCGGACCGGACACGCAACCAATGCGAGGGACAGGAAGAGGCTAAAACGCCGAGTCAAGGAGTCCACGAAAAGAAATGACCACTTAGCGGGACGATGGCCAGCGATAGGTTCGAGGGAGACGCGAGCCTGAGGTATGGATTGCAATTCGCGATGCGGAACTTCGAAAGAGCTCGTTCCCAAGCGGGAACGTGGGAACGAGTAAAACACTTGTTCGAAGAACACTGCTTGACCGAAGACGGCCGAGCAGTCGTACAAGGAAATGCCATGACTTCGAGCTATTCCAGCTTGTCCTCCGGAAGCGATTTTTTATTTTCCCGTTTTCCGACTAGGCGTGTCACCAATGCAGTCCAACCGGTCTGGTGACTCGCTCCGACACCACGACCATTGTCTCCGTGAAAGTATTCATAAAACAATACGAGATCCTTCCAATGAGGATCGCTGGCGAAATTGTCATTTTCCCCGTGCACAGGACGATGGCCGTCCTCGCCTGGAAGAAAGATCGAAGCCAGTCTTCGGCTGATTTCTTGAGCAACGTCTTTCAGCGACATGAATTTGCCTGATCCCGTCGGACATTCCACCTGGAACGATTCACCATAGAAATAGTAGTAACGTTCAAGCGATTCGATGATCAGATAGTTGACCGGGAACCAGATCGGCCCCCGCCAATTCGAGTTTCCGCCGAACAAGCCTGAGGTTGATTCCGCTGGAACATATTCGACGCGATGTTCTTCGCCATCAACCCAGAAAGAAAATGGGTGTTCGTCGTGGACTCGCGACAGCGCCCGGATGCCATATGGCGAAAGAAATTCGTTTTCGTCAAGCAGATAACGGAGGACACGCTCGAGTCGTTGATGAGACGGTATTGCGAGCAGCCGATGAGTGTGGGTCGTCCCATCGTCGCATTCGAGTTCGCAGTACGAAATCTTTCTGGCAAGATCCTGGCGATTTGCCAGGAACCAATCCATCCGTTTTTGAAAACCTGGCAACGTTTCCAAAAAGTCTCCTTCGAGGACCAGGACTGCAAATAACGGGATTATCCCGACAATCGACCGTATCTTGAGACGATGGACCTGGCCGTTCACCTTCAACTGATCGTAATAAAAGCCATCTTCTTCATCCCATAGCCCAGTTCCTCCGACACAATTCATGGCGTCGGCAATGGCGATAAAATGTTCAAAGAACTTGGAAGCAATGTCTTCGTAGGCCGGGTCCTCGTGTGCCAGTTCCAAGGCGATCGCAAGCATGGTCAAACAATAGAACGCCATCCAGGCAGTCCCGTCAGCCTGCTCAAGCTGTCCTCCTGTCGGCATTGGCCTGGAGCGGTCAAACACACCGATGTTATCCAGACCGAGGAAGCCACCGGCGAACAGATGCTGCCCGTTAACGTCCTTACGGTTCACCCACCACGTGAAATTGATGAGCAGCTTTTGAAACACACGTGCGAGGAACTGCCGATCACGACCACCGCGTGGTCCGGTCATCTTATAGACACGCCAGCAGGCCCAGGCATGAACCGGCGGGTTCACGTCAGAAAATCCGAATTCGTATGCAGGAATCTGCCCGTTGGGATGCATGTACCATTCACGAAGCATCAGGATCAGTTGCGACTTGGCAAATTCCGGGTCAACCTTTGCCATCGGAATCATATGAAAGGCAAGGTCCCATGCCGCGTACCATGGATATTCCCATTTGTCGGGCATCGAGATGATGTCTCGATTGAACAAGTGCATCCAATCTCGATTTCGGCCCATTTTTCGGCTGGCGGGAGGAGGAGGTAAATCCGGGTCGCCGTTCAACCATGGCTCGACAGCATAGTGGTAGAACTGCTTACTCCAAAGGAGCCCTGCGAATGCCTGCCGCGATACAAGCCTTTCAGCATCATTTGTTGCGTTCGAGATTTTTGACCGATAAAAGTCATCCGCTTCGGTAATCCGATTCGCAAAGACATCGTCGAAGCGTGCGTCGAACGGAGCTCCGTCGACCAGTCCTTCTGCGGTGAGTCGAAGCCTGACCGTCACCTGCCCGCCCGCGGGAATCTCGAACACGTAGTGAGGAGCGGCCTTTGTTCCGCGAAAACGAGGATTGACGGCGTCTGACTTTCCAAAAACAACCGCATCGTGAAAGGCATCTTTCGCGTAATGCCGATCACCAGTCGCTCCAAACAGACGACTGGTATTCGTTTCGTTCTCCGTGAACAGAAACGATACGGGACGTGCTTTCGAACTTTGTTCGCAATACAACCGGTATCGTCCCAGTGTGACGTGGTCAGCAGACAACGAGCCATCGGCATGGCGCGTAATAATTGGCTTTCGTTCGCACCCTTCGTGAGTGCAACCCCAAGACCACGTGTTTCGGAAGAATAAGGTCGGCAGCAGATGGATCGGCGCTTTTTGGTTGGCCCGGTTTGCAATTGTAATCCGAATCAACACGTCGTCGGACGAGGCCTTGGCATATTCCGCAAAGACGTCGAAATATCGTTGATTTTCGAAGACACCGGCATCTTCAAGCTCATACTCTGGTTCAAACCGGGTTCGACGGCGATTTTCTTCGATCAGCTTTGCATACGGAAATTCGGTCTGAGGATATTTATAGAGAGCTTTCATGTACGAATGCGTCGGCGTCGAATCAAGGTAGAAGTACGTCTCTTTGACGTCTTCACCGTGATTCCCTTCCGGCCCGGTCAGACCAAACAATCGTTCTTTGAGAATCGGATCTCGACCGTTCCAGAGCGCCAGCGAAAAACACAAGCGGCACTGCCGGTCACAGATTCCCAGCAAACCGTCTTCCCCCCAGCGATAGGCACGGCTTCGCGCCTGCTCGTGAGTGAAATAAGTCCACGCATCGCCGTTGGGTGAATAGTCCTCGCGAACGGTTCCCCATTGACGTTCTGAAAGATAAGGCCCCCAGCGCTGCCAGTTCTCGGATCTTTCACGAGACTGGTGCATACGTTCGTCTTCAGCAAGCACAGGTATCCCCGATGTAAAATCAAAAGGCGTTTCTGATTTAACTTTAACCATCGCTCGCGAACTCGACAAACGGGTCGAGCCCCAGCGGAGCCATCGTATCCGATCGAAGACGTTCGCGATGCTGTAGCTGTTGACGTTCCTGTTCGGCTCGAAGCTCAAACAAACGCTGCGCTCGTTCGAAATGCCTGATCCAGTGGCCTGGAAGTTCACCACTGGCAAATCGACGAGCGAGTTCCTTCAATCGATGGACACGAGTCGCGCCCAGAATCGTCAATAAATCGTCATCTACTGAAACAAACGCCTGACTCGAACCAGGGTCTCCCTGACGCGCCGCACGCCCAGCCAACTGCCGATCGATTCGCGTCGATCGGTTCATTTCTGACAAGACGACATGCAGTCCGCCAGCGTCGCGAACAGCGGGATGTAGCTTAATATCGGTACCCCGGCCGGCCATGTTCGTCGCCACGGTTACTCGTCCCGGCTCCCCTGCCCTGCGCACAATTTCCGCTTCGTCACGATGCCGTCTCGCGTGTAATACCTGAACGTCGATCCCCAGTTTTCTCAGCCGGTCAGCGCAGTATTCGCTATTTGAGATCGATGTCGTGCCAACGAGCGCAGCACGGCCAGCGTCGACAAGCTTCGTCAATTCTGAAGTAATTCCAGCCCACTTTTGTTCGGCATCAATAAAGATCCGTGCCGGAAATTGCCGGAGTCGACAGGGGCGATGAGTCGCAATCGGCATTACACGAAGCCCGTAAGTCGACTTCAATTCTGCACGTGCTTCAGAGGCGGTTCCGGTCATTCCGCACAGGAATCGATAATGTTTCAAATAGGCTTGAAGAGTCACGCGAGCGGCACTTCCAGTGGAATCACTTGGCTTCAATCCCGCTCGAATTTCGATGGCCTGGTGCAGACCGTCTCGCCATTTTCGTCCCGGCAAGATTCTGCCGGTCCCCTGATCAACGATTTCAAGTCGCCCGTCCACCATGAGATATTCGCGGTTTTCATGGAAAAAATGTCGAGCCGCCAGAGCTCGCTCAATTTGTGAAAAGAGAACTTCACCAGGCCGCCGAGCCACGGCTGTCGGTTTTGCAGTCAGCCTCAGCCTGCGAACGCCTCGCTGTGTCAGCCTGACCGACTGAATTCGCGGGTCAAGCAAATAGTCTGCGGAAACGGATAACCTGTCAGCAAATTGTTCGCTCCAATGAAACAGCATCAGATCTTCTTCTGTCGCAGGCTGTGGACATGAAATAATCAACGGAGTACAGGCCTGATCCAGCAGAATACTGTCAACCTCGTCAATCACTGCATAGGCATGCCCGTTCTGGATCATCGGCACGGGTTTGTGATCCAGCGAATGGTATTCATTTCCAAACTTGGAAACTCCATTAATCCGATCCTGTAAGAAGTCGAATCCAATTTCTTTTTCTGAACCGTACGTCACGTCTGTTTCGTAACACTTCTTCCGATCCTGTTCGAGTTGACCGGCTACAAGCACATCCGCCGTCAGTCCAAACCAATGCAGGACAGGTTTGGCAAATTCACAGTCGCGTTCCGCCAGATAGTCATTTGCCGTAAACACATGACATCCATTCCCGCGCAACGCGAGTACCGTGACGCTCATGAGCGACGTCAATGTTTTTCCCTCTCCGGTTCTCATTTCGGCGATCCAGCCGTTCAGCATTGCCAGTGCGCCCTGAACCTGCACAGGGAAATGCCGGATCCCGTGTTCGCGGCCGGCAATCTCACGAACCAGCGCACACACCTCGACCGTCGTTCGCTCATCAAATGCAGCAAGTCGGGCGCGGCTACGACACTGTCGAGCCAACTTCTGCAGTTCCATCGCCGTGATCGCCTGCAATCGCTCGGATTCTTCGATGATCCGCTCGGCCATCCGCTCCCATTTCCAGCGGCACCAGGCCTTAGGCAAGATCGACAGGACTCGCTTTGAAGAGGCGTTTGCTGGCTGTTTCGGAATGATTTCACCTCAGGACAAACAGCCGATGGAATTCGTCGGTCAACCAGGCACCGACGGTCAATGTCGGACGATCAAATCGGGCTTTTCCCTGCATACCGGACTGCACGGGAAAGCTCATTTTGTCAAGAATGACCGTCGCTCGGTAAACCGGTTCTGTTGGCACCTCGCTTCCCGAAACCGACTTCGTCATGAAAGGCCCTTGAGATTTCATCGAAAGTGCGGCGGGAATCGTCGCCTCATTGGCCGACCCGATCGACGCCACAGTTCCTGACACGATCGCTGCGGAATAAGCGTCGAGACGAACCAAAATCTTCTGCCCGGGCGACAGATACTGTCGACTTTTTTGATCAACCCAAAGACTTGCTTCCCAACGATCTGTCGGAGCAATCTCACACAGACACGTTCTTCGCGGCAAATACATTCCCAACAGCCGGGAATCGAGAATCTCCGGTGACTCCAGTTGTGTCTCGTTCGGTGAAACAGACAGGCTATCGATTGATCTCTTCGCCGAAACGATCAGGCCATCGAGTGGTGCTAACAACTGAAGTCGATCCCTTTCGGAACGGGCAAACTCGATCTGCTCAGCAGACGAATGACTGGCAGTCTTCACCTGCGACATCAGGTCTGGGTCACTGATCGCCTGCGCCAGCCGAAAATCGGTATGATGAAGGACTTGCATCCCTTCCAGTACAACAAGTTGTCGATCCAACTCCAGATTCTCCATTTCGATCAGAATTGTGCCAGCGGCAACAACGTCCCCCTCACGGACGCATACAGCCCGAACCGTTCCCGAAGTTTCCACGTAAACAGGCTGAGCTGATCTTGGTTCAATCATCACTGATGTCGTAACAGAACTTCGTAACGGACAAAACCAGATTCCAGTCAACAAGGCGAGACTGAATCCGAGCGTGAAGGCAGTATGAACCCAAGAGCGACGTGCCGACTTCTGCTGCTTTCCGACCTGAAGCCGCCAAACAAGAAAACGCCATCCACTGACAACAGACATTCCTGAAAGATAAATCCAGAACAGGGACGAGAGACCAAATGGCTGGAGCAGACTGTAAAGGAAAAAACCTAATCCAAACAACATTGGTACCTGACAGGCAATTGACGCCAGACCGTAAGCCGCAATCATCGACAGGGGTTCATTCAGGGCCGTAACTTGATCGTCGAAGATCTGCAATCCCATCAGGTATCGTGCTGCCAATCGCCGAATGGCCTGACGACTTCGCTGATAGAGGTTGGGTATTTCGAGCAAATCGGCAATCACAAAATAACCATCAAACCGAAGCAGCGGATTGGCGTTCAGCAGCAATGTCGAAACCGACCCTGCCAAAAACACTTGAAGACAGATTTGATGAAATAACCCCGGTGTCGAAAACCACCAGAGCCATAACCCGAGTGACGAGATAAACAGTTCAACGTAAACCCCCGCCAGTGAGACCGCGATACGATGCGACTTGCGTGGCAACATCCATGCGTCGGTGACATCGCAGTACATACAGGGGCTGAAAAACAAAAACGCCAGACCGATCGACTGACATTCCGCGCCAAATCGCTCGCACGCCAATCCATGAGACAATTCATGTAAGATCTTGAGCGACCCCACCACGATCCAAAGTGAAACGATGCCATTCCCCGCCAGAAGGCTGGTTATCGTTGGCAGCTCGCCCAGAAATGTTTCTGCATGCAGCAGGAGAAACAACCACGTTCCTGCAACAAATGCGATAGAAGCATAGACGACGGGTGTGGAATAAATCCAAGCCAGTTTTCGCGCAAGCCAATCAAGTACCTGGCCCGGATGAATCCCAGGAAGTCGGATAAAAAGCGGATTGCGGACAATATTCCATAATTTGCTACGATCCGACGCTTCAGCCTGATCCAGAAGCGAATTCGACGTTCCCGGTCGTTCGCTCCAGATCAATCGCTTCCGCGCTAAATCGAGGATCAATCCGAAAATCTCTGCCGTCGTGACGGCTGCGCAGTCACCAAGGTCTTGAATTCGACTGTGGATTTCTGCTAACGAGTTCCGACCATCCAGTGACTCCAGGACGCGGTACTGCAGGATTGGAAGCCGAAAATACTTCAGCGCCAGAGGATCTTTGACAACAACATGCGTCTCGTCGCGAAACGACATCATACTGATTTGCAGATCCGATCGACGAACCAGCGGAATCGGGCGATTCGACGATGGCAATAGCATCGGCGAGGACTCATTTCACAAGTTTGATGGGAGACGAAGGACCACGCATCGCGATTCGTATACCGCAGTTGGGATTCCAGGTAAATAGGAATCCGATTTCGCCAAAGTGGCATTCGCTGGGTGTTGTCCGGTACCATCGTGGTTCCGAAGACTCTCTGTTTGAAAATCCTCCTCACTGTTGGACTTAAGGTTTCATGTCAAACGACGATTTCCATTCGCCGACGACCCCCAAACATCGCATCCTGATCCTTGGAGGAGGCTTTGCGGGAGTCCATGTGGCGATGCACCTGGAACGACTTCTGACAATGGGAGAACGACACGAAATCGATGTCGTTCTCGTCAGCAATGAAAACTACATGGTCTTCCAACCGCTATTGCCCGAAATGGTCGGGGCCACGATCGCGCCTCAGCACGGTGTGATTCCAATCAGGCGGTTACTTCGAAAAACGCGAGTCTTCATTCGTGAAATTCAATCGATCGATCTTGCCGCAAAAACGGTGGAACTTTCGCCAGGTTTTCAACCGCATACAAAAACACTTGCCTTCGATCAACTGGTAGTTTGCCTGGGCAGCCGCCTCGATTTCTCTAAAGTGCAAGGGATGAAAGAGCACGCCATACCGTTTAAATACCTCGGTGACGCGATGCGATTGAGGTACGAAGCAGTCCGTGCGCTGGAAGAGGCCGATATCGAAACCGACCCAGACGAAAAGCGAAAACTGCTGACATTCGTCGTGGCGGGAGGTGGATTCTCGGGAGTTGAATGCATCGCGGAACTACACGACTTTTTAGCGCATGCCGTTTCGGCCTATCGGAATTTAAAGAAGAGTGAAATTCGTTGCGTGCTGCTGCAAAGTGCGGATCGAATACTGCCCGAAGTCGATCCCGTTCTGGCTCAATACGCTCATCAAATTCTGGAACGACGCGGTATTGAGATTCAGGTCAACGTCCGACTGAATGCCGTCTCTGACAACGCCGTTGTAGTCACATCGAAAGTCTCACCCGATTCCCAACGAATCCCGACACGAACCGTAGTCACGACAGTCCCTTCAGCACCCGATCCTCTGGTCAGCGCGCTCCCCTGTCAACGCGATCGTGCGGGGCGAATCATCGTCAACGAATTCTTAAATGTCCCCGACTTCGAAATGTTATGGGCTGTCGGAGACTGTGCTGCCGTCCCACAGCCCGACGGAATCATGTCGCCGCCGACTGCACAACACGCCGTTCGCCAAGCCAATACCTGTGCAGTCAATCTGCTTGCTGCTCACCGAAAGCAGAAACAATCCAAATTCCTCTTCACCGGCCTTGGAAAGCTCGCATCACTGGGGCGATATTCCGCTGTTGCCGAAGTGATGGGTATCAAGATGCGGGGAATCCCCGCGTGGATGGCGTGGAAAGCCATCTATCTGATGAAAATTCCCGGCTGGGACCGCAAAGTCCGAGTCGCTATGGACTGGATCATCGATGTCATTCTGCCGCGCGACATAGCCCAGTTGCGAGTCCACGAATCCCAATCAGTCCGCCAACTCTTCTTCAATAAGGGCGAGACCATCTTCAATGAAGGAGACTTTGGCGACCAGTTGCTGGTCGTCGTGAAAGGGAAAGTCGACATTATCAAGGGGGACAAGGTACTCAGCTCTCTAAAAGAGGGAGACGTCTTTGGCGAGTTTGCCCTGGTCTCCGACCACCCGAGAAATGCTCAGGCCAGCGCCAAAACTGACGTCCATACTGTTGCAATCTCTCGTGACGCCTTCCAGAAACTGGTCACTCACCTGCCGGGCGTCCGCCCCACAATCGATGCGATTATGAAGTCCCGGGGATATAAATCGCCTGAGCTGAACTCGCCTGAGAATGAGAAAGAGTGATTCGAAAAGTCGACACCCATACTCAATTCAACGCAATCAAATCCACCAGTGACGTTGCAAAAGTTCCCAGAACTCGTGGAACCAGAGAAACAACAGGCTCTTCTTTCCGCACTGAAGCCGGCCGCTGACTTCTGAACCGATCTGACGTGAGGGCAATTCGAGATTCGAGACGTCACAGAAAATCAGGCTACTAGTGCCGGACTCGGGAGTTGTCACCATTCGGTCGGCCAGGCGTGTCACCTGGCAGTCGAACGTTTGTGGCGCCATCGACAATAAACGAAACTTGACCGGAACCTTTGGTTGCTGCTGGCGATAGGACAGGAAATGGCCTGACTTACGCTCGGAAATCGCTAATTCCAGTTGCCAGGCTCCTGCTTCGTCCATGATTTCCAACAACGATTCACCCCGATGGACGGGTCGGTCGAGCAGTCGTTCTCGTGATCGATCGGTTGTGATCGTCCCCGAGATCGGCGCTCGAACCACGAGTTGTTCCTGTTGCCGCTCCAGCAGTTCAAGCTGGCGATGAATTGTTTCAATTTCTGAAATGAGGATCTCTAACTGAGCCTGATCGCGAGCCGACTGGCCGCGCGCCTGAGGTGTCGTTTTGGTTCTCAGGTCGGCGCGTGCTGCATCGCGGGCTTTCATTTTCTGGCTTAAGTGGCCGGTCTGATCGAGCAACGCTTTCTCCAACTCCCGAGACCTCAGTCGGGCGATGACCTGCCCCTCTTCCACCCGATCCGATTCATTGACGAGAACCTCGACAACCTCCCCTTCAATGCCTGCAAAGACTTCACGTCGGATCGTGGGCATCAAACGACCTGAACATTCAATTTCAAAAGGCCGTTTTATGATCGCGGCACCCGCCAGCAGCGTTGAGAGCAACAACAGACCTGCAAAAATCGTCGTCGTGCGAGTTCGACGGATGGCCTCGAAGATTAATCCCATCGGATACAAACCGGGAACCCTGACAAGTCGCGAATACCGCCGGGCATTCGCCAGCGAAATCGTCAAATGTTCCACCGCAGACTTGAGTTTCGGAACAACCTCGGGACTCAGATCTGTTTGCGAGAACGACTCTACCACCAGTGCCCCGACAACCGTCGGGGCACTGATGGTAGAGTTGTTCTCGCCGAGTTCGTGCAAGCGGGAAAAGAGAGGCTCAACCAGTATCATTTGGCCATGAGAAACACCCCAATAACTGGCCAACAACTTTCCTGGTTCATCAGGCAATTCGAAATCCCCGTCGGGAAACGAAAGCCGCTCGCCTGTGGGAATCGCCGCAGCGACAAATTGCTCCAGAAACGCCGCCTGTCTCGATTGGCGTAGAATACCGACCTGATCACTCGCCGCCACAAGCCGAAACCCGACACCACGCCGTTCGAGAAAACAGATTCGATCACACCGAAGGATCGGACGAAGTTCCTGTACGGCAATGATGGCGACTCGCCTGGGATCAAGCGATTGATGAATCTGAACGGCAAAGGTATTGATTTCGGGCAAACCCGTAGCGACGCCAGAAACGATGTCATCGTCTATTACGCGGCCAGCGGAATTCGCACCACCCTGCGGCATTTAAAACGCCCCGTCAAATTACGAAACAATCGGCAGCACGTTCATCGAAAGTTTCGTTCTGGTCAAGTGCGGAATTGTGATTGATCAAAACCTCATTCTCTGATACACGCATGCAGGATAATGTACCTGAATTTGAAGGATGTCCGTTTATGATCAACCGCCGCGTCATCGCTGTAGCCGCAACGATGGCGATGGTCACGGGAAGCCTTGTCGCCGAGTCGCCCGATTCCCCACTGATCGTAACGAATTGTCGAATCGGCCTGGTCCGTCGAGCATCGCTCGCCGGCTCCCGTCAGGGGATCGTGCAAAACATCGCGGTAACCGAGGGTGACGTCGTTGAAAAAGGGCAGTTGATCGCCAGTTTGAAAGATGACGTGCCACGACAGACACTCGCTCTGGCGGAAAAAGAGATGGCCAATACGGTTGATATTCGACTGCATAAGAAAATCAGCGAACTGGCGACCTTGGAGTACTCGAAGGCAATGGAATTGAATCGAAGCATTCCAGGTGGCTTTTCAGACTTGGATATTAAGAAGCTACGATTGGCAGCTGAGAAGGCCGTTCTGCAGATTGAGCAGGCTGATTTCCATCAGCAGATGGCGACCTTAAGAAAAAAGGAAGCGGACGTCACACTGGAATCGTACCGGATTACAGCACCTTTTTCCGGTGTCGTCTTACAGGTCAGCAAGCAACCGGGGGAAGCCTTGGGCGTGGGCGAAATGGTAGTGGAAATCGCCAATTTCGACACGATGCGAGTCGAAGGATTTATTCCCGTTGCATCCAGCCATCGCATTCAACGCGGCGATGCCGTTGTTGTCGAAGTACCCGGTGCGGAACCACAAAAACAACGGCGGTTCGAAGGGCAGATCAAACACATCGCCCCGACGATTAACGAGGTCAGTCAGGAAGTCCGCGTCTGGGCTGAAGTCACAAATCGCCGCGATCTTTTGAAAGACGGCTTGCCAGCAACAATGTTTATCAAATCAAAACGCGAGGACGCGAATGAAGTTGCTGCCGAGCGTACTGCTCGCAACAAAAACTAATACAAAGAGTTTTAGAACACTAATACTCGCTAATCGACGTTAGTAAGAAACACGAAGCGATTATAACAAGCCCGACAGTTCGGTCGGAATATTCACGGCGTCGTGGGAACTTTGACAAGACTTTTCAGCAGTTTACCCCAGTCCTCACCTTCCGCGTCGTCTGGAACCTGCTCGGGCCGAAAACCTCTTGGGCTATCGGTGTCTGCGGGCAGCCTGAGTTGATTCATAGCCCTCGTAAGCTGTTCAGTTAATTGCGTTGAGTTACGTTGAGTCGCTGATATCCCCAAAAGTACACTGGCAGTTTTATCCCATGAAGAAACGAGCTTCTCATGCTGATTCATGACGACATCACGAACCAGAAGATCTGTGTCCAAGCCCTTCGACTCACAACTTTTCAGCCATTTTTGCAGTTTGTTACGGACAATTTCTGATTGTGTTAAGGTCTCTGCGGCGCCAGGTAATTCCGTTCCCTGAAGCATCTTGTCAAGCTTCTTGAATGCCGTGGAAAACTCGTTTGATTCAGATGAATTCAATTGATCCGCCAGGATCTGAATCAGTTCTAAATTCCAATTTCCCCATGGCATTGCCAAGCGGTTATTCTCTTTTTGCGTCAGATCAAGACCTGAAAAACCTCGCTGCTGTTGTCTCCAGGACGACTCCTTGATGTCGTGATGACAGGCAAAACAATTGTATTCTGACAATTCTGGCCAGGATGACTGCTGAGCCCGCGCATCCATTTTCGCGCACGTACTGGCTCGATTTTCGAGTTGATTTAAGGCAGCAATCGCTGTGACAAGCTGGCCGATAAACCACTCTCGCGATCGATTTCCGATGGCCACTGTGCGGCCTGACTTCCAATGCTGGGGAAGGCGGGAAAGATACCACGTATATTCGAACTTCAGCGCAGGATGACCGGCCGCAATCAGGTCGTGATTAACATCTCCCTTCCCTCCCCCGACGTGACATGTGGCACATTGTGCGATCCGGTTTGGCAGGTCACCGGCAGAAAATAAGTTAAGCCCAAGCTTATCCTCGGCAGAGGTCTTTTTCCCCCAGCCTTCGCTGTAATGATTGTGTAACCATTTTTTTGAATCACCGTGACACGATTCACAACTGACCCCTTCGGCGAGATAATTGGTTTGATCCGGTGCCACGACCGTTTCTGGTGTTTTTGTCACGGTCAAATGTGTATTCGTGTCGTGACACGCCTGACAGTTCTTCCAATGCTGATGCGTCGCTTCGCTTGCATCTTTATCCGGAGGCATTGGCGTCAAAATTCCTAAACGCTGAAAGATGGCTTCTGATTCTTTTCCCAGCAATGTTCGACTCGCCTTGGCATGCGGGTCGCCAATCCATACGTGATATTCATCACGGCGAATTTCTGCAGGCCTTGAATCACCGGGCAATGCTCCGTGGCAGTTAGTGGTGAAACAGGACTGCGTTCGGAATTCGGCGGCAGAACCGGGATTCGCGGGAAAGTCCAGAGCTGTTGCGCGTGAATCAACGATCGATCGACTGAGCGGCCCATTCTTTAATGCCGTCTTGAGTCCAAGTCCAGCTGAAATGGCGAGCCAGCCGAGGGTAACAAATGTTAAAGGTCGACTCGAAATGAAGCCGTACGTCCTGATTATCCACTGGGGGACGCCCGTCTTTGATGAAGACTTCATTGGCCCCCTTTGATTGAGAGCATCTTCCTGGCGTCAGCGGCACCAGCCTGACCGTCTTTCAACGAATTGTTAATTTCCGGACCGAAACTGGCATTGGCAGATGTGTGGTGATAATTATGACAATCGACGCACTTATCACTGACTGAACCACGTTCGCCACGCGATTCCCCACCACCGTGGCATTGCTGACAAAGTTCAATTCTCGGCATCAAAACGTCTCGAGCTGAAATGCTGGCATAAATCGATGTCGACGATTTATGTTGATCATCCAGGACCGGATAAAATTCCTGGCGGGCAACCTGTTCATTAAGGGCACCGTTCTGCGTGTGACATATCTGACATTCAACGGAAAAATGGCGGTCGTGCCGGAAGTGACTGTGTGTCATCCATTGGGAAGGTATCTTCGTCGGAACAATTCTCCAGCCGACGCTCCCTTTATTGTCTTGTGCGGTGAAGTGACATTTGGTGCACGACTTTTCAACGGCGCTTTTTGTGTGATCTCTCAATTCGACGTTCTCAATCCCTGTCGGCTCAAACAATTGAGCCTTGAGCTTTTGGAATTCCGCTCGAACTTCGTCCTGCATTGCGGCGCCAATCAACTGCAGCTTTGGGTCGAGATCGATCGACGAGGAAACAATGGGCGGCTTGGTGGGACCTCCAATTTCATCAGTTTGCGCCGGTCGATCCTCGTTGTTTTTCAGCTTCTTCAGCAGACGGTCGAGAATCACCCCCTGAACAATTTCGGGGTCAGCATGCGGCAGCTCTTCAGTCGACGTGAAGCCCAGCTTGTGACATTGATGACAATGTTGCTGATAGCTAACTGGTCGAAAATAGGCACCGTTGAGTTCGGCCTGATGGCAATCGGCACAATTGAGCGAGGTCGTCTTGCCTTCAGCAATCTTGAGCTGGGGATCAAGGTGGCGATGATGACTGAATCGAATCGCAGAAGCGTCCTCAGGATGATCTGGTTTTTGATCGTTTGACCAGGTCACAAGATTGTTAGGGTACAAATCGTTGCCAGGCTCGGGCTTTCGCCAGATCGATATCGGAGGATGTTTGGAGAAAACGGAAAAATTCAGATCGAACCTTCTTTTTCTATCCGGGTCTGCTGACTTAACCAAACTGTCTGCTTTTGTGTGGCAATTCGCACAATGGGCGTCTGGAACCTGACCCAATTCAGTGAGACCGCGATGTTCATCGTGGCAGCCAGCACACTTCAAATGATCAAGCTCACCATTCAACGTTTTCTTAAGCTCCGAATGGCGATCTTTCCAAATGATTTCTTCTGCATTCGTCACCGACATCAGATGGTCATTACTAGTTTTGCGGTGACACGCCAGACACTTTTTATCGGAGGTCGAAGTCAGCGAGTTATCGAAGTTGATCATCCGCCATATTGGTGTGCCGGTTTGGTCATGGCACTTGCTGCAAGTCTGCTCAAACGATTTATGAGCGTTTGAGACACACCGTGATTCAAATGCACGGTGATCTCCGAGTAGCCACGGCACACAGGCAAGAACCGAGCCAAGCAGAAACACGACGGAAAGGCGAAAACGCATCAAGCGATAAGGGTCCCGATGCCGGAGAACATCAAGATCGTACCGGCTTCCAATTGTTTTCAGTTGACGTTTGTCAGCCACGTTATTCGCTTTTCCAAATCAATAGTCGAAACAATAATTCTTAATACTATCGCGCCGGCATACGCATTCCGCATTAATAATAAATTGCCGTGATAATGTGACATAATCCTAACACGAGCAATGTCACCGATAACGGGACATGAATATTCAGCCAACCGTGTAACCACCAGTGAACACTGGCTTGAGAAAGCAGTTGCCTTCGTTCATCACACGCAGCCTGCATTTCCTTGATGACCCTTGGAAGCTCGTCACCAGTCACACTTTCTTCCAGCCGAGCAAACCGTGCGGCCGCTAAGGTCGGATTCGCCAAATCGTGCGAAACATTTGCATCTGACCTCAAAAACGTGTCCAGCTGTTCCCAGTAAAACTTTGCAACTTCCAGCGTAGGCGAAAACGTCGGATGATCCAGTTGTT
The DNA here is from genome assembly GCA_903858935.1 of uncultured Schlesneria sp. Classification (GTDB taxonomy): domain Bacteria; phylum Planctomycetota; class Planctomycetia; order Planctomycetales; family Planctomycetaceae; genus Schlesneria. The sequence continues at coordinate 2,347 of CAIOKO010000106.1, read as the reverse complement.
TCTGCGACGCGATACCCCCCTGCGAAGAATTCATTGCAGCCCCTGCCGCTGCATTCCCAGCCAGATCAGGGTTTTTCGACTTTGTTGAAAGTGGTTCAAGAAACGTAGTGCCGCAAGCCTGTTGTACCGCAATTTCTGTGGAGCGACGCAATCGGTCACAGGCAACATCTAACTGGGCTGCAATCGCCTGTGCGGGACTCGTAGACGTCATTAATCGAGGCAGCAGTTGCTGAACGGCAAGTCCATATATTCCGCTCAGTATCACCAGGCCAAATGTGACCATCAGGGATTTTTCGAGAAGCCCACCCCATCGAAATCCACAGTGGCATAGAATCAGTGGGACACTTAAAAGCCCAATCCAAATGTGCCCACGAAGCCAGATTTTCGCAGTTCCCACCTGCCATTTCGGAACGGTTTTACGCCAAGCCAGAAGCCCGGCGTAGACCATACATCCCGTCCCCGCCACACCATAAAGCATCCCCTGCCATGATCCTCCGCTGGGGCCATTGGGCTCCGTTTGAGCATAGGCCCAATAGAGAACCAATGCACCGAAGGTAACTCCGATGCACCAGGATGCCCAGGAAAAATGCGAACGATCAACAATCACAGCAGACCTCAAAAAAATCAGGCGACCAAACCATGTTTTTTCCTAGCATACAACTGAGGGGAACGCGAAGATAGATTTGTACAGTCGACCGTCACGATTTTTGACGATGTTCGCGAATTCCTACTGGAAGTAATGAAGATATGGACGGCGGAACGCAATCAAACACTCCAACAAATAGTCCAATTCAACATACGGCAAAGACGGAGACCAAAACGGTCAAGGCGGAAATCAAACTTGAACCACGTCCAGGGGATAAACCTGTAGACTCACGTTTACTTAATCAGTTTGATCTGTTCCGAAGAATGAAGAAACCTATTTCTGCCGAAAAACTTCCAGGCGGTATCGTTCTGAGGAACTACTCCAAAGGTCAGATCATTTTCCAGCAGGGGCAGGCCGGCGGCACGGCTTTTTATATTCCCAACGCCGACGATCTAAATCGATTAAGTGAATTTGATAAGGACCTTCAAATACAGTCGACTCCTTCGAATGATCCCGAACGAGATCGCCAGGTCCTGACAGCTGTCATTGTTCCGTCCACGCCTCGAACTCGTTCGAAGGGCTTCTTCGAACGTTTATTTTCACCTTCAACTAAGGCTCCGTCTCGACAAGTGAGTTCGATTCCCAGCGACGGACCGACAGATATTAATTACAAGACCCGCGAAGCGCCGCTAATGGAAGGGGACATTTTCGGTGAAATGAGCTGTATATCATTCACTCCCCGTTCAGCGACGGTGATCGCCCGGGTGGATTGTCTCCTGCTGGAATTTAACCGCAACGTTTTTGAAACACTTCGTGACGACCCGAATCATCAAAAGAAAGTGGACGAGGAATACAGCCGACGGACGCTCGATACACATCTGCGGCAATTCCAGATCTTTAGTGGTCTCACAGAATCGCAAATTCAAACCCTCAAGGACAATGTCACACTGGAAATCTACCCGCCCGGCAAGGTGATATGTGAAGAGGGCGAACCGTGGTCAGATTCGAAACCACTCGACGTTTTCATCGTGCGAAACGGTGTTGTTCAAGTCATTGCCAATACGAATCTGTCGCTGGGAATGGATGACATTCGCGATTGGACCGCCTTTTGTCGACAATTGAATGACAGCCAGCCTGAAGCGCCTAAAGTCATCGCAAAACCAGTTGCATCGCCAGCTGTCCGTGCGACGGGCAATACTACACCAATTGAAGCAAGGCCTCGCACAATCCCAGAAAGCGCGGCACCGCCACAGGTCATTACTGACAAGGGATCCGCTACAGCCACAACGTCGGCCCCGCTTCAAACTGGCTCAGCAACCAAAAAGCTATCGCCGCTTGAGCAGATGCGGGCCAAAAAGGCAGCAGAAGCGAACGCACAAGAGCCGACAACCGCAGCAGCAGACCAGCCCGCAACTCCGCCAGCCGAGACAAAGTCGGAAGAACCTGCTGCCCCACAGAAAAAACTGTCACCCATCGAGCAGATGCGGGCCAGAAAGGCCGCTGAAGCGAACGCACAACAGCCACCAGCCGCAGCAGCAGACCAGCCCGCAACATCGCCTGCCGAGGTAAAGTCGGAAGAACCTGCTGCCCCACAGAAAAAACTGTCCCCCATCGAGCAGATGCGAGCCAGAAAGGCCGCTGAAGCAAACGCACAACAGCCGCCAGCCGCAGCAGGAGACCAGCCCGCAACACCGCCTGCCGAGGTAAAGTCGGAAGAACCTGCTGCCCCACAGAAAAAACTGTCACCCATCGAGCTGATGC
>CAIOKO010000105.1 GCA_903858935.1 uncultured Schlesneria sp. | reverse complement strand
TGCGACGCTTCGCCGTCACCCTGCTGAAACGCCATCCGGCAATAGACAGCCTCCGGGGAAAGATGCTACGCTGCATGATGAATCCAGACTTCCTCACCGAAGTACTGACAAATCAACAACTTTGATATGCGCTGGCCGTGGGGAGGAACGACGACTTATCCTCAAGGGAGCAGTCCCGTCCAGGTTGCTCCGGCTCTGGTTGTGAACCAGAACCTCGGCTTGAATATTGTCAGTGCCACGGTGGTCTTTACGAACCTGCAAGTCGGAGATCGCATTGATTTCAATAACCCGTTCGCGCTCCAGCGTTCGCTAGTGCTGAGTCCCGATGAAACCACGGCGACGTTGACCTTTACCGGGGTCAGCTCGGCGGCCAACTACCAGGCGACACTTCGAACAGTCGTCTTCTCGTGTGTCGCAGCGAGTCCATCAACGACACCGCGAACGGCCACGTTTATCGTGACTGACACCCTGACGAACACGGCCAACGGATCGCAAACCATCAATGTGACGCTGGCGAACCAGGCACCGGTGTTGTCCGGAATCGAAACGACGCCAGTGACCTACCTGGCGAACTATCCGACTTCTCCACCACAGATCATTACGAACTCGCTACAGGTCTTCGATGCGGACAGCAACAATCTGACTCGTGCGAAGGTTCAGATTACTTCCGGTTACCAGAACAATTCGAGCAGTCGTGACCTGCTGTCGTTTACGCCTCAGTTTGGTCTGACCAGTTCGTTCGATTCTATGACCGGAACGTTGACGCTAACGGGGTCAGCAAGTGTGACGAACTACCGAATGGCGCTGCGGTCGGTGACGTTCAGCTCGTCAGGTCCTGGGGCCAACGGGACACCTCGAACCATTTCGTTCACGGCCTACGATGATTCGATGCCGACTCCACTCGCCAGCAACACGGTGACGCGAAATGTCAACATGCAGTTGACGGTCGCTCCGCCGACACTGTCCAGTCTGAACGGAACAACCACGTTCATTAGGGGTGGCAGTCCGGTGCCGATCGCCAGCACGATCGGGGTCAATCAGCCATTGGGTCTGGATCTCGGTGGTGCCGTCGTGACATTCACGAACCTGCAGCCGGGCGATCACATTGACTTCCACAACCTGTTCGCCTTGAACCGTTCGCTGGTTTACAGTCCGGACATGACCTCGGCGACTTTGACGCTTAGTGGTTATGCCACGCCAGCCCAATATCAGACGACATTGCAAACGGTCATTTTCTGGAACGTGGCCGGCAATCTATTTACGGCGCCGCGAACCGCAACCTTCGTGGTGACTGACACGATCGGCCAGTCGTCAGCACCGGGGGTCCAAAACTTCACGGTGGCTCCATCAAATCAGCCGCCAGTGCTGTCGGGAATCGAGCAGACGCCGCTGGTCTACCAAGCCAATCATCCCGAGTTTCCACCACAGCCCATCACCAGTACCTTGTTAGTCACCGATCCCGGGCGCGAAAACTTGACCAGTGCGAAGGTGCAGATCGCAGGAGGATACCAGAACAATTCTGCCGGACATGACGTGCTGACGTTCGTCAATCAGTCTGGCATCACCGGTGTGTTCAATGCCGCGACGGGGACAATGACGCTAACGGGATTGAGCAGCGTGTCGAACTACCGTTCGGCGCTTCGATCGGTCACATTCAGTTCATCAGGCCCTAATATTTCACGGGGAATACGCCTTGTGACGTTTACGGCGTTCGATGACACGACGCCCAGTAACCAGGTGGCTCGAAACATCATCGTCACGACGACGAACGCGTCGCCAGTCTTATCATGGCTCAATCCCGTCTCACTTTACGTGCAGGGAGCGCCACCGGTGCTGTTTGCAGCAAGAGTGCAAGTCGCCGATGTCGACAGCACGGTCTTAACGGGGGCCACGATTTCATTCACCAACTGGCAGGTTGGCGATCGGCTCAGCTTTTTCAACCAGTTTGCCCTGCAGCATACGTTTACAGAAGACCTGGTCGCTCATACGGCTTCGTTGACAATCACGGGGTCGACATCGGTGGCGAATTACCAGACCATACTGCAATCGATCGGGTTCTATAACGTGGCTGGGGTTCCGTCCACGACGACGAGAAATGTGAGCATCATCGTGAACGACGGGTTTTCGAACAGCAATGCTGTAACGGGAAGCATCAATCTTCGTCGGTTGTAATAACACCGTGTTGCAACTTCGCGTTCGGCGAAGATGTCGCACTGGGAGGGGAACGCCATTAAGGATTTTTCGTCAGGAAAACAAAGAGTTGGCAAAACGCCCGTATTTCTATATGCCGAAGGCATTTCAGTGATTAGCCGGTGGCTGAGCGTAGCGACGCCACCGGATAGCGGTACGGAAAAGACATTTGCATCCCGGAGGGATGCCAGAATTCATGTCGATTTTGGATTTGTTTTCAATTGATGCGTTGTCCGGGTTCGTTCTTCAATCCCTCCGGGATTGGTTTGTCTTTCATTCGTTCGATTCCGGTGGTGTCGCTTCGCTCAACCACCGGCTAATTACTGATATCCCTGCCGGGATGGCAATAAAGAGGCGATGACCCTATTTTCAGGCAAAAAATTCTTCACGGTGTTGTCGGGACCTCGAAGCACCTGGCGAGCTGCGAAATTGGTAAATGCATCGACGTCGCGGCTGTGTGGGAGCCTCGACCTCCCGTTGAGTTGCGGGCGCAGCCATTGCCGTGATAATCACACGGAATTGACTGGCTCATTTTCCAGCGATCAACAGAAGCGAGCTCTTTCGACATGGCCGAAAACGACAGAACCCAACCGGCTGAAGCGATTGCCGAAAACCAAGCGGCGGCCGTACCTCCCGTAGATACGCGTCCGTTGCACGCGGTGCATACGCCGAACTTTCCGGGTCTGCTGCGGCAGATGAATTCATCGCTGCTGGTCACCACGTACCAGGCGGGTAAGCTGGTGATGCTTCGCGACGAAGGGGATCACTTAAATGCTCACTTCCGCGTATTCCAGGCCCCGATGGGGATGGCATTGCAGGGTGACCGGCTTGCGATCGGTACAACAATTCAGATCTGGGATTATGTGAATGTTCCCGACGTGGCGGCGAGACTGGTTCCACCCGGTAGCCACGACGCTTGTTACTTGCCTCGATCAAGCCACGTCACGGGCAATATCCAGATCCATGAAATGGCGTTCGCCGACGATGGTGAACTCTGGGTGGTAAACACTCGATTTTCGTGCCTGTGCACGATCGACAAGGCGGCCAGTTTCACGCCGAGGTGGCGCCCTTCGTTTATCACCGAACTCGAACCGACCGACCGCTGTCACTTGAACGGCATGGCGATGGTGGAGGGTCGTCCTCGTTACGTCACAGCGCTGGGTGAGACGAACACGGCAGGGGGCTGGCGTGAAAACAAGGCGAAGGGTGGTCTGTTGATCGATATCGATTCGAACGAGGTGATCACTCGAGGGCTGTCGATGCCTCATTCGCCTCGCTGGTATGGTGGTCGGTTATGGGTCTGTGAATCAGGCGCGGGGACGCTTGGTCTGGTTGATCTGCAGACCGGCAAATACGAGCCGATCGTCGAATTGCCCGGGTTTACGCGAGGGGTCGATTTTGTTGGTAACTTTGCCTTCGTCGGACTTTCGCAGGTTCGTGAAAGTGCCGTTTTCAGTGGAATCCCGATCACTCAGCGGCTGACAGAGGATGAGCGTCGATGCGGCGTCAGCGTGATCAATCTGTTGACCGGTCAGCTTGTGGCACTCATGCGGTTTGAGACTTCTGTGCAAGAGATCTTTGCAGTGACCGTATTGCATGACCGTAAGTTTCCCGACCTCATTAATGAGGATGATACGTTGCTGCAGAACTCGTTTGTGGTTCCGGATGCGGCGCTGGCTGACGTGGCGGCATCAGTGCGCGGTAGCCGAAGGGCTTAATCGCGTTGAGGCCTGTGCCAACGAACGCGGGTAACGATTTTTTCCGCACGAAAAATTCGTGCATTTGTGCATTGCTTTGTGTCCTGGAAGGGCTTTAGCGATTAGCCGGTTGAGACGACAGTTTCATCGTTTAACCCGTAGCCATCGGCGCAGGCGAATCGGCGTTCAGCCGATTTCTTCGACCGTTGCCGCAGCCCTTTCGTTTCAACGCCCCAACGGGAAATGACTCCTCGGGTGTCGTCAAACCGGCCGTTCTGTTCCCGCTTCTCTGCGAGGCGCGGTTAAACGAAGAAACCGGCTGCGTCGTTTAACCCGTAGCCATCGGCGCAGGCGAATCGGCGTTCAGCCGATTTCTTCGAACAACACTGAGCATTGACAGATCGTACGCATTCGCCAAATGGGCAATTGACGCCGCGGGCTTGTCATTGCCGCCGGTTGACCCCGCTTCTCTGCGAGGCGCGGTTAAACGAAGGCGACAGATTCATCGCTCAGCCATCAGAGAAAAACATTCTTTCAACTCCCCATTGACTTCGCGACAGTGCATTACTATCGTAATACACATATGCAACCAACATCACTTGAATTCGCCGTTCAGCCGACTTCCGGCGTACCCATCTACCGGCAACTGATAGACCAGGTCCGGGCACTCGTGGCGAGCGGGCGGCTGAAGCCGGGAGACCGACTGCCAAGCGTCCGTCAGATGGCGGCCGATCTGCAGGTCAACATGATGACCGTGTCAAAGGCTTATGCAAAACTCGAGTCTGACGGTGTACTGGAACGGGAACGTGGTTTAGGGATGCGCGTTCCGGTGGGTGCATTAGATGCGGGGGCGGCCACAACAATGGTACCCGTCGTCGAAAGGCAGCAGGAGCTGCGGCCGTTCGCCGAAGAGCTCGCGACACGGGCATGGCAGCTCAAATTGACCGATGACCAGGCGCTGGCCGTTGTTCGTTCTGTCCTCAAGGGACGCAAGTCTTAGAAACTGAATCAGGAGAATATCGTGGACATCCTGTGGATTGTTTTTGTTCCGTTCTTTTTCTTCTTTATGGTGATCTTTGGTCTCTTTCGGCGACCGTGCAATTGCCCCGAATGCGGCGAGCGGTTATCGCCTCTGCAAAATCCTTTCAAGAAAACCAGGCGGCAGTGGTTGTTTGGAGGATACACATGCGGAAAATGCGGATGCGAGGTCGATCTTGAAGGAAACGTCGTTTCCAAACAGAATCGCTCGTCATTGCCATATGTCGCTGGGATGATGTCCCTTCTCCTTTTTTTAGCCGGTATCGGGTGCATGCTGAGCATGCAGCTGATGCAACACTCCGAGGTCTCATCATTGGCGGCAACTCCGATAAAGGCGACGCCACAAGTTCGTCTTTTCGATGATAAGTCCGAACCCGACGCTTCGTCGATCATGGACATTGTTCCTGAAAAGTGACGACGACAACGTTCACAATTCCGTTGCGTCGGAGTCATCAGAGAAGCGACGGCATTGCGACCGATCAGGACGACGCAGGAGCACTGCTTGACCGATGACGGTCAAGCAGTGGCACAAGATTGACGGCACCGATTGTCACATTGGGCATTGTCCGAACTTCGAACGAACTCGCTCCGAATTGAAAGCAGTCATGACATGACAGACCCTGTGATTTCGACCAGCCATTTAAAGAAGTCGTTCGGTTCGAAGACCGTGCTGCAGGATGTTGATATGAATGTCCCGGCAGGGGCCGTCGTGGGGCTTGTCGGCACCAACGGTTCCGGCAAATCAACCTTGATCAAGTGCCTGCTTGGGCTGCTGAAGAAAACGTCCGGGTCGATCAGTCTGTTTGGCGAGGACCCGTGGAATCTCAGTGCCTCGGCCAAAAGTCGCCTGGGTTACGTGCCACAAATCGTGAAGCTTTATCCCTGGATGAAGGTCAAGCACATCGTGGCTTATACCTCGGCGTATTATGACGCTTGGGATCCCGCCTGGGCAGAGACGCTTCTTGATCGCTGGGAACTGCCGCGAGACCATCGGATCGCGACGATGTCACCCGGTCAATTGCAGAAGCTGGCGCTGGTGCTGGCACTCAGTTATCGTCCCGAATTACTGGTGCTTGATGAACCCGTGGCGAGTCTTGATCCCGTTGCCCGGCGTGAGTTTCTGAGTTCGCTGCTGGAACTTTGCCAGCACGAACAGCACACCGTTTTGTTTTCGACGCATATTACGTCAGATCTGGAACGAGTTGCTTCGCATCTGGCGATTCTCAAAGAAGGCCGCATCGTCTTATTCGATGAACTGGATGCGGTGAAAGATCGCGTCAAGCGATTGCGGATCACAGCAGCGAACGACCTTCCGGCGAACTTCGCCGTTCGTGGAGCACTACGAAGTGAATTTTCGCACAACCGGGCGATGGTTGCCGTGGGGGATCTCGACGATCGGTTGGTGGGTGAACTGGAAGAGAAATGGCATGCAGACGTGGCGGTCGAAGATTTGAATCTCGAAGAGATTTTTCTGGAGCTTCACCATGAATAATCGAATTGCAAAAGTGGCTGTTATTCGTCGTCCCAGCCGTCTGGGTGCCGTGTGGTTGTCGTATCGGACTCGCTGGTTGATGTGGATCTTGGCCGCAGGTGTTGGATGCATACTGTTCGGACTGGTCTGGTCATTCTGGACGGATTTTCGACGTTCAAAGGTCATTCCCTATCCAGGAGCACGCGCGCTGACATCGGCTGAACCTTCGGCGCCAAGTCCAATTCCTTCGGTATCAGTCGTCAACAGAGACGTTCAAAAGATTGACTGGGCTCATTTAAAAAGCCTGACCGTTACGGACGTTACCCTATGCAAGCCATTAATGGAAAAGGGAGCAATTCCTCAGCTCGAATCACTAACGATCTTTGGCGCGATTACAGATCAACAATTGGCCGAGTTGTGTACGCTTCACAACTTGAGGTCATTGACGCTTTACGATGGGAATTCTCTGACAGAGAAAGGGCTGCATGCCTGGAAAGGCCAGTCTCGTCTTGAATATCTTCGCGTGCTCGGATTGACAGTGGCGCATACTTCACCGTCGTTGGATTGGCCACCCAACGTACAAACACTGATCTGTGATGACACTCGTGGAGTTGTCGTGCAGCGATTAGACGAGTGGCGGCAGTTGCCAAAACTGACAACCCTTTCCACGCGGCTGATCCCAGGCGAAAACGGAATGCCCGACGAGACGCTCGATTCGCTGAAGGGCTTTCCTGTGTTGCAGCGGTTGTTCGTTCAGGAACTGGGGCCATACTATCCTCATCTTGTTTCAGATCTGCAATCGGCGTTGCCCAATTTGCGAGTTCGCCCGAATTCCTTTGATCCCGTTGTCGGGCAGCGAGCAGCGACAATTCTGATTTGTGGTTTGCTTGCCATGATTGTGATGGCGGTACAGCTGTCATCACAGTTCGTGACGACAGCCAGCCTGCTGATGCCTCAATTCGCGCGATCACACCTGATGCCGGTCATTGCCGTGATCTTGTTGATGGGAGGTCTCTCATTCGGTTTGGATTTGTTTGTCGGTTGCTCGGTCGTGGCGTCAACTGGCCTGTGTCTTGCCTTCGTGTTAATTCTGGCATTAGGGGCCAGGTGTATCCGCTATTTAACCAGCCTGAATGTCGTTCCGATGCCGGGTTTCAATTCTCCTCAGGTGGTTCTTGCGATCGTCTTTCCTCCGATGATTCTTCAGTTCCTGCTCAATTCTTGTGGATCTGAAGTTGACTGGTTTTTGCGGGGTGAGCGTCCCTGGTTCTCATTGGTGCTTTTGGTTGCATCGATCTGGGGTGCCGTCGATCTGTTTCGCTGGCACATCGGGCTGAAGCGAGAACTCGAAGAATCGGATGCGGGGAATGTTCCGCTGGGGATGTTCGACCTCGGCGGCTGGACCAATTATTGGCGTAAGGGACAGTTCGCTTTGCAGGCAGGCGAAGGAAAAAGAGCCCCGTATGCTCTGCGATGGATGGATTCAAAAAATGACCGCTTTATCGAACGGTTGCAGGGTGGTAATCCGATAACAACCTTGCAGCTATGGCGTATTGGTTGTGTTGCCAGCTCCAGGGACTGGTTGCAGGCGACCACCCTGGTCATCGTGGCGATTTGGATTGCAGCGGCATTTCTCGTTCCTGATACGTTATCACAATTTAAACAAATGCCGGCATTTACTGGATTTCAGACCCTTGCCATGGGGCTGTTGCTGCCGCTGGCATTTGCCTTTCAGCGTCGGCCGATGCAGGAAATCGAACTGCTTCGACCGGTGACGCGACGCGACTGGGTCACAACCTGGTTTTACGGAGTGGCGTTCGAGATCTTACCTGTGCTGGTGGTGGGACTCGTGTTCGGTGAAATCATGTTATGGTCGGGGACATTGGGAATCTGGACGGTCACAGATGCCCTTTTGGCGACGGTAATCTTCCTTGGGATTCTGTCGGTCGTTTTCTCGTTTGGCATGTGGGCCCTGACGCTGAATTCCCTCTGGAAAATCGCGCTGGCGGGATTCCTGGGGTATTGTGCGCTTCTTTCCTGTCTCATCACGCCGCCTGGTCTTCAGTTCCAGAAAATCGAATGGTGGCATACTCCGACAATCATGGTTCCGTTAATCGGCGGATTGTACCTCACGGCAGGTGTGGGTTATTGGATCGCAAGGCGCAGTTGGATGAACTGGGAAGTCGGTCGCTCGGCGTGATGGCTTCGGGTTCGTCTACCTCGCACAGACCGCTTCCGCTTTCAGCCAGACGACCACATGGCAGGCTGCGCTGACCGCAAGGACGATAAAAATCACTATCCAGACGATGGGGGCGTTTTGGCCCGCTCGAAGTGCCCCAAAGATGGAGACCGAAAGGAAGAGTGAGCCGAACGAGACTGCGATTGCCAGAGGAAAGGCGCCCCAACGGACAAACATGGCCAGGGCCGCAGCGGCATGTGGGACGAGAATCAGATGCGAGACTAGCCAGAATGCAGCTCCGCCTGCTTCAAAGAACTCCGACACGTTTTTGGGGCCATAAGGAAGGGCGATCATGCCCAGGAGAAGGGAGACCGGACCGGGTAACCAGCCAAGTAACGCGCCAATAATCTTTCCGTAAAGGATCATCCCCGTTGATTTGGGAAGCAGCATCAGTGTCGCCAGTGTCTGTGAGCGGATCTCTTCGTGAAGCGACCGCGAGACGATCAGTGCCGCATCAAGCGAAACGCCGAACATGGCGAGTACAAGAAACATTCCATGAGCCTGCTTTTCCGTATTTCCGACACTCCCTCCGCCAAAATAGCCGAACATAATCAACATCGATAATACGTAGAGGAACGCGTAAAGAACGAATCGGATCAAGATGGCTCCGACTCCTCCCGTGACAAAATAAAAATCCTTCCAGATCATTGGCTCGGACCACGGCCGACTGGGTGTGAACAGCTGAAAAGTTCGGGATCTTGTCAGCAACCCTCGCGTAGCGGCTTCGGTTGCCGGTTCCCGCACCGCGAGTCCAAACAAAGCCCACGATAAAACAAACGACAACACCCCGATGCAGAGATTCGTGACGACCTGACGGCTCCACAATGTTTCATGAAACCCTGTCGTCAGGATCGTCCCCATCTGAATGAAAAGACACGACTCACCAATGAACGAGAGGGTTTTTGACAGGTAGGGGACTTTCATACCAATCTCGAGAAGCAGTCGGTTGCTGAGTAGCGGGATCAACCAGTAGACAACAATCAACAGACTCAATCGAAACGACGCCGAACGATTTCGGTGTGCGATGGTTGAACACAACAGGCCGACTCCTGCCAGCATGACCATATACGCGAACATCCCGATATACGTCGACCAGACCTGGTCCTGAGTCACGCCCCCCAAGGTGACGGCCAGTAGTGTGAAAGGGTATTGGACAGCAATCAGCAGCAAAGCCTGAAACAATCGTCCCCCAGACTTGCCCATCAGGATTCCCAGCGGACTGATCCCCGCCATCAGCATCAGGCCGAGCGTGTCTTCTTCCTTTTCTTCCGTTACGGCAGTCGAGAAAAATCCGATTCCCAGCAGTGTCATGAAGACCAGGTTGAGGTACCCGATGCTGGTAAAGAATCGCAGGCCGGGGGCACCGAAGATGTTGCTCGTGGCAGAGGCGTAACAGACTGCAATATAGATCGCAGCCATCAACCCAAACCGAGCGAGGTGCGGTCCCCACGCACGGGCATCGATGCGCAGCGACCGTTCGAGTAGTGCCAGCACTCCGGTGAACATGGGAGTTTCCTCGATCAACGGAAATCAGCGGAGGAGTGGAATAGACATTCCGTCATTGTAGTTAAGGTGTGAATGTCTTGTCACGCGTGAGTGGGCCCGATGCGTCATCGAACGGCTCGAATCAAATCTTGCGCCACTGCTTCGTAGTCTTCCAAAGTAGCCATCATCGCTCCGCGTGATGAGCATGCGTCGGAAACGATTCAATCGTTGCCTAAACATCGGAACAGAGACGTCGTTCAAATACTTTTTGAAAACATGCCGATTGGAATTTGACGGGTATTCGAACGATGCTCATCACCCGGAGCGATGATGGCTAATTTGGTCTGAGGTGAAACCTCGCTGGCATCATCTGAAAAGCAGTGCTCTTCGTCGTGGGGAACGATTTTCCCGCAGGAAGGTTTGGTGAATTTTCAGCATTATTAGTGTCCTGGAAGGACTAAAGCGATTAGCCGGTGGTTGAGCGCCAGCGACACGACCGGATCAGTTGCGATGTTAGAAATGTCATCCTGGAAGGATGGCAGAAGCGTGGTTCAGACACTTCTGCATTCTTCGAAATGACGCCGGCCAACTATCGTTTTCTGGAATCCCTCCGGGATTCAAAACCGTTTCGATCGCGATATCCGGTGGTGTCGCTGCGCTCAACCACCGGCTAATTACTGAAGTCCCTCCGGGACAAAGACAAATGCGGGACCAAACGTCCCATTAAAAATTTTTCCCCGCATTGTGCGGATCGCAGATTGGCCTGTCTGGCAAGGCACAAGAATGTCACGCAAAGATTTCCGTCCCGAGGGGTTGAGCCGGTTCCGGTTGTGCTGGAAGCCATTGCCCGCGTGGCAGTCGAGCGGGAAGGGGGCGCAGACAGATGTAACCCATCCAGCCAAACCAACCGCAGGCTCCGACGATAATCGGCCAGAACCAGCTCGATGAGCCGAAGCAGTCGCGTTCACGACGTCGACAGGCCCAACCGGTGGCAATTCCCGTCAACAGGCTGAGTCCTAACCACAGTTTCAGGTAATGGAAGAACTCTCCGAGAGTTGAATTAGCTTCCATGGTAAATTCAGGAAGGAATGGTGTAGCAAGCCACGATCCGAATGCGACTAAGGGTGACGGAATCCCCAGATAAGCTGCCAATCCGATGTCAAACGGTGGGCTCGGCGGTTTGTAACTCAGCTTGGCCTCGGCGACTCGGTCAACATGACCTTCAGCGTCCAACCACTTGATGTGGCTAGTCCAAGTCAGATTCCCCAGACTCCTCCCGACGTCGTAGGTGAGAAGTCGTTGTCCATTCTTCAGTTGATAAAAAAAGACATAGCTGTTGGCTGGAAGTGGATCGAGCTTCAATGTGTCTGTATGTCCCGACGCCCGGTGGTCGATGATCATCAGCTCTGATTCACCTTTTACGATCAATTTTTGGATAAATGTGCCGTCTTTATCGACGGAAAATGGCGAGAGTGAATGCAAGTCGGGTCGGTTTTCAATCAGCTTACGAACGGCGCGCTCACGGAGCCTGATTTCATAAAGATTACCGTTCGACAAAATCCAGACATGATCCGGTTGAGCACCGGTCTGTTGAACCCATTTCTTTGTCCATTCGGCATCGGGTTCAAAATCGTGTCCAATGTGAGGCTCGATCACATCTGGACTTTGAATTGAAGCGGTCATGATATTAGCGAAAGATGCTTGATACGAAGAATTGATCGGGAACGATTCGTCGATCGTCGGCAGCTCGGATGAAAACCCAATCATGCTGATATAGCCCACAAGCCGTCGAGAGAGCGGATCGTATCCCACGAAATAGGCGGTCGACGAACGATTCGGAGGAGCAATCAAGTACCAGCACGTGCTTGGGATTTGATAGTCCGAAAAGCAGGAAATCCGACTGTTCCACGAAATTGCCTCGGCAGGCTTTGTCAAATTCGGAAGATAGACCGGACCTGCAAAATCATTTTTTCCGCCGTCAGGCAATACTGTTCCGTCGAAATGTCGGTATGCGACTTTTTGTCGTTGAATGCCGGATATCATCTGAATCAGCGGTTCGCCGTCTTCGCTGATTTTGACGGACTCAACATATTGTGAGCTTGGAAAAAATGCCTGCCAGCACATGATCCCCCAGGATGCAACCGCCCCATGAACAACGGCGTAGCCAATCGTCAGCCAGACGAACATCAGCAACGAAGGGTGCGACGAACGAGACATTGGAAAGCTTTCTTGAGGATAAAGAATAAATGGGCTTTAGAGTGATCTGCGTTGTTTGCCGATCACGGGTATTCTCGGTGACGTGTGGTATTCAAAATCGAAATGACGAGGCAGGCGATCAGCGCGACTAAACCGGCATAGACGACTGCAGTCCAGACAGGGGCGAGCTTCAGTCCCAATGCCATGCCAGTCGCTGCAATCAAGGGCCATGTGCGTGAGCCAATCCAATTCGCCGGACGAATGCCGGTCAGGAAAGCCCCGAGATAACAAGCGAAGGCAACGAGCACTGAATGCCACCACGGTTCTGTCATGCTCCAGAAAAACGGGCTGGCGTGTGTTCCAGGAGTGGCCGCCCACAAACAATAAATCAAAAGCGGCAATGCAGAAGTACCGAGCAGGATCAACCCGCCCGCAGCAAGCTTGCACAGGAAAATCTGTGATCGCGGCATGGGGCGATGCAGCAGGAAAAGGCTTGTCTGTCGCCAGGATTCCATCAGCGTTTGATTTAGTCCGATGACGATCGCGCTGATGATGGCAATCGTGATAAACATGATTTCTCGGTCTGACATCACGTCGAATGCTCGTTTCGCGTGAAACGGAATTTCAGTCCCTCGCCCCGAACTGAGCAAGGGGATCAATGGCAAGTCCATCCCCGAGCCGAGCAGTTGCATTTGGGCCAGCAAGGCTAATCCGGCGAAGAGTCCACATTCGCGTAATTCTTTAGACAGCAGCGCGGTCCACACGGTGATTCTCCCGATGAAAAATGGGCAGGGATCGTTTTGATCCGCGGGTATATTCGATAAACGCATCTTCCAGATTCATATCCACGACATCGGTCCAGCGTGGCTCGAGCGATTCGACGATGGCCTGCTGGGTGGGGCCCCAGTTGACGATGACCAGTTCGAGTTCCGTACCAACTTTCCGCCAGGTGACAAGTCCCTCGCAGCCTGGGAAGTCGGGCGGTTCGCCTTCGAATCCCACTACGATTTTGCGAACCGATTCTCGAAACGTTTCCGTCGGGCAATCGACCCGCAGGACTCCGTCGACCATCACTCCGATACGAGTCGCGACTCGTTCGACGTCCCCCAGGACGTGTGAACTGAAGAAAATCGTGCGGCCCCGGCTTTGAATCAGTTGAATCAACGCTTCGAGAAATTCGCGTCGAACGACCGTGTCGAGCCCCAGAGTCGGATCGTCCAGAATCAGGAGTTCCGGGTCGGGAGCCACGGCAAGGGCGAGCGAGACCTGGGCCTGCTGGCCTCGCGACAGGCGACCACATTTTTGCTTTTTCGACAATTCGAAATGGTCCAGGACCTGGTCGACCAGTTTGTGGTCCCAATGTTCATAGAAGGCCTGAGTGAACTGGACGATCTGGCCGATCGACATCCACGAGTAGAGCGGATGTCCTTCCGCCATGTAGGCGATCCGCGAACGTGTCTTAGGTGATATCGTCGTGATCTCGTCGCCCAGTAAGCGGACTTGCCCGGCATCGGGAGGGATCATGCCGGTCAGCATCTTGATTGTCGTCGATTTCCCCGCGCCGTTTCGGCCAAGAAACCCGTAAACGCAGCCGGTCGGCACTTTCAGATTGAGATCACGAACAACCCATTTCGAGCCGTAGGATTTGGAAAGATGTTCAACGACTATTGCATTGGGGGGAGTTTCGTCTGACATGATATCGGTCTCGAAAAGGCTAACTGAATGATGGAAATGCGATGACTCGAGCCTCGTTAGTTTTTGAATCAAGCCCCGGCTTGCCATTGAAACTGAGTCACCCGATCTTGCACGAGTTCTTTCACTTCGTCGGCGGTGAAACCAAGCAAGACCGCTTCCGTGAAAAAGCCGTCCAGCAAAACGGCTAATCGTTCTCGTCGCGCTTTCTTCGTGAGATCGCTGCCAGGCGGAGCGACAAACACGCCCATGCCGTGTCGCGTCACAAGCAGGCCGTCCCGTTCCAGTTCGGTATAGACCCGTGCCACGGTGTTGGGGTTGATGACCAATCGTCGAGACATATCACGGACGGAGGGAAGCCGAGCGTTTGCCTGCAGCCGCCCGCGAGCGATGGCCGCGCGAATCTGTTCTGCGAGTTGCCGATAGATCGGCGTCCGACTGGCAACATCAATATTGAAATCCATGGCACCGTTTCCTTCTGTACTAAGTCACATAGTACAGTTGATGGTCAGCGTGTCAAGCAAAAAAAATTCGAATGGTTGAGTTTTAACCTTGGGATGAAGTTCCCGGCGGTGAGCTTAAAGACAATCACCGGCTGCTCATCCGAGAGAGAAGTGCCGGGCGCAATGGTGTTTTTTCTCGTGGTAATTGTTGGTGACTCGGTTTGTGCACAGTCGACAATTGATAGCGACCTTCGGGATTCTCTCTTGACTTAAAGACGTTACGTCTGTAATAAAGACGGCGTGTCTATGTTGTCTCGCACGTTGATTGGCGTAGCGTCTTGTGCCCCTGATTCAGGTTTTTTTGAGTTCAAGTCGTGAGGGGTCAATACGTTCGCCTGAAGCGATCGCGATTCAGGTCCGCTTGTGCGATGACGACCAGGTGACGGCCCTGTTGTGGAGACGAAAGATGAAGCGAGTTGCGCAATTCCAGTCGGTCAAAAACAGAGGCCGCAATCGAATCGCAAATCGAGATCGTCGTCGCGGCATTGCTTCCATTGCAGAGGTTGTTTTGCTGGGGCTGGTTGCTTCGATTGTATGGCTGGGGATTCGAATCATTCTCTCACCGAATCACGAGTCGGATTCGAATGAGTCGGCATGTGGCCCGATTGTAAGTCTATCCGTGATTTCCGATGGTCGAAAAATCCTCGCTCGCCGAGGGGTTTCGGAGGTCGTCGCTTTTGATTTGGAGCATGGTCGAATTCAAAAGTTCTTCGGATTGAATGGTCGACCCGTGCAGGCAGTCCGCGTCAGTCAGGATGGGGAAACTTGTTTACTTTCGATCGAGGACCGGGAACTGTTGCTCCTTCGAAGAAACGAATTGTTGAGGGCTGAGTTTCTGGCGGCGGAATCATCGGTTCAGCTTGCGGTATCTTTGGATGGGCAGGTGGCAATTCGACTTGTTGATGGAATCATGGTTCGCCGATGGGATTTGTCGACCGACGAAATCGTAGAAACCGATTATTCGTTCGTTGAGGTGGTCGATCGCATCGCGTTGAACTTTGAAGGCAGTCGGATGCTGATTTCAACGACTCGGGGGACGTTACATCTTTGTGATGCGAGAACTGGTGTTATCGTTCAGACGATTCAGGGGCCCGGATACCCAAGAGCAGACCCCATTTTTTCTCAGGATGGGTCGTGTGTCGTTATCGCGACTAATCGAACTATCGCACTTTATGAATTGCCATCGGGGGATCCGGTCTGGACGGTCCAATTTGAGGATCAGAATGATCAGGATTGGCTGACGAGCGTAGCAATCTCGCCGGATGGTCGTTGGGTTGCGGCAAGTGGATTTGCATGTCCGATTCGCGTGGTAAGTCGTGCCAGCGGACGACTTCTGCGCCAAGTTTCGAAAAACAGTACAGGCGGGATCGCGTTTTCATCGGCCAGCGATGCTGTCTATTTTGGATCCCTCGATGGCTCCGTCGGTTCGTTTTCGCTCGTTGACGGAAGCATGGTCACCTTGGCCAAGGCGGACTGAGGTCTCATTTTTCCCCTGAGTCCAGAATCCCCTGAGTCCAGAATCCTGGCTGCCCAAAGAAAAAAATAGCCCCCATCCGTGGGGGCTTCCGCATCCTGCTCCATCCGTTGAATCACGTCTGACTGGATGCCGTTTCGTTTTTGCTGTTCATGAGATTCATCGAGCAGCAAACTTATGATTTAAAAGAACCCCCAGAGAACTGCCGCATCTGACTGTGTTGGGTGTACTGGCGAGTGGGAACCGGGTAGCAGAGTGGGTCAGAGACTGCTTGAAGGAGCCATGCAGTTCACAATCAAAGGCATTGGTCGTTCGCTGGGGGTTCGGGCTGGGAAAGATCATCGTAATCGATCGCTCGACTACTGTTGCCGAACTTATGCATTCTTCGTGCCATAGTTTAATCGGCGCTTAATAATAATTGGTGTCCAGCTTAACCATTGAAATTCAATGGTCTTAAGGGGATAATCACATTTGTCACTTTGACAAGTCGGCGCGCGCCGAAATGCCTTTCCCGTTGACTGGGCGCTGAGATCACGTATTTCGGCGCCGAATTATGGTCTCGACAAGCGCTGGGAAAAAATGGAGCGAGCAAATTGGGTAGTTCGGTGGGCTTTGGCTGGGTTTGCGGGGACGGTCGTTGCGTACTGTGTCTTCGTGATGGTTATCGTTGCGACGGCACCTGACCTGCGAATGCGATTCCTGCTTGTCGACATCCCTAACTCGACCTCGGGGATCGTGATTGAGGATACAATTGATCTGGTCGTGGCGGAGGGAAAATCGTCGCCTCAACCGCATGACATTTTGCTGGAAGTGGATGGGGTCGCCGTCCGAACGTGTCTTCGCTTTATGCGAGAACAATTTGCAATCAGGAACCGTGAATTTCATCCGCGGATCGGTTCAACAAATTCGCTGCGGCAAGTCGCTCATGATTTCGTTCCGATCACGTTTCTGAGGCAAGGTGAATCCGAGCCCATCAGTAGTCTGGTTAAGGTGCAAGCCGTTCCGATGCGCGAAGTCGGTTTGACTCTGGTTTGGTTCCTTCTCGAAATGATCATTTTTTCGGTCGGGGCGGTCGGTTTTTGGAGTCGTCCGTTTGATGATGCCGCACGGCTGTTCTTTGCGATGTGTTCAGTGACTCTTGCCGCCTTTGTTGGAGGATTCCACTGGTGGACGGTCGGAAGCAGTTTCTGGTTGAATCTCCCCTTTGCTGTGTGCGGCATTCTTTTGCCGGCGGTGATTCTGCATTTTTTTCTTGTGTATCCGCGTCCGAAGCCGCCCCTCATCCGCTGGCCGAATTTTATTCTGGTGGCGATTTATGCCATACCAGCCATCTCGATCTTGTCCTTTCTACTGGTCGATGGTGGTCTCTGGTATTTGATGACATGGACTGACCAGCAGGCTGACTTCAACTCCAAGCTGGAATTGATGCTGTTGAATTGGCTGCGGATTGGGGTTTATTCCTATATCTGTGTCGCTGCAATCTATTTTCTGGTGGCGCTCGGGGCGCTGACGCACAGTTGGCTCACAACTCGGAATCCTGTTGAACAGAATCAGGTTCGCTGGATTTTGCGAGCGGGCTGTGTGGCATCTTTGTTTATCGGATACGCCACCTATCTGGCAGTCTACTATCGGGTTCAATTCGCATTGGGTGGCGGACGAATTCCAATGTTTCTGGCCAGCCTGGTCTTCATGTTTGCCTACGCGCTGGGAATTGTCCGTTACAAGCTGATGCTGATTGATCAGATCGTCAATCGAGGGATGTGGTATTACGTCCTGAGTTACGGTGCCACCGTTGCCGTCGCGTTCTCGATTGCGTGTGGAACGCTGGCGATGACGATTCGTAAAGCCCATACTCTGGAGCAGCCCGCCTGGATTATTGCCGGAATTCTGATGCTGGCGGTCATTCTGCTCATCTGGCTGCGTGATTCCTGGCAGACGTTTGTCGACCGTCGATTCTTTCGTGAAAAGTACCGATTGGACAAAACGCTGCAACGGATGAATCAGGCGGTAGGGCGTTTGGCTGACGTCGACTTTCTGTCGGAACGAATGTTGATGTCGTGTCGTGATGTATTGCAGTCCGAGTTGACGGCTCTGTATCTACGGGACGGGAAAACTTCGGCATTTCGGCTGGTCGGTGCACAAGGTGCATCGGTTGGATTGCCGATGCAATTTTCGGCACCCGACGAATTTTGCCAGGCTCTTCAGGCCGATCCGACACTGCAGCGAGTCACTTCAGGATCTCGTGACGATCTGACCCCAACCCAAAGCATTTTACGCATGGTCAAAGCCGATCTCGTTCACGGGCTCGAGACGAATGGCGAGATCAAGGGGGTTGTGGTACTGGGGGGTAAGCAGAACGGCCTGATGTATTCGGCTGAAGATCTGACGTTTCTGACCGCACTTGGCCAGATTACAGGGATCGCTTTGCATTGTGCCAACGTGCATCAGAACTTGAAGCACCTGAATGAAGATTTGCGATCGAAGGTTGATCAACTGGCGCAGCAGCGGCAGCAGATCGCCATTCTCGAGGCCGAACTGTCGACGACTCGTGTTGAGGCACCCATGGCTTCGGGTATTGAATTTCGTCGCGAGTTTATCATCGGTCGCAGTCCGGCGCTGGGCCGCGTCTTAGACATGGTTCGCAAGGTGGCGCCGAGCGAAACCAGCGTGCTCGTTCGGGGTGAGAGTGGTACCGGGAAAGAGTTGCTGGCGAAGGCGATTCATGAAAACAGTTCTCGCCGAGGGGGGCCGTTGATCAGCGTGAATTGTGCTGCGTTGTCGTCAGGGCTACTGGAAAGTGAACTGTTTGGTCATGTGAAGGGTTCGTTCACCGGGGCACACGACGATAAGCCCGGGCGGTTTGAGCTGGCACATGGAGGAACGCTATTCCTCGACGAAATTGGAGACATTTCGGCGGAAACCCAGATCAAGCTTTTACGGGTCCTTCAGCAGCGGGAGTTCGAGCCTGTCGGTGGGACGAAGACCATTCAGGTCGATGTTCGTCTGATCGCGGCGACGCACCAGAACCTTGAGCGATTGATCGCCGAGGGGAAGTTCCGCGAAGACCTTTACTACCGATTGAATGTCATCAGTATTGTCTTGCCCCCTTTACGCGAACGCCCCGATGACATCCTTGACCTGGCGGTCTATTTCCTGAAATCGGCCTCAACTCGAGATGGAAAGCGGATTGCCCGGTTCGACGACGACGCCATGAACGCGCTGATGCGATATCAGTGGCCTGGAAATATCCGCGAACTTCAGAACGTGATCGAACGCGCCGTGGTGTTGGCTGAACGCGAGACGGTCGAGTTGGTGGATCTTCCCTTCGAAATCCAGAAATCGGCTGAATCTACGCGAATTATCGAACGTGGTGGATTGATTCGAGATTCGTCACGAGAAGATTCTGTATTGGTGACAGCATGGTCCGACGATGATCCCGAATCTGAACGAAAGCAACTGGTTGAAGCCCTGCAGGCGTGCGGCGGCAACAAGACCAAGGCGGCGAAACGGCTCGGTTTGCCGCGCAGCACGTATTTCAGCAAATTGAAAAAGTACGGCATTGCTGACGACGAATCGACAGGCCCGCCCCGGTACGGCCGGCTTCCTCGCTGAACTGAAGTGGGTTGCAGGGAACGTCTTGCCGGACGAACATTGACTGAAGCGATTTCCGTTCGCAGGCACCTGTTCGGTGTCAAAATCATGTTACATCCCCCCACACGAAAATGAAAAATGCCGGTTCTCGATCGTGAGGAATATATTGAGCAGGCTTACTTCTTTAAGACGTTCCTGGAGCGGCTTGACGAAGATCTTCCCTCGCAGGAGATCTTGCTGAGCATTAAAGAAGAGATTCTTGCCACGACAAAATTACCGCTTGCGCTGGACGTACTCCGCAGCGAGATGCTGCTCAAGGGGCGTTTGTGTGAAGGGATGGCTCATCTGGGGCATTACTTCGCACCGTTTCAGACGTTTGTCATGCGGCAATCGGAAGAAGATCGAACGAAGTTTGATCAGCGGGTCGCACTTCAAATACTGGAGCGTGAAGCGCGTTATCGCAGTGAAAACGGCAAGCCAGCGGGGTTGTTTGTTTATCAGTTCGAGTGCCTGTCGCGAAACAGGCTGGGTTACGATCGTGGCATGGCGGCGATAGCCGATGATCCTGTTTATGACGCGAACTGGCGAGATTGGATACTGAAGGCTCGCATGCAATTGGGGACCGTCGAGTTCGCCGACATGATCTATTTTCGTTCAGAATTCTACCTGGAAGAACGCCGTAAGCTGGTCGATCCTAACGAAGTCGCAAACGCGCCATTGTTGTTTGGGCGCCAGGAAGGGCGAATTGCCAAAGCGAATCGGGGGAAGGACCCGTTATACCTTTTCGCAGCACTGCAACGGCAACTTGGTTATCCCGCAGTTCCCCGGTCAAAAACAGCAAAAGATCAAAAACTTCCGCCGTATCTGGAAATCCGAATTCAGCGTATTGAAAAACGACTTCATCTGCTGGAGGCTGAAGGCAAAGGAAAACTTGATCTCAGTGAATTCTATGTTCAGCCCCTGCCGCTTGATGATCCTGAGGATAATGCTGGTGGTTGAAGTTTGGGATCTCAGTGACTTATAGGACCTACGGAACTTATGCCTCGAACCCTTGTCTTTGGGGAAAATCTATGATTCGTGAAATTGCCACCTTGGCGTTTGTTCTGGCGATGACAGCTTCATCATCACTATTCGCAGCGGCAATCGACTTGTCGAATGCCGTTGTTGTCATTCGGCCTGGCGAGCGGCCTGCTGCAGAAAAAATTGCTCCGACGATCCTGGTGGAAGAGATTGCTCGACGATCGGGAATCACATGGACTGTGACCTCTGATTGGCCGAAGCAGGCGTCAGCGATTATTGCGATTTCGACGCTCGTCGATCCACCATCCTGGCAGGATCAGATCGCGACGACTTTAAATGCCGTTCCGAAGAAGCCGGAATCGTTTGGGATTCGAGTTCTTCCTGCGACGGATCATCGGCCTGCCACCGTGGTCATCACCGGTTTCGATTCGCGTGGTGCGATGTTTGGGGTTGGAAAGCTGCTTCGCAATCTTGATTGGAAGCTGAAAGACGTATCGATTGCTGATCATTTCAATGCGGACGAATCGCCTGATCGGCCGATTCGTGGGCATCAGATTGGCTATCGAGACACCGCGAACAGCTGGGACGCCTGGACGTTCGATCAATACGATCAATATTTTCGTGAGATGGCCATTTTTGGGGCGAACGCCGTCGAAAATATTCCGTGGCAGGAAGAGAAGCCTGGTCCCCTGATGAAATACACTCGCGACGAAATGAACATTAAATTTGCAGAACTTTGCGACAAGTACGATCTTGACCATTGGATCTGGGTTCCTGTGCTGGTCAAACTTCCGGACGAAACCAAAGAAGTCGAGTTTTTGAAGCAGCAGGAGGCTTATTACAGCAAAGTCCGACGGCTCGACGCGATTTTTGTTCCTGGAGGTGACCCGGGGGATAACAAGGCCAACGTGTTACTTCCGCATCTGGAGCGAATGGCTGAACTTGTTACAAAGTACCATCCAAAGGCGAAGATCTGGTTGTCGCTACAACATTTTAAAGCAGATGACATCGACTTTTTGTATGCGTACCTCGATCGGAAGTTACCGAAATGGTTCGGTGGTCTCGTGATGGGGCCGAGCAGTCCGCCGATGGAGTTGACTCGAAGGCGTCTGGCAAAGCCGTATCAGCTTCGCTGGTATCCCGACATCACTCATTCAGTTCGATGTCAGTATCCGATTCCCTGGCTCGACCCCGCCTTGGGGATGACGCTCGGTCGCGAACCCGTAAATCCACGGCCCGTCGATTATACGCAAATCTATCGGATGGATTATGCCTTCACAGACGGGTTTGTGACGTACTCGGACGGAGTTCATGACGACTTCAATAAGAGCCTCTGGACGCAGCTTGGATGGAATCCAGACAAAAGCCCGCGTGAAGTCGCCAAGGAATATGCGAGATTTTTTTTCCGACCTGATTCGGCTGAACTGGGTGCTGACGGGTTATTCGCCCTTGAATCCGACACGCGTGGTTCGTTGGAAGATAACGGTTCGGTGGCTGCGACGTTATTGCTCTGGAAGGAACTCGAGCGAAGGATACTGACAGCAGGAAGTTCATGGCGTTTTCGGATGCATCTGTTTCGGGCTTATTACGTCGACTTCACTCGTCGACGCCTGATTTATGAAAAGGAACTCGAAAGTCAGGCTCTCAATAAACTTGCAGACGCGACAAGTGTCGGGGTTTCGCAGGCACTGAAAGAGGCGCAAGCGATCCTCAGGCGAGCAGTGACGAAGCCCGTTGATCATGAGGCGATTGCGAAGTTGTGCACATTTGGAGACGAACTGTTTGAGGAAATCGGCTTGCAAACCAGCGTGCTGAAGTGCCATGCTTCTAATTCGCAGCGCGGTGCGGTTTTGGACTTCATCGACTATCCGCTCAATAATCGTTGGTGGCTGGAGGACCAGTTCGAAAAGATCCTGAAAATGCCGGATTCCAAAGCTCAGTTGGATCGGATCGAGGTGATTCGGAATTGGGAAAACCCTGGTGAGGGAGGATATTACGACGTGATTGGTCATGTCGGGCGCTCGCCGCGAATTGTCAAAATGGTCTTCGCGGGTGATGCCATGCGTCATGAAGTGGAACATCCGACGCAGCGCTGGATGACCGAGAAGCCGACAATCAATCGACAGGCATGGCACACGCATTTGGACCGCTGGCCGCGTGGAATGGTCTATAACAATCTCGACCCCACTGCTAATTACGTCGTCAAACTGTTCGCACAGCGCGAATCACCCTTGTTGATCGATGGGGTGAAAGCCAGGTTGATCAAGACCGGTGAAACATATGACAAGGTGACCGAACAGATCTTTGAAGTTCCGCTCGAAGCGAGCAAAGACGGTCGGATCACGCTGACCTGGGAGACGCTGGATGAACAGCACCTGAACTGGCGGCAAAGGCATTATGTGACCGACATCTGGGTGATGAAACAGGCTTTGCAGAAATAGCTGCTTGGGTCGTGTTTTTTGCCGCCATTCAATCGCCAATGGAAAAGTCGGGAAATTTCTGACGTGTATTGGGGACCGACGTGATGGAGGACGAACGGCAGGACAGCGACTACGATGGTGCGTGGAAGGAGTTGCTTCGCTCAAATCTGATGGAATCGCTTGAGGACTGCTTTCCCGATTTCGTAAAGCTTATCGATTGGAATTATGAACCCGAATGGCTCGACAAAGAAATCAGCCAGATCATCGGGCAGTCGGGACATCGGAATCGTCAGGTTGATTTGCTCTTCAAAGTTCGTTTGCTCGACGGGCGTGACCAATGGATTTTATGCCATCTTGAGATTCAGACCTCGTATGAAGCAGATTTCGAATTTCGGATCGATCAATACAATTCGGGCTTGAAGTGGATGTTTCGGCGAGATGTTTTGACGCTGGTCATCCTGGCGGATCTAAGTCCGGATTGGCGTCCGACCGAACACCATTTCAAAATGGGTGGCTTTGAAAGTCTGTGTCGGTTTCCGATTTGCAAAATTCTGGACCGTTTGTCGAATGATTGGGTCGGTAAGACTTCGCTTGTGGTTCAGGTGTCGCGAGCCCAGATTGCCGCTCTGAAGACGGCAGGTAATCCGGAAGCTCGTTTCAATGCCAAAACGCAGTTAGTAAGAAACCTCTACACGCTGGGGTATTCTTCGGATAGAATTCGGGAGTTATTTCGTCTGATTGATTGGATGATGCGCCTGCCGTCAGTTCTTGATCGTCGATTCAAGGCCGATTTAGTTGCCTACGAAGAGGAGATGCATATGCCTTACGTCACATCAGTTGAGCGATTGGCGAAGGAAGAAGGTCTTGAGGAAGGTCTCGAGAAAGGTCTCGAGAAAGGTCGTGAGGAAGGGGTTATCAAGGGGCGAGAACAGGGGAGTGCGACTCTGCTGCTGCGGCAACTAACGCATCTTTGCGGTCCCATGTCCGAAGAAATTGAACAGGAAATTCGTAAGTTATCACTGGAGCAAAGTCAGAACCTCGGTGAGGCACTTTTGGATTTTCACGCGCTCGAAGATCTCAAGAATTGGTTGAAAACGAAGTCACATTGATCTCAGCTTTCCTCACAAAAAAAATCTCCGTACGCCGCCATTATTCCCTGCTAACTGTCCCACCCGTTTTTCAGTCGTTGACCAAGGCCGGATGACTTTTTCGATGGCTTGTTTGGTTAATGTTTTAATAAATCCATGAAAGAGTCGGACCGTAATAGACGCTTCGTTCTTTCAGGTTCGATTGTTTTCCCGCCATTGGAATTCCGCAAAATGAAATACTATTTTCGAGCTGTAGTCGCGTCCGCGTACGCGGTTGCCTGCGCTGTTGCTTATTCAGCAGACGCGCCTTCTGCAGAACAGATCGAAGTGTTTGAAAAGCAGGTCCGGCCGTTGCTGGTACAGAACTGCAACGAATGTCATGGTGCAAAAAAACAAGAGGCGGGCTTGCGCCTCGACACACATGCCGGGTTTCTTAAGGGGTCGGATGGGGGTGTCGTCTTCACTGCGGGCAATGTCGAAGGAAGCCGTCTGCTGACCGTCTTGAAGTATGCCGAAGGCGAGACTCAGATGCCGCCAAAAGGAAAACTGTCCGAAGAGCAGATCGCGGTGGTTCGAAAGTGGCTTGAACAGGGGGCGGCGTGGCCCGCGGAAGTCGCCTCGATCGACGCCATGGCCGCGGCAAAAAGTCATTGGGCCTTTCAGCCGGTGAAACGATCAGGCATCCCTGTTGTCGAAATAGCGGGTGCTGAAAGGACCGCTCTGCAAACACCGGTTGATTCGTTCATCGCGGCGGCATTAGTGGAGAAGAAACTCAGTCTTTCGAAACCGGCAGATCGATATGAATTTATCCGTCGGGCGACGTTCGATCTGTGTGGCATTCCACCCACGTTCGAACAGGTACATGAATTCGAAACCGATCGATCGCCAGATGCGGCGGGAAGATTGGTTGATCGATTGCTTGCGTCACCCCTGTATGGACAGCGATGGGGGCGGCACTGGCTTGATATTGCTCGCTACGCGGATTCAAAAGGATATGTCTTCACGGCCGAACCTCGATACCCCTATTCGTATACGTATCGCGACTATGTGGTCGATGCTTTCAATTCCGATCTGCCGTTCGATCGCTTTGTCATTGAACAACTGGCTGCCGACATTGTTGTTTCTGCTGAAAAAGGTGAAACTGCTGTCGCGGAATCGCAAGACGCTCGACTTGCCGCGCTCGGCTTTCTTACCGTCGGTCGACGTTATCTCAATAATCAGAACGACATCATTGATGACCGGATTGATGTTGTTTCGCGTGGTTTACTTGGGCTGACGGTTGGGTGTGCTCGCTGTCATGACCACAAGTTTGATCCTGTCCCGACCGCGGATTATTACTCACTGTACGGAGTTTTTTCCTCGTCGATAGAACCTGAAGAATTGCCTGTCATCGGTCTTCCAAAGGATGCCAACGCCTATCGCGAGTTCCTGGCCGAATTGTCAAAGCGTGAGGCGGCTGTCTTAAACTATGAAACGGAAAGTATTCCAAAACTGGCAAATGAAATTCGAGAAGTGGCCGGCGACGCGTTGCAGCAGATTGCGAAACAACAGCCTGTCTGGTCTCAAGTTTCCCTTGAATTGAAAGGGAAGAATGAAGCGAGAGGGCCGATTGTTCAGCGTTGGCGAGACTTTCTGAATCGAACAGCCTCACAACCGCACGTGGTCATGTCGCCGTGGCATTTGCTGGCAAAAATCGACAAGGCAGAAGAGTTTCCCGTGGCCTTAGCCAAACTGATTGAATCCTGGGAGAATGGTGAAGAAGCGGCTCGCGTCAATCCGTTCGTTCGGCAGGCGATCGTTGATCAGAAGCCGCTTAATTTGCTGGCGTTAGGTCGACTCTATGGAAAGCTTTTTGATGACGTCCGCCTGCAATGGGACGATCTCCGAAAAACTTCGCCTGAAGTCACGCAACTGCCTGACGGTGCTGCGGAACAATTACGACAAGTCCTCTTCGGAGAAGGCTCGCCAACAATTTTAACATTGGATGAAGCACGAGCGGGCTTCGGGCGTGATATCCGAGATCAGATCACCAACCTGAAACGGAACGTCGATGCTCTGAAAGTGACTTCACCGGGAGCTCCTCCTCGTGCCATGATTGTACGAGATGGTCCTGTTCACGAACCGGTTATCTTTGTTCG
The DNA here is from genome assembly GCA_903858935.1 of uncultured Schlesneria sp. GTDB lineage: Bacteria > Planctomycetota > Planctomycetia > Planctomycetales > Planctomycetaceae > Schlesneria. Next base: position 5,949 of record CAIOKO010000105.1, on the reverse strand, counting down.
TGGTAATCCAGGACGTCGCGGCAAGAACGTTCCGCGTCAGTTCCTGGAAGTTGCTTCTTGGGCCGAGCGCAAACCGTTTACGCGGGGAAGTGGTCGTCTGGATCTGGCCGAAGCGATCGTCGATCCGCACAATCCACTGACATCGCGCGTCATCGTGAATCGTATCTGGCAACATCATTTCGGAACGGGAATTGTCGCTTCTCCGAGCGACTTTGGAACTCGTGGTATGCCTCCGTCGAACCCTCAATTGCTCGATTGGTTAGCGGCTGAGACGGCAGGTGTTGATGTTCCAACGCACATGGCTGGCTCGCCAAATCGCTGGTCGCTGAAGCGACTTCATCGGTTGATCCTGGATTCATCAGTTTATCGACAATCGTCGAACGAAAATGCTCCGGCTCGTAATATTGATCCCGAAAACCGGTTGCTCTGGCGTATGCCACGTCAGCGTCTCGACTTCGAATCTTTAAGGGATTCATTACTAGTCGTCTCAGGGAAGCTCGACGATCGGATCGGAGGTCAGCCGTTTGACGGTGTCATGAATTCGGCGACAACCCGACGAACAATTTACACACTGATCAACCGTAATGATTTGCCGGGGATCTTCCGTGCATTTGATTTTGCAGATACGGATGCGTCCGCGTCCGATCGACCTCAAACGACGGTTCCTCAGCAGTCCCTGTTTGCTATGAATTCGCCCTTTATTCAGGAGCAATCGCGTCGACTGGCTGCCGAATGTCAAGCGGGCGCGAGTAATGATCCACAGCGGATCGAATTGATCTATCATCGTGTATTTGCTCGTCAGCCGACCGAAGACGAGCGAAAACTTGGCTTGCAGTTTCTTGAAACAGCACAGACGACGGGGACAGAGAAGCTGTCTCCCTGGGACCGTTTTGCACAGGTGTTGCTGATGACGAATGAGTTTTTGTTTGTTGATTAGTGATAGATGCGGCGTCTAAATCAAAGGCAACAATTATGGAGCGCCGGATGCCAGGCCCAAAACAGACTCTCCTTCAGGCCCAACTGGGCCAGTAATTCACATAGCCAGGGTCGCAGGTCCGCCGGAGGCCTTGGTGATTGGTCAACAGAAATGATAAGAGGCCTGAAAGGCCGGCCATTCGTTTCCTTTCTGTCGCCGGCGCGGTTCGATAAACGAGCATGATGTCTTAAGGGAACGGTTGGCCCTTCAGGCCTTCTCTCTTGATCAACGGACGATACCAGGGCCTCCTGAAGACCTCCGACCCTGGCTGTTTGAACTGCTGGCCCGTTGGGGCGACAATGCAATTTTGCCTTATCACCACTGGATCACGGCAATCTCAGTTCACTCCTTGGTGAGTTGTGCCAAGATCAACGACGCTGATTTGCCACCGCATTAAATTCCTGATTCAACGCGCGAACGATCTTCCTATTTTGAACCCGTCATTCGACGCACATCAACCGGCTGTGCCGGACGAATCGGTTTTCAATGTTGCTATGACACGGTCGACTCGCGAACGGATTTGATCCCATCGGGCGTGAGACCAAGGCATTGTCACTCGGCGGACTTGCGGACGAAATGTGATCAGCGAAAGTTCAACCGGCGGCGATCCAAACCATTGTTCGACCGCGTGCGCGTAGAGTCCCAATTGCAGCTCATAAGGTAATATCAACTGGTCATCCGAGGTTTGTTGCGGGAAATCGCCGGTTTTGTAATCGAGCACATGCCAGCCCGCCTCGGATTCGATCAACAGGTCGATGACTCCAGAAATCAATGGAGCGGGTCTCGAGTGAGTTGCAGCTAAATCTTTTCCCAAGGTCAGATCGTCAGGCCAGGGAAGCAAGAAGTCGATTTCACGGTGGATTGTCTTGGCACGAGCCAGTTCATCAGCAAGCGTTGAATCGAAAAAACGTGTGAGCATCGATCTTGCTTGCTTGATGACATCGTGGCTGACCTTGTCGAGGCTGTGGTCGATCGCATTTTGAAGGAGATCGGGCCACAGGGCTGTTTCGCGAAAGTCGATTCGTTCCAGAACCCTGTGTACGATGGTTCCGAGCGTTGTCGCCATGTCTGAGTCAATCACAGCCTCGTCGTCGTCCACCCTTTTTCCTGGTCGTTGTGGATGAATTCCTCCAGTGGTTTCTCCATCGATCGATTCGAGTCGTGAGACACTGATGATATTCAGGTCAGATCTATTTCTCGGAAACACTGTCGCGGATTCTGGAAATTCGGCGAGTTTCGCTTCGAGGACTTGGCCGGGGAGTTGGCCCAATGAGATTCGTTTTTTGTTTTCCGGTTCCGCCCGCCTGGCGTCACATGGGGCGTGATGAACAAGGATCTCAGGAATGTTTTCAGGAGCAGCGGTTCCGGATTCGGACGAGCCAAGTAAAGGGTCCGTTTTCAAAAGTCCCGTGCGGATATCGAAGCGCGTTTCAACAAGTTCTCGCCACGGTGATTGGGCCGGTTTGTCAGGTTCAATTCCGGCTGAGAGAATCAGGTAATCCGCTGCGCGGGTGCAGGCGACGTAGAATAGCCGGATTGTCTCTTCGGCATCCGCTTCTTGTTCTGCAAGCTTGTGCATTTCGAGGGCGAGATTTTTAACTTTGCTGCCAAATTGTTCGCGGGGCTTGATAAGTGCCCCAAGTTCCGGGTGCAAAACCGCTTCACTGCCACGTGGTGGTCCCTTGCGATCAATGTCAGCCACGATGACAACCGGAAACTCAAGGCCCTTCGATTGATGAATCGACATCAGGCGAATGACATCACCCGATTCGGGCAGTGTTGTGGCGAATTCTTCGTCGGTCTCCTCGATCACCGACGTTTGGAGCCGGGTCACGAAATCCTTCAGCGAGAAGAAATCACCCTGGTCGAACTGGCGTGCCATTTCAATCAGTTTTCGCAAGTTGGCCAGTTTTCGATCGCCAAGAAATTCGGCAAGGATTGAAGCGTCGTATCCGGTCTGCTCGACGGCTTCTGTCAACAGGTCAGAAAGAGGGATGCGATCTTTGCGATTACGCAAATTCGTCAGGATCTCGGCAGCGAATCGAATCCGACTCTTCTGGTCTTCCGGAAGGTATTCAGGCGGTTCCAGATATAGTGTTTGGTGCAGTGTAAGTGTTGCATGAGTTGCTGTCGGAGGTTGAGGAGTCTCCGTGTTTGTTGATTCTGTAATGGAATCGCTGTGAATTGCCACGGCATGAATCGCATCGTCACTCAAATTAAAAAACGGCGAACGTAAAATGCCCACGAGCCCAACAAGATCGTCACAATCGTCAAGATATCGACAGAGATTCAGCAGATCGAAAATCTCTTGCTGAGCAAAAAACGCCTTGCCTCCAACAAGATAATAGTTGAGACCGTAACGCCTGAGTGCCGCTTCGTACTCCTGGACACTGGACAGCGCTCGGAACAAAATCACGATGTCCCCAGGCTCTGTGCGGCGGAGCAGGGGTGTGCCAAGCGAGTCTTTTTCTTTGCCTCGGATTCGCGGAGTTGGATCGGCCAGCAATGTTGCGATCCGACGGGCGATCCAATCCGCTTCTCGGGCTCGCAGTTCTGCAGCGTTTGCCCGGACGTCATCGTCGTCGGAATGCTGGGCGATCGAGTTTGATGTGGTCAAGACAGGTGAATCGGCGTCGGCACCTTCCGCATCGAATCCTGCAAACAAGAATTCGACACCCGGTGTCGGAGAGTGCTGTTTGTTCTGGAATGGAACCAGCGGCTCGTATCGCTCCATGGCTGGTGCGAAGAGATGGTTAACGAAATTCAGCACAGCGGGCTGACTGCGGAAATTGACGTTCAGCGGTAGTCGACCGGAAGCCGGAATTTCGTTGCTCATCGTCGAAAAGACAGTCGGGTCCGCTCGGCGAAACCGATAGATCGATTGTTTGCGGTCGCCAACCATGAAGAGCTTGCCCTGTGTTAACGCTGCCCCACAGAGGCTACGGACCACATCGGCCTGAACGGGATCGGTATCCTGGAATTCGTCGACCATCAGCAGTCGGATTCCGGCAGCGACTCGTTTTCTTACAGATTCATTATCGCGTAAAAGATTTCGTGTATGCAGTAGCAAGTCGTCAAAGTCAAGCACTCCCTGGGCCTTTTTTGCGGCGGCATAGTTGTCGGCAGTTCGATCCGTCAGGCGAATCGCACAGCAGGCGAGTTTGGCAGAGAAGACCACTTCTTCCGGATGAAAATCGAGCGTCTCTTTCAGCTTTTCAACCGATTCGCGCAGCTTTTGAAATGCGAGTTTAACCTCTTCTTTTCTTTCTTCTGACTCCCAGTCTTTCTTTCCACCACCTCCAGTAATCCTTGCATTCTCGTGAATGTCGGCGAGTGTTGCGGGAAGGTCGCTCCATGGCGTTTGAGGCCACAGTGTCGAGTTGAGAAACGCAATCCGGTCAATCATTGTCGCATGTTTTGAAGGCGAACCGCTCATCGCGGTTAACGTCCTTTCGATAATTGGCGACTCACGGAATTTCCCAACAAGTTTTGGGACGAATTCAACGTTCCATTTTCGCATCCATTCCGTCGCAAGCTGCGCGGGTGACAACTCGCGGAATAGAGAGAAATCAATTTGGAACCGTTGGCTCGTCAGTTTCCTCAGGAGCTCACGTGCTCGCTCCAGTCCAAATTGTACGACGAACTCAACTGCGTCTTCGTCTTCGATTTCGATCAGGTCGTGCAGTGTATTCTGCGCAACGTGCCGCAGCAGGGTGTCGGCCAATGCGGGCTCAAGAAGGGCAAATCGGGGGTCCAGATTCGCTTCCACTGCCTGGGATCGCAACAGGCTTGAGCAGAATGAATGGATCGTACTGATTCGGGCCGCATCAAGGCCCCGCAAGATCCCTAGCCAATGTTGGACGTCGTCTTGTTGACAGCCCTGAAGTCGTTCATGACACGCGGCTCGTATGCGATCTCGCATCTCCCTTGCCGCCCGCTCGGTAAAGGTGATCGCCACAAGCTGGTGGAGGTCGGTTGCCGGATCGTTTCCGTCAGTCGGCTCAAGCCCAGCGAGAAAACGCTGTGTCAGGACAAAGGTTTTGCCGCAACCAGCCCCGGCAGACAGGGCGACAGACACTCCCCGAGCATGGATTGCCGCCGCTTGTTGGTCTGTAAATTGGGGTCGTCTTGTCATGTGAAGCGGCCGTGGTGTCTCGATGGCGTAATTTCAATTCGATTTCAGTTGGCAAAAGCGGAAGCTTCCAGCGGCCGCAGGTCGGTTTTATCCCATTTGGTAATAAAAATGTCTGGAATCCTCAGAAAAAATCTCAGACTGGCTGCGATTCCTGTTTGCAGCACGCTCCCGATGCTGTGTTTGAAAATGCGAAAACTAAGGGAAAAAACGAAAAAAGTCGCTGATTCCGCCGCTTGGCAACGAAGAATCGTATTCCTGTGTTGTGTCGACTTGAACTTGACGATGAAAATCTTTAGCATCCGCCTCTTCGGGCCGAAACCTTTTAGGGTTTCATCCGAGGGCGTATAGCTCAGTTGGTTAGAGCGCAGCTCTGATAAAGCTGAGGTCCGTGGTTCGAATCCACGTACGCCCACTGGGGATGTAGCTCAATTGGGAGAGCACCGGCTTTGCAAGCCGGGGGTTGCCGGTTCGATCCCGGTCGTCTCCACTGCCATCTGAAAAAGATGGCAAAAATGGGGTGATGAGAATTCGCTGTCATTTCGCACCGGACGCTTGACGTTTGGTAGTACGGCGGATAACATCTCCCTCCCGCTCGTTCGCCGGTCGAGGCCGCTGAACGACGCAACGATATTTGACAACTCGGTTTAAGTAAAAAATAAGAGCTTGGTGTTCTTGTTTCATCGCCAATACGTGTGTCGGTTGGTTGTCTTGGGGCGTAATGCTTCGGGAGGCTGGCTGATGTGCGAGATTGGGTTGGAGATCAAGATTCTAAAACCAAGTGGTCAAGTTATTAAGGGTGTGTGGAGGATGTCTCGGTGCCAAGAGGCGATGAAGGGCG
>CAIOKO010000104.1 GCA_903858935.1 uncultured Schlesneria sp. | reverse complement strand
TCGCTCTGCTTTACGTTGTTCATCATCGTCAGTTCCCTACCGCCCTATGCACAGATCAAGGTTTGTTGAATTGTCTCAGTTATTATTGGCACACAGGGGGGTCCGGTGCAGTGAAGTCTTTGAGGCCCACCGAAGCATCGCAAAGAAAGTTGGCCAAGTTCGACAGAGTTGGGCGAGTTCCCTGTTTTACAGCGTTTTCGCCGTTTTGAATTTGGCCAACTTCGCCGACCAGATCACTTCTGGTTTGTTCGCAGGGTCCGGTGCAGTGAAGTCTTTGAGGCCCACCAAAGCATCGAAAAGAAAGTTGGCCAAGTTGGCCAATTTCGTTGTTTTGTAGACTCTTTTCAAGTTTCAAGTTGATCAACTTCTTCTAAACACTTCACATCGTTTTACTTCGTTGAATTCTGTTGAGAAAACTTAACTTCTGTTTTGCGTTGGACCTTTTGACCCGGCGTAGACTCAACCGCACCCGATACCCAGGCAACGAACCGCCACGGATCGACCGTCTCTTCAAAGGAAGCTCCGGATGATCCGCATGTATTTTGTTTCCAGGATGTCAAAGATCGATGTCGCTGTAGTACATCACCCAACCGGAACTGACGTTTAACATCAACGTGCTTCACCCGATCTGGTTCCCAGGCGAGCCGAGGATTTCAATCTACGGAAATGGCGAACAAGATTTTAATAACAAAACAATACGTATCGACAAAAGTATCACTTGAAAACACGTGAGATGTCAATAGGGCAATGTGAAAATACGTCAAGAAAAATATAAAACCGTTTGTGATATCTATGCAGTGAGGAAAATCAGTTAACGCCTGGCAATGGCGGAAAGCAGTCATGGATTTGCCTCGGCACGCGTTATAAACCCTACCGATTGTGGCGATTGGGCCGGTCGTGCCCAGCGTGAGTCCATTCTTCGTCCCGAGACGTCGAAATAGAAACAGGCGACTTTTACGGACGCAATACGAGCGAAACTGTTCAACATGCGGAAATTGCCGGAATCGATGCATCTATGTACCCAGTCAATCGCTTCTTCTGTTGGGCCGCTTCGATTCTGCTGGCGATTCTAGTTACCGCATCCTACGGTGATGACACGGAGACGCCGATAAGTCGGGAGGATTGGTCAGATACTGATACGTCGCTGGGATCGGCAGTTGATTTGGCGCAGTCGGTCAGTCCAAATCTTGCCAAAGCGGCAGCCGATGTTGAAGCGGCTCGAGGCAAGGCGGTTCAAGCTGGGCTCTATCCCAACCCCATCGCTCAAGGTGGTGCAACGCAGGCTGCGGGTAATGAAAGTCAATATTATTTTGGCCTCAGTCAAGAAATCGTCACCAAACATAAATTGAAACTGAATCAAGCTGCGGCAAATCGCGAAACCTATCAAGCCGAGCTGATGTTTGTCCGTACTCGTTTCGAATTGTTGACGTCAGTCCGGCAGACTTTTTTCGCCGCGCTAACAGCCCAAAGACGAGTCGAAGTCTTAACGCGACTGGTCGAGATTACGCGAAAATCGGCTGACGCCGCAAAACAGTTGCTCGCCGCCGGTGAGACCTCGCGCGCCGACTTGCTTTTGTTTGAAATTGAACTCGAAAAATCCGAAGTGGCATTGCAGAACACGCAGTCGCAACTGGCTGCCGCTCGCAAACAACTGGCTGCGGCCATCGGCATTAGAAATTTGAAGATCGAACACTTGACCGGAAATTTGAAAGATTCTCCAGGTGATGCCTTCGATCAACTCTTAATGGACGCCTATGTTCCTTACAACGCCGATGTCCAGATTGCCGAACAGGAAATCGAACGTTCGCGACTGATTCTTCGACGGGCACAGGTCGAACCGTTTCCCAACGTCACCCTCTATGGCGGTTATCAATATCAAGTTGTCCCGATCCACGACATGGGCTTATTCAGTGCGTCGATTCCAGTACCGGTCTGGAACCGGAACCAGGGAAACATTGCCAGCGCTCACGCCCAAATCATGAAGGCCACAGCAAACGTCAGTCATGTACAGAACCAGATCGCGGGACGGATGGCGGAATTGATCGGGCGCTATCAGGTCGCTGATCAACAAGTCAAAAGGTTTGAGGAACGCATCCTTCCCAAAGCCCGAGAGGGAGTCACAATCACTCAGGAAGCGTTCGCCCAGGGAACGTTTGATTCTTTTCGACTTCTCCAGTCGCAGCGTGGATTGATTGATTCCAATCTTGGATACATCACCGCTTTGGAAATGCGGTGGCTGGCGGCTGCGGAACTTGCCGGTCTCGCACAACTCGAATCGTTCCCCTGAACATCAGCTGGTTTCGTCTTTGGAATGGAAAAGCTGCCATATGGGTTTGTTGATTTTACTAAGAATCGACGTGTGCGCGTACCTTGAGCGGTTCCGCCGCGAGCACGGAAAAAGTTGGGGCTAAAAGCCCTGTGACGAAAACAGCGAGAGTGTCATCTCTGTCGTATT
>CAIOKO010000103.1 GCA_903858935.1 uncultured Schlesneria sp. | reverse complement strand
CGCCTCGGCTCCATGGCGATCATTGGGGTACTCAAGCGAAACACGTGCCACATCGAAGAATGCAACGCAAACCCTTACAAATCAACGCGGTGGCAAGACCAGCAACTTGAAAATATTGCAAAAGATAAGGGTAAAACTGAGTGCTTACGACCGGGTGTGAATCCGGCGAAATTTGGTTCAGGGGCAACACGCGGAGCCCTGCCGAATTCTCCCATGCAGACCACCAGAGTCGAATCGAGCAGCCCACGTTGGTGAAGATCTTCCAGTAACGCTGAGAGAGAGATGTCGAACCTTGGTAATAAATGGTTCTTCATGGAATCGAAAATGTCATTGTGGGTGTCCCAGCCGTAGGCATCCGTCTGGCCGAACGCGGCATCCTGGCCTCGAATACTTTCATTAAGGAACACGGTCACGAGGGGAACACCTGCTTCGACGAGCCGTCTAGCCAAGAGGCACGCCTGTCCCGAACGAAATCGACCGTATCGATCACGAACAGTGTTGGACTCTTTTGAGAGATCAAACGCTTGTCGGCATCGTGGTGACTGGAGCAACGAATGAGCTTGGCGATAAAGTTCGTTCATGGCGCGCATTGATCGATCGGAATCAGCCTGTTTCCGAGCTTGATCGATCGCTTCAACGAGCGAAGTACGCGCTGATTGACGAATGATTGGTAGTTCTGGCTGTGGTTCGAGTCCGTCGAGAATAATTGACGGTTGTGTGACATCACCGATTATCAGTGGGTCATACGTTCGGCCGAGGAATCCGGCAAACTGTCCTGGCGAGGGAGTATCGGGGATCAGAACCGGTCCGTTAAGATGAATCGCGGAATAAGGAAACTGCCCGGTCGGACGAACTCGTTGCAGGATGGCTCCCAAGGCGGGGGCATCTTCCGGACGGGGTGGAAAGTTCGATGATTTCCGTGGATGAAATTGTCCGGTCAGGGACAGGTAAATGGCCGATCCGTGATCCAGATCGTCGTGAGACATGCTACGAACAATCGTCATCAAATTCGCAGTTCGTGCAATCCGAGGCATGTATTCGCAAAATCTGACACCGGGCACCGAAGTGGCAATCGATGAAAACTCGCCCCGAATCCCGTCGGGTGCGTTCGGTTTCGGGTCCCATGTTTCCAATTGGCTCTGGCCGCCACTCGCCAGCAATATGATGACCGATTTGGCACGACCAAATCCGATGGGAGTATCGGCATCGGAAGGAGTTTCTTTCCCGATTGCATGCGGCATGGTGCTTGCATAACTCGCTCCGAAACTTAAGCCCGCCAGGGTGCCAATCCTCAGCCATTCACGTCGATTAACGGGAACAGTACATAACGATTGTTCGGAAACGGATCGCAGCGGCATCTTTGGCCCCATAAATGGCGAACATCGGCGATGGCGGTCGACGTCAGGCATGGGCGAGCTCAAGTATTGTAACGACAAATCTTACTTCACATCGTCACCAAACGTCGATTTTTTTCGTAACAGATGATGATACTGTTGAGCGAAGCGGTGAGATTCATCCCGTACATACTGCAGCAGTCTCAGCGCGAACGAGTGTTTGCTCAGGACTTTCGGTTCAGATTGACCCGGCAAAAATAATTCTTCCTCTCTCTTTGCCAGCGAACAGACAAAAGGAGCTTTGACGCCGATACTTTCGAGAGCGGCCATCGCGGCGCCAAGTTGCCCTTTACCTCCGTCGATCAGCAGCAAGTCGGGGATCGGTTCGCTCTCCTGTTGAAGACGTCGGAAATGGCGGCTGACAACTTCGCGCATCGAGGCAAAGTCGTCGACACCGTCGACAGTGCGAATCTTAAATCGCTTGTAGCCCTGCTTGAAGGGGAGGCCGTCAATAAACTGGACGCAACTCGCGACGGTTTCGCCTCCTTGAAGGTGAGCGATATCCATCCCCTCAATCCGCCGCGGAATTGCGGGGAGTTCAAACACTTTTTTCAGGCCGAGTAAACCTCGTTTGGGATCGACCTGAAAGACTTCCGGCTGAGCATGTTCTCTCAGGTCACCTCGCAGGTTGAGGTTTTCAAGGGACTTAATCTGATCGCGTAGGCGTGCCGCCTTTTCGAACTTCAATTCTTTGGATGCCAACTGCATTTCGCGTCGAAGTTCTTTGAACAGACTTTCTTTTTTTCCGTCGAGAAATAATCGAAGTCGGCGAATGTCCCGTCGGTAATCTTCTCGGCTGATCCGCTGATTACAGGGAGCCGTACATTGATTAATGCTTGCCAGCAGGCACGGACGGAACCAGCGCCAGCGGTCGTCAGCCTCTTTGATATCAAGCGTGCAGTTGCGAAACTGAAAGATCTGTTGCAGGACGGCGATCGCGCCACGCAATCGTTTTGCGTTGGTGAAGGGGCCGTAAAGCTTTGTGCCACGCGGCCGTGGTTTGCGGGTGAACTCGACGCGCGGAAATTCTTCGCGAATGAAGATTTCAAGGTAGGGAAAGGTCTTGTCGTCTTTCAGCTCTTGATTGAAGCGAGGCTGAACATCTTTCACAAGTCTCGCTTCGAGCAACAACGCGTCGACTTCGCTGTCGGTGACGATGTAATCGAGGTCTTTGATCTCCGGAACCAGATTCGCCGTACGGATGTCCTCGGCGGCTTGTTTCGTGAAATAACTTCCTGCTCGATTCCTCAGGTTGACAGCTTTGCCGATATAGATCACGCGACCCTTATCGTCTTTCATCAGATAGACGCCAGGTGACGAGGGGAATGACTTCACCTTTTCTTTTGGGTCGACTTGTGGCTGTGGTTCGGGGGGCAAATCGGTCATAAGACGAGTTTAGAGAAAAATCTGAACTGTGCGTACCGACTATGCGTCAAACAAGCGTTTTGTCATGGCGACAAGTTCGTGGAATGCCGGTTGACCATCGTCGGCAAACGGGTACTCTTCGATTTTACACAATTCTACATCATCGAAAATCTGATGCGGTTGCCCATAACCCGCTCTTCAAATATTCACAATGCGCGAGGCTGTCGAAGCTAACGGTTTCGTATTTTGAGTTGGTAATACAATTGGTTCACGAACTGCGGGCCGTCGTGCGAGGTATGCCATAAAAATCAGATTTACGACGAAAAGACCAATACTGACGAGTTGTGCTGTCGTCAAATTGGTTTTCAATTGCCCCACTTCGTCGGCACGCAGTAGTTCCATGCAAAATCGCGTGACGGGGTAAATCAAAAGTGCGACGGCCAGGACTTCACCGTTTCGCCGTCGATGTCCGAAATACCAGGCGGTGATTCCCGCGATGATAAAACCGTCGATCGAACTGTAGATTTGTGTCGGATGCAGTGAAGGTGTACAGGCCGCGTTGATGTCAACGAGTCCCTTTTCCACCATTGAAGCAAATGTCGCGCTGTCACGCGGAAATTGAACTGCCCACGGCAGCGAACTGGCGGCACCGTAACAACAGCCGTTCAAGAAGCAACCAATCCGGCCAAATCCGATTCCGACGAATACGGATGGAACAATGATATCAGCCAATGCAAGTGGCCTGAGATGACGTACGAAACAGAAGGCGAAATAACCCAACGCTCCGCCAATCAGACCGCCGTATAAGACGATCCCACCCTGCGAGAGATTGAAGGCAGCCATCAGCCATTCCGAGCTGGGAACACCTGTAAAGACTCGATCATAGTACTGACAAAGATAATACAATCGAGCTCCGACAATTCCGGGAATAAACAGCCAGATTGACAGATCCCAGATCACGTCACTGGAAAGGCCTTCCCGTTCTGCACGGATCGTGGCCAATGTGACCGCGGTACTAAAGCCGATAAAGAGCATCAGCCCATAGCCGAACACTGGTAATCCGTCCTGGAAATTTGGAGATCCATGTTCACGCAACCATGCTCCTGTTAATGGAGCTCGGAAAACGATGGTGAAAGCAATTGCCAGCCATGTTCCGATCAAGATTAAGGCTTCAGAAACTTTGAAATTCCAACCGGTTTCACGACCGCGCGAAATGAGATAACTGCAGCCGTATATCGCCCAAAGCAACAGCACCAGGCCGAATCCGAAGCCAGGGACCTCACCGAATGGTCCCAGTTTCCATGGACGATCCAAGGGGATTTGAAAAAGAACTTGGCGCATTTTTCGAATTCCTCATTCGTAATTCGTTAAGCCAGTCTTAAGACACGATTATCGATCAATCGTGTCGTACCGACGCGAACCGCGACCAATGCCACCATTTCGGGGACTGCCTCGGTTAATTCGGATAGAGTCCCTGCATCCACGATCACTCCATAGTCCACGATAACACCTGTCGTCGCGGACATTCGTTCACAGAGTCGTCGCTGAAGCTTATGAATGTCTCTTTCCCCAGTTCCGACAAGTTCTGCTACATCGTTTAACGCTTGTGACAAACAAAGGCCGCGTTGTCGTTCTTCAGCTGAGAGGTAAGCATTTCGGCTGCTCATCGCCATGCCGTCAGGATCGCGCAGTGTAGGGCAGGTCACGATCTCTGTTGGAATATTCAGTTCTTGGGTCATCGTACGAATCAGCAACTGCTGCTGATAATCCTTCTGGCCGAAATAGGCTCGGTCAGCCAGGACGATCATGAATAACTTGGTCACCACCGTCGCGACGCCGCGAAAATGACCGGGCCTGATTGCCCCTTCCAGGATGTCAGATAATCCCTGGACTTCTACAAAAGTGCGATAGCCGATGGGATACATGACATCGACACTTGGATAAAAAACGATGTCAGCACCGGCATCGCCGCAGATTTTGAGATCAAGGTCGCGAGGTCGGGGATAGCGTTGAAAATCTTCGTTCGGACCAAACTGTGTCGGATTGACGAAGATACTTACAACGACCGTATCGCATTCTGATCTGGCTCGCTCGATCAGGCTAATATGCCCCGCATGAAGGGCTCCCATCGTCGGCACAAATCCGACGGATCTGCCCGCTTTACGAGAATCTAAAATTGATACTCGAATTTCGGCCAAAGTCTCGGCCACAACAGGGGTCGGCGATGGCTGAATTCGTTGTGTCATCGGAAGGAATAACTCTTGTTCGACCTGTCGAAGTCAGCGTCGGTCAGTTTTCGATTCAGTTTAAGGTCTGTATAAAAATATTCTTCGACCATCGGTGGCTCTTTGTCATTCTTGCCAGGAAAGCCAAGCTGTTGAACACCGATCGCCAGACCCGACTTGTCATCGATCCACAGTCGCGTCGTGTGAAATTTAAAGTCTTTATAGGGCTTTTCATGGACCGACTCGTAGACAGTACAGATTTCACCTGTCGGAAGTTTCGAATCTGGACGTTTTTGGGTTGTCGTTCCTCCGAACTTGGCCTCAGCTTCCCACTGTTTGATCACCATGTTGAGCATTTCTTTCATGCCAATTGATGATACCGGATGTCGATTTTCGGCCATGGCGTCAGGTCCAGTGGGCGAAAGCGTCACGACACCCACAAGGGCTTTGATTCCCGCTTCTCGAACCAGCAGGTTATTGTTGTTTTGTCCTTTAACGTAAAGAACTTCACGTCCGGCGTTGGTGTCGATGAATTTCAGATAGACACTGAATGGTTCGTCGCGGAACTTCAACTTCATCGATGTCTTGATCAGTTTTTTACCGATCAGTTCCCGCTTGGTGAACACACATTCGTAATCGTGAACGTCTGACAAAGGCTCTGTGGCCCGATACGCCATCTGAAGAGGAACATAGAGCGGATGAGCTTCGTCCGCTACCGGTTGAATTTCCGGAGTTGACTTTGGTGAAATGGTCTTCACAGGCTCAGCACGCGTTTGTGCCAATGACACCGACGTGCTAAGAGTCAGGCACAAAACACCTGCCACGAGTTGTTTTACAAATACAAAACAACAGGCCCGTCGGGCGACATTCCTTGGCATTCGAACGATCCTTCTCAATCATCCTGGCCTGCCCGCTTCGCACATCAGTGCGGTCAGCATAACCAATCATTCCTGATTGAGAGATTATCCGAACAGAAGGAAACGATCAAACCCAAACCAAACTTCAGAGATCACGTCGTTGTAGGGACTGCTTTCGGGCCGATTGCTCGAGTACCTTTGCCATGTCGAGCTTTCAGGTCGAAAAGACCAAAGATTTCTGCAGCATTCATACTCAGCGAGACATTTGTATCGTCACCGTCTCCCAGGATCGCGGCGAAGAGTTCGCGCTTTTCAGTCAAAACTTTGTCGATTCGCTCTTCGATCGTGTCTTTCGAAATAAAACGTGTCACGATTACCTGGCTTTTGCAGCCGATTCGATGGGCGCGATTAATCGCCTGGTCTTCGATTGCCGGATTCCACCAGCGGTCAAACAGAAACACGTATCCTGCAAATTGCAGGTTTAATCCGACAGCCCCCGTACCGTAGCTCATCATCAGGATGTGTGCATTCGGATCTTCCTTAAACTTGGCGAGGATCGGTTCACGCTGTTTGTTGGGAATGCCACCGTGATAAATCAAGGCTCCATATTTTTCCATTGGCTTCGCCAACCAGTCGATGACTTTAGTCCATTGACTGAAAAGGATGGCTTTGCCTCCACTGGCCGCAATTTCCTCCATATCCGCTTCGAGCCTTTCCAGCTTCGCACTTTCGCCAGTCAGCGGGTCGAAATTGGTTATCTGTTTCAATCGCAGAACGAGTTCAAAAACGTGCTGAACCGAGATGGAGTCGCCGAGTTCATTCAGTTGAATCACGCCTTCTTTTTCCGCCATTTCATAGGCGGACTTTTGAGCGGGAAGCAATTCGAGATACGCATCACGATCAAGGCGTGGCGGCATATCCTTCATGACGAGGTTTTTTGTTCTTCGAAGTATGAACTGCTTGGCGAGTGACTGTAACTGTCGCAAATCAGGTGTGGCATTGGGTGGAACAACTTCGAGAAACTCGTAAAGGGCACCCAGTTCCTCGGGACGATTTTCGATCGGCGTTCCGGTCAATGCCCAACTGCGTCGGCGAGGCAATGCACGTGCCGTGACAGCCGTGCGCGATGTTCGGTTTTTGATTCGTTGTGCTTCATCCAGCACGATTAAATCAAACTTTGGAAATTCTCCTTCCCCGAATGCGGCAAAGTCACGGACCAGCGATTCGTAATTGGCAATCAGCACGGGAACGCCGGGCATCGTCCACGTCAATTTGCGACGTTCGCCATCACCCTCGACCACGACAAACGGTAGTTCTTCCGCCCAGGTTCGAAATTCACGCTGCCAGTTCGGAAGCAACGGTTTCGGGCAGACGAGTAACACTCGACGCGCCTGTCCGCTGCGGACCAGAAGGCGGATTGCCGTTATGGTCTGCATCGTTTTGCCGAGTCCCATTTCATCGGCAAGCAACGCGGATGATTTGGAAAACAGCCAGCCGATTCCCTCATACTGATACGGGAACGGTTCGAAGGGCATGATCATTTCTTGACCAGCAAGCCACGATTGCAGGGAGGGCTGGAGTAAATAGAAAAGCCTGTCCTCAATCGAGAGCGCATCTTCGGGGGGCTTGATCCGAGTGACTGGCTTCTTAGCAGGAAGTTCGTCAAGGCCATCAATCAAAGAGGCGACTGTTGGAGGTTCGTAATCCGGTGAGATTTCAATCGGAGGAGCTGCGGATTGTATGATCTCACCCGGCGCCTGCTTACCCGCAGGTTTATCGCCATCTTTTTTGGCGATTAATGCCATACCTTCGGGGAACTGAATCCCATAAGTCGAAACCTTTTGCCTCGTTGGCTTCCACGAAGGCATCAGGCCAGGGCTTTTTGGCAGGCTTTGCGGTTCGATTTCAACGGCAGGCCAGCGTTTTAGCGCGACGTTCTGGCCTGATGAGTGAATGTCGACGCGCATCTTCATTGGAACTGCGGTCACCTCGACATCGCTGATCAGTTCGTCGAGAGAGTCCTGCGTATGACTACCCAGTTCTCGTGCGTCAATCTCTTGCAGAGGTGTCCAATGAGGACCCTGCATCGGTGACCCTGCAGTACGCGATCGGGCTTTTGAAGTATTCGTCTCGGCCATGTGACCACCTCGATCGACCCGTACTTGAACGACGGAACGACTTACGACTGAAATGAATCGACGAACACTGAGGCACTTTGACGCGTAAATAATGAATCAATCTGACTGTGCCAGATGTCATCATCTTAAAGTCGCCAACGTGTGCTGCTTTAAGTTATGCCGGCCGGGCCATGCTCAGTCGGATTGTCTCCTCCAACGCTTCGCGAACTCGCTCAAAGGGCTCACGGAGATCGGCGTCGGCAGGGACAAGTTTTGCAAACTTCTCAATCTCAGTTCGGTCTTCGTCGTGCGAAGTGTGAAATACAACCGCTTCATTCCCTAATCTCATGGAATTCGGCAAGGTTTTGTCAGACTGCCCATTTTGCTCATTCGTCTGGTTTTCCGTTTCACCGGTTCTTTTGACTTTTGGAGTCTTAGGGCCGGAAACCAAGCTGACGACGGGAGTCGACGTTGCCGCACGAAGATCGAGTAAATCCAAGGATTCGACGAGGACCAGATGTGGTTTGACGCCGACCTTTTCGAGCAGTGTTCTTCCGATCAGTTCCCCTAAAACGTAAGGCCTTAGTGTCGGGCCATACAGAATTTGCTGCGTTCTGTTGGGTTTCACAGGCGCTGTACATTGGAATTCAAGTGGTCGTCCGAATCGGTTGGTAATCAGCAGGCCGCCAACGTATCCTCGTTCTGCGTCCTCAACCGCCGTCAGGAAGCCCAACCGAAACTGGTCGTGATTCCCATGCGACATTCAATATTCCTTTATGATTTTTCGAATTAGGCTGCCGCAGAATGTGAATCGAGAGGCAACCAGAAAACTCCCTGGTGTCATACACTTTGATCGTCGGTTCGGCGGCCTGACTTGAGTTTGACGATTCCGTCGTCACATCGTTTGACGAAATGGATTGCGGGGTTTGGGTAGGATATTGCAATCAGGTGCTATCGACACTTTTTCCCGTCAATGACATGTTTGGGGAACTGGAAGGGGCGGAACTTTGGCTCCAGAACTTCAGCCAGCGAGGAGCACGTTCGTTGAGCAACGCAATAATCAGCCACCACGAACCTGCAACCAACGCGAAAACGACAAGCACCCCAACAATCGCAGAATTCAGCATTCTTGTCTGAAGATCCTGGACGGGCAATAGCGCAGCATCTTTCCGTTCCTGGACAACCGCGACCCATTTTGTGTTTCCGACTGGGCTGAAGGCGGCCAGCCATTCACCTCCATAAATGACAGGATCAAACTGGTTAACAGGGTCGATGTAGCGCGTGGTCCGGTCAATTTCGCCATCCGATATCGGGGACTGTTCCCCCTTTCGGCTTTGTCGCATTAATTGTTCAAGGTCCTGGATCACATCCTTGTCCACGATTCCCTCCAACCGCAACTTTCTGAAGTCAGCTTCGGTGATTTGCCCGAGTTTTGAATCGTCCATCCAGCTATGCGCCAACAGTTGCCAGTGGTGCTCGCTGTCCAAATCTCCGCCATCGACAATTGCCAGTTTTCTATTCACACCGTCGGCTTCTTTGCTTTGCCAGTTACGCTGGTAATCTTTAATCAAACTTCCCAGCGTCAGTGTCCGGCACAAGACACCGATTACGACTTCGCCTTCTTTGGGATCAAAGATCGGAACGGACATGGCCACAACGTAAAGCTCACTCATCGTGGACTTAAACGGAATGGAAATATGACAACTGGTGATTGCGTGAATGTCGACGGGAACTTCTTCATTTTCAGGCCAATCAATTCCACTCCCGTTGAAAAAATCTCGCCTTGCGAGATTTTCATCGGGCCTGGAGTTGGGGGGATTTCTCCAGCGCTGGATTCCCGAAGAGTCGAGTAGAAACCAGCTGGCGTCCAGGACCCGACTCAATTCTCTCAGACGTTCATCGTTTTCACGCTTGAGCCGATCGAGTCGCTGCTCAAGTGGAAATCGTTGTTCCTTCGGCAACGTTGACAACCCTGCAACTTCCTCGCGCAGTCGGATATCTTTTGCCAGGGTTTCTAATTCATGACGACGGTCTTCGAGTTCGCGATTGATACTGTCTGCCAGCAGGTTTGCCGACAGGACGTCACTTTCAAGCGCGCGTCGGGTCAGATTCTCTTGTGTCGTAATGACCGCATCATTCATGGTTCGCATGGCGAGCGGGACAATACACATCAATAACAATAAAGGCAGAATCAGCCCCAGCAGAATCAGTGGTCTTCTTGCTCGAAATCGTTCTCGACCAGTCAATTTGTCGAGCACTGCTTGAGCGTTGGGAAATCTTTTCGCAGGATCGGCAGCAAGACATCGATCGACGATTTCAATAAGTTGCTGATCGACGCCTGAAATGTGACGGTGTGTCGACGGCTTTGAACTTGCGTGAACAAGATGGCGATAAATCGCCAGTCGATCTTCGAGTGAATTTGCGGCACTTAGCCTTCGCTCGTTTTCTTCCGTCCGGAAGGGTGGGCTGCCTGTGAGCATGTTGTAAATCAGCGCTCCCAGGGCGTACACGTCCCAGCGAGCATCGGGCACGGCCTTTAAATCGGCCTGTTCAGGTGCCATATAAAATAATGTTCCCAGCGAATGGCTGTGCTCATCCGCCAGGCGTGATTGTCCGAAATCGCATAGCCGAGGCTCAAAATCCTGATCAAGCAGAATATTTGCCGGCTTCAGATCGCAGTGCAGTATCCCGCTTCCATGTGCATGCACCAGCGCCTGACTGACGCGAGTCGCAATCCGGACGGCATCCGTTGTTGTGAGAGGGCCAACGGCTAATCTGGCGGCCAAGGATCCGTTTTCAAGATACTCCATGACGTAATACGGGGGATCGTGGTCCCAACCTACGGCGAGTAAACCGACAATGTTTCGCGAGGTATATAAAACAGCCAGCTTTTCGACTTCACGTCCGAGCAGCGACCAATCGACTCCACGGCGATTGGTATAGAACTTAATGGCGACATGTTTTCCCGTATTCTGCTCGCGAGCCAGCCAGACGGAACCATATTTTCCTTCACCGATAGGTTTAAGGATGCGATAACCCGGCACGACTGAAGGTGCCTCGCCCACTAGCTCGCTCAATTCGAGCGACTTTTGAACGGCGTCGGCGTTCTGAATGAGAGTCTCATTCAGAACTTCGTTTTTCTCGGCAGCGGTCACGGAATGTGAGCTCGACAGAACCACTGTGGCCCCCAGTTGACGGAATTCATGAACCCCTTTTCGTTTCTCAGATCATTCCATTACTTTTACGATACTAATATGCTGACAGCAAAGTCGACCAACTACGATTCGGAAACAAGGGCCTGTCAACGTTTGAGGGACGAAAGATTCAATTTTTTTTGTTTGCAGCCACTGCGTCAGAGCTGCCGGAGCAGCGTCCTTTATTCTTAAAGAAAAGCATTGTCATTGGACTTTGCTTCCTGATGGGGCTTACGGGATGTGATCAGGCCAGGCAACCCGGTGTGACAATTCCCGAACTGCCGCAACACAACTCAAGCGATCGTCCTTCGGTTCAAAAGCAGCAGACGACACCCATTACGGCGGCAGAAAAATTGGCTGTTTCCCCGCCGATTGTCCATCCGGAACGAATTGTTCGACCTGCCGATCGACGTCCACGTCGGGATGACGCCCGACTTGTCGACGCGGGGGTTCACATTGTCGAATCGAAGCGGCTTAAGCTATACACCGACATTGATATAGAAGTCGCTCGCCCGCTTCCGGCGCTGATAGATCAATTGTATGTGGCGCTCGATGCCTATTTTGGGCCTCTTCCTCCCGACGTCGCTGGGACCGAGTTTCAGATTTCCGGTTTTCTGATTCGGGACATGGCATTATTCCGGGAGCTTGATCTATTACCCGAAGATTTCACGATCGAGCACGGTGCGCAACGACGAAACGAATTCTGGATGCGCGAGCAGGAATTCGATTACTATCGGCGACATCTTTTGCTCCACGAAGCCACGCACTGTTTCATGAATTTCATGCCGGGCGTCGACGCGCCTTTGTGGTATCTGGAAGGGATGGCTGAATACTTTGGAGCTCATCAGCTTCACGGAGAACGTCCAGCGACGTTTCGAGAGATGCCAACCTCGCCTCATGACTTCGCCGGCTTTGGCCGGATCACGATTATTCGAAAAGATGTTTTGGCAAATAAATCATTGACGATTCCCGCCATCATGGCCTTAAGTGCCTCGGACTTCGTTGCTCCAGATCCCTACGGATGGTCATGGGCACTTTGTGCATTTCTTGATGGTAACCCTCGCTACCACGAGCGGTTTCAGAAACTTGGCGGCTTCACCCAGGGAACCCAATTTGCTCGAGTCTTCTCCGAAACATTCGCAGCGGATCAACGAGAATTGGCGACAGAATGGCATTTATTTCTGTGTAATTTGCAGTACGGATACGATATCCAGCGATCCGCAATCGACTTCAAACCCGGCGAAACTCTGAAAGATGATCAGGCCAGCCAGACGGTTACGATTGAAGCGAATCGGGGCTGGCAGTCCAGCGGCGTGCTGCTTAACGAAGGGCAGATATACGAAGTTACTGCCACAGGGCGCTTTACGCTTGCGGATAATAATCCCCAATCGAAACCGTGGATCAGTGAGCCACGTGGAATCTCTTTCCGGTATTTCGACGGGCACGCAATCGGCACGCTTTTAGGTTGTTTGAGGACAGAATCTGGTCCTGCCGGAGGCCCGGACGATTCGATGCTCAACGTGATCGCGCTGGGGAGCGAATGCAAGTTTAAATCTCCTGTGACGGGAACACTTTACTTGAGACTCAACGACGCCTGGAATTCCCTGCATGACAATCATGGCGATGCGAAAGTGATGATCAGAAACGTCCGCTAACCTTAAGACAAGCTGAAGATTCATCAGATGCTTTCGGAAAACCTCTTAGATTTTCAACCTGAATCCAGACGAGATCCAGTTTTCTTGTGATCGATGCCATGATACGATTTACGATGTCACCAACTATCTGAATATTGGATC
This sequence comes from uncultured Schlesneria sp., assembly GCA_903858935.1. Classification (GTDB taxonomy): domain Bacteria; phylum Planctomycetota; class Planctomycetia; order Planctomycetales; family Planctomycetaceae; genus Schlesneria. Next base: position 43,937 of record CAIOKO010000103.1, on the reverse strand, counting down.
GAAGTCGACGATTGCTGACGAAGGTTTGTTTATCCCCCTTCGTAGTCGGCATGGATGAGGTGTCGAGTATCGTTAACGGTTAGGGTTCAAGATGCTCTGGGAGCAACGAGTCCGATATGCGGCTTTAACCGATATCGGTTTTCGCCGAAAGAATAATCAGGATTCCTGTGCGGTCGCTCTTTGCCAGACGAAAGAGGAATGGGACGAAGGGGGGCATCTGTTTGTTGTGGCAGACGGAATGGGTGGCCACGCGGTCGGCGAACTGGCGAGCAAGATTGCGACTGATACCATTCCACACATGTTCGCCAAGCTTAACGGAAGGCCACCTTCAGAAGCATTAAAAATAGCCATCGAAGAAGCGAACGACGCAATCAACGAGCGAGGTACTCAGAACCGCGACTTTCAACGAATGGGAACAACCTGTTCGACGCTGGTCCTTTGCTCGCGCGGAGCGGTGATCGGACATGTGGGAGACAGTCGCGTTTATCGAATTCGCAACTCGCAGATCGATCAACTTACGTGTGACCATAGCCTCGTCTGGGAAATGATTCAGTCCCGCCGATTGAATCCACGCGATGCCGAACGTCTTTGTCCGCGAAACGTGATTACTCGATCGCTGGGTCCCGAACCTGTTGTCAATGTGGATATCGAAGGACCACTCCCCGTCCTGCCAGGGGACGTTTTCCTTCTCTGCTCAGATGGCCTCTGCGGATTGCTCAGCGATGCCGAGATTGGCATGATCGCTGGAACTGTTCCCCCCAACGAGGCGTGCCGGTTACTTGTCAATCTGGCCAATTTGCGAGGCGGACCTGATAACATTACGGTGATCGTCGTGCAGACGGGTGACGTCCCTGAGGGGGCTGATATCGTCTATGAACTGCCGCCACAGCCGTCTCGATTTGAGGGATTGAGCTGGGGCGGATTCGGTTTGATGTGTCTGTTCGCGGCTCTCTTTCTGGTCGGTCTTTATTTTTTCGAGCTTGATAAAGAACGACGGTTGCAGGGGGGAGCAATTCTTGCCGTCGCCACGCTGGCAGGAATCGGGTATTGGATATGGCACCGTAGTTACAACAAGCCAAAGCCGGTTGAATATGACCCTCGTTCGACTGTTGCCTGGCGTCCCTATCGCGTTGCACCGGCGCGGATCACAGATGAATTCGTTGACCAGTTGACTCGAATGGAAGCTGACCTGCAACGAGCCGCAATTGAAGACCACTGGCCAGTTAACTGGACGGAATACGAAGAGGTCTTTCGTAAGGCACGTAATGCTGTCGAGAAACGACTTTTCGGTCGGGCTCTTGTTGATTACGGCAAACTGTTTGAATTGTTGATGGATGCGATTCATCAACAACGGAAGCTACAACAAAAGGAACCGCAGTTGCCAAAAAAAGGGAGCGCACCGTCAGTCAACACGGTGAAAGAACCCGATTCGAATGGTTTCAAACCCAAGCCCAGCCCCGAAACCAAATTACCGCCAGGCCATCGCTGATAACGGGTAAACTGGCAATCAAAACCGGAAGACTAACGGGTGAATCACGTTTGTCCGTTTATACAACGCCGCAAACCATTTTTGACGGCAACAGAACGAAACCCCTCCCTCCCTGCGGCGGTGGTTAACGGGCGCTTGCCCTGGCAATTACCACTTCGCAACCTATGGGTGTAAGTTGTCTCGCCCAGGTGCAAAGGCCCGATTACCACCTTCACAGGGGAGTTGGGGTTTGGTTAGTTTGCTGACAACGTTCCCTTAATCGTTTCAACGAGTTCGCTTTCAGCAACGGTTGCTGTCGTTCCCTCCGCAAGCGACTTAATCTGCCAGACACCCTTCGCAAATTCGTCAGAACCAGCGATCAGTGCAATGCGGAATCCTTTGCGGTCAGCATATTGCAGTTGCTTTCCCAGTTTCTTCGCGTCAGGAAAAACTTCCGTCCCAATTCCGGCCGCTCGTAACAAGCGAGCCACTCGCAGGTAGTCGCCGAGTCGGGCCTCATCAAACTGAGTCATCAGGACCGGGGCAGGGGTGGCTTCCGTTCCGAGCAGTTTTAACTCTTCCATGGCAGCCAGCAGGCGATCAAGTCCAAGACTGGCGCCGACACCTGGTAGCCGCTCTTTCGTGAAAAGCCCGGCGAGATTGTCATACCTGCCACCGGAACAGATACTGCCGATCCCGGGAAGATCCGTCAGAAATGTCTCGTAAATCGTTCCCGTGTAATAGTCGAGACCCCGCGCGATCGACACGTCCAGCTCGATTCGGTCGGACGGTATTCCCGCAACTGCGGCAGCAGAAAACAGTTGCCGAAGTCGGCTGACTCCCTGTGAAACCGATTCGTTTCCAGCAAACCTGGATGCCAGTGAATCAAGATCCGTTTGGGGTCCGACCGTCAGTAAGACTTGCTTGGCCTGATCAATCGTTGTCCCGACCTTATCAACCATCTCGGCAAGAACCCCGTCTTCGCCGATCTTTGGCAATTTGTCGATCGCACGAAGCACGCCGACAGTCTTGTCCGTCAGCCCGAGAAAACTGAGCACGCCATTGAGGATCAATCGGTTGTTAACTCGAATCTTAAACCGATCGAACCCCAGGCCGACCAACAGGTCATGAATCACAAGCAATGTTTCGATATCAGCCGAGTTCGATTCGGTGCCGATCGTGTCGAAATCACATTGAATGAACTCCCGGTACCGTCCGCGCTGTGTATTCTCACCGCGCCACACGGGAGCAATATGATAGCGTTTGAATGGCATCCCCAGGGCGGCTGAGTGTTGAGCGGCAAATCGAGCGAGCGGGACTGTCAGGTCAAATCGTAATGCAATATCCCGTTCGCCGCCGTCTTTAAAGCGAAACAATTGCTTGTCGGATTCTTCGCCACCCTTTCCCGTCAGTATTTCAGCGTATTCCAACGCAGGAGTATCGATTGGACTAAATCCATAACTACGAAAAACGCGACGGGCTGTCTCCATCAGGCGTTCACGAACAAGCATGACTTCGGGAAGGAAGTCTCGAAAACCTTTGAGGGTACGTGGTTCAATCAAGTTAGACACAGCGGATTCCGTTCAACCTTTAAGGCTGACTTTTCTGGCGTTGGATTAGTGGGGACGTTAGTGCGACTTAACTGCTGAGCATCGGCAGTGTCGGAAGGTTCGGTTCACCCGCTTTTTTCCGGGGTTGCGGCTTTGGCGGAAGAACGGCTTCGGCATATTCCCAAAGCTGATCAGGTGACTCGAAATATTTGTCGTAACAGGCGTCGTTGTCATACTCGCAATTGTCCGTGGTGTACGTTCGACAGATCTGTGGACGAGTGTTGTAGATGCCGCAACGGTTGTCTTCCATCAGGTTTTGACAATCTCCGAATACGAGCAGATACCATGTCCCACCATCGACAAAAATCGCGGTTCTGCCGTGCATGACGTACCATCGCATATGGTCGAAGTCACCCCAGGTGGTCGGGGTTTCAATTGGCAATGCAAAATATCGGCAGCATCGCCCGGTGCAATAAGTGCACAAGACTTCACCCGGCTTGAGATCCGAACGACGAACTTTCGCTTTCGCCATGTCTATTCCTCTTTAAAACTCCCCGAAATGTCGCCCGAAGTGTAACGGTTGCGTGTGTCTGATGGTATCGAACCCCAAATACATGGTGATTACCGAAAAAACTCGTCGTGATTGCTCGCATCCAGCGTCGCTGATTAGTAGCATTTCAGAGAGCGGAACCATGTTTATTTGGACGTCGTGTACCGTTCAACAGGACGAACGGAATTCCTCAACCAGCTTCGATCAGCACCACTTTTTCGAAATCGTTGGAAAGTTCATTCGATGAAAGATCAGACTTCGACTGACGCAACCTCGCGACGGGGTTTTCTGAAAACAAGCTCGGCTGTTGCCAGTGCTGCAGGTTTGAATTTCAGTTTAAATTCCAGCCTGTTCGCGGCAGGAAGTGACCAATTGAAAGTTGGTCTCGTCGGTTGCGGTGGACGAGGAACGGGGGCCGCAGGTGAAGCACTGCAGGCAGACTCTCAATCAAAATTGGTCGCAGTTGCTGATCTCAGCCTCAACGCGATCGATTCGAGCCTGAACAACCTCAAGGCGAACAGGCGAATCGAACAACAAATCGCAGTCACCGATGCCAACAAATTTGTCGGACTTGATGCGTTTAAAAAGGTCATCGATCAATCTGACGTTGTGTTGCTGGCATCCCCTCCGGGCTTCCGCCCGTACCATCTGCGGGCTGCCGTGGAAGCCGGAAAACATATCTTTACCGAAAAACCGATGGCGACTGACGCACCGGGTGTCCGTTCCGTGATGGAGTCGGTCAAGATTGCCAAAGAGAAGAATCTTGCTGTCGTCGCGGGATTTTGCTGGCGATACGACCTGGCACGCCGAGAACTCTTCAAGCGAATTCACGAAGGCCAGATCGGTGACGTTGTCGCCGTCTACGGCACCTATCTGACAAGTCCGGTAAAGCCAATGCCTCCGGAAAACACGCGACCCGCAGGGATTACGGATCTCGAGTGGATGGTTCGCAACTGGTACAACTTCACCTTCCTCTCGGGCGATGGTCTGGTTGAACAGGCCATCCACACGGTCGACTGGTTACAGTGGGTCATGAAAGATGCCCCACCTGTCAGTTGCACAGCGATCGGCGGTCGGCAGGTCCCCGCTCATGGCGGCAATATTTACGATCACATTGAAGTCAATTACGAGTGGGAGAACGGAGCCCGAGGGTTCCTCGCCCAGCGTCAAATCGTCGGTTGTCATAACGAGAACAACCTGCTTGTGATGGGGACAAAAGGGAACGCCTACATCAAGGGGGGAGTCGGAATTACCGGAGCAAACGCCTGGAAATACGAAGGCCCCAATCCCAACATGTATCAAGTCGAACATGACGAGTTTTTCGACTCGATTCGAACCGGCAAGCACATCAACAATGGCGACCGAATGGTCACCAGCACGCTGGCCGGGATCATGGGACGAATGGCGGGATACACCGGCAAGCAGGTTACCTGGGACATGGCACTGAATTCAAAGCAAGTGCTGATCCCCGAAATTACCAGTTGGGAAACGAAAGTCGATGTTCCACCACTCGCTCGCCCAGGCGTAACACCGTTTATCTGAAGGCGAAACATCTGGTAACGAGTCGCACTCGCCCGAATTGCAATCCAATTCAAAACGGATTTCCCAAGTCCTTTGCTAGGTGAGTTCCTCAAAAATCGAGGACTCGCCGACGCACGAGGAATGGTCATCAGAGTAAGTATTTGTCGACCATCTAGCACATGGAATATGGCCAGTGCATCGAATCATTTGTTTTTGACGAGATGATTCGTGCCGTCAAACGAAATAATGGCGGGCTTGTCGTCAATCACCGATTCGAGGTGGACAGGTCGCGCCCAAAGCTTGTGCAGGTTTCGTAACGTGTCCTGAGCGTAGTCTTGTTTCAATTCCACCCCCTGGAACCGATGTTGCAGATAAAGTTCGCCCCGATTGCGGTGGTTTGCATCGACGACGTAGATAAACGGTCGACTATGATTCGTCAGGCTGTTCAGCAGCTGGGCTTTGACTTCCTGAAATTGTCGCGACGCGATTTCATAATTCTCACTACTGTCGTTGAACGCGAATGAAAACATCTTGTGCTTCTTGCAGAATTCAGGCGTCAGGAACGTGTCAATGAATGTAATGTCATTGTGAATTCGCCTGACTTCGAAAATCTTTTTACGACCAAGACCCAGTTGCTTGTCCCACCTCTGCTTCTCTTCCCAGTTGTCACAATCTTCATACTCAGCACCGAACTGGCCGCGATTCCAGCGTTCTTCAATGTCACGGTAAAGCTCGATCCCAATCTTGTAAGGATTGATCCGTTGGGGACTCATCGCCACCGTACCGCTGTGGTGGTCGGCATAGTCAATCACTTCGGCATCCGTCAGGCCGTGTTTTGTCATCAGAGTGGTGTGCCAGTAACTGGCCCAGCCCTCGTTCATAATTTTCGTCTGTCCCTGGGGAGCGAAGTAGTAGGCCTCGTCACGGACGATTGCGAGAATATCGTGTTGCCAGTCCCTCAAAGGAGCGTGTTCCAGCAAAAACAACAGCACGTCTCGTTGCGGTTCGTCAGGAAACGAACGCTTTTTCTCGCGGTCTTCATCCTGCTGATGCTTCTCGCGAGCGGCTTTTTCCAGGACTTCGGGAGGATTGATGAACGAATCCATATAGCCCTTTGATGGCAATCGCCCCGACTGCATGTATTCAAAATCGTCTTCGCGAAGTAACGCCGCGTGTGGAAGGGGCATGACGTCGGGTGCACGCTTGATATGCATTGAATGCATATCGATTAAGTCCTCCAGCGACAGGCATGCATCAATGAATTCTTCAACTTTCTCAAATCCATAGCGGTCGATGTACTGGCTGACACGAGTCGCGTGGTTGGCCATCTGATCCAGCATCTTGCGATTCGTCTGGCCGAACCAGGCATTGTTTTTGAAGAAATCGCAGTGCCCGTAGACGTGAGCGATCACCAGTTTCTGATCGACCATCTCGTTTGTGTTTAACAGGTACGCATAACAGGGGTCATTGTTGATGACCATTTCATAAATGCGCTGCAGCCCATACATGTGTGTCTTGAGCAGCTGGTCGTATTCGGCCCCGAATCGCCAGTGGGGATACCGAACCGGAAATCCGCCGTACGCGGCGAACATGCACAATTCTTCCAGATCCAGGACCTCGAAAATGGTTTCGAAAAAATCGAGACCATAACTTTTCGCGAGCGACTCCATCTGAAGCTGAATATCGCGAAGTTGTGGAGGCAGTGTTCGGGCAGTTGAAATGGCCATGGGCTTCCCTGCAACAATGACAATTGTTCGTCAAATGGAACGTGGACACATTCTCAGGCGGAATTCCGTTTTCCAAGTTTGAGATATGAAACCAGAAACAACACGTACAGGATCGCATCGCCAATGGCACAAATCCTGAGCAGCATCGGCACTTCGGATGTCATCCAATAATACGCGACCAATCCACAAAAACTCAGTTTTAAGAGCAATCCATAACGAATTAAGTTACGCTGGCCGATTGGATCGAAAGCAACTGCTGCAAACATCAGACCGAAAATTGCCAGCATCAGCGAGGAAAACTGAATCGGTCCCCAATGATTGGGAGCGGAAATTCCCGCCCATTGAAAAATTGCAGGCCCGGCTACAAGAAAACCAAGACCGAAAAGAACATCAGCCACTGCCGCAACGACAAATATCAATCGAATCTGAAAAAGTGACATAAAGATCCGTTTCGAGCTAGTGGTGGGTCAATTGGTTTCTTTGAATCCGAAAATCCTTCTTGATGTTTTGTGTCACGAACGGGAGGGCCAAACAAGGTCCTGCCGCAATCTAGCAGGGAATCGGGTTTCTGCCGAGCCAAATCGACAGTTTGACTGCGGATTCGTCGCATAGATTCCGCTCCCGCTGCTGACAAGCTATACTCCGACTGACTGAGTGATCAGGCGATTAAGAGATGTTTTGCGGTTGAGAAAGCTTGACCGAGTGACAAATAGAACTTTTGACCGGTGGTGTGCGAAATGACGGCGACGTCACGAATTTTGATTGCCGACGACAATCTTCAAAATTGCGAATTGCTTGATGCGTATCTCGCTGATGAAGACTACGAGATCGCGATGGCACATGATGGACGTGAGACATTGAAAAAGGTTCTGGAATTTCATCCAGACCTGATCTTGCTCGACATCATGATGCCCAAGCTGAGCGGATATGAAGTCTGTAAACAGTTGCGAGCTGACAAATCGACGCGCGACATTCCGGTCCTCATGGTCACAGCCCTCGCCGAAATGGGGGATATTGAACGCGCGGTTCAGGCCGGCGCAGATGATTTTCTGACAAAGCCAGTGAATCGACTGGAACTGACAACGCGAGTCAAATCGTTGCTTCGAGTGCGACACCTGACCGGCCAACGGGACCGCCTGTTGGCCTATCTCGAGGAAGTTGACGCTACCGCATTGAAGACCTTGGGGCTAAAGCCTTAAGAATCGGACAATGAAGCTCGCGGCATTCGCACGACGAGTCCGCATTTTCGAGTTTTGTTGATTTCGTTATGATGGACCTCGTGTCGAGGCCGTCAGATTGGGATTTGGGGACTTTCAATCCACAAAATGTTGTGGCGCACGGGCTGATGCCTGTGCGGCTTTGTTTGGGCTCGCCATTTTCAATGGACAAAATCTGACGCCCCGTCACGAAGATTTACTAAGACAGAATGCATCAGCGTCATTGTGGAAGTGTCTTTGAAACTGGAAACTTCCGTTAAACGTCATCGATTTCCAGCCGATTTCTAGAAGACCGTATGAGCAGACCCAATTCATCCGCAGTTGCCGGTTCAAAGACAAGCGAGCCGACACCGGGCAAGCCAAATCAGGATGCCAGCCGGGAAACGCTGGAATCGATTGCTTTTGCATTCGTTCTCGCGCTCCTGTTTCGGACGTTTGTGGCGGAAGCGTTTGTGATTCCGACCGGCTCAATGGCACCGACTCTGTTTGGCCGAAATAAGGATATTGTCTGCGATGAATGTCACCAGCACTACGAGGTTGGCGCAAGTGACGAACTGGATGACGATGGCTATCTCGTTCGAAGAATTGAAGAGTCAATTTGCCCTAACTGCCGACACCCAAACAATATTCGTGATTTGCCTGTGTTCAAGGGCGATCGAATTCTTGTCAACAAGTTCCCCTACCAGATCGGCAACCCCGAGCGTTGGGATGTGATTGTCTTCCGCTATCCGGAAGACATGCAAAAGAACTACATCAAACGACTGGTTGGTCTTCCCGGTGAGACAATTTTGATCTCGCAAGGGGATGTTTACGCTCGTCAGGGCGACAAGGGGGCATTCGAGATCCTGCGAAAACAGAATCCTGACAAGCAGAAGGTACTGCAATTATTGGTCTACGACGATCGACATCCGCCCGTTGACCTGCTGGCAAAAGGCTGGCCAGAACGATGGACACCAGTGTCGAAGTCAGATTCCCCAGACGCGATTGATGGATGGGGCTACGACGAAAAGAGCTGGCGGCATGATGCGAAAACGCGAAGTTTTTCTCTTGAGGCATCGACCGAAACGAAATGGATTCGTTACCAGCATATTATCCCTTCTACGGTGGAATGGAGCGAAGTCGCAGACCAGAACGAACCTTTGAAAAAGCCCCGGCCCCAGCTCATTACCGACTTCTGCGGATACAATACTTACACCGGTGGCCGCAGTTTCAATATCGATGATGATCGCTTCTGGGTTGGTGACCTGACGCTGAACTGTACTGTCGAGATTACCTCTGTGACCGATGCCCAATCGGAGTTGATTCTTGAACTGACCGAAGGTGTCCGTCGATACAGTTGCCATATCAACGTCACGTCGGGCGAGGCAACGCTGTTTAAGAACGACGACATGTCAGCAGACTCCAGCTCAACCAAAGTCGAGATGGCAAAAGCTACGACCCCCGTCCGTGGACCTGGAACCTACACGTTTGCCTTCGCCAATGTGGACGACCGACTGTGCCTGTGGGTTAACAGTACCTGGATGAATAGTGGATTGATTCCATTTGGTTCTAAGGCCGAGTTTGATGCACCGGACAACCGCAACCCTCAGGAATCCGACCTGATTCCCGCCGGAGTTGCCGCGCATGGACTGGGCGCTCGCGTATCAAATCTTGTCCTGCAACGAGACATTTATTACCGTTCTGAACGTGTCCCAAACGATGCTGGTGACTTTACCTCGCACGAACCGGAACTTTCAGAGTCAATTCGAATCCGCGAATATCTCACTGAACCAGACGAATACGGCAAGCTCTACCTGAGCAAACACAATGATGCACTGTTTGGAACGCTGGGGCCCGATGAATTTTTTGTAATGGGAGACAACAGTCCGCGCAGCCAGGATAGCCGACTTTGGCCGAATGGCCGTCGTCATGCTGCAAACCGCCACGCGGTGCCTCGACAAGCTCTTTTGGGAAAAGCGTTCTTCATTTACTGGCCGCATGGAGTACCATTCCTGAATGGTGGAAAAGGATATCCTGTTATCAATCACTCCCCCTACCGAAACCAGCGTGGAGAAGCTGTTGTCGATACTTATCCTGATTACGCGGCACCCTTCTATCCGCAATGGTGGCGATGGAAGCGGATTCGCTAGCAGAAAATATCGAACGTCATCAAACAGGCGATGCCAGTGGCATCTGAGACAGAAAACGTCATGGAGGACGAAGCATGTCATTGTTGCAATGCGTTAAACTCGTAAAACAGTTTCCTGGCAAGCGTGCCGTCGACGGCGTTTCGTTTCACGTTGATCCGGGCGAGGTTGTCGGCTTGCTCGGCCCCAACGGAGCGGGAAAATCGACCAGCTTCAGCATGGCTGTCGGACTCGTGACGCCGACCGAGGGGCGGGTCATCTTCAATGGTACTGATGTCACTCGCTGGCCACTGTATAAGCGAGCTCAACATGGGATGGGTTATCTACCGCAGAACGATAGTGTCTTCGGTAAATTGTCGGGCGAACAGAATCTCTACGCCGTCCTGGAATTCCAACCGCTGTCTTACCGCGACAGAATGGCTCGTGCGGATGAACTGCTGGATATGTTCGGTCTGTCGCAAAAACGGAAACAAATGGCCGGGACACTTTCAGGGGGAGAACGTCGAAGGCTGGAAATCGCTCGTTGTCTGGCCAGTCGACCCAAACTGATCCTGCTTGACGAACCTTTTACAGGGATCGATCCGGTCACCATTCACAGCATTCAGGATATTATCGCAGATTTACGCCAAAGCGGGATTTCAATCCTGTTAACGGACCATCGCGAGCGAGAAACACTGACAATTACCGATCGTAGCTACATCGTGTTCTCGGGGAAAATCCTGGTGAGTGGCGACGCCGCAACGGTCCTTGGCGATGAAAACGCGCAGAAGTATTACTTTGGTAAACGCTTCGATGCCAGCTCGATCATCGAAAGTAAAGGGGCGTTTCAAAGTCAGATCGATGCAGCGGCAGCCGCGGCGGCAGAAAAAGCGAACAAGGCTGCTTGAGTCGGGCCTGAAGAAACGAAGTCATCACGTGAAGATTAAGCATCCATCACGCAGTCCAAGCTCAACCCCACCCCCTCCACGGGGGTGGTTATCGGGCCTTTGCCCTGGTGTCGGAATTCGGACAAATTAACCGCCGATGATCCTCGTGCAAAAGCCCTTGAACTACCCCCGGAGAAGGGTAGGGTCGCGTTGCCGTCACGCAGCGGAACCAAGTTCATCGGCCAGGCCAATCAGCGTTTGCCAGAGCGCGTCATCTTCTTCAACAAAGGCAGACGTCGAAACAGCCAGCACGCCGGAGATTCGATTCGTTTCCTTTTGGCGAATCGGCACAGCCAGTGAGGTGTTCGCCCCGAACTTCGCGATCCAGGTCGCAGAGCCATCAAGCCCCGATTCTTTCGGATCGCGTCGGCCAATGGCGGGCTTGGCAGTCACCGCCGCTTTCACAATTCCCAAGCCGATCTGATCGAGCGGGACACGGCGAGTCGCAGCCTGAAATCCCAGGCTGACATCTTGTGGCATATCGCTTGCCCAGCCAAACCCGACCAGGATCAAATGGTTCTCTTGCAACCGCCACAGTCCTGAAGCTCGTGACGCTGTTTCAATCACAAATCGCTCAAGCAGTTCATCAAATGAATTTCCAGACAGCCACGCTGAACGGAATTCTTCCTTCAACCCCATTTTAATTTCCAGATTAAGGTTTCTGTGCCACTGCTTCGGAGTCCTCGGAGAAGCAATGTTTTCTTCTTCTTCTTCTTCTTCTTCTTGCGACCAAAGAGCACTGCTTGACCGAAGACGCTCAAGCAGTGGCACAGTATTCTGAAGGTCGACTAAGTTCGAGCGATGAAAGCCTTCGATGGTTTTGTGATCCCGCCGTCTTATTGAAAAAGATGAACTGACATCGGCTTGATTTCTCGAATGACAGGCTGGAAATCAAGATGAGCCAGGATTTGCGTTTCGACATTGATCCCGGGTGCAACCTCAATCAATTCGATTCCATCATCCACCAGGCGAAACACCGCGCGTTCCGTCACAAAAAGGACGTCATGTCGCCGATCCCGAGCCGTTTTTCCGCTGAACGAGACTTGTTCAACCTCGTTCACGAATTTTCGATTTGCCCCTTCGCGAATGATCCGCAGGCCACCATTTTCGATCGCAACTTCCAAGCCTCCTGTGGTCAGTGTGCCACAGAAAACCAATCGTTTTGCACTTTGAGAAATGTTGATGAACCCCCCGACCCCTGCCAGGCGAGATCCGAAGCGAGAGACGTTCACGTTGCCGTGACGGTCGATTTGAGCCGCCCCAAGCGCTGCGAAGTCCAAACCGCCGCCGTCATAAAAATCGAATTGAGCTGGTTGGTCGACGATTGCCTGTGGATGAACTGCAGCACCGAAACTGAGCCCTCCTGCCGGCATCCCACCAATCGGTCCGCTTTCTACCGTGAGTGTGATCCGATCGAGTATCCCCCGTTCAGCCGCGATGCGAGCGATCCCCTCGGGCATCCCGATACCCAGATTTGCAATCGCCCCAGGACGCAGTTCGTCGCAAGCTCGGGATGCGATGATGCGGCGCTCATCATGTGGCAACTTCGAGAGTGACCCGAAAAAACTTGCTGCGGCAACTGGCGTTGCCGATTGAAAATAGGTTTCATTCAAGGGCTCTGCGAATGTCTGTGGGTGTTCGCTCAAGTCCGAAACGACGACCCGATCGACCAGAATTCCGGGGACACGCACCTGAACCGGGGGAAGCGGGAATTCAAGTACCTGCTTGACCTGGGCCAGGATGATCCCGCCAGAATTGCGTACTGCTTGGGCGATCTGCAGCACATCGCCAATGACTGCTTCCTCTTCCATCGACAGATTGCCGTACGGGTCCACCGAAGTTGCACGAATCAGTCCCACGTGAATGGGGAAGGACTTGTAAAACAGCCAGTCGCGACCGGAAAGCACGATTCGTTCGACAAGCGGTTCCGTCGTCTTCGTGTTCAATCGACCTCCGCCGAATGCGGGGTCAACAAACGTGCCTAAACCGATGTGAGTGATGCACCCGGGACGTCCAGCAGCGATGTCCCGGTAAAGCTGGCAGATGACCCCCTGTGGAAAATTATAAGCTTCGATTTGATTCGAAAGCGCCAGCTGTCCAATCCGGGGAACCAATCCCCAATGGCCACCGATGACTCGCCGGACCAGGCCTGCGTGACCAAGATGGTTTAATCCACGGGACTGACCATCTCCCTGGCCGGCTCCATAAACAAGTGTCAAACCGGTCGGGCTTCCGCTTGCTAAAAATCGACGTTCTAAAGCGGCCGTCAACGCTTCGGGGTGTGCCGCACCGACAAAGCCTCCACAGGCCATTGTGGCCCCGTCAGGAATCTGGGCGACCGCTTCATCTGCGGAACACAACAGGCTGTCGATCCGGCTCATTAACCCCACCAGCCTCCGTTCACGTGGATTGTCTGGCCTGTCACATAACTGGCCAGGTCGCTGCACAAGAACAAAATCACGTTGGCGATTTCCCGGGGCTCTCCGAACCGTCGCAATGGGATATTCGTGAGCATCTGTTCGCGGACATTTTCAGGAATCGATTGCCCCATTTCCGTCAACACGACCCCTGGTGCAACGGCGTTGACCGTAATATTTCGCGGTGCCAGCTCTTTGCTTAAAACCTTTGTTAACGCGATGACTCCCGCTTTCGCCGACGAGTAATTGGCCTGTCCGAAGAATCCCAGGACGCCCGAGATCGAGGCCATGCTGACAATCCGACCGCCAGTCGCCAATCGTGATTGAGCCCCCTTGCAAACGTTGTAAACGCCCGTGAGATTCGTGTCGATCACGTCTGACCATTCGTCGTCGGTCATTTTCTTGACCGATTTGTCGCGAAGGATCGCCGCGTTGTTAACGACGATGTCGAGCCGACCGAAGCGATCAATGACGCCATCCAGCATGACTTCCAATGCCGCTCGATCTCGAACATCTGCAGGCAGGGCAATCGCCCGGTCACCCAGAGCCGTCGCCGCAGACTGCGCCAGGTTTTGATTGATTCCCTCCCGGTCCTCGAAATAGTTCAGGACGACCGTCGCACCTGCGGCATGTAACACCGTCGCAGTGGCCAGACCCAGTCCTCGGCCGGCACCCGTGACAACCGCAACTTTGCCGGATAAATCGATGAAAGTCATAGGGATTTCCCTCACGAGACGGAGGAGTTCGACAAGTTGTTAATCACATAACTTCGACCACAAGTTGCAGCCGAGGTTTCTGTCGTGTCATTCAGAACGCTCGGCAATCAGGCTGTCAGAATGCCGTGTTTTTCGAGATACGCAATCACTTCGTCCGCCAGTTGATCGATGCTCTTCTTGTCTGAATCAAGAATCAGTTCCGGGTTGACGGGAGCTTCATAAGGATCAGAGATCCCGGTGAAGTTTTTGATTTCGCCAGCACGAGCTTTCTTGTAAAGACCTTTTGGGTCTCGTGCTTCGCATGTTTCGAGCGAGGCATTCACAAAGACTTCCACGAATTCCCCTGTGGGAATGATTTCCCGCACCTTGTCGCGGTCGCTTCGATACGGCGAGACAAACGCGGTCAATGTAATGCAGCCGGATGAAGCAAAAAGTTTTGCGACTTCACCAATCCGACGAATATTTTCGGTTCGATCTTCTGCTGAGAATGTCAGGTTCTTATTCAGGCCCAGTCGAATGTTGTCGCCGTCGAGGACGAAAGTAGTCTTGCCGCGTTGATGAAGTTTGTAGTCGACCGCGTTGGCGATCGTACTCTTTCCACAGCCAGACAGGCCTGTAAACCACACGACGGCCCCTTTATGGCCATTGAATTTCCAACGGTCTTCTTTTGACACCGAATGAGTGTGCCAGGTGACGTTGGTGGCCTTTTGCTCGGTCATGGACAGCAACCTTCAATATTCGTCTAAGTTGGATGTTTCATTAGTTCGACGCGCCAACGAGGGGCTTGTTTTGTTCTCCCTCGCTTGCGTGTCGGGCTATCTTTTTACGGTGTGATAACACAACCAGCGAAGTGTAGGGATCGGGCAAAAAGGTTGGAAGCTTCGATCGTTCCCCACGCCAGCCTGTCGCGGGCTTTGCCCGTAACCCGACAACGGGTGGGCGAGGCTCGTCTGTTGAACTGACCAAACCGGCGTAAGTTTAAAAGCGTTGTGCTTTTTGAGTGAAATCGCAGTTGAAACTCGGGGTGGCACGGTTTTGGACTTCTTCGCATGGGGACGTTGACTTTTTGAGTCAAGTTTCAGGGTTTCTTCCAAAGTAGCCATCGTCGCTCCGCCTGATGAGCATGCGTCGGAAGCGATTCAAACATTGCCGACGCTTCGGGACAGATATTCCCTTTGAATTTCTGATTTGAGAATATGCGGTTTGGAATTTGGCAGGTTCTCGAACAATGCTCATCACGCGGAGCGATGATGGCTACTTTGGTCGGAGGCAATGCCTCGCTGGATTCTTCGACAAGGCTTCACGGTTTGACACCATGTCGGAAGAAAGAGCATGGTTTAACCGAAGACGGTAAAACCGTGGCACCCTTTGCCGGGATTTCTGTTTCAAACCCACGTCGTCCCCGGCAACCCAAATATTCTGTCTTCAGGTCGTTTCTTCAAACCTGCCTCGCCCACGCCATAATTAAGGCGATCTCATTCAGCGACAACAACCGGTGCAGGAATCGAACCGACCGCGATTGATGAAAGGAACTCGGTGATTTTCGACCGACCGACTTCTGAAACCGCACCAAACGGAGGTGCAAGGTGGTCGGAGCAAATCCCCGCGATCCCGAGGGCCGACTTGAGACCTCGCAGATAACCCGATGGTCCCTCGCCCAGAACATTGTAAAGCCCACCAAGACTGATCACGTCGGCCTGTAATCGGTCGATCGCGGCCTGATCGCGACGTTCTGCTGCCTGAAAAAGGCTAACGAAAAGTTGAGGACACAGATTGGCACCGCCGTTAACGCCCCCGTCCCCACCCATCAGCACAGATTCGGCTGTCAGGTGCTCGGGGCCGATCAGGAATGTCCAGTCAGGTCGAACCTGTCGCAGTTCAAGCAGCTTTCGATAGGCGTTAATGTCACCGCCGCTGTCTTTCAAGCCGCAAATATTTTTGTGTTTTGTCAGCCGTTCGACGGATTCAAATGACAGCGAGAGTTTGACGCAAGAGGGCATGTTATAGACGAACATCGGTAATGGAGATTGTTCAGCAAGTTCCATCAGGAAATTGACAACTTCGATCTGTCCAACCGAGAAATAGTAGGGGGGCGCTGCGACAATGGCACTTGCGCCGACCCCCTTGGCGAATCGCGATAATTCCAATGCCTCTTCGATCGACGTATCAGTGACACCGACCAGCACGGGAATCCGGCCCGCGACCAGCTCGCACGTCCGTTCAACCAGCTCGTAGCGCAGTCGATAGGAAAGACTGGGGCCTTCACCTGTTGTCCCCAGTACAAACAATCCCGCCACCCCCGCTTCAATTTGATGAGCGATCAGCCGTTCCAGTCCCGGATGGTCCAGACCGTCTCGTCCGTTCAATGGCGTCACCATCGGTGGGACGATACCTCGAATTCGCGGCAGAGTTGTCGGTGACGATTCAGATGGCAACACGGATGAAAACTCCAATTGACCTGTTTCGAACGTGGGGATTCGGAATCAAGTTTATCGACAGTCGCTGAAATTCACGTCGCCAATTCCTGGATTCCAGTGATTTCTTGCGTCGGTACCTGCGGATCCTCGCGATTTTGCCGTTTTGCAAAGCGGCTGACAACAAGTCCAACCAGCAAAATCGTCAACGTACCCACCACGATGATCATGTTGTCGTGAAATGGACTGACCAGCCACGCGGCGTGATGCGCACCTAAAAATTCTTTGAAAAGTGGTGAAAATGTCATCCAGGCAATCACCGCAACACCGGCTGAAACCCCCAGCGCCGCATGTTTCGAGGTGGCTCTCCGTGAGAGCAACCCCAACAGAAACAAACCCAGCATCCCTCCGCTGAAAATTCCCGCGAGCTTCCACCAGACATCAAGCGCCGTCTTGACCTGAATCATCGCCAGGGCCGCGAGAATGCTGAGAGCCCCCATCACAAAAGTCGACAGGTGGAGCACCAGCATCGATTCACGCTCACTGGCGCCCGGTCGAAAATAGCGACGATGAATGTCACAAAGATAGA
Source organism: uncultured Schlesneria sp. (assembly GCA_903858935.1). GTDB lineage: Bacteria > Planctomycetota > Planctomycetia > Planctomycetales > Planctomycetaceae > Schlesneria. Next base: position 26,716 of record CAIOKO010000103.1, on the reverse strand, counting down.
GCGTTGCACAGCAGTTCAGGTTGGAATCCATGGCGGCGGAAAAAATCGCTGCCAGGACAAGTCCCATCAGGCCTGGCGGTAATTCAGTACCGATGAAGTGGGGAAAGACGGCGTCTGGCTTGATCCCCTCGGGCAATGCGCCGGGTCGTTGTCCATACAACACAAATAAGGCGGTCCCGATAAAAAAGAACGCGGCACTTAAAGGGATGAAGCAGAGTCCACCCATCCAGACACTTCGACCCGCGTCAGCATCTGATTTCGCGGTCGCATATCGCTGGATGTATCCTTGATCGATGCCGAAGTTTTGCAGATGCGTCACCATGCCGTACATCAGCACGACCCAGAATGTCGATTCCGAAATGCTGGTTCCAAAATCACCCAGGCTGAATTTATGGTTCTGCGCGGCCACCCGAAATAATTCTGGCGCACCACCATCGATTTCCAGTACGACCGCAATCAGGCAGATTACCACCCCGGCGACAAGCACTGCCGATTGAACAACACCTGTCCAGATGACCCCTTCAGTTCCGCCAAGCAGGGGATAGATCGTGATGGCAATGCCACTGATCACGATGATGGTTCTGACATCCAGACCGACCAGTGGTGCCAGGGCAAGAGCCAGCAGATACAGGATCGTCCCCAGCCTTGCCAGTTGAGTCAGCAGGAAACAGACAACCCCATAAGTTCTGGCCCAGGGGCCGAATCGAGACTCAAAGTGTTCGTAGGCCGAGACTTGCCCCGAGCGGCGATAAAATGGGACAAAATATTTGACCGAAATCCAGGCAGCGAGCGGCATGGAAAGCGCCAGGACAAACGCGTTCCAGTTGTGTTGATACGCTTTTCCCGGATTGGCGATGAAACTGATACTGCTGATGTAAGAGCCGACAATCGACATGCCGACAGCCCAGCCGGGGATCGATCGACCTGCTGACATAAACTGTTCCGAAGAACTGGCTCTCCAGGCAAACCAGCAACCGAAACCGACCACACTGATCAGGTAGACAGTCAGCACGGCGAGGTCGAGAGAACAATGGGGGAGCATGATCAGTCCAGTGAAAGCAGGATCGTAGGATGATTTTTGGGAAGAATCGGCAGAATCGGGCTGTTCGACTCTTAGTCCATGCTATACTCAGCAATCACTTTCATAAAACTCAGCCACCGGTTTCAAAAAAATGTACAGTTGAAAACTTTTGGCAAAATCCGCGCTTGCAAGCGCTTGGTTCGGCTGCGTAATCTTTTTGGACGTTGAGAAATAGACCTGTTGTATGGTGGCGAAATTCGTTCACCGCATCGATGACTAACGCGAAATTCGGGTCAACTGACCCATGAGAAAATAGTTTTTTGACCAGAGGATCGGTCACCGCGCCATTCGAGAATGAGGCTCTAAGACGCGGTCAATTGTTTTATAAACCTTCCGCAAAGCTTGGCGAAAAAAAGGCAGCTCCCATGGTTCTACGTTCCTGGTTGACATCGGTTTTTGGGCGTTTGAAGTTTTCGACGACTCGTGTCCGTAGTCGCAAACGCCGAACGGTCCATTCGCCAGCACCAAGCGTGGTCGAAATGCTCGAACGGCGTCAGATGCTGACCAACCTGATTGTGACGTCGAGCTCCGGAAACAATACCTTCAATATTGCCGAAGAATATCAGGTCTTTCCTTATCCTAGTAACAGTACGCCGGTCGGGTCCCAGGTTGCGACAATCTTCGTAACAGACCCGAATACCGCGACGTCTGCTCCGTTCCCGCAATACTTTGTCGGCAACACCGTCATTTCGTCAGGGAATACCAATAACGCATTCCAGATGGCGGTTGTCGGCGGCAGGGATGTTATTGAGGTCTGGAATCCGTATGCCCTTGATGCTGCCGTCAATCCGGTATTTCACTTGACGCTGACATCCACAGACAATTTGGGAAATACGGGAACGATTAATATCACGATTAATCTGATTACCCACACCGTCCAGTATCAAAACCTGACCCAGTCCGAGAGGTTGCCGGTCGTCCCGCAATATCCGTACGGTCAAAATCAATACCCGGACGGATCGGGATCAAGCTTCCCACAATTCGGACCCGTTACTCCTTATTCGACCGCTTCTAACTCAATCACCCAGGGGGGTGACGATAACACCACCTCGCCAGCCAATTACCCTGGCGGACCATTGGCGATCCATCATGACGGTGTCAACGTACTTCACGTGGCAGAAAACAGTCCTGCAGGGACCGTTGTGGGCACAGTCAACGCCGTCAGCCCTGATAGTAACCTATTCACGAGCCGGCTGACCTACAGTTTCGTCGGAACCGTCCCGGGGTTTGACGCCACACATCCCGCGTTGTCCATTGATCCGTTCACAGGCGTCGTTCGAGTGATCGATCCCTCGTTCCTCGACTTTGAAGCACGAGCGAACGGTTCGGGCGTGGGCAATCTGGGCATCGGCGGTTTGACAATTAATACTAGCGCTCCGTATCAGGACGTGATCTTTGACGTCCAGGTTCGAGCCACGGATGCGGTCGGTGCATTCTCGCAGACAGCCGTCCCAAACAGCCTGGTCAGCACGACAACCGGTCTTCCCATTGACGGTGCAGCGAGCACTGCCGGTACCACGACCACGGATACCTTTCTGTTTATTCGATTGCTGGATGTCGGCGAGAGTCTCCCCAGCATCGCAAAAACCACGACAAACCTGACGGTTCCTGAAAACGCTCCGATCACAACAAGTGTCGGCTTCTTTAATATGGTCAATGGGACCCCCGACTACTTTGTCCCATCAGGTGGTTCGGTTCGTGTCGCCAGCGCCGGGTTTAACCCGAGTGAGCCACAACAACGGATGAGTTACACAATCGTTGGAGGGAATAATCCAGTCCCAGGAAGCGGGAATGTCAACGGTCCGTTTGCGATCAATCCAGATACTGGTGAAGTCACAATCAATACGACGAATGCACTCAGTTATGCACTCGTTAATAACTATAATCTGCAGATCAAGATTACGACCGACAATCCTAATGCTGACGCCCTTGGTTACACTCAGAACGTTGCACCCCTCTCGGAAATTGCGACGCTGCATATCAATGTAACGCCTGTTGCTCTGCCCGTCACGATCGTGAAAAACGGGCCGTTCTCAATCAATGAAGCCGCACCGAACGGAACGTACGTGGGACAGGTCGTCGCCACCGATCCCGATACGCAGGCTCCAAATGGTCTCGGCAAACTGTCGTACAGCATCATCAGCGGAAACTTCATCAGCATCAACGGGACGGTTTACAACGGGATTTTCGCGATTGATGCGAATGGCAATATCACCGTCAAGAACGTGACCGGGTTGACCAATGTCGCGGTCCTGAGTTACTTGCAACAGAACTCGTTTACGATCACCGTGCATGTCTTAAACACCATGAATGGTCAGACGACGTTCGCGGATACGCCTGTTGTGATCAATCTGATCAGCGTTGATTCGACCCCACCGATTGTCCAGTCGGGAAGCGCGACGATTCCCGAACACCTCGGGAATGGAACTGTCGTCGGACAAGTTCAGGCTCAGCCAGGTCAGACCGATTTCTCGATCGCCAACTACGCAATTGTCGGCGGCAATACGAACAACGCATTCGCGATTAATCCAATCACGGGACAGTTGACCGTCAGTAACTCTGCGGCCTTGATGTACTATTTCGTTCCTAATCACCAATTTAATTTGACGATTAAGGTGACGGATAACGGTACGCCAAACGCCTTGTTCTCGACAGGGACGTTCACCGTAAATCTTACCCAGGTGAACCTGCCGCTGAAGATGGCAGACCAGCCATTCAGCATCAATGAATCGACGCCAACGGGAACATTCCCTGGTGCTGCTCCAGGCACGATCAATGGGACGCTTGTTGGTACGATCGTGATTACAGATCCAGACACGCCCAGCCAGATTCCCAATATTTCCTCGATTATTATCACAGGAGGTAACACGGGCGGTGCGTTTGGCGTCAATCTCCAAGGCCAGATCTACGTCGCAAACGCGGCCGCGGTTGTATGGGACGTCAATCCTGTCTTCTCGCTGTCTGTCACCGTGACGGAAGCGGGCGTTCCCGCCTATGCGACCACCGCGACCATGACGATTACGGTCAATCAGCAACGCGAAGCTCCGATTGTCGCAACGCAAGTCTTCAATGTTCCCCAGCACAGTCTTGCGGGCGCCGTTGTGGGAACAATTAATGCCAGCGACCGTGACAACTTCTCGGTGCCGCTGTCATACGCCATCACCGGCGGTAATTCCACGGGTGCGTTCGCCATCGATCCCGTCACGGGCATTATTACCGTGACCGACCCGCATCTGGTCGACTACACCACCAATCCGCAGTTCAATCTGCAGATTACTGTAACGGATGCGGGTAATCCCGGTTACTTTACTACGGTTTCAGACACCGTCTATTTGCTACAGGGCCAGGCTCCCACGTTGCCTCAAAACCTGTCCATCACAATCCCTGAACACTCCGCGAACGGTACGCCGGTTATTCCGATTACCGCAGCGAATGGAACCGGGCCTTACTCCTATTCGATCATTGGTGGTAACCCAGGCAATGCCTTTGCAATTGATCCGAATACCGGTGCGATCACGGTCAATAACAGTGCCGCTCTTGGTTTCCTGAAGAATCCTGTTTTTGGGCTCAGAGTTCTGGCGACTGACGCCGAAACACCTTCGCTCGGTGATACCGCAACCGTCACGATTAAGCTGAGCTTTGTCGACGCGCCACCGGCGTTGATCAATCTGGAAACGGCACATGTGACCTATGTCGAAAGTACCAGTTCCTTCGCGACTGTTCCCGTGACATCGTCCGTCATTGCAATCTCGCCCGAATTAGATAATGCGTCATCTGCGACGGTTCAGATTACGAGCAACTATCAACAGGGTGAAGATCAACTGGTCTACCCGGCAAACATTGGTAGCATCAGCGGTTCCTGGGATTCGGTTGCGGGAACATTGACGCTGTTCGGCAACGACACGTTTACTAACTACCGTTATGCGTTGCAGTCGATCCAATACCAGAATCTGTCGCATAATCCGAACCCCTCGGTGCGAACGCTCTCGTTCCAGATCACTGATTACAATAATCTGAGTGGTACAGGGAATCTTTCCAGTGCCGTCGTCACTCGCCAGATTGATGTGATTCCGGTGAATAATCCACCGGTGCTGACATCAGTGATTTCCACAACACCGTACACCGAAGGGCAAGGCCCGGTTGCGATCAACCCCGCGATCACCATCAACGATCCGGATAGTGCCACGTTATTGAATGCGACGGTGACAATCACAAATTACGTCGCGGCCGAAGATGTGCTCGGCTTCACGAATGACGGCTCGACGATGGGTAACATCGTCGTCGTCACCAATTCCAACGGAACGCTGAATCTGACGTCGCCTGGCAACACTGCAACGCTGGCGCAATGGCAGGCAGCTCTCGAAGCGGTGACCTATACCAACACCAGTGGTAACCTCAATCCGGTCAACCCGACGATCACGTTTACCGTCGATGATGGTCAATCGATCAATAACATCAGCAATACGTTGACGACGACAGTCATTACTGGTGCGGTCTTCCCACCAGTACTGGCCAACGGAAATACGCTCGCCTATACCGAAGAAGATCCTGCTGCTGCGATTAGTCCTTTGATCACGGTGGCTTCGACAAGCACCGCAACACTCGCTTCGGCGACAATCACGTTGACGACGTACTACGCCAATCAGGATGTGCTGGGATTCGTCAATGACGGTTCGACCATGGGAAATATCGCCGTTCAGTCCAATGCTGGCGGTGTGTTGACCCTCACCTCGGCCGGTGCGACGGCGACCGTTGCCCAGTGGCAATCGGCATTGCGGGCTGTGACCTACTCCAATTCGAACTGGACACTGAACACGCCGCTCACCAGAACCGTGTCGTACCAGGTGAATGACGGTGCGAACGTCAATCCGACCAGCAATGTGCTCCAGAGCACGATCAACATCACCACGGTGAATGACGCGCCAGTGCTGTCAAATATCGAATTGAACCCAGTCGGATTCGTTCAGAACACGACGGTTCGCGTCACGTCGACGATCAGGACATCCGATGTCGATAGTGCCAATCTGACGGGTGCCATCGTACAGATCACCGGAAATTACAAGGCGGGCCAGGATCTTCTGCAATTCGCCAACACGCCGAATATCTCAGGATCCTTTAATGCCGTGACCGGTACGCTGACCTTGTCCGGTATCGATACGGTGGCAAACTACCAGGCTGCGTTGCGGTCGATTACGTATACCACCGGCAATAACCCTGGAACTCTGGCACGCACGGTGACCTTCACCGTGATCGACGATGGGGCACTGAGCAGCAATTCGGTCAGTCGCAACATCAATGTGACACCGGTTTATGCTCTTCCTGTTCTTTCAGGTATCGAATCAACGGCTCTGCAGTACATTCAGGATGCGGCACCAAACTACGTCAACGCCACTACACCGATTTCCCAGACGGTTCAGGTGTCCGATGTTGACCGTCAAGCTCTGACAGGTGCAACGGTTCAAATCACGGGGAACTACACGCAATACCAGGATTTCCTCAAATTCAACGACACGGCTAACATCAAGGGCTCGTTTGATGGAAGTACTGGAACGTTGACCCTGACGGGACTGGATACACTTGCCAACTACACCGCAGCCCTGCAGTCTGTCGCATACTGCAACACGCATGACAACCCTGTTGTGTTGCCACGCACAGTGACGTACACGGTGACGAATGATGTCAGCCTGATCAGTAACTCGGTCTCGCGAAACATCAACGTCATTCATATCAATAAGCCGCCGGTATTGACCGCTGTTGATACCACGCCATTGAACTACACCGAGAATACGGCACCCGTAGTGATCGCTCCGAACATTCTCGCGACAGACCCGAACAGCAATTTTATCACCAGTGCGACGGTTCAGATTACCGGCAACTACAACGCCGGTCAGAGCCTCGATACATTGGCGTTCACAAATACCGCCAAGATCACCGGTAGCTGGAATGCCGCCACTGGAACATTAACGCTGTCAGGGAAGGATACCGTCAGCAATTACCGTTCGGCGTTGCGGTCGGTCACGTTTGCGAACAGTCAAGACGCCGTGATCGCTCCGCAGAGAACGGTCAGCTTTACTGTGACCGACGATAATCCTCTGAACAGCAATACGGTGACTCGCAACATCAATATTGCGACGGTCAATCAGCCACCGGTTCTTTCAGGAATTGAAACGTTCCCGGTGATTTACAAGACCAGCGATCCGAATGCTTCCAACGCCCGACCGATTACGGCCACAACCGTAATTACGGATTACGACAGCCCGAATTTGAGATATGCGTCGATCAAGATCACAGGAAATTATGTTCCTGGTGAAGATCAGTTGGTCATCGACGGTGCCTCGGCCGGTTCGCTTTACGCGACCTGGAACGCGACGACCGGTGAATTGGCGTTGTCGGGACTCGCCTCACAGAGCACGTTCCTGAAAGCACTGGATGGGGTCACATATCTGAACCATGCCCAGACGCCGACCACGACACCTCGCACGGTCAGCATTCAGGTCTTCGATGACCAGTTGGCACCAAGTAACATTGTCGCCAGAAGCGTTTCGTTCTCGTCCGTCAACATCCCGCCGTCCGTGTCAACCAATTCTGCGGGACCTCTGGTTTACACTGAGCAAACCGCAGCCTCGGCTGTCGCTGGTGCTTTGACGATTGCCGATCCAGACAGCCCGAATATGGTCTCTGCCACCGTCGGAATTACCGCTGGTTATATCCAGGGCCAGGATAGCCTGGTGTTTGCCAATACCCCTCATATTCAGGGGAATTGGAATGCCGCGACAGGGGTGCTCACCCTGAGTGGTCTGGATTCACAGGCGAATTACCAGGCCGCGTTGCAATCGGTCAAGTTCTACAATTCCAGCAATAATCCGAACAACAGCACCAGGACGGTCAGCTTTACTGTGAATGATGGACTGGTTGGCAGCAATGCAGCCAACCAACAGATCAACGTTGTGGGAATTAACGTTCCTCCGATTATTGCGACGAACTCCTCAGGGCCTGTGGCTTACTCGCAAGCCGGTGGTCCAGCCCTCCTGGCACCAGCGTTTACCGCCCTCGATCCAGAAAGCAATAATCTGACGAGAGCAACGATTGCCATTACGCCAGGGACCTATCAACGAGGCAACGACGTTTTGACCTTCGTCAATACGCTGTCGATCAAGGGGAATTTTGACGCTCAGACGGGAATCCTGACGCTGACTGGAACTGATTCGGTTTCGAACTACCGTGCCGCGATTCGAACGATCACCTACCAGTATGCGAATGGAACCCCGCTCTCGTCGACGAAAGCGATTACCTTCCAGGTTCTGGACGGCATCAATGTCAGTAACATCGTGACGCAAAATATCTCGGTCGCTCCTTAATAGAAGCGGTCCGGATGATCGCGTGAGCCGTCTTTAGAGATTGCTCACGAGTCTTTACAAAATGACGTCGGGCGGTTCTTCGAAGCCGCCCGACGTTTTCTTTTTTAGTCTCAAGGCGAACTTGATCGAGATTATTCGCTAGCCAGATGCGCCAGCGAGGGATCTTCACTTCGTTTTAACCGGGAATAAGATCCCTCGCTTGCGCACGCCTTGAGGTTGCGCGTTTGAGGTCGTGAGCGTTAGATCCTGGAGAATCGCCTTTTGGCGGCTCACCAGATTCGAGACGTCGGTAATTTCAGCCGGCCACGATTTTTTTCGATGGCCTCATTGGCTTTCTTTTTGACTCGAGGTTCTTGAGCCTGAAGAAGATTTTCGATCTCGTGGCGTGAGGCGTCACCGATCCCTTTTGCCAGATCTCCTCGAATCGCTCCGATCCGTTGAGTATCGAGATTTGTCAGAAAGAGCTCGACGCGATGGACCTGAGGTTCAATCACCGTGTCAGGGACCAGACTCTCAGGGTTCGGCATGGCGCGAATGATGACCTCGCAATGCGCAATCATCTCAACATCCGCTTCCGAGACGGTCGACACATTGAATCCTTTGACTCCAAGCAACCAGTGCTCGAAATCTGCTCGACATCGAAGTTTTGCCGCCAGGCGGATATCAAACTGAAATCGACCGATCGCCTGGGCTTCAATCCGATCAATCACCACTTTCAGTGTTTTCGCAGGATCAATCGGTTCGATTTTGTATTTATGCCAGGCTCCGTCGTTCACTGTCCGTTTTCGCTCTGAAACACGAATATCAAACCCGCGTTGTTGCACACGAAGTCCGTTGAAGATTTCTCGCGTTTTTCCCCAATGCCGCAGATCTTCGTACTGATCGGGGATCGCGGTCAACACGACCGCCCGAATGGTTTCTGACCATGTCGGAGTTTCGCTTAGTTTCGGGCCGTCCAATTTGAGGGTTGCGTCTGCTGCGGCTGGAGCAATCGTCTTAACGTCTTGAGAATTGGCGGGGTCGAGAGCCGAAGCCAATTGGGGTTCGGCAGCGGGGGCTGAGCTGATAAGAATCGAGCTGGAAACGACTGCTAAAAAGCCGAAGCGGCGTAATTGAGCCAGAAATTGATCGTACGAGATCATTGTTTTCGCCGAATCCATTCGGGAAGAACGTGACGGTTACTCGCCGTCCTCAAGAAATCGGACATCACTGTCGCTGGTTCGCATCGGTTCAATTGGATAAGGGCCGAAGTTTTCTTCCAATTCCTTTGGTGGAAATTCGATTTCTTCGGTGTTGAGATTTTCGACGTTGGAATCATGATCCGACAGATCGGGTTCACCTGGCCCCATCTCGACTCGAAATTTTTCCCCGGCGAACGCCAATTCATCACCGGGAAGTAGTGCTCCACGAACAACTCGCTGGCCGTTAACTTTGGTTCCGTTGGTGCTGCCAAGATCGCGAATGAACAGCAATCCATCTGTCCGGACGATCAAACAATGCATTTTCGAAACGCTGGTGGTATCGAGGCAGATATCGCACAAATCGTCCTGGCGACCGACAAGCGTCACGTCACGCGTGATTTGGATGGGTCTTCCACCACCTTTAATCGGAACCAGATGCGCTCGCATGGATCACCGTTTTCATTCATTCGGACGAAGACACACCTTTGACGCGAGGGGCCTCTTTGCACCGTGACTTCACTAACGGGACAACCGACGCATCGAGAGACGCACTGTGTATGACTTTGCTACTGCTTCCCATATGATTGTCTCGAAAGGGAAACCAGAGTCAAGAGTGTTCTTTGTCGCCGCCTGGCCCATTAAACGGGCCGTAAACGCTTTTCGGGAGGAATTAATTCGAAGAGTTTATGATGAGCGTTATCCGAAATGGCGATCACCGCCGGGTGTTTGACCCGTCGTTCGAGCGAAATCGCGAAATATTGCTCCTTGATTGACTCAATCCGGCTCAACAGCTTGACCGGATGCTTCCGTAGGACAAAGTCTTCGGCGACTGTCGGAATGGCAAAAAGCCCGGCTCCCTGCGAACCAAAACATTCAAACAGATCGCAATCTCCGAACTCGCATCGCACCATTGGTCGGACTCCCACCGAGTCAAACCACTGATCCAGAGATCGCCGCAGTGCGCTACCTTCCATCGGCATCAAGAATGGTGCACCCTCAAGAGATTCGGGAAAGCCCGGCTGGTATTTAGCGGCCAGTTCCGGGACGCCCATGATTGAGATGTGACATTCACCAAGTGGGTGGTTGTAAGCTTTGACATTCACAAACGGGCTCGCCGGAACATCAGACAGGATGACATCCAGCTAGTGCAGTGCCAGTCTCGCCAGCAACTTCTCGGGTTTATCGTCGTGACAAATCAGTTGAACGGGATCAGACAGGTGAAGGACCGGTTCCAGCAGCCGATGGACGATCATTCTCGGTATCACGTCGGCAATTCCGACGACTATTCGCTTCGCATGGCTTGAAGGTCGTCCATCCAGTGTATCCTGCAACTCTCGCCCTAAAGAGAAAATCTCTTCGGCGTAACGATAAACCGTCTGACCGGTCTCGGTGAGCACCAGGTTTCGGCCGACCCGGTGAAATAGTTTTGACCCTGCGGCCTTTTCGAGGGAACGAAGTTGCGCGCTGATCGTCGGCTGTGTCAGGTAGAGTGACTCGCACGCTTTTGAAATCGTCCCTTCGCGGGCGACGGTCCAGAAATAGAGCAAATGCTGATAGTTGAGCTGGTTCATATACAAACAATACATAGTCTTTTTCGATGCTTCAATCGATCGTTATCGATTTGTTCCCACTCTCGAACGAACCGATAATTCCAAAGATTATGCACGCAGTAAGGCGATAGGAAAGAGAAACTTTGCTTTCAGGCGTTGTTGTAATCGTCGAGACGTTTGGTATTCGGCGAGCTTTGAGAGGTGTGTTTGTGTTAAGAGGATTATACCCGAAACAGCTAATTCGAGTGATGTTTCTCGTGGTGTTCATCCTCATTTTGCAGGGTTCATTAAAGGAAGTGTTTGCTGGTCCCATCGCAATTCAAGAGCCGAAAGGACTTCTGGGGGGGGATAAGTTCCGCATTATCTTCGTCACGCCAGGAACGACAAACGCAACGTCGTCCGACATCAATACCTACGACGCATTCGTCAATTCACAAGCAGGGGGAGCGACCTATAACGGCCAGTTGATCCACTGGTCAGCGATCGGGTCGACGGCCACAGTGGACGCACGTGACCATATTGGCCAGACTGGCAGTGGAGTCTACATGGCGGATGGAACCCAAGTCGCAGCTTCCGTCAGGCAGGCGCCAGGGGGATTGTGGTGGGGTGAACCGCTTCTTGCTCAGCCAATCCAGGATCTTAGTGGTAATCAATACACATCAGGATTTGTCTGGACCGGAACGTGTGGGATCGGTACTCAGTATTCCACCCTCGTTTCTGGTTATGGTGTCGTCAATTGGGGCTTGGGCTCGAATGTCATTCTTACCGTAAATAACATTGTCTATGATGATCTGATCGAAGTCGGGCAACTTGGCTCGACTCCCGCCTTGAGTGGCGGAGATTACGCCTGGATTTCTCGCGGTTTCACTGAGGGTAAACAGCTCAACACAAACCAGTACCAGATGTACGGAATTTCCGAGGTACTGACAGTTGTTCCCGAACCATCCACACTTCTGTCGTCCGTTGTCGGAATCCTGATCGCCATATTGGTGCAAAGGTCGGCCAGGCGACATTCAATTCCCCAGCTCGACTGATGAACGGTCCGAAGGAGGAGACACTCTGGTTCGACGTTTCCCCATTTGCTGGGGTTTTTCCCTGTCTAGAAGGAAAATTAAAGACCACCTCATCGCCGGTTTTGAGGCGTCAGATGTGAGTGACGGACCTGTGCTCGATCGTTTGATGGTATTTGAACTGACTTATCCATCATCAATGCATCGACTTTTTCTATGCTTCGGTTGGCGATTATCGATTTGTCGTTTCCATTGATGGTCAGCTAACGTCCGCCGTGAAATTGTATCGCAAAAAGTGATTTGTCGCGTTTGAAAAGGGATATCGACTGACTGACTGACTGTGTAAGCAATCCCCAGTGTTATCCAAGATGATCAGGCAATGCATAACGGCAATCAACTGTCCTCAAAGGTCCGTTTTATTTTCGGAAGACGTTTGTTTTTAAATCAATGAATGCAATTTGAATGAAACCACAAGCCGTTTATGCAAGCTCGGTGCTAACAATCAGCAAATTTTGCTGTGTGTTGGTTTCGGCGTTTGCGGGTTTGGTTTGCATTCAAGATTCTGCCAGCGGTGGAATGATGACATCCGTCGATTCGGTGACTTCTGTTCAGGTAGCTTTTGTCATTGACGGTTCGGAAACTCAACCGGGAGGTTTTTCCACATGGTTCGAAATTTCGATTTTCGGTCTCGACAGTAGCCTCATGGCGTCTGTTTCACGAATCGAAAATACTCATCCAGATCATGTTTATTCAGTGAGTTCGAGGTCCGCTGCAAATCCACAAGAATTCAATAAGTGGCTGATGAAAGAATGGGGTGTGCTTGCGATTGGTTTATTGAATACCAAATCGGAAGCTGGTTTTCTCAACGGTCTGTCTCTGGACGAGGGGAATTCCATTGAGGAAGCGATCCCGGGCCCGAGAATACCGCTACATGCTCCAGAATTGAATCCCGTTTGGCGAGGTGCAGAGTATGTATTTGTACCTCCGGCTGTTCCGGATGATCTTCTAAGACCGCCGCAAATCTGACTTCGCGGTGACGCGATGGTTAGTTCTGTTGCGTCAGGAGATATTCATGTAGTCGTATATCGATTGAGCTAATGCTCAGGATCTGTGGTGATTCGGAAATTTGGCTCCGCTTCTAATAATGCATAAAATCCCATTTGATAAGGGTTATCATGAAAAAGTTGGTTTTGTCCGCTCTCCTTTTTGTTGCAGGTTCAGCAACTGCCTTCGCTGATACCGTGATTGCCTTCAGCGATCTTTCCAGCTCCAACAACGTTTACGGAGTTGCGACCGCCTCGGGAACGGAAATTAAGACGTATTCAGGTAATACTCCAGGGGGTATCGCGGTTGGTTTTGGTGGCGGTGTTTACGGCGTTCCTAACACGAACGGTTACCTGACGTTCGATCTGAAGTCGACTGGCAACGCAACTTCTATTCCATCATTCGGTGGTTATCAGAGTTTTCAAGGCGATTTCAAAATCACCTCGAATGCAGACGGTACAGGAACCGTTTACGCTGCCAGTAGTGGACTTGCTTTAACGGGGACGATTGTTGGTGTCAATGGTGCAGCCAGCTTCGTACTCGATACGACTTCCGCCACTGACTTGACCGGCACGCTGGTCACGGGTGGCCAGTTCGTCGGTCCTTTCGGTGTTTCGTTGCATTTCGCAAGTGCTTCTCCAACGTTCGGTTTGACCACCATCAGTGGTAACACGACGATTAAGAGCTTCAGCTCGATTGTTACTGGTAGTGTTACAGGCACGGCAGTTCCAGAACCTTCAACGTTCGCGTTGTTGGGTTTCGGTGTTGCTGGCTTGGCGTTCGCTACTTACCGACAACGCAAGGTTGCTTCTGCCGTCTGATTTTTCAGATCTTGGCAGTCCGATGATTGAGAAACAGGAAGCCGCCCGGCAACGAGCGGCTTCTTTTATTTGGATGCTGTTTCCAACTGCACCACGTAATGACTGGCAAGTTGTTCCTTATGGAATCGTTCGCCGCGTGCGTCGTACAGGTACAGAAGATTGTGGTCGGAAGCCCAGACCGCTCCGAGCCGCACGCTGCGTGGGCCGCGCAACAGGAATTGAAGCCCGCAAAAAGCCCCTAATCGTTTGAGTGCTGTCACTTCCAGCTCAAACTGGTCGGCGACGAGGTTCTCGTGCCAACAAAGACGCTCGTGGACGTAGCGACGTAGCGCATCCAGACCCTGGACGCCAGCCGTGGCTTCGATCATCAGGCCGCCTCACTGCTCTCGTTGAAGATCCAATGGTGATTGCTCAGGCAGGGTGCATTCATCGGCACGTCAATCACCAACCTTTTCCGTACCTCAGCACCTTGTTCCAATCGTTAAAGGTGGCATAACCCTTCAACTTGAACACTGACCTCGCAACGGAAAACCAAAAAAATCCAATCATTGGGAACAATGGAAAACCAGATGGCACAACCCTTTACGCTGTTCGATCTGGCTCGTAGCATAAAGGCATGATTGCAGAATTTTCTTTGTTGCTGACCTTCGGAATGAGCCTCATGTGGTGCCTGATGCCACGTGCCCAGGTGACTGCTGGTTTTTTTCGGATTCAAATGCTGATTGTTCTGGGGCTGACTGTACTGGCGATGCTGACGATGGGTCAGCTTTCCAATGCTTCTGGAGAACGTCTTTCGGGCCAGACGTTGTTACTTGCCCGAGTCGCTGCGGGGTTCGGGATCGCGTTTGGTTACGTCGGATCAATCGCCTGGATGCTGGATCAACGCAAGATCGGGACTGCCTCGATGGTCGGTATACTGGTCGCCACACTGACGAGTTTGATCTGTTCTCGAGGGGGATTGGCCTGGCTCGCATCACCCCATGGTGGATTTCAATTTCTGTCAAATGTCGCTACGGCGAGTGTTCTCGGCGGAGCAGTTACAGGAATGTTGCTCGGGCACTGGTACTTGACCGCGCCCACGATGTCGATCGAACCATTAAAGAGTCTCTGCTGGTTTTTTGCTTTTGCAATCGTTTTGCGGTTCGTGGTTTCAGCAATCGGTGCGATGGTCGCCGGGCATCACCTTCACGGCGGAGTTCAGTGGACCTGGTTTGCACTTCGCTGGCTGGCGGGAATTCTCGGCCCGATGGCCATTTCAGTGATGGCGATTCGCATTCTCAGGTATCGCAATACGCAGGCCGCGACTGGAGTCCTGTTTGCGGGTGTGATTCTCAGTTTTATCGGTGAGATGTCCGCTGCTCTTCTTTCTACTGAGCTTCGAGTTCCCCTTTAATCGAGTCTTCGATGTTGATTTCATTCGACTGTCCAAAATGCTTGAAAACAACTCGTGGGGAGGACGCGAGCCAGGTCGTCCATTGCAAAAGCTGTGGCTGGACACGTCAGACATCGGAACCCGCAAAAGACGAATCACTTTCCAGTTGCCTCGTCTGCGGTTGTGCTGATCTTTGGCGTCAGAAGGATTTTGACCAGAGGTTAGGTGTGTTCATCGTTGGTATCGGGATTCTTCTTAGTACCGTGGCAGTCGCTTATATGATGCCCGGCGTCGCGATGATGATTTTGATGGCTTTCGGAATGGCTGACTGGGTTCTGTACGCGATTCTTCCGAATCGACTGGTCTGTTACCGCTGCCATGCTCAATACCGTAAGGTTCCAAATTTAGAGAAAACTGGCGTTTTTGATTTAGAAGTCAACGAGCGATACCGCCAGGAAGCGATCAGACTGAAGCAGAAGGAAACGTCAGGACATTCTTGATCTCTCTACCCTGTTTATCTTTTGTGTTACTATCAACAAGTGGATTGGAACTTTCGCTGCCGGGCGTCGGCGTGAGAGTTTCCATTGACATGTCTGCCAGGATGACAGAATGAACGAAGCGCTCACTGACGACCGAGTTTGGATTGGGTTTGATCTTGGCGGAACCAAGATGAACGCGATGCTTTTCGACAGCGAGTTCGCGGTTAAGGGTCGACGACGAAAGAAAAGTCGTGGTTCTGAAGGGGTCGATGCGGGCGTTGAACGGATCGTTGCCGGAATTGCAAAACTGCTGGAAGAATCGTCGACATCCAAAGACATGCTCGGCGGGATCGGGATCGGATGTCCCGGCCCCCTGGATCTTGAAGAGGGGATTATTCTCGAGGCACCAAACCTGGGTTGGAAGAACGTTCCTCTCAAGAAATCGCTGGAAAAAGAATTCGGTTGCCCCGTGTTCGTCTGTAACGATGTCGATTCCGGACTGTACGGCGAGTACCGTTTCGGTGCCGCTGTCGGGGCCAGCACCGCACTTGGGATTTTCCCTGGAACGGGGATCGGTGGGGCCATGGTGTATGACGGACAGATTTTCCGTGGAAAAACGGGAAGCTGCCTGGAAATTGGCCACGTTCCTGTGATGCCCGATGGGCCATTTTGCGGCTGCGGTCGACGGGGATGCCTGGAGACAGTGGCTAGTCGACTGGCAATGTCCGCCGAAATTGCCAAGGCAGCCTATCGCGGTCAAGCCCCATATATTCTGAGGGTTGCGGGGACCGACCTCGCCAATATCCGCAGTGGAACGATTAAGGAAGCGATCGACGCAGGGGATAAGATCGTCGAAGATATCCTGCGTGATGGAGCTCGGCAGTTAGGAACCGTTCTTGCCGGCGCGGTGAATATGCTCGCCCCGGATGTGATCATTCTGGGGGGGGGATTAGTCGAAGCCTTACCGCGACTGTTTCTTGAGGAAGTCGGAAAGGCGGTGGCGGCCCGCGTGATGCCGTCGTATCTCAGAACGTATGAATTGAAAGTCGCGAAACTCGGTGATGACGCAGGGGCGATGGGGGCTGCGGCATGGGCCAGGCACCGAGTCGAAGATTAGTGCATTGTCAGGCTCGTTAAACCGGACTTTGTACGACTTGGTCGAAGTCCTCTGAGAAGCAGTCGCTTTTCTTTTTGCCAACCGAAGAGCACTGCTTGACCGAGGACGGGCAAACCGTGGCGCATTGAACTGTGGCACGTTGAATAGTGGCACATTGATTTGTCAGTTGATCAATGCTCTGCCATCATCGATCTTACGAGGTCAACTCTTTTTTCAAGCGTGCTAATTCGGCTTCAACGTCGTGATCTACATGTTTCGTGATGGATTGTCGATCCAAAAGGTAGTCTGGAACATTTGAGGGGGCGTCCGTTGCGGGGACCCCCAGCGATTCTCGCCGTCGAATGGCTTCTGCAAGTCGAGCTTCCAGTGCCTTCTGCATCGTGGAAAGGTGTTCTCGATACTTGATAGCAGCATCATGTTGCTGAGCCAGTCCGGCGATCAAGTCTTCGACTTCCCGTTTACGCAGCAAACTTTGCCTTGCATCAGCGTCAGCACCCGCCTGCAACTGTTCCTTGACTTTCGTCATCCAGACATCAATCTGACTTCGATGCGAATCGATCTGTTCCCGCAGATGGTCTTCTGAGTGACGCGCTGTATTGACGCTTCGCTGTGCCCCGGTCAGACCTTCCTGCATTTCCTGAATGATCTCTAAAATTGCCGCTTGAGGGTCTTCAGCTTGTTCCAGCAAATGCGTGAGATTGCAGGTCACAATGTCTGTCAGCCGACTAAAGTAACTCATTTTGTCGTTCCATGGTTTTGAGTCCATTCGCGTGTGTTCATTTTAGACTTAACGCAAATTATTGGACTTTGGATCAATCTGGCAGTCGAAAATTCATGTTCACTTTGGGAAATAATTTCAATCGGTCGCTTACGAAAAGTTATGATTCATCATCACGAGACCCCGCTTTTCCCGCTTGATCAGGTGAAAGGATTCCTTGTTCAGCTAAAAGTTCGCGAAGTTTTTCTCGAGCCAGCCTGAGTCGGCTTTTGGTTGTCGGCAGGTTGGCCTCCATCGCATCGGCGACTTCTGGCAGACTTAGCCCGGAATAGTGGTGCAACATGAACGTATGTCGCTGTTCTTCCGGGATTTTCTTCAGCAAATCACTCACGATTTTTGCGAATTCATTTTGCTCGGCTTTATCTTCAGGGAGGACAAAATCTCCGGCCAATCGACCCAGGATATCATCTTCGTCATCACGCGGCCGCTGAGTTCTTGCCGCATTGACGAGAGCATCGTGCGAACGACGTCGCGTGCTGTCGATCATCAGGTTGCGAGCAATCCGAAATAACCAACCTTTGAAACAACCTCGCGGTAGATAATCCCATGCGGTCGAGTGAACTCGAATCAGGGTTTCCTGGGTCAGGTCTTCCGCAAGTTGCCAGTCGCGTAAATGCCGGTAGAAGAAGCCAGCAAGCGGGCGTTGATAGCGTTGGACCAATTGATCAAACGCATGCCGATCACCACCCTGCAATAGATACATCAACCGGTCGTCATCATTTTGTCCGACATTTTCGCCGTCAATTTGTTCCTCATCGACGTGACTGATCGGGCTCTCTTTGGACGAGGGAGCAGCGACAGCGGTTTGCTGCGGCCTGGCGGATGCCGTTGTCTTTTTTACGTCTGAACGCTTCATGACTATTTCTCGCCCAGGGCGGGCAACCGCAACAGCACAACCAGATGGCAGCACGCACACGCGAGCAGCAAGGGTATCACAAGGAATCCCAGAAACGAATCAGGACGCATACCGCCAGCGCGAAATTGAAATTGTAAGAGCTGAATGACCATGCCTGAGATCATCATCGAACCGACTGTCAGAGCAAAAGCCATTGCGATCGCACCCCATCGCATGTAAAGCGAAAACACGACGCTCAAATGTACGGCAAGCAACAAATTCGCGACATACCACCACGCGAACGGTTCCTTCATGACTTCGGCCAAGTTCTTGATCGAGCCTGGAAGCAGGAAAAAACCGACGAAAAGAGCGATCATCCCGGGAATCAGGCCGATCAAACAACCAGCCAGTTTCGTGTAAACAAGATGCGTGACCGTACGCGGCAGCATTAAAAGTGACGCGAGGGTCTGATGGCGAATTTCTTCCTGAAACACTCTTGATGCACAAAGCATGCAGTCGATCCCAAACAAGGGAATCACAAAAATCTGGTACCCATAGGTGACATCTTGCCAGCGGATCTGACGCGATTCGCGGGGCTGTTCCCAGGGGAATGATGCGGCAACGGCAAGCCCATAAAGACCGAGGTAAAGTCCACATCGAATCAGAATACTCAGCCACCCACCCGCAATGAAGTGAAAATCCTTCCACGTCAACGAGAGATTCCAGGCCCGCCCCGCCGACAGCAAACCAAGCCGACCGGTCTTCTTAGGTACCATGGCGCGAGTCGTCGCTTCGGTGGCCGGTTCATGGGAGACATACTTGAACAACCACCATGACATTAAAAAGAAAAATAGACCTCCTGATAAATTCGAGATCAATTGCGGGGTCCATTCGAACTGATATCCGGTTTCGGTGACGGCGTACAATTGACCAAATACACTCGTCTTGGAAATCCACGCGAGAATCGGCTTAAGCGTTGGCGCCACAGAGATCCAGAAGGGGCTATTGGCAATCGGGCCGGCGGGATAGAGCAAAACCTGAAGGCCGACCAGCGCAAACAAGGGAATAAAGATGTATCCAATCAATAATAAAGCGGTCAGTCCTGACGCATCGCGGCTTCTGCGGGACAATACGGAACACAGCAGCCCTGCATTCGCAAGCAACATCGTGTAAGCCAGCAGTGCGGCATACGCGGAGTAAATCTGGTCGGGCATCAATCCCCCCAGTGTGATCGCCAGCAGCGTGAACGGGTATTGAATGGCAAGCAGTAAAAAAATCTGGAACAGTCGTGTCGTCGATTTTCCCAGTAGAATGCCCAGCGGGCTGATTCCCGCCATGGTCATCAGTCCCAGCGTATCCTCTTCCTTCTCTTCAGAAATCGCGCTGGAAAAATAACTGATCCCGAGCAGCGTGACGAAGATGGCATTCAGATAAATCACGCTGCGGAAAAACTCGCGACCGGGTGCCCCGAAGTAAACGCTTTGCTCCTGGGCAAACCACAGAGCCACATAAATCACCACTAACAGAAACAACCACGAAAGGTGGACCCACACTGACCTTGTATCGCCGCGAAGCGACCGAAAGAACAATGCGAAGATGCCACGCAACATGATTGACAATCCTGAAAGCCCGGCATTTGATGCCATTCAATGCGAAACCGGATAAAGACACTAACATCTAATCGTTCCGCACTCTACCCCTTTGTGATGACTTCATCCAGATTCAGGATCAAACTCATGACAGACGTCCATGCGGCAAGGTCGTTTTCACCGATGGTTTCATCCCGGGCAGAATCTCCAGTCGAGATTAGCGCTTTGGCACCAGCGTTATCCTGTTGGTAATGAGCGAGTCGCTGATGGTAGGTTTTGAGCAGGATCTGAGTTTCTTGCGGCGAAGGCTTTCGTGACATCGCCAGTCGGAATGCGTAGGTCAGGCGAGTTTCGGCGGTGGGTCCCCCTTCGTGAATCACTCGTTCGGCCAATCGACGTGACGCCTCAATGTATGTCGGGTCATTCAGCAAGACGAGTGCCTGCAGCGGTGTATTGGTTCGGGATCGACGAGCGGTGCAGACCTCGCGTTCGGGGGCATCAAACGTGTTCAGCCCAGGGGGCGGACAGGTCCGCTTCCAGAAGGTATACATGCTTCGGCGATACAGGCCTTCTCCTTTGTCTTGCTTGTAGACGGTTCCCTCGTAATCCGCACCGACGGCAACATCGTCCCACAATCCTGCCGGTTGGTAAGGTGATACGCTTGGCCCGCCGGTTCGATCGCTTAACAGGCCGGCGAGTGCTAACGCATTATCGCGGATCATCTCGGCCTGCAGTCGAAATCGGGGTCCGCGAGCCAGCAGCTTGTTCGCCGGATCTCGTTCATGCAATTCCCGCGAAGCTCGCGAAGACTGTCGATATGTCGCCGAACAAACCATCTGTCGGTGCAGCCGTTTTGTGTCCCAGTTTGATCCAGGGTGGCCTGAATTGTTTGGCCCGTCGGGAAGTCCCGCATAATCGGCTGCAAGCCAGTTGAGCAGATCCAGATTTACCGGCCATTGTCCCTGCGAACCAAAATCCTCCACGGTTTCGACCAGCCCGTTGCCAAAGAACTGCATCCACGCACGGTTCACAGCGACACGTGCAGTCAGCGGATGTTCTGGCAACAACAGCCACTGGGCCAGCCCCAGTCGGTTTCGAGGTGAGTCACCAGGAAACCGCGGCAGGCTGGCGGGAACGTCTGCTTTCACTTCGTCGCCCGGTGCATCGTATTGGCCCCGCTTCAGGAAAAAGGTGGTACGTGGCTGAGGCATTTCCTGCATCACCATTGCCGACGGTACTGACTTTTCCAGTTCGGTCCTCTGTTTTTCCAATTCAGCACGTGCTGCCGTCGTCGACTGGAAATCGGGATCGAATCGCTTGAGAAAGGCTTTGACGATCGTCAAGTTCTGTTCGGCGTTACGCAGCTGCGGAGCCATCGCCAGCAGATCGGGCAGACTATCCGAAGCCGCAATCGCCTGAACTTCCTCAGGCGAAAGTTCGCAATCATAAATGCGAACATCGTCGATCATCCCTTTGAACGGCGCACCCGGCGTTCGACGTCCAATGCGCAATGGTTTCGTCGTGATCGTCGTCGCGGTCAGCAGATTGTTTGTGATTTCAACCTCTTGCCTTTGACCATCGACGTACAGCTTCAGCCCTTCGCCTTTCGACGAGCCATCGTAGGTTGCGAAGACGTGCTTCCATTGATTGATCGGGACTTCCGTTCGTGACACAACGTGCAGGGCTTCGTCCGGCCAGCGATGGATCAGGTGTGCCGTCAACTTTCCACCGACTAATAACAGGTCGAAACCTCGAAAAGCGTTCGCGTCGTCCATTCGTGAAATGACTGTCGCCCCGTCTTTATTTTCGACATTGATCCAGGCCCCGAATGAGAAACGATCGGTCCGTTCAAAAGAGGCCAGATCACCCGCTTCGATATGCGAGTTTCCGTCAAGCTTGATAGCGCCGTTCACTTTGCCTGCGACCCAATCCCCCTTGCCGGTCACCTGACCTTTTCGCAAAGGGTCCCGAAACTCGCTCACTTCCGTTCCCGTTGTTTCGTCCAACGTCCATCGCAGGAGCGGAAGCTTTTCGTTGACGTTCGTGACAACCGCTGAGCGCAGTTTCGGTTCCCATTCCGACATGGCCTGAGTTGTCACCGCGATTCGCTGCTGCAGCTTCTGGTCGAGATCCGCTAGGTCTTGTGACAGTTTCGCTTGCCGTTCCGCCTGGCCTGGCGTGGGGGCTTTGATCGTTGGCTCGGCATTACCAACTCGACCCGCCTCGCCCTGTTCATTCAGTTGATTGAAGAAGGCGAAGAACTGGTAATATTCCCGCTGGGTAATCGGATCAAACTTGTGATCGTGGCAACGGGCACAACCCATCGACAGCCCAAGAAAAATCGTTGCCGTCGTGTGAACTCGATCCGCCACATATTCGACCCGGTATTCTTCGGGGATAATGCCCCCTTCGGAATTGATGACGTGATTGCGGTTGAACCCGGTGGCAATTCTCTGGTCGAGCGTTGGATTGGGCAACAAATCTCCCGCAAGCTGCTCGGTTACAAATCGATCAAAGGGCATTCCGGCATTGAAGGCGTCGATGGTCCAGTCTCGCCATCGCCACATGTAGCGCGTCGTGTCGTTATTAAACCCGTGCGTATCGGCATAACGGGCTGCGTCGAGCCAATCGAGCGCCATCCGCTCGCCGTAGCGAGGCGAAGCCAGCAATCGATCGACAACCTTTTCGTAGGCATCCGGCGAATCGTCCGCCAGAAAGTTATCGATTTCACTGAGTGTCGGAGGAGTCCCCGTCAAATCGAGTGTGATTCGGCGAATGAGACGTTCCTTGTCAGCCGCCGGAGATGGTTTCAATCCTTCCGCCTGCAATCGATGATGAATGAACGAATCAATTTGTCCGAGTGCCAGTTCATCCCGGACGTTCTCAAGCCGAGGCCGCTTCGGGGCATCAAACGACCAATGCTTCTGGTATTCGGCCCCCTGAGCCACCCATCGTTTCAATAGATCGATCTGCACTGACGTCAGATGTTTACTGCTGTCGACCGGCGGCATTCGTTCGTTCGGGTCGGCGGTCAAAACCCGTCTGACAAGCTCACTGTCGGCAACGTTGCCGGGTACAATTGCGGTCTTTCCGGAGGGTAGTGCTGTTTTCGGAGCGTCCGCAATATCCAGTCGCAGGCTGGCTTGCCGAGACTTTTCGTCGGGGCCGTGACATGAGTAACAATAATCCGAAAGAATGGGCCGGATATCGCGGTTAAATTCAACACGATCCTCAGCGACGGATCGCAGCGGTAGATGACTTAAGATCAACAGCGTGACACTGAGAATCAAACGACTGCCGGCGGAAGAAGTTTTCATATTCTGAATCGAGAATTTCTGCGGTGCGAGTTTTCAGATCGACATTTTAACGACATCAATCATCCCATCGAAATCGTCGTGAGTCCAGTCACGAAGCACTCAATGAGCGTCCCGTTAACGATCATGGATTGGATTTCTTCGCTTGCCGCACCGCGAGCAAATTTGGCGACCCGAAATTGCACCTCACTTACTGACGAACCCTGTTGCAAACCATCTTCTCTGCGGAGCAATAAACTCAACGCGATGGCGGGAGATTGAAATCAAACTCAATTCCAATCCTTTCAAAATGTGCGTGACATACTGAGGGCCATGTTTCGGCGTCAATACTCTCGATCACTTTGATGTTCCGCAGGTCAATGTGGACCTCGCCCGGAATGGAAACCGGTTGAACGAGAACTCCCACATTCTTGAACATTCGGCTCGTAAAAGGGTTCTTTCCCCCCGTCGGTATGCCAGCCGTTCTGGCCGATGGTTCTTCAATCGCGACCGCGTCCGCGAGCACGATCGAATTCTCGTCGACTGAAACAATTCGACCTGCAATGGTCACGCCAGTTGGCCTGTTCGAGTCACTTTGGGCAGGCTGAAGTTCCAAAGATTGTGAGTTGGATTCCCCGCCGGAGTTCGGGCTTTGAATGATCGCTCTTATTTTGCAATATTCGAATTTCTCGATCAACGATTTTACTGAGTTTGAATTCGAGCCAGCCGTCTTCGAAGCTTCCGCTGTCGAGGCTTCCAACGTTGCCAATGGAACCCACCCAATCGTCAAGTCCCCTCCCGCTTCGGGGTCTCGACGAATGACAACGACTTCCGTCGATCCATCCGTCATGCGAGCGACAGAATCCTCAGTCAATACAAGCCCTGGTGACCAGACGACGCAGCCTGAGATCAACCCCAAGCACAGTAAGCAGCGAATGTGCATTCGGAAGCACGTCGACATTTGCGAACAATCCCCGTGCGGACCAGGTGACGCGGCCTTTGGCGGAGGATGATTATCGCATAAAAGCCAGTTCAAACCAGACCGACGCTTGGGCGATCGCCGATCGGTCGGCTCGAATACAAATACGCCAACCCACGAGAACTGGCTTGTTTGCAGTCTGTTTTCCGTGTTTTTGGCCATTCATCTCGTGAAAACGGACCAGAAAGAAATCGCCGCCCGTCGTCGTTGTGCGGCGGTTTCTGCTGATCAATTTACGACACGAAAACGTATCCACTCAAGCTTTGATGTTTATTGAGTTGCGATAGATCCGCAACCCAACTTAAGCACGTTGTTCAGGCCGATCCCCATGGTTTAACGATGTTTTTTTCGGCAGCGACTAAAATCACGTTTTGCGATCTCGCTTGTGGCCGAATGACCAGCTTAAGTGCGTAGTTTACAGGCGAGCTGACTTCGGATGAGGGCTGGCTCGCCAATGAAAAACTGGTCGGCGTTGCGGTATTGTCGATCAGCCCATTAAGCGGGGCGTTTTGGTAGAGCGATTCAAAATATTTTCTCGAGATAGGGTCGTACTCGAATACACCGACCTGGAACCCGACGGCGACGTTCGTGCCCCCCCGCGATAGCGCCCACCGCCTGGGCATTTGCCGCAGAGACCTGTACCGTCAATGAAATCGGATCATTGGTGACAGTACTCCAGGAAAGCTGCGCGAGAACGCCGGTCGCCGCAAAGGACGTTGAGTTTTTCGGGCTTGTTACGGTCAAATCCGAGCGGAGCACCGTGCTCCCGATCGTGAGGTTTAAAAGGCGGCCAACCGGGGTTAGCGTGTCTTTTTTGAAATTAAATCCATGAGCGATGTCGAGTGTACGAGCGAATGTTGGCGTGGTCTGTTTCTCCAGTTTGTGGGTTTTCAGTCGCTTCCTTCAGTGTATGTATTTTTGTACACTTAATTTCCAGAAGTCAAGGATTTCAGTGGCTCAAAATGTTCAGTCATGCGATGGCTTTGTGATATGCGTAAATCATGATTTAACTCTTTATATTAATATGTTTAAGGCATTGGTGACCTAAGTATTTGCGGAATCGTCTGTTCACTAATTCTCCCGTGAAATGATAATCGTAAAGTGTTCATGCGTTCTAAGTTGGGTTTACTTAGTCGACCATCAGCGACAGATGGTCCGATCGCCACTGTAAAAGACTGTTTTCTTGAGCACCTTCCAAACGTTAAGAAAAATACTGATGTTTTATGTTTACTTTATAAAAAGATTTTGTAGTATTCTTGACGTAAAGGTGATGTTGTGATGATTTCGGGTGAGGTGCGGCCAGGAACCCGCCGAAGTGGCGAGAGAATTGAGAGCCGCCGCAGGCGGTTCACCAGGAGCTGCGGCTCCATGAATCTGAGGAGCTTTGTTGACAATTACATCGTCAAGTTCCTCAAGAGCCGCTGCAAGCGGTTCGCCAGGAGCTTCCGCTCCATGAACCCGAGGAACTTTGGTGACACTTACAATTTCAAGTTCCTCAAGCGGAGAAAGGTCAGGTCAGCGATTTCTTTTCCTGGGCTTTCAACTTTCGTCGGTCAAGGCTGGTTTCGGGTTTGCGATGTACTACAGCGACTTTGATCTTTGACATTTCGGAATTGATTTTATGTGACTCGCCTCGTCGTCCGTTTGCGGCGGCGGCGGCGGCGGGCGGGTCGTAGCGCTTTGTCGTCTGCCTTGAGGGTGCGGTCGAGTTTGTGCGATGTCAGGAGAGGCGCGTACAACGTTGATGGGGTCTTGGTTGATGCAGGTCTTGCCTTGTTTCGACGTTTTTCACTCGACCGCACCCTGCCATCATTGTTGCGCAAGCGTTTGCGATGTGAATCTCGAAAAGGGGCTTGAAATCTTCAATGTTGCCCAAAAATCGCATTGTTGCCCAACAGCAGTTTCCTGGGGGTTGTCATAGTTGCCCATCATCGTTGCCCAAGCGAATTGCGACGTGAATCTCGAAAAGGGACTTGAAATCCCAATGTTGCCCAAAAATCGCATTGTTGCCCAACAGTAGTTTCGTGAGCGTTGTCATCGTTGCCCATCATCGTTGCCCAAGCGATTTGCGACGTGAATCTCGAAAAGGCGGTGCGTGTCAATAACTTTGAGACACTTTTGTGAAAGAAATTAGTGAGTATTTGGTTTTTGATGAGTAGTTAAATTGGGTTTTGCAGAGGTTTCTGGTGAATCATCGGGTGGGTTGATCCAGACGGTCTGTGGGGCGAT
>CAIOKO010000102.1 GCA_903858935.1 uncultured Schlesneria sp. | reverse complement strand
TTTTGTACGCTTTTTTCCGATTTCAACTTTTGTAGTCATCTTCTCTGCCTTTCTAAAGAGAAACGTTGTTCAAACATTTCCCACAAAAGCAGAGGAAGCAAATTTTTTAGATTTATGGTTTCAAGAACCACTTACCAGGGGGTATTCCCCCCTGACACTTTACTGATGACCCGGCTTGATGAATCCGTATAAGGAAGTGATTGGAAGCCAACTGCCGTGAAGTTGGTCAAGGTGCCGGTGAATGTGTTGTTGTCGTAAGTGATAGTACCAGCGAGGGCATTGCCGGAGCTCAACGCGCTCAGCAGGCCGGCTAGAAAAAGACTCGCAACAACGAAGGCTTGGGGGCGAAACGCAAAAACGGTGCGGAAATCATAGAATCAAACTCTCCAGGTGTAGGGTCAGCATACGTTGTGCGGGGTGTCTTGCGTGCTGTCTACCTCACTGCAAGCGCAGCTAAACAAGTATTGTCAATACGCAAAACAACGTATTTTGCGAGGCACTCTATTTGAAGTGGGAATGCCGTTCAAGGCAATCGCATGAAATAGGTCCGTCATGTCGGTAGAGCTGTTTCGAAATGGATACTTTTTCAACGTAATCCAATCGCGTTTGATTCAATAACGGGCACGCCGTCATGTCGCTAGTCTGATTGGGAAACAATGGAACGGGGTCGGATTCAGAAAGCAATTGGACCTGACCCCGCTCCATCGTCTACCACGCGCGTCGGATGATAGGTTGAGAATTGGATCATCGTTCGCACGTTGTCCAGGCGAGCCGGGGTGCGTTAGCCCCGGCCCGGCCGGTTCACGCGCGTCGGCCGATGGGTTCAGAATTGGGTTATCGTTCGCGCGTTGTCCCGGATTCTTCGTCCGTCACGTTCGACGACGGAATGAACCACGCAAGCACGGCGTGGTTGATGTCAAACGACTGGCAATCCGTATTCGCCGAACAAAAGAGTCCGGGGGCTGACGCACCCCGGCTCGCCTCGACTGTTTTTTTCGTATCTGTCGTGGTTCAGATTCTTTTCTTGATTGGGCTTGCGTACCCGGTCCTCGCTGGGTTCTTCGTGGTCGAATAAGCTAATAACTCGAAGAAATCGGCTGAACGCCGATTCGCCTGCGCCGATGGCTGCGGGTTAAACTAAGAGATGGTTACATCGTTTAACCGCGCCTCGAAGAGAAGCGGGCGCGGGCCGGCGGGACTGACGTCAACCGAGGCGTCATTTCTCGTTGGGGCATTACGAAAAAACAGGTCTGGGGCAACGTTCGAAGAGATCGGCTGAACGCCGATTCGCCTGCGCCGATGGCTACGGGTTAAACTAAGAAATTGTCGCGTTGGTTCTTACTCATGGTCATCGTGACGTGATTAACGCCGTGATGTCGCCGACTGCTTTTTGTGGGGCAAGGGCAGTCACGCCGATGCCAGAGACAACCTTTGTGGTGTTGTGATCGACTTCATCTGGCCGTCCCCATGTCGTTCCCTCGGCGCTTGTCAGGTAGGCTGACAGGGTGTGATGTCCCGAACCGGGTCGTTCTCCAATCAGATGGATGATCGTCCTTGAACCGGGAAGGCCGCCGTACAGGTCTTCACCGATCCGGTAACCGGCTCGAACACGACCGCTGGTGACGACCAGCGGCGCGGGGGCGACCGAAAATCCTGATTTTGTGAGACGCTGTCGCAGGTCTTCGAGCAGTGGCAGCAAATTCCCTTCGTCCATCAGAGCTAATGCGTTGAGTCCCTCAGAGACGACGATCACGACGTTGGATGAGTGTTTGTCATCAACGCGAAATTGCTTGATTAGACGCAGCGATTCGTCCGACAAATGTTCGCCTGTCGTCGGATGCAGAATGTAATCCTGGCGGTTCGCTGATCGAGTGGTTATCCGAATGGCATTCGGGATGGTTTTAACGAAGTCTGGATTCCATTCTTTCCAGATACACTGTTTTGCATCGTCATAAACCGTTTGAATTTCGCTGCGAATTTTGGGTGACAAGTCGTAGGGACGATCACCGAAACCTTCCGCGATGAAGACGCCACGGTCACGAACTTCTGAAATCAGTTTTCTGGATTCGGCGAGGATCACCGCATCGGTACGAGAATCGTTTTTACAACGACGATATTGAAGGTAAACCCAGTTCGGGTCGCCAAAGTGTTCGGTCGGCTTCCCATCAAGCCCGATAATCCCAAGCCGCTGGAAGAACGACCACATCCGATCGTCAACACGGAAACCGAATTTTTCACGCAGGCGGACATGGTCCTGATATCCGGTCGTTAAATAGCCCAGCATCGGATCGATCTTGGTGGGCAAGCCCATCAGGTAGGCGGGATTGGCAGGTGCAATCTGGTCCAGGCACCAATCCAGGTCATCCAGCGAGAGATCCATATGCAGCGTCGAACAAACATCCAGTCCGATGGTTAACCCGTGCAGTTTCCCCATGACGCTGTCTTCCAGACAGCAACGGACAAGCTGTTCCCGAGTTCGGAACACTTCCGGTCCGATAAAGCCGGCGACGTCGTTGAGATGCAGCCAGACCTGATTGGCAGGGATCTGCTTCGAAGCGGCGATCGTATGAGTCAGACCACGTGCAAACCCGTATTTGCGTGACTCATGAAAAACCATGTCGCAGCCATGGCTGTGACCGTTAGTAAAATCGGCTCCCTGTCCCGACTCAAGATACAGGCCATAACGACCAGTGCGGCCTTTTGCGTAATCCCTCATTTTGTCGAGGCTGATATCGAACGTCGCATTCGCAGCATCGTTCCCGGCGATGCTTTGAAACCAGAATTCCGTCGAGCCCGGCTGAACACGTTCGACTTCCGCTTGGACGTCGATATGGGCCAGCACGCAATGCGGTATCACGTGATCAATTTCAAACGTCTTGAGAATGTCTTGCAGCGCGAGTTCGACGGCGGCGACTGAACGGGGATCACTTGATACGGGATTGGTCCCAAGCAGGACGTCGCCCACCGCATAGGCAAAGCCATCGAAAACCTGGAATCGAATGTCATCGAGATTGTCGGTCGGTGAATTCGGTTGAATCCGCGCACCGAGATATCCTTTGGCTCCGATTTTCGACCCAGCCAGAGAATGAAAGATTCGCTTGCTAAGGGAGATCAATTCATCGTTCGTCATCTGCCGGACGAGACAGGCAATCAGGTCGCTGGTCAGCCCCGGAAGGATGTCGCGAATTTCCGCTTCGCTGGCCGCAACCAAGTGGTTTTTAAGTTCTCCGACGGTCCGGTCATTCCAGGATCTCAGCGGCTCCTTTGATGCGAATCCATCATTCCAGCGGGACAATTCATCTTGCCAGGGTGGATGTTCTACAAGATCAACGATCTTCGTATTGGCCAGCAGTGTTCTTGCGCGAGATCGCGAACGATCATCGACAGCAGCCACCTCGACGATCGCGTCTCCGTCCTTGAACTCGTTAGCCGCACCGAGCAATTTTTGGTAGTGGCGAACGTCGAATTTTCCGGATGTTCGACGGATGTACGTAAACAGATCTTCTGCGTCGCTGATTGGTCCGATCACAACGCCCGTGTTTTCGTGATCAGCCCAAGCGGGGCTGATCTTCAGTCCGCCGCCTAATAAAAGCGGTGTCGAGACGACAGTCAGAAAGTCGCGACGGTTTAACATGATTCTGTCAGTTAACTGAATTTCACTTGAAAACCCGAAATCATCATACCACTGTCGACGGTCAATGTCTGGCCCGTGACGAGGGTGCTTCCTGCAATCAGGCTGACGATACAGGCGGCGACATCATCGGGATCGCAGACTCGACCGAGAGGCAATGTTTGTTCGTATGCCTGCTTGATTCGGTTGTAGTTGTCACCAAGTCCCGCTTCCGTCCAGCGGCCGGCGATGAAGCCGGGTGCGACACCATTCACGCGGATCTGGGGTGCCAGAGTTCTGGCGAGCGAGACGGTCAGGTTGTCGAGAGCGGCTTTCGTACAGCAATAGGGGATTGAACTTCCCTGTCCCAATTGTGCCGCGACACTTGAAACATTGATGATGACTCCGCCGCCCGCTTTCAGCATGGGTTCGCGAACAGCTCGAGCACAGTGAAACGCGCCGACGACGTTGACTTTGAACAGGCGTTCCCAGACATCGTCTGTGACATCTTCAAGATTGCTGAAAGGAATAAATTGAGTCGTTCCGGCACAGTTCACGAGTACGTCGACCCTGCCGAATTTCGAAACTGTTTCTGACACCATATTCCGGCAGGCCGCATCGTCGGCGACATCCGCCAGAACAGAGAATCCCTGGACGCCAAGTTCCTGGATCTCGGCAACGGTCTTAAGGGCCTCATCCTTCGAGCGGGAATAGTTAATCACAACATGATAACCAAGTCGCGCAAGTGATAACGACGTTGATCGACCAACTCCGGTTCCACCACCAGTGACAATGGCAACTTTTGATGTAGAAGGCATATTGCCCCTTTCGTGTCTCTAGCACGGTCTATTTGTGTATTCTCTTCGATTCGACACAAGATCATTTTCGATCACGCGTGAAACGATTGTTGCTGAAATCACCTTCAAACGTTAGCTCGACGCGCAAGCGAGGGATCTTATTCCTGTGAAAACGAAGCGAAGATCCCTCGCTTGCGCGTTTTGAAGTTGTGCTCTTTGGTGTTTCAAGAACGGGTTTCCCACAAAAATAAGCGAATTCCATTGGAATTTAACGCTAACACGTAAGGGAAAGAAGCCAAGGAGGTTCTACCTTTGACCAAAGTAGCCATCATCGCTCCGCGTGATGAGCATTGTTCGAGAACCAAGCGACTTCGAAACAGCATGTTCTCAACTCAGGAATTCAAACGAAGTATTTGTTTCGATGTTAAGGCAACGCTCGAATCGTTTCCAACGAATGCTCATCACGCGGAGCGATGATGGCTACTTTGGAAGAAATCTAGGCCGTTACCGACTTTTTGAATTCTTTGCGTCCTCGCGCCTGGTCGTCTTTGCGTTGAATTTTTGATTTCAACCCAAAAAATCGAAAACGCGCAACTTCAAAACTTGTGCGTCGGGCCAAAGAATCGTCCGGCTATAGCAATTTAACCGTCGTTCCTTCGCCGTTGACTTTCCAAAGGATATTCCTCGCGATACGGCAGCGTAATGTCGCCGTTGAATCGACATATTCCGAGCTTAGCACTTCGGCGTGTTCGGCCAGGAATGCGAACAGTTTTCCATTACCGGCCGATGTCACGATTTCCGCCTCGACATAACCCTGGCCCAGTAGTTCACCCACCAGCGAACCAAGTTTATCAATTCCTTCACGGGTGACTGCCGAGACGGTCACCGAATGGGCGTATTTCGCTCGCAACACATCGACGAGGCCTCGATCCTTAACGGCATCGATTTTGTTCAGAACCAGAATAAAGTTGCGATTTTCGACGCCAATTTCATCAAGGACACGTTCAACGGTTTCGGCCTGTTGTTCGGCTTCTGGATTTGAAACGTCGACGACATGCAACAGAAGATCGGCTTGTCGGGCTTCTTCGAGTGTTGATTTAAACGAAGCGATTAACGAGTGCGGCAGGTCGCGAACAAATCCGACGGTATCACTCAGCAAAAGATCGCCCCATGATGGGATCGTCCACTTCCGCGTGCGTGTGTCGAGCGTGGCAAACAACTGGTCGGCGACATAGACGTCAGCACCGGTCAGCGCGTTCATGAGGGTGCTCTTGCCCGCGTTCGTGTATCCGACGAGTGAGACGAGTGCATGAGACTCACGCTGCCGTACCATCCGTTCGCGTCGTACTTCCACTTCGGCAAGCCGAAGTTTCAGTTCGTCAATCCGCTGATCGATGATTCTTCGGTCGGTCTCGATCTGCTTTTCACCGGGACCACGACTTGCGCCGATACCCCCTTCGATGCGTTCGAGGTGTGTCCACATCCGCTTGAGTCGAGTTCGCGTGTACTGGAGCTGAGCCAGCTCGACCTGAAGTCGCGATTCAGCCGTGCGGGCGTGCGTGGCAAAAATGTCGAGAATCAATTCGCTTCTGTCGACAATGATCCGCTGGGTTTCCTGTTCGAGATGTCGCCCCTGACCTGGCGACAGGTTGTTGTCGAAAATGATCAGTTCGGCACCGGTCGCATCGACAAGGTCTTTCAGTTCGACAATCTTACCTTTGCCGAGACAGGTTCCCGGATGAGGACGGCCACGCATCTGGACCAACTCGCCGACGACTTTGACGCCGGCGGTTTTCACGAGACCTTTCAATTCATCAAGCGCCTGTTCTTTTCCAAGATTTCGACTCGAATCGGGGACAGAAACGAGAATGGCGGTACGAGATTGAACTTTCAGGTCGTCGCGAATGGGGTCGGCCAAGTGAGTTTCCGTTCTGGTCAGTTGAAATATCAGTGTTAAACCACATTTAACGCTGAAATGCCTGCGATTTCAGCGTCTGTCAGAAGACATCAATATCGTCTTCATCAGGACATGTATCAACGAAATGATATCATCGCGCGGCGAAAACAGACTAGTGCGTTGTCCAAACTTCGAAAATAGGATTCTGTACCACTGCGTCGGACTTCTTCAGGTTTGAAGCTCGACTCATTGAGTTTCCGGGATTCTGACAATGTAGCCATCATCGCTCCGCGTGATGAGCATGTGTCGAAAACGATTCAAGCGTTGCCTCAGCATCGGGACAAATACTTGGTTTGAATTCCTTTTTTGAGAACATGCGAATTGGAAATTGTCAGGTTCTCGAATAATGCTCATCACACGGAGCGACGATGTCTACTTTGGTCTGACGCGAAGCCTCTCTGAAGTCTTCGGAAGAAGCAGTCACTTCTTCCGCCAATCCCAGAGCACTGCTTGACCGAAGTCGGTCATGAAGAGGCACCCTGATTCAGGCGATCACAACTTATTATGGTGTCAAAACAATCTTGCCATGAACTGTCCCCTGTTTCTGCAGCGTATTGTCTTCTTGAAGTTGATGGGCAATCGCTGCTTCGCTCAGCGGAAGTGTTTTTCCAACCGAGGGTTTCCAGCGGTTAAAATCGTAAAGCGTATTCAGCTTATCCGCGGCGGCGCGTTGTTCTTCAGGAGCCCCGTTAAACATGGCGAAGCCGATCATTCTCAGGTCTTTGACATAAAATGGTCCGACGGGAAATTCAGGCCGCGCCGAGCGGCCGGCCATCAAGACGATGCGACCTCGAGGAGCCATTAACGAGACGGTTCGGTCCAGTGTCGGGTCTCGCTGTGTTTCGAACCAGAGGTGAACTCCGCCGTGTGGCAGGCTGAATGCACGGATCTGGTCGTCGAGATTGTGGGAATTGTAATTCAGTACAAGATCGGCACCGAGTTTCCTGCAGATTTCCAGGCTTGGTTCACTACCACCGGTTGTGATCACGAATGCCCCTGCGGCCTTGGCCAGCTGGACAACGGAAGAACCAACTCCACCTGATCCGCCGTTGACGAAGACAACTTCACCGGGTGCCAGTTCAGCGTGTTGAAACAGTCCCATATGAGCAGTCAGACCGACGAGCGCACCTGCGGCGGCTTCGGCGTCTGTTTCTTTGGCAGGGGTGGGATACAACCAGCGCTCGTCAACGGACGCGTACTCAGAAAAAGATCCCTTTCGTCCAAAAAGGCCCTGATTACTACCCCAGACCCGATCGCCGGCTTTGAATCGCTTGACTTCACTACCCACCTTTTCAACGGTCCCAGCCAGGTCCGAACCGATCACATAGGGAAACTGTGAGATCATCGAAACGATACCCGCACGGATGTAGGTATCAATCGGGTTCACCGAGACCGCTCCCACTTTGACCAGCACTTCCGTTGGCCGTGGTTCAGGCGTTGGAAGATCACCGTACTGAATGACCGATGGCGATCCCGTTTCACGAATAAAGGCGGCTTTCACGTTTACTAACTCCCGATAACAAATCAATCATGCCGCATGCAGTGCAAGTCAGCGTCGTCGCATGATTGTACAGACCGCGTCAACAGGTGTCGCCAAAGAAACAAACTTCGATCATCCAATTCAATCGCGAGCGGCAGTTTCTGCCAGGTCATCGATGATGCGTGCCGCTGTGACACTTGTCGAACGCGTTAGAGTTAAGTTTACGATATCTTTTCGCCGAGTTTAACTAAGCGTAATAGTCGAAAAAGACAACTCTGTCGTATCAGCCGGCATTGACGAATTCGATGTATTTCGATGTATTCTGACAGGAACTTCGGCTTCCACAGTATGAACAGCCTGAATTCCAGCGAAAACCCGTTTGAGTAAAACCGGCAACGCAGTACAAATCGATTGTCGTGATGTCGAAAGCCACTCTCTCTGTTTAGATGAGGAGAATGAGTTGTTGAATCTGGTGCCAAATTGATTTCAAGCTGTTGGGCCAAATTCACTTCGACGGAATGTTACGATGACTCTACTGACTCCAAGTAATGGTATCGCCTCCGAAACAATGCCGAATCAATTGCCGATTTGTCGCGTTGAAATTGCTGGCCAGAATATGGTTGAGGCGGATCGTTGGCTGATTGTTGGTGCCGGCGGATTTGGACGGGAAGTCTATTCGTGGACATCGGGGCTTCTCCGTGCAACTCAGTCCGACTTTCCTGTCGGATTTCTCGACGACGATCCAAATTCGCTTGATCAGTTTCCCACTCTGAAGGAACGCTGGACAGGTCGAATTTCAACTTATTCACCTCGGACAGGCGATCGGCTTTTGATGGCCGTTGGAGATCCAACATCAAAACTCGCGGTGGGAGAAGCATTAGCAGCGCGAGGAGCAGTATTTGCGTCTTTTGTTCATCCGACAGCGGTCATCGCACATGATGTTCGTATCGGCTTTGGCTGCATTATTTGTCCATTTGCCGTTGTCTGTTGCAATGTTCGTCTGGGGAATTTTGTTTCGATGAACATTGGCTCGGTGGCCGGGCACGATTCAATCATCGGGGACGGTTGTACTTTGTCTCCCCATTCTGACGTTGCTGGCAAGGTCACTCTGAATCGTGGCGTTTTTATGGGATGTCACACAGCCATTTTGCCAAATACGCAGGTCGGCGAGTTCGCGCGGATCGGCGCCGGTAGCGTCGTGATCAACAATGTCAGCCCCGGCGTCAGCATGATGGGGGTCCCGGCAAAACGAATCAGCTGGTTGCAGCACGATTCAGACGTTGATCAACCAGAATCCATGGCAGGTTAACTCCTGTTTTGAAAAGGTGGATTCCTTTCATGTATGCGTCACTGGCCGCTGTTGAGTTCCATCTGCCAAAAGCCGTTGTCGGTAACGAAGAAATCGCACTTCTGTCGCCGAACTGGAATCCGCAAAAGATTCTTGACAAAACGGGGATCGCAGAACGGCACGTGGCCGGCGTTAACGAATTGTCGTCCGATCTGGCATTCCATGCGGCGGAAAAGCTGTTCGCCAACGGGGCGTGTACCCGTGAGGAAATCGATTTCGTACTTTTCTGTACGCAGTCACCTGATTACCTTTTGCCGACCACCGCCTGTCTGTTGCAAGATCGCCTGAATCTCAGAACGGGAATCGGGGCGCTCGACTTCAATCTTGGTTGTTCCGGATACGTTTACGGTTTGGGACTGGCTCAGGGTTTGATTGAGACGGGGCAAGCGAAAAATGTGTTGTTTCTGACGGGCGATACGTACACAAAATTTCTTCGCCACGACGACATTGGCGTTCGTTCATTGTTTGGCGATGCGGGTACAGCCACACTGATACGCGGTGTCGAAAGTGATCGACCCCTGATTGGTCCGTACTGTTACGGGACCGACGGTCAGGGGGCTGCAAACCTGATGTTAAAGCGTCATGCTCTCAGGCATACCAATCTTTCAAGCGAACCGCTTCCGGAGGGGGCGGAGATCTCTGGCGGCACCGATCAGTATTTGTTTATGAACGGTCCCGAGATCTTCAGTTTCGCAATCGACGCTGTTCCCAAAGCGGTAAACGAGCTTTTGAATCGTTCACAGCTTCAACTGGCGGACATTGATCTTTTCGTCTTTCATCAGGCGAATGAATTCATGCTGAATCGCTTGCAGATCAAGCTGCAGATTCCCGCTGACCGATTCGTGGTTGCCATGAGAGGCTATGGCAACACGGTTTCGTCGACGATTCCGATTGCATTGAACGTCGTATTAGCAGAAGGACGGCTGAAACCTGGAATGAGGATCATGCTTGTCGGATTTGGAGTTGGTTACTCGTGGGGTGCAACCCTGGTTCATTATGCACCTGCGACTCACGCAACTGTTTGACCGAAACCTGTCACGGCGGCCTCCAGGCCATTGTGCCTGCCGTGATCGTACCGGCAAAGGATTGCGAGATGAAAGCAGCACCTGTTTCCGGAGTTTCGGCAAATCGGACGATCGGCGAATCTGGTTCAACTTCGCCACGTTACAAGACACTCGATCATTGGCGAGGGATCGCCTGCATGATCGTCGTGATTCACCACGCCTTGCTGCCCATGTGCGATCAAGATCTGCCGGTGCGAAAGAGGTCGACAATCAGCGCTGTCGCGTCTTCCGCCTTCGAGAAGACCGCGATCGTTGCGAAGAGTCAACCTCAGGCATTGCGACCAAGACTGCGGAAGGTCATCTGTGATCAACTGCATGTCGGCGTCGAAATGTTTTTTGTGATCAGTGGCTATTGTATTGCGGCTTCTGCCGAGTCGATCCGCCGATCGGGCCGAACCGTTCGGGAGTATTTCTTACATCAATTCATGCGAATCTTTCCTCCATTCTGGTGTGCATTGGGAGGTTCGGTATTGCTGTGTTTTGCCATTGACGTCATTAATCCCAACTCGTTGAAACGAGCCCCGTGGCCACTTCCGATGCCGTGGGACCTGTCGTTCTTTCAGTGGGTTGGCAGCGTCACGTTAACGGGAACCTGGATCGGGTTTCTTACCGGCGAGCGTAAGTTGCTTTTTCCGATTCAGGAATGGACGCTTTGCTATGAGGTGCAGTTCTATATTGTGATCGGCATACTCATGACGCTGAGTGGGCGTCGCTTCTTCCAGGCGATGGCATTTCTCACTGCCGCTGTCGCTGCCATCGATTTCGTTGTCATTTGCTATCCGATTCCGATTCGAGGGTTCATCTTCGACGAGCATTGGTTCATGTTTGCCGCCGGAGTGGGCCTGTACTGGGATCTGCACTGCGCCACTTCGAGACAGGCGAATACATTTCGAATGATTGCGTGTTCGGTATTGGTCGGACTGGCGATTGTTGCGACGACAACGACGATCTTTGGCCAGGGATCTCAGTTTTCTGCATGGCGAGTTGCGGAAGCCCTGGTATTCGCGGGCGTATTATGGTTTTTGAAGAGGCATGACGAACGAATCGCCAGCCTGACTTTTCTGAACGGGTTCAAGTCATGCGTCGTGATTTGTTACAGCATTTTTCTGACACATTTATTCCCCGCAAAAATACTGAGCCAACAGTTGTCATACTTAGGGTATCACGACGATTCGTCGATTCTGTTCGTATGCATCCCCATGACTCTGACGATGTCCGTCGCGCTGGGATACGTATTCTATGTGCTGGTCGAGCGTCGATTTCACGCGGGACGTTGCGAGTTTGCACGTCAACAGCCGGTCCCGAATGCAATCAAGACCCCGGATGCGCCGCGCGAAACACTGGAATTTAAACAGCTTCATCGCGCCACCCCTTCAAATTTCTCTGGCAAAGAAGCGGCATAGCGTTGATCCCGGTCCTGCGGGGTTGTAAACGAGTGGCAGTCGCTTCGCGCATCGCTACGGTTTTTCTAGACTTTACACGATGGGGATCGGACTTCGTTTTTCGTGGTCGAACAGCGACATTCATGAAACGAACTTCGTTGACCCTTTTTGTACAATCAGCTCAGAAATGGACGGGCCATGACGACATACGGACTTGGTGAAAAAATTGCGGGCAAGACCGCCGTGATTGGTGTGATCGGCCTGGGTTACGTTGGCCTGCCATTGATTCGAGCATTCGTGAAGGCCGGGTTCAAAACGATGGGCTTTGACGTCGACCAGTCGAAGGTCGATAAGCTCAAAGCAGGTCAGAGCTATATCAAGCACATTGACAGTGCTGCGATCGCAAAACTGATTCAGGAAAAACAGTTTGAACCGACGTCCGACATGGGTCGTCTGGGCGAAGCAGACTGCATTATCATCTGTGTTCCGACGCCGTTGAACGAAAGCCGTGATCCTGATCTCAGCTACATTGAAGGGACGGCTCATTCCATCGCCAAGACGTTGCGAAAAGGGCAACTTGTCGTTCTGGAAAGTACGACACACCCGACAACAACTCGCGAAAACGTTCTTCCGGTTCTGAATGCGACAGGACTGACCGCAGGAAAGGACTACTTTCTTGCATTCAGCCCCGAACGTGAAGATCCAGGAAATCCGAATTTTGAGGCATCGTCCATACCCAAGGTTGTCGGTGGCTACGACCCCATCAGCGGGGACTTGGCGAGTACGATGTATGGTTACGCGGTGGTGAAGGTCATCCGGGTTTCCAGCATGGAGATTGCCGAAGCGGCCAAGATCCTGGAAAACACCTACCGCGCGGTCAATATCGCGATGGTTAACGAACTGAAGATGCTGTATGACAAGATGGGTATTGATGTCTGGGAAGTGATTGATGCCGCCAAGACAAAGCCGTTTGGTTTTCAAGCGTTTTATCCAGGACCAGGCCTTGGCGGTCACTGCATTCCCATCGACCCGTTCTATCTGACATGGCTTGCCCGAAAGTGGGGTGAGCAGACCAGGTTCATCGAGCTGGCTGGCGAGATCAATACGTACATGCCGACCTACGTCGTCACTCAACTTGCCGAGTTCCTGAATGATGTCGGCAAGCCAATCAAGGGGAGCAAGGTTGCGATTCTTGGTGCGGCGTATAAAAAAGACGTCGACGATCCCCGGGAAAGTCCCTCCTTCGAACTGATGAAATTGCTTTCCAAACGCGGTGCCGTCCTGAGTTACAACGATCCGCACATTCCCATGCTTCCCAAGATGCGCCATTACCCTGATCTGCCGGCGATGACGAGTCAGGCACTGACACCCGAGTATCTGGCCGCACAAGACTGCGTGCTGATCTCCACAGACCATTCTGCTTACGATCACGATTTCATCGTGAAGCACAGCCGCATGGTGTTGGACACGCGAAATGCCACAAAAAATGTTAAAGTTGGACGGGAAAAGATTTTTAAAGCGTGAGCGTCGGCGATAATCGAGTCGTATCTCACGGTGATCGTCAATTGCGATCGTCAACTGCGATGAACGGAGTCCGCAAGCGATGTCAGAACCGAAACAAGAGTCCTGGACCGAGTACTATCAGCGAGTCTTCGCGTCGGGAAATCCCTGGCTGGATTATTCAAACGCTCATGTTCAGGGGCAGACTTTTGGCGTAGCGATTGAGGCCGCCGGGCCGATCAATGGAAAGCGGTGTCTGGACCTCGGTTGTGGTCGCGGTCACCTGTCACTTGCCTTGGCCGGATTGCAGGCCAGTGAGGTCGTCGGCGTCGATATCGTGGCTGAATCGATTAATGCCTGCCGCGAACGATATCCCTCAGTTCGATGGGAAGTCGGTACTCCCGAAAACGAAGGATTTTGTCAGACACTCGGTCAGTTCGACGTCGTTTTCCTCATCGAAATGCTGCATTATGTCGACTGGCGCAAGACACTTCAGATCTTGTGGAGTCAATTGAATCCGGGGGGCCGGATTGTCGCTATTGTACCGAACAAGGATAACGCGATTGTTCAAAAGACGATTGCCCGGTTTGAAGGAAGGTATATTCCGCTGAATCCTGCGGAAATTCTGGAATTTGCCGCAACGCTTCCAGACCTCGAGTGCTGGGCCTATCGTGGAATGGACTTCCAGCAAGACCAGCGAATTCTGCCGTACGTGACCTCACCCTGGACAAACGAGATGATTTCCGGGTTTGCGTCCAATCGCCTGGTATTCGTCCTGCAGAAGAAGGTTTAAATCTCGAAAACACGAAAGTATCGCCATCGATTTGGTCGAATTTGAGGGTTGTAGCGATTGTAAGACGTATTGACACGCTTTCACGATTTTAAATCGAAAGTTGCTGTCAATTGTTTCAGTTCGCGAAATTGACTCAAGACCATTTCAATGGAGTCCGATCGATGGCCGATTCGCTGGACGCGTCATGGGTAGACTACTATCAAAAAGTTTACGCGACCGATAACACGTGGCTTGATTATTCGAACGCTCACGTTCAAGGCCAGACCTTTGGTATTGCTCTCGAAGCGGCTGGGCCCATCAGCGGAAAGCGTTGTCTCGACGTTGGATGCGGACGGGGGCAGCTTTCTCTGGCATTGGCTGCTCTTCAGGCAAAAGAAGTCGTCGGCGTCGATATCATTGCCGATTCGATCAATGCCTGCCGGGAACGCCACCCCCAGGTTCGTTGGGAAATTGGAACTCCGGAAAACGAAGAGTTCTGCAAATCACTCGGGCAATTCGATTTGATGTTCTGCATTGAATTGTTGCAGCTTGTTGGCTGGCAGAAGACTCTTCGATCACTATGGGATCGCGTCAGTTCGGGTGGTCGAATCGTCGTGATTGTCCCCAATAAGAATAATCCGATCGTCCAGAAAACGATCGCACGATTTGCCGGCAAATATGTCGCTCCCAATCCAGCGGAACTGACCGAATTAGTGTCGGAATTACCCGACGTGGATTGCTGGGCGTTTCGAGGGATGGACTTTCAGCAAGATCAGCGGATCGTGCCGTACGTCACGTCACCCTGGGTCAATTCTTCTTCGAGCGACATTACGTCGAATCGTCTCGTGATTGCAATTCAAAAACGAAGCAGCCTCGTGAACCCTTCCAACAACTGAATTGTGAGGGAAACCCACAATCATGGGTTCCACTGGAAATCATGCCACTGCTTGACGGTCTTCCGTCAAGCAGTGCCGAACTGCAAATCGAGCGCTGATGTCGAGCCACTGCTTCGAAGAGGACTCCAGTGAGGCTATGCCAGAGACCAGAGTAGCCATCATCGCTTAGCGTGATGAGCATTGCTTTAGAACCTATCAAATTCCAAGCCGCATGGTCTCAAATCAGGAATTCAAACGGAATATCTGTCCCGATGCGTCGGCAACGATTGAATCGTTTCCGACGCATGCTCATCACGCGGAACGACGATCGCTACCTTGGAAGATATCCTGAAAACTGGCTCAATGGGTCAAGTTTCAGGCCCGAAGAAGTCCGAAGCAGAGTCACATGAAAATGAAGCCCGAAGAAAAATCCTGGCGTTGCACGCCGCACACATGACGCAACAGGCTTACCTGACCACAATTTGGCCTGTTGATCGGCTCACCTTGGCTGCACGTGACGCTCTTGAGGCTGTTCTTCAGCGGATACCGCTTAACGTCAGCATCTGGCGAGTTGATTCGCCCGGAGTCGGACTGTGACAGATTGCGGAGCTGACGGCGATCCGCTCAGCGCCCGCATTCGTCACTTCGGAAATGTTATTCCCGTTGATGCCACCAATTGCGAACCACGGCAGTTGGATTTCTGCGGCGACCTCCCGGACAAAATGAAGGCCGGGAAACTCTGTAAACGATTTTGTATTGCTCGGAAATGTCGGACCGACGCCAAGATAATCGGCGCCGTGAAGGACAGCCTGTCTGGCCTGCTCGATCGAGTGGGTCGAGACACCGACCAACCGATCCGGACCGATGACGCTTCGCGCATCTTGAACAGAGAACTCGTCCTGTCCGAGATGCACTCCGTCCGCCTGAACGACCGTCGCGATGTCGGGCCGGTCGTTAATGATGAGAAGTGCTCCGGCGGCCGACGTCCATTTTCGCAATGTTCTGGCGCGAGAAACCCATTCCCGATCAGTCAATGATTTTTCGCGCGACTGGATGATCCGCACACCCGCATCGAGAGCCTCTTTGACAACAGTTTCGAATCCATTTTTGCATTCTGAAGCGGTGACCAGCAGATACAATCGAATTTCTTCAAATTGTTTTCTGGCGGAGTTAGTTCGTAACACGGCCTTCTCGGTCGTGTAGAGTTGATACCGTAGTTGCTCGAATTGCGGTGAGAGCCGCTGGTTGACCACCTTGCTGTATTCTTCCAGCGTGCGCAGCGCTTCCTGCACCCGTTTGAACGCCGCTGCGACGACATCGGCTGATGACGTCCTGACGTATTCTGCTGGAGTTGAGATCGTGGTTCCGACATCACACAACGTATCGCGAGCTGCCAGCAAACTGCAGGCAGGAAGTTCCGAGATGATTAAAGTGAGTTTGTGTCGATGTTCTTTGAGGATTTGCGAGAAGTGGCCATCGTTCAGCTCAAATCTCACAAAGTCTTCGATGACGCGCAGTCCTTCACGTGTCCGATTCCCAGCGGCATCAAGAATGCGAAATATTTCAGTTGGAACATCGGTCATCGGGTCTTCCAGGTTTATGATTCCAAACGCGTACATCAGATTGTACTCGGATCAATTGATTTGAACGAACAGAGTTCAAAAAGTCTGACCGATGCTTTGTTGTCGCCTAATTTTGCGAGGCTGCCAGATGAAGACCTTGCCGGAATCTGAGATTCGCGTAGAATTAAGTCATCACGTCTCTAATTCCCTTCATCCTGACATTACGAGGACACATCATGTGGTTCACTGAAAATCCATGGCCACCGATGTTACTGGCCGTTTTGGGCTCGTTAGTCTGTTTCGGGTTGTGGAATTCGAATCGGCGCAATTTGTACCTGATGTCGGGATTCGTTTTTCTGGGAATTGTCGGTGCGGTTTACGTCGTTGAGCGAGCGATCGTTACCGATAGCGAAAAATTACAGGCTGAGGTTGTGCAGCTTTGTAACCAGTTTCGCAAACGCGATCCTGCGACTCTCGACCATTTTTCCCTGAATGCAACTGATTTGAGGTTTCTCTGCAAGACGGCGATGGAGACGGTTGAAATTCACGATGATCTGCGGCTGACTGATTTTCACACCAGGTTTACAGGCCAGAATTCGCAAGCCAGTGTTCACTTTCGGGCGAATGCCACGATCTCAGCCATGGGTTTTACGGGCCATCATCCGTTTCGCTGTATCCTCGATTTCCAGAAGGAGGGTGGCGCGTGGAAAATCGTGGACGTCCAAAGGCTCGATCCGATCAAAGGGGACAAGATCAACGTCATGGAAAAACGATAAACAGTGATTTGAGCGTTGTAATCACTACGATCGATATGACTGTGTCGCCAGCAATGTTTCCTTTATTGAACGTTGTTTCGTAATCTTTACTT
The DNA here is from genome assembly GCA_903858935.1 of uncultured Schlesneria sp. GTDB lineage: Bacteria > Planctomycetota > Planctomycetia > Planctomycetales > Planctomycetaceae > Schlesneria. The sequence continues at coordinate 55,538 of CAIOKO010000102.1, read as the reverse complement.
TCAGCTTAATAAGAAAAGTTGCGGTCATAATCTTCTTGTCGACGGAACGACTCGCGGCAAATGGATTGCCTCCCCATGACTTGAATTGAGAGGAAGAAGACCGTGATTAAGAGTCACCTCGGAACTGACGCGATCGCCACGATCGAACGTAAGATGCAAAATCGCCGAATCGGAGGCGTTCGCAGCCGTGCGGGATCTGATATCGAAACAAAAACCCCGGAAAGTCGTTCGACAGACCGTCGTAAAGTGGAGCGTCGGAAGCTGATTGATCCGACGACGTGTGAACGCGACTATTCTCTGGATGAAGTCGAATTCATGAAGGCGATGGACGACTACAAACGAAAAAGTGGTCGAATGTTTCCCACATGGAGCGAAGTTCTGGAAGTTGTTCGTGGGCTTGGTTACGAAAAGCAAGCCAAAGAAAAAACTGTCTGATCAGCCCATGTCTTTGAATGCGTCCCAGCCGAGATATCCAACGATTGCTGAACTCAGCAGAAACAGGATGTCCATCGTCGTGGAATGCGCAAATGGCACGCCCAGAATAATGTCGAGCAAGGCCAGGAGGGCAACGAATCCAGCCACCCCGAAAGAACCGAAGATCATATTCTTCGCAAGATTTGTTGCCATCCGTCCGCTTCCTCGATTCAAATGAAAGCTCAAGTCGCTCGTTTTGATCATCGGCGACTAACCTGATAACACTATAGCTCACTTCTTAATTGAGACGCCAGTCGCAAACGTTTTCCTCGAAAGGGGCCTTCGTTTCAATTAATTGGACCATGATCTCTGGCTGGATGCGTGGCCGCTCGGTTTTTCCGAGGGCTGTTATCCTTTTCTGAATGTGATGCTTCCGAGGTCAGCCCTCAATTAAGTACAGTCGGAGAAGGTTCATGGCGACTTTCGCCGTCCGGCTTTTCGCGATGGCAGGATCACCAAAGTGTTGGACCTTTTCCACTTTTGCGACTTTTGGTCCCGCCAGAGCAACGAACGAAGCGGGGACGGGTGCAAGCGGGTCATCCGGGTCAAATTCTGGCCATTCTGATACCGCGAGAGCGAAATTTGTCCCAAATCGCTGACGGCATCCTTTGGCAATCGCCAGGGCGACTTCCTCGCTGATCGGTCCGAATTGGCGAATTAACATGGGGTCAACGGAGACGAGCTCACGTTTGGCCGAGTTGGTTGGAACGACAACTCCTCCCATATAACAGGACTCGAATCCCGCAACACCTGTCAATCGGTGTGCCAGCAGGCCTCCCGTCCCTGATTCGGCTGTCGAGAGTGAAGCCCGGCGGAGTCGTAGTAAACGAACCAGAGCGTGTTCGATTTCCTCGTCTTCCACACCGAAAACCAAAGTTCCCATCCGATTGAGGATCGCTTCTCTGGTCTTTTCGATCTTGTCGGTACATTCATCCACCGAGCCGGCGGCAGCGGTGATTCGCAAGGTAATCGTTGCTTCGTGAACTGTGATGCCGACATCAGGGTCGCGACCTCGAGCCGTCAGATCGCCCAGGATCTCTTCCGCTTGAGATTCGCCGACGCCAAACAGGTTAATCCGCGCCCGACGAATGACTTGTCCGCTTCCGTCCAATCGAGGAAGTACCTGCTGCCGGAACATTTGTTTCATTTCGCTCGGAACGCCCGGCATTGCCGCGACGTGCGAAATGCCGCCATCCTTTCGCTGATACGTCATCCAGATTCCTGGTGCGGTTCCGCGCGGATTCGGCAGAGGCTCGCTCCCCTTTGGAAACATGGCCTGCATGACGTTCCGTTCCGGCATCGGTCGATTCCGCCGGGCGAACATTTCTTTGACGTGTTCGAGGGAGGGCTCGTGTCGAACGAGTTCCACATTTCCGAACTTTGCCATCGCTTCTCGCGTCAAATCGTCAAGAGTCGGTCCAAGACCGCCGGTGATCAGGACGATTTCCGAGCGATCGGCCGCCGTACGAATGGCTTCAGCCATCGCATCAAGGTCGTCGGAGATCGTCAAATGTGCAAGAACCTGAATACCAATTTCAGCCAGCTCAAGACTGAGCCACTGACTGTTGGTATCGAGTTTGGCTCCCGTCGTCAGTTCTGTTCCGACGGATATAATTTCTGCGTGCATAGAAAAACTTTTGGAATTCAAACCAGCGGTAGGTCAATCTTGGCGGATTGAAAGCTTACTCGCTAATCCGTCGATCAGGCAACAAGGGGAAACCCCAATCGCGTCGAATCGAATGAGACTTCGAAACTCGACTCGTATACAATTAGCCCGTGATCGGTGGGAATGAGTCTTCGAATCGACGAAAAACCGAGCTTATCAATAAATTATTTCTCGGTTTTCCGAAAAGCACGAGACGACTGAGAAACGCGGGATTGTGACGCACTGTCTTAAACAAACAGAAACATCTTTCCTTAATTTGCAGGTTTGACAACAATTCACAAACAGTGACAAGACGGTACGCGGTGCAGGGGTTTCTGATGAGATTTTTCACTCGACTGACGATTTGCACGTGCAGTTTCATGCTGCTGACGGTCTCTCGCCTGTGCGCAGAGGAATCGTTGGCAACATCGTGGGTTGAAACAATCAGGAAGCACGCCGACGAGGCCATGTATTCAAAAACGGTTGGGGGACGGCAATTCTGGGGTGACGTTCACCACTTTCGCGGCTGGCGAATTCAGCAGAACGTCTTCTCGAAGAATTATCGATTGATCGATCCTGACGATCTTTGCCATACATTGGGTTCGTTCGATGAGTGTCAGGCCGGGTTGAGCCGTGTTTCAGAGGAAAAAAAACTCGCTCCAATGAAGGGCCCTGCGGTGATCTTGATTCATGGGTTGCTGCAATCGTCGCGGTGCATGGTCAAGTTTGGTGCGAATCTCGAACAGGCGGGGTATACCGCAGTGGAATTTGATTATCCGAGTACTCAGGTGAGTATTCCTGAGGCGGCACGATATCTGGACCAGTTGATTCAGTCTCTGGACGGGATTGACGAGATCAATTTTGTGACGCACAGCATGGGGGGGCTGGTTGTTCGGGCTTACACGATGGAGTATGACGATCCTCGTATTAAACGAATGGTCATGCTGGGAACTCCCAATCAAGGTGCCGAACTGGCCGATCTCACACAACAATACTGGATTCTTCGAACCGCAGCGGGGCCTGGAGCCCGCCAATTGGGGACGCGAACAGACGGGCTGATTCCGAAACTGCCGATCCCCAAATTTGAGTTCGCTGTTATCGCGGGTTCACGGGGTACACCCGCAGGTTGGAATCCGTTGATTCCCGGTGACGATGATGGAACGGTGACGGTGGCCAGCACGAAATTGCCAGGAGCGGCCGACTTTACTACCGTGAACGCACTTCATTCACGCTTGTTATGGAGCGAAGAAGCACACCAGCACACAATTCATTTTCTGAAGAATGGTCGACTACGTGCTGATGGCGATCCACAACCGATTCGAGAAGACGATGTGGAATCCACGACCGTTTCGAAACAATAGGCCGACATATGCCGGATGAAGCTGCGATTTCAAGTGTCTACAGCCTGATCGGCGATGCTGGTTTTGAGCGACTGGTCGCGGCGTTCTATCGTCGGGTCCCCACCGACGATCTGCTGGGGCCACTTTACCCGCCAGAGGATCTCGCCGGGGCGGAACACCGACTGAGAAGTTTCCTGATCTTTCGATTCGGTGGCCCGGATCGTTATCTGCACGAACGAGGTCATCCGCAGTTGCGGATGCGGCACGCTCCGTTTGCGATTGACCAGACTGTCCGCGACCGTTGGGTTTTGCTGATGGATCAAGCGTTGATTGAGGCCGAATTGCCGGCGGCAGTCACGGCGATTGTTCAACCCTTTCTTCACGAGGTTGCGACGTTCTTGATCAATCGGGGTGCGAAACCGAATCTGGTTTCTTGACCGGCCCAGCCGGGTGACGCGCGTCGGTCGACCGCTTCAGAGTTGGGTTATCGCTCACGCTTTGGCCAGGCGAGCCGGGTGGCGTAAACCCCCGAATTCATTTTTTCTACACAAGTTTCGCGGGACGCAAAGAATTCGAACGTCAGTAGTACGAATCTGACGAATAAAATAATTCGGGGTTCGTTCACCCAACTTTTACGTTCGGGTTTCCTTCACCCGTTAAGCGTACTCATTACAGGTACTCATCCGGTTTTGATTTAATTTCTCTTAATTCGATTCGCGCGATTTGTCAGATTCGTGGTTAAAACTCTTTTGCATTTTTTCCAAATTGTTCAGAACATTACGCAATTGCCCGATTAAAGTTAAAAAAATCCGTGGTTGGAGTCTTCCCGGTTCGCGTCAATGTTTTGGTGAGTATTACCGAGGTCGCGCGCAATGAAAGTTCAGTTTGATTCCAGTCGAGTGGAACTCGTGCAGGGAGACATTTCCCTCCAGAAAATAGACGCCATTGTGAACGCGGCGAATCCTCAACTCGCGGGTGGTGGCGGAGTTGATGGTGCCATTCACAGGGGGGCCGGCCCCAGTGTGATGGAAGAAACGCAAGCCCGTTACCCGCTCGGCTGCCCGCCGGGGGATGCGGTCGTGTCTGGTGCCGGGTTGTTACCGGCGAAGTATTTGTTTCATGCGGTCGGACCCGTCTGGCGCGGTGGACAACAGCGAGAGACCGAACTGTTGCGTTCGTGTATTCGCCGCTGCTTAGAGCTGGCATTGAAACACAATTGCACTGAGATCGCGTTTCCCGCAATCAGCACGGGTGCCTATCGCTTTCCCGTGGATCTCGCCGCGCAAAGCTCGATTGATGAAGTCGTGCTGTTTTTGAGAGGACAGGCCTCACCCATGCTGGTAAGATTCGTGTTATTTGATGCGGGAACATACGGTGCCTTCGCCCGGGTGCTCGAGTCATTCGTAGACCGATGAAAGGATCTTCAGCATGTTTCCGCTCTGGGACGATGTTCCTGCTTCGCGAATCCCCTTTGTCAGTTACGCCATTATTGCGGCATGCTCCGTGGCGTTTTTCCTGCAACTTCAAGCACCTGAAGGGGGAGAGAGAATCGTACGTGAGTTTGGGATGATTCCCATTCGTGTCACTCATCCCACAGAAAATCAGGTTGTTGTGGAAACACGGACCGAACGAGGACGCCTTGAACGGGAAATTGTCGATCTCAAGTCACCAGTTCCACCGCTGTTCACTCTGGCAACCTGCATGTTTTTGCATGGAGGCTGGATGCACATTATTGGCAACATGTGGTTTCTTTATATTTTCGGCGACAACACCGAAGATCGATTCGGCCATCTCGGGTTTGCGTTAATGTATCTCGTCAGTGGAGTGGCGGCGGGAATCATGCATATCGCCGTGGATGCGAATTCGTTTATCCCGACGATCGGTGCCAGCGGAGCCATCGCAGGTGTCATGGGGGCATACCTTTGGCTTTATCCTAAGGCTTCGGTGATGTCACTTGTTCCATTTGGCATTTTTTCCAGATTGATGCCGGTCCCCGCTCCGTTATTTCTCGGGATCTGGTTTGCGATTCAGATCTTTTCTGGGTTCCGGACCGAAGCTGGTGGAGCCGGGGTTGCCTGGTGGGCACATGTCGGCGGTTTTGTCGCCGGACTGGGAATGACAGTCGCGTTGTACAAACTCGGTTGGCTGAACACGCAGATGCAGGCGCCAGCCTCGAGTCCTTATGAACGATCTCGCGAAATTGCTCGCCGCTGGTAAGCCGAGAACGGATACCTAACGGTTTTGGATAAGTGACAACAAGAGTCTTTTAATTGCCGTAGTGGTAGCGGCAAGCGACGATGATTACGACATCGGCCTTAACGGTGTACACCAGACGATGCTCGTCATTGATACGCCGAGACCAATATCCAGAGAGATCACCCTTGAGCGGTTCGGGCTTGCCAATCCCCTCAAAGGGCGTTCGAAGAACGTCTTGGATGACTTGGTTGATTCGCTTCAGCAATTTGCGATCGCATTGCTGAAACCACTGGTAATCACCCCAGGCAGACGGCGTGAAAGTGAGATTCATTCCTCAGTTAACTCATGCTTTGCTTCCAGGCCTGACTCAGCTTCTGCGACCGATCGCCGCAAATGCGCTGCATTGGCCGGATTGCCAAGCAAATACAACGTTTCTTTCCACGAATTGAATTCGTCGAGAGGCATGACAACCACCTGCTGGCCCGAATCACTTACCACAATTCGCGGTTCAGCGTCGGCGAGCACCTGATCGACAAGGCGCGAAAGATTGCGTTTCGCGTCTTTCAACGTCACAGCTTGCATAGTGGCCTCCGCAATAGTGGTGTGAGTCAAAAAGTTTATTTCCTGTCTCGTATCAGTCCGTCCAGCGACGTACGCGATTCCATGATAACAGATCCTGATCGAATTACGTTGAAGGAATTCGACGCCTGCGGTCGAGGTCAGCGTTTTGGTTTGTACGAATGCGTTGCCTGGCCGTAGACGCTTTCTGCCGCTTCCATCACAGTTTCGCTGAGTGTTGGATGAGCGTGAATGGTTTCGGCCAGGTCACGTGCTACGGCAGCCATTTCGACCGCCAATGTCGCTTCGGCAATCATTTCGCCGGCACCTACTCCAACGATCCCGACCCCGAGAATCCGTTCGGTTTTGGGGTCAACGATCATCTTTGTCAGCCCTTCGCTTCGAGCCAATGTGATCGCTCGTCCCGAGGCGGCCCAGTTGAATTTGACAACTTTGACTTCGCGGTTCTTGGCGATCGCTTCCGGTTCGGTCAGGCCGCACCAGGCAACTTCCGGATCGGTGAAGACGACGGCGGGGATGGCAATATTATCGAATTCTGCCGGACCGCCGTTCATCGCCTCGACTGCGACCTTGGCTTCACGAGTCGCTTTATGTGCCAGCATTGGTTCACCGGCGACATCGCCAATGGCATAAATGTTGGCGACATTCGTCTTCCGCTGACGATCGACCTTGATGAATCCTTTTTCATCCACGTCGACACCGGTCGTTTCCATGCCGAAACCCTTGCTATTCGGACGCCGACCGATCGCGATCAAAACTCGGTCAAATGTCTGCTCTGGAGCGACCCCTTCACCCGTCAGTTTTGCGGTAATTCCATTCTTTGCGGCCTTGAGACCTTCCACCTTGGTGTTGAGATGAATTGCGGCAAAATGCGTTTCCAGTCGTTTCTGGAGCGGTCGGACGAGGTCGCGGTCGGCACCTGGAAGGAGTTCTTTTGTCCATTCGACGACAGTGACTTTGGAACCCAGGGCTGCATAAAAAGAACCCATTTCCAGACCGATATACCCGCCGCCGACGACGAGCAACGAACCGGGAATGTCCGCGAGTTCGAGTGCTCCGGTTGAGTCCATGACGCGCGGATCACCAATCTGAAAGACGGGCGGCATGGCAGGGGATGAACCGGTGGCGATGATCGCTTTTTCGAACGTCACTTTGTCGGTTTTGCCGTCTGCGTATTTCAATTCGATCGTGTTCGGGCCGAGAAACGTCCCACGAGCACTGATCAGTTTTACCCCGCGAACCCGGCATAGCTCGGCAACGCCACCGGAAAGCTTGCCAACAACTCCGTTGTTTTTCCATTCCCGTAATTTTGCCAGATCAATCTTTGGCGGGGCGAATGTCACACCAATTGCCGCAGATTCATGCGTTTCGTTAATCATTTTGGCGACATGCAGCAGAGCCTTGGACGGGATACAGCCCCGATTCAGACAGACTCCACCGGGTCGTGCTCCTTCGTCAACGAGCATGACCTGCATTCCGTGATCCGCCGCTTCAAACGCCGCAGGATATCCGCCAGGACCACCACCGAGCACGAGCAATTGTGTCTGCAATTCCGCCATTTGTTATTTCAATCTCAAGGTCTATTTCGGGTGTGAAAGAAACAAGTGTGCCGATGGCATCTCCGCAAAACGGCCAGACAATGGACGAGCGGTTGAATGCGATCGAATCACGTGACAAGTAGTCTAGTAAATTTGCGTTCGAGAGGCACGCGAGTCGCATCGTTTGACTTCAAGAGTACAAGCGACATTCCCGAAATCGAAAATACGACTGGGGAAATCCCGACATCTCAGCTCAACGAACTTGCGAACTGACTCGATGGCCGTGGTCGTCAGCCATGGTGACCACGGCTGACTTGGTAACGACGGGAAAGTAAGCGACCTTCGAACATTAAAGAACCCATTTCTCTGGCAAATGCCCCGATTTTCGATGAGAATCGTTTTATCCCATGTCCTTGCCTTTGAACGAAGCTGCCGACGATGGCCCTCCCTCTCGAAAAGTTTATTCAGCAGCTTGAAGAAAGCGGCATCGTCGCTGGCGAAACGTTGAAGGACTTTTTGCCCCCCAGGGCATCTCCCCAGAGTGCCGAAGAGCTGGCTCTGGAACTGGTCCGCAAGAAAAAACTGACGAGATTTCAGGCGGAGGTTGTTTCTAAAGGGAAGGGAAAAACGCTAGTTCTGGGCAACTACGTCCTGATGGAAAAAATCGGGGCAGGTGGCATGGGGCAGGTGTATAAAGCTCGGCATCTGCGAATGGATCGCCTCGTCGCGGTCAAGGTGCTGCCAGCTGCCATGACGAGAGACAATGCCGCGATCGCCCGATTTGAACGGGAAGTGAAAGCGGCCGCGAAGATCAGTCATCCCAATATTGTCGCGGCTCATGATGCTGATTGTGCCAATGGTGTCCACTTTCTCGTGATGGAACTCGTGGATGGGAGTGACCTTTCGGCCCTTGTTGACAAGGATGGATGTTTAGCCGTTGAGGCGGCGGTGAACTACATCCTTCAAGCCGCCAAAGGACTGGAAGCCGCTCACGCCGAAGGGCTTGTTCACCGGGACATTAAACCAGCCAACCTGCTTCTCGACAAAAAGGGAACAGTGAAGATTCTGGATATGGGGCTGGCTCGCCTGAGTAGTGATAATGACGCGGCAGCACAAGCCGGCCTGACAAGCACCGGTATCGTGATGGGGACTGTCGATTACATGTCCCCCGAACAGGCGATGGACACGAAGACGGCTGATGCCCGTACAGATATCTGTGCGTTAGGTTGTTCGCTCTTTTACCTGCTGACCGGCACGACAACCTATCAAGGCAACACGCTTATGATGAAGTTGTTGGCCCATCGGGAACAACCGATACCGTCGTTGCGTTCTTCACGTGCCGAAGTCGCGGAGCCCGTTGACGCAGTCTTCAAGAAGATGGTCGCAAAGAAAGTCGAAGATCGTTACCAGACGATGACGGAAGTCATTGCCGCCCTGGAAGGCTGTCGTTGTGGTCAAGCGAACACGGTTGCCATCCAGTCTTCAGAGACCGGCCAGCCGATTCTTGTACAAGACAAATCGGGTTCGTCACCAGTGATGACGCTACCATCCCAGACACGGGAAACGATGGTCAACTCAAACATCTCGTCAACAAGCAAGTCGGTCGAATCGTCCCCGGTGGCGAGCTTCGCAAACTTTCTCGACAATCTCCCCTCGACACCGACAAAACCCATCCGCACGAAGACGCAGCCGAAAAAGCCTGTCACAAAAGGGGCGAATTCGCTTCTCAAAGACCAGAAAAAACTGCTTCTGATCGGTGCTGCGGTTCTGGGGGCTTTGTTCCTGCTGGCGGGTGTGGTCATCAATATGAAGACCAGGTCTGGGGACGGCACTTTGGTTGTGACAGTGACTGAGCCCGATGCTGACGTCGAAGTGCTGAATGAAAAGAACACGGTTGAGATGACCCGCAAGGGAGAGGATGGGCCGATCAAGATTACGGTCGTACCGGGGAAGCATCGGCTGAGGATTCAGAAGGACGGCTTTGAAATTTTCACGGACAGTTTTGAGATCAAATCTGGCAAGACCAAGTCGATCCGGGCAGAGTTGATACCGCAAGTCAACGCAGCGGTGGCCGGGCCGGTCGACAGTTCAAATCCACTCGACGACCTCAAATTCGTGGACATTTTTAATGGTCGAGATCTTACAGGATGGATACGAGAAGGCGACCAAAGTAACTGGAAAGTAGACGCTTCTAAACATGTCTTAACGGCAACCGGAAAAGGTGGCGGTTGGCTGCTCTCAAATAACGAATACGCCGAATTTGTGTTGAGATTGGAGTATCAGACAGAAGAAGGATCAAACAGCGGCGTTGCCATTCTCGCTTCACCTGCAGACAAAGAACATCTGGAAGTTCAGATCGGTCAGATTGCCGGCTGGGCCACGGGAGGGGTCTGGTCGGACCTGGCAAACACCGTGGATGCGGGATTTATTCCCGTGAAACAACAGGCCAAAGAAAAGTCGGGGGATGCGTGGAATTCGCTGGAAATGAACCTTCACTCCCGCAAATTAAAGATCGCAGTCAATGGGACAGAAGTACTCAAGCTGGACGTAAGCGAATTGGCAAGCCGCCCCAACGCCTATCCCGCATGGAAACGAACAAAAGGCCGGATCGGCCTGCAATCTCAGAAGAATGCGGTGCGATTCCGAAATATCAGGATCGCAGAAATAGCCCCCCAGAACAGTTCTTCCGAAAAATGGAACAGTCCCGCCTTCCAGCAATGGGTGAAAGACGTGCAGGCGATGCCCGCCGAAAAGCAGTTAAAGGCGGTCTCGACAAAGTTGATGGAGTTGAATCCGGGATTTGATGGGAAGCTCGCAAATTCCTACGCACAAGGTCCGCCGTCGATTGTCGATGGGGTGGTCACGCAACTGAAAGTCTATACGGATCGGTTAAGCGATCTATCCCCTTTGAGGGCGTTAACGGGATTACAGGTTCTGGTTTGCAGGGGCAGCAGCAACATTGGCACACGTGCAAACGGCGGATTGTTCGACCTGTCACCGCTGAATGGGATGCACCTCGTTCGTCTCGAATGCTCTCAGAATCTCTCACTTTCAGACATCGCTCCTTTAGCTGGAATGCCTTTACGAGAGATTGTATGCCCAGGTACCAACGTATCAAATTTAACACCGTTGATCGGAATGACGCTGAGAGTCGCAGACTTCGGGCAAACTCCACTGTTCGATTTGTCGCCGATCAAAGGGATGCCGCTGAAGGACTTGAATATTCTTGGGACCAAAGTCACGAACGTTGAGCCACTGCGGGGAATTGAGTTAGACAACTTGATTTTCACCCCCGCGACGATCCTCAGTGGGTTAGACGCCATCCGCCGGATGAAAAGCCTCAAGAGCATCGGAATTGGTTGGGATGATAAAAATAAGTTCACTCCCGATCAGTTCTGGAAGAAATACGACGCTGGGGAGTTCAAAAAGCCATCGAAACTGGCCTTCCAGATTCCCGGTTTCGAAAGTTGGATTAAACACGTGCAAGCGATGCCTGCCGAGAAGCAGGTGGAAGCGGTCAGCAAGAAGTTGAAGGAACTCAATCCGGGATTCGATGGGAAGTTGACGGATGCTGGAGGGGTTGGGACTCCCGTCATCGAAAAAGATGTCGTTAAAAGCATCGGCTTTCTTTCAAACGAGGTGAAAGATATTTCTCCGGTGCGGGCTTTAACCGGGTTGACAGATCTCAGCTGTTCTGGAAGCGGAATCGGCAAGGGAAAGGTTTCCGATCTCTCACCGATAAACGATCTGAAACTGGCTTCGCTTCGTTGTGATTTCACTCAAGTTTCTAATTTGTCACCGCTTCACGAAATGCCGCTCACTATACTTTCTTGTGTGGGTTCCAATGTATCGCATTTGATGCCGCTGAAAGGGATGCCCTTAAAAGAGCTTTACCTTGACGATGCGAAAAAAGTCTATGACCTTTCTCCATTGGATGGAATGAAGATCACTCGAATTAGCTTCGGACATTCACAAGTAAGTGATTTGACGCCTCTGAAGAACATGAAGCTCGAATACTTGTCTTTTGGTGAGACAAAAGTTTCTGATATTTCAGTGCTGAGAGGGATGCCGCTGCAAGGATTGTTATGTCACGGCACGAAAGTTTCTGACTTCTCGATACTCAAGGAACTACCGCTTAAGACACTTTTGTTCGACTTCAAGCCCGAACGGGACACAGAAATCCTCCGCTCCATCAAGACTCTGGAGACGATCAACAACAAATCATCAGCGGAGTTCTGGAAACAAGTCGAAAAGAAGAAGTAGGATTGGCGGGTGTTGACTGACCCATTTCTCTGGCAAATGCCACGACTTTCGGTGAGAACCGCTTTGTTCCATGTCCTTGCCTTTGAACGAGGCTGCCGACGATGGCCGTTCCTCTTGAAAAGTTTGTTCAGCAGCTGGAGGACAGCGGCATTGTCGCTGGCGAAACGCTGAAGGACTTTTTACCACCGAGGGCTTCTCCCAAGAGTGCCGAAGAGTTGGCTTTGGAGCTTGTCCGCAAGAAAAAACTGACGAAATTTCAGGCGGAAGAAATATCTAAAGGGAAGGGCAAATCGCTTGTTCTGGGGAACTACGTTCTGATGGAAAAGATCGGGGCGGGTGGCATGGGGCAGGTGTATAAAGCTCGGCATCTGCGAATGGATCGCCTGGTCGCGGTCAAGGTGCTGCCGGCCGCTTTGACGAAAGACAAAGACGCGATCGCCCGGTTTGAACCGGAGTGAAAGCGGCTGCGAAGATCAGTCATCCCAATATTGTTGCGGCTCACGATGCCGACTGCGCCCACGGCGTTCACTTCCTTGTGATGGAACTGGTGGACGGGAGTGATCTGTCAGCCCTGGTCAAAAAGGATGGTCGGTTCCCGGTTAATACGGCGGTCAACTACATCCTGCAGGCTGCAAAAGGACTGGAAGCCGCCCACAAGCAGGGGATTGTGCATCGGGATATTAAACCGGCCAATCTCCTTTTGGACGCAGAGGGAACGGTCAAGATTCTGGATATGGGGCTGGCTCGCCTGAGTAGTGATAGCGAGGCTACGACGCAGGCCGATCTGACAAACACTGGCGCGGTGATGGGAACCGTCGATTATATGTCCCCCGAACAGGCCCTGGACACGAAGACGGCTGATGCTCGTACTGATATCTATGCGTTGGGTTGTTCGCTGTTTTACTTGCTGACCGGCACACCAACCTACGAAGGCGATACGCTCATGAAAAAGTTGTTGGCTCATCGGGAACAGCCGATTCCGTCGCTGCGTTCTGCTCGTGCCGAAGTCCCGGAACCGCTTGAAGCGGTCTTCAAGAAGATGGTCGCCAAGAAAATCGAAGATCGTTACCAGTCGATGACAGAAGTGATTGTCGCTCTGGAAGGCTGTCGTCAGGATCAACTGAATACAGTTGCCTTACAGTCTTCGGATACCGAACAGCCGATTCTTGCACACGACAAATCGGTGTCGTCTCACGCGATGACGTTGGCGTCCCCAACACGGGAAACGGTCGTCAAATCAAACGCCTCGCCTACAAACAAGTCGGTCGAACCGTCAACGGCGGCGAACTTCACAAACTTTCTCGACAACCTACCCTCAGCACCGGCGAAACCCGTTCGCACGAAGGCGCTGCCGAAGAAACCCGTTAATAAAGGGACTAACTCGCTGCTTAACGATCGAAAAAAACGGCTTCTGATCGGGGCTGCTGTTTTGGGTGCGATGTTCCTGCTGGCGGCTGTGGTCATCAACATGAAGACCAGGTCTGGGGACGGCACATTGGTTGTCACAGTGACTGAGCCTGATGCTGATGTCCAAGTGCTGAATGAAAAGGACACCGTTGAAATTACCCGGAAGGGGGACAAAGGGCCGATTAAGATCACGGTTGTTGAGGGTAAGCATCGGCTGAAAGTTCAAAAGGACGGATTTGAAATCTTCACCGACAGCTTTGAGATCAAGTCGGGAAAGACCGAGGCGATCACGGCAGAGTTGAAACCACTGAAGAAAGCGGACGTCGCGGGCAGCAAGCCGTGGGAATCCCCAGCATTCCAGCAATGGATCAAAGACGTGCAAGCAATGCCTGCCGATAAGCAAGTCGACGCGGTGTCCAAGAAGTTGATGGAGCTCAATCCGGGGTTTGATGGGAAGATCGGAGGCATTTGGGGGGCGAAACCCGAAATCGAAAACGGCGTCGTAGTTGAGATTGGTTTTTCTACGGATCACGTAAGCGATATCTCGCCGGTGTTGGCATTGAAAGGACTAACAGCGTTGCTTGTTCAAGGCAGTTCGCAGGGCAAAGGAACTTTGCGCGACCTGTCGCCAGTAAACGGGATGGGACTGACGGGGTTCGCTTGCGGATATAACGCAGATTTGTCCGATCTTTCGCCACTGAAAGGGATGAATTTAAAGTCGTTGACCTTCAATGCTACGCAAGTCTCCAACATTTCCCCACTCAAAGGAATGCCACTGGAGGTTATCAATTGCTGGGGTTCAAAAGTGTCCGACTTGTCACCGCTGAAAGACATGAAACTCGTTAGTTTGAATTGTGTCAACACGCCGGTATTCGACCTGTCGCCGCTCAAAGGAATGCCGTTAGGTTTACTGGATTTCACTGCAACAGCGGTATCGGACATTTCTCCGCTTCGGGGAATGAACCTGGCCACCCTTGCTTGCAGCGCCACTAACATTGCCGACCTGTCCCCGCTCAAGGGGATGCCGTTGACGGAATTACTCTGTACTGAAAACAAGGTTTCAGACCTGACCCCGCTCGACGGAATGAAATTGGAACGAATTTTTTTTACTCCCAAAAACATCATGAAGGGCATGGACCGCATCCGGCAGATGGCAACCCTTAAGACGATTTCCACGGAGACGATTGGTTGGGGCTTCAACCCAGAAAAACCATTCACTCCAGAAGAGTTTTGGAAGAAGTACGATGCTGGCGAATTTGGCAAGCCAACGCCATCGAAACCACTCGCCTTCCAGATGCCCGGCTTCGATCAATGGATGAAAGACGTGCAGGCCATGCCTGCCGAGAAGCAGGTGGAGGCCGTCAGCAAGAAGTTGGTGGAACTCAATCCGGGGTTCGATGGGAAGGTGACCGACGGGGAAAACAAGCCGCCGTTCATCGAAAACGGAGTCGTTAAACGGCTCGGTTTTGTCACCGACAATGTGACAGACATTTCGCCGGTGAGGACGCTCACAGGTTTGTTTGCTTTGAACTGCAATGGCAGCGGCCCGGAAAAAGGGCAATTGTCGGACTTGTCGCCGCTCAAAGGGATGACTCTCGGAAATCTGTATGTCTCGAACACAAAAGTTTCCGACCTGTCTCCCGTGCGAGATCTGCCGCTTTGGTTACTCATGTGCGACGGAACACAAATCACGAATCTTTCGCAAATTCAAGGGATGGGCTTGACCAACCTCGGCATCACACAAACAAAGATCTCTGATCTTTCCCCACTGAAAGGGATGAATTTAACATTCTTCTCGTTCGCGGCCACAAGTGTCTCTGACATTTCGCCACTCAGGGGAATGCCGTTGAATTTCATTTATTTCCAACAAACGAAAGTGGCCGACCTCTCGCCGCTAATTGAAAGTCGGATGTCTTTGTCGATAGTGGGTTTCAGCGAAACGCCTGTGTCCGACGTGACGCCACTCGAAGGAATGAAGCTCACTCAATTGCACTTTACGCCAAAGAATATCACGAAGGGGATTGATATCGTTCGAAACATGAAATCGATCGAACGATTTGGCACTCGAGGATGGGGCGAATTCTCCGCCGCCGAGTTCTGGAAGAAATACGACGCTGGCGAGTTCAGCAAGCCTGAGTAGCTCAATTCATATTTGAACGTCGACAAAATGGTCGATATCGCACTTATTCAGGCGAACCCGCTTAGTAGTTTTGCTTTGACCGGCCGAAGAACTCTTGACGGAGAGCATCGGAAAGATACCGAATCGACATGATTCGTCGCAGACATCTGAGTACGTATGCAACCCGGGGGGACCAGTACCATCCATTGCCTTCTCAGGATGCCTGACGGGAACGACAAATGTGAGCATGGACGATTTCCTTACACACTGGCTGGCCCCGACGGTCGGCTCCAGTCGGCGCGCAGCCGATCACATGCGACCAGAAGCGAATCCTGACATTCGTTCAACAATACGGAATTGCTCAGCACTCCAATTTGGTTCCCGAGCAGCGAGCTTAATGACTGAGTCCGCGCATCCAGAACGCGTTCACGAAAGCATCGGAAATATTTCAACATCAGGCCGGAATATTGCCAGCGGACGCGGCGTCTCCATGACTCGATGACTCCGGGGTGTTTTAGAACGAGTTCACCACCCACCTCACGACTTTGATCTTGGCTCGTCAACGCCAGCCATTGTAACTCAGGAGCCCCTAGCATGTGCGGTTCATAATCGAGGCGTAATGGAGAAAGCCAGTCTCGCCATTTGAAATCCATGCGATGGGTGCAAACCACGGGAATCCAGGGAACTCGAAAAGAATCTGCGATAATGGCGGCATGCATCGATTCAGCAATGACGAGCCGGGCACTTGCGATCTGGTCAAACACGAAGAGGTATTCCATTCGGGGATCGACGAGTACACACCCCGAGCGTTGGCAAGGCTCTTCCCATCCGCCAAGTTCCATTGTGGTCCAGTGTGGCACAAAGACCACCGGCGGCCGATCCGACGCCGCAATTTTAGGCTGGTAGAGACGTGAGATCAGAACAGCAGGATCACCTAGCGGAATATCCGCAGGCGCTTTCATCGCTCTCGCAGTGAGCTGACCCCGTAACGCGTAGATCTGATAATTCCGCCTCGGAATCGAGTCGTACCCTGCACCTGGCCCGAGCAAAACATTCACGGAGCCCTTAGGCAAAAGTTCATGGAGGGATGAGCCCACGCCGGAAAAGACAACAGTGTCATCACCTAGCTCTGATAGCTCGGGAATAAGTTGTTCCCATAACCAGGGGTTGAGGTCATCCCCAAAATTTCCGGCAGGCGCTTTCCAGTGGTAAAGCCGCATCAAACCGTCCTCGGCCACAAATGCCGGTGAGGTACCGAAGTGTGGTTTCCCTTTAAGAGTTCGGGTATTTTCACGCGGATATCGCGTTGCTTATGGACAGCGAATCGAAGCTCAAATAACGCAAGTCATGTATTTCGTGTTTTCTGCGTGGATGCTAGCAAGATCCAGGATGAGTGGCCTGCCGACCGACGAACAGCTTCACATCGGTTTCCACAAGTTCCAGCAATCTGCCAGCCAACCATGGCTCGAAGTATTCGTCATCCTGAGAGAAGGGGATAGTTGAATTAATCGTTGAAAAGTCGTTTTTTGAGCCTTTCACCTTTGCATGCTACGAACGGTAAGTCAAGTGGGGAAAGATCTTTCGCGTTTTCAATCGCGGAAATGCTGAGTGGCCTTTTACAATCCTGATGCTTCAGGAATTTCAACAAATGAGAAGAAAAAAGAATTGACAGTAGTTTGCGGGAATAAATCACCGCAGTTACCCGTAACGAAGCGCGGCGACTGAGCCGAACTTGCAAGGGTGATCAAAAAAGACTCTTCGTTTTCCGAAACCGCGTCCCTTCCCGTCACTGCATCAAAAACGATATCCTATTTCGGAAAGCATCGATCTCGATCGTATCCTAGAGTCTGTCCAATGGGGAACGACCGCGCTGCGAGACACGATACGGTTTTGGTTGGTTTCAGGAGTTTGAAGACAATGCCTTTGGTTCCACTTCGAGTTGTACTCGACCACGCCGCTGAAAATAACTACGGCGTCGCCGCATTCAACGTTAATAATATGGAGCAGATTCAATCGATCATGGAAGCGGCTCGGGAAACCGATTCGCCCTGCATCGTACAAGCATCTCGTGGGGCTCGGTCCTATTCCCAGGACAATTACCTGCGACATCTGATGCTGGCCGCATCAGAATTGTATCCAGAAATTCCGATCGTGATGCACCAGGACCACGGCAACAGCCCTGCAACCTGCTGCAGCGCCATCAAGTACGGCTTTACGTCTGTCATGATGGACGGTTCGCTTAAGGAAGACGGAAAGACACCTGCCGATTACGACTATAACGTCGCTGTCACGGCAGAAGTCGTCAAAGTCGCTCATATGTTCGGCGTCTCGGTCGAAGGCGAACTTGGTTGCCTGGGTCGACTCGACACGGGGGAAGGGGAAGCAGAAGACGGCCACGGTGCCAGCGGTCAGCTTTCGCACGATCAGCTTCTAACCGATCCCGATGAAGCGGAACGATTTGTGAAGGCAACCAACGTCGACGCCTTGGCCGTCGCTATCGGTACCAGCCACGGCGCCTACAAGTTCGATAAGAAGCCGGACGGCGAAGTTCTCGCCATGAAGCGAATCGAAGAAATTCATAAAAAGCTGCCGAACACGCATCTCGTGATGCACGGCAGTTCGTCTGTTCCACAGGACTTGCAAGACATCATCAACAAGTACGGTGGTAAGATGAAACAAACGTTTGGTGTCCCTGTGGAAGAGATTCAACGAGGGATCAAGAGCGGTGTTCGCAAGATTAACGTCGATACCGACTGCCGCATGGCAATTACCGGTGCGATTCGCCAGTTGCTGGCGACAAGCCCTGAAAAATTCGACCCGCGCGACTATCTGAAGCCAGCCCGCGAAGCAATGAAGAAGGTCTGCGTCGCTCGGATGGTTCAGTTTGGTCAGGCAGGTAATGCCAGCAAGTTGATTGCGTCTGGCAAAGCGAAGTAAGGTTTCGACAAAACTGTAACTTATTTCGGCAAGCCCGGATGCGGCAACGTGTCCGGGCTTTTTCGTTAGTTACACCCAGTCGCCCCATTCGAACCTCCAGGATTGCGCCAACCTGAAATGGGGCTGAAACCGGTTTAAAGGACATCGACAGACACAGATCGTTCGTCGAGAATGGTGTGTGAATTCGCAATCCAACAGTTTTTTCCGATTTGCTTAACCAATACGGCAATTGGAAAGCACTGCCATGAATTGCGTTAACAGCCGCCTGAATACGCTGCGTGAAGAATCCTTCCGAACCTGCTTCTTCCACCCCAGAATCTTGACCGTTGAATTATGGATATTGCTCAAACTCTCATTCGACACGGTCTCGTCACAAAGCCTCAGGTCGAAGCCGCTCTGCCACAAGCAGCAGGAAAACGGGTCGACAGAGTGCTCGTTGAGATGGGGATCGTCAAAGAAGACGATGTCTTGCGAGCGTTCGCCGAAGAGTTGGGGATGGATTTTGTCGAAGTCAAACAGGAAACGATCGATCACGAGCTGCTGATGCAGTTCCCGACAACCGCCGTTTTTCGACATTCACTTTTACCACTGGCCCGACGGAACGGGAGTGTGATCGTCGCGACGAGCGATCCATTCAATCTGGAAGCATTGGAAGAACTGTCTGCTGTCAGTGGATTTCATCTGGAGCCGGTTCTCGCGCGGCGACTTGATGTTGTCGAACTTATTAAAGAACATCTAGGTGTCGGCGGCGACACGCTGAATGAACTCGTGGCTCAGCGATCTGCCGAGGGGATCGAGCTGCTGAGCGATTTATCGGCCGATGATTCGGATCTCGCTCAACAGGCCGAGAACGCTTCGGTCATCAAGCTCGTGAACGAACTTCTTGTTGAAGCCCTTGAGCAGCAGTCGAGTGACGTTCACATCGAGCCGCAAGAGAATGGATTGACGATTCGCTATCGCGTGGACGGTCTGTTGCGAGTGCAACCAGTGCCCGAGTCAATCTCGCACTTCTTTCAGGCGATCGTAACACGCCTGAAGATCATGTCGAAGCTGAACATTGCCGAAAAGCGAATTCCTCAGGACGGTCGCATCAAGCTGCGAGTTTCGGGACGCGAGATCGATGTCCGTGTTTCGATCATTCCGATGGTGCACGGCGAGGGCGTCGTCATGCGACTTCTTGATAAGGGTCGAATGGTCTTCAATCTGAAGAACGTCGGTATGCCCGATCAGCTCGCCAAGACATTCCACGAACTTATCGCGTTACCTCACGGAATCATTCTGGTCACCGGTCCCACCGGTAGCGGTAAAACTTCGACCCTTTATAGTGCATTGAACGAAATTAAAGAGCCGACGATCAAGATCATCACCGTCGAAGACCCCGTCGAATATCAGAATCCCGGGATCAGTCAGATCCAGGTCCATTCCAAGGTCGGACTGACGTTCGCCGCAGGTCTGCGAAGTATCTTGCGTCACGACCCCGACGTGATTCTGATCGGGGAAATTCGAGACGGTGAGACGGCAGAAGCGGCAATTCAGGCTTCGTTGACCGGTCACCTGGTATTCAGCACCTTGCATACGAATGATGCCCCAGGCGCATTTGCCCGTCTGATCGACATGGGTGTTGAGCCCTATCTGGTTGCAAGTACTGTTGAAGGGGTGCTGGCCCAGCGACTGGTCCGCGTCCTTTGCAAGCACTGCAAAGAAAAGTATCGGCCCGACGAGGATGAGCTGCCCGACGACTTTCCAATTCCCGCTCCCGAGTTCCTTTGGAAGCCAATTGGATGTCGCGAGTGCAAGGGAAGCGGCTACGCTGGCCGTCGTGCGATCTTTGAACTGCTTCGGACTGACCCGGAAATCGGCCGGCTTTGCATTAATCGCGCCAGTACGGCCGACGTCCGAGACTATGCCTTGAAGAAGGGAATGGTTTCGCTTCGACTGAATGGTTTCCAGCGAGTCATCGACGGCACAACCACACTTGAAGAAGTGATGCGAATAACAAAACGGGATATCTCCGCCGGTTAAGTCGCCTGATTCGGTTCGCTGCCTCTTGAGCCAGCGCCGTGAAGGGCTTTTCTTCGAGAAAACACGGGTGACATTGAAAACCGTGCCACTGCTTGCCGGTCTTCTGTCAAGCAGTGCCGAGCGACACAACGAACGTCGATGTGCCACTCCCTTTCCGATAACTCGGAAGTCGTGACATATCAAGATGAAGGCAAGTGAAAAAAGCCTTCATGGCGTTGCCATTCAGCCAGACGGATGTCCGAAACCTTCGGCGTTCCGATATGAGGCAGACGCTGACTTGGCAGAGACTTCAACTTCGGCAGCAACACAGCTACTGTAGAGTATGCCAAATCAGGTGTGATCCCACGACTGTGGTTACGATTACATCCCTGCCAACTGCGAAGGAACGACATCCATGTTCTGGTTCGTGCTCAGTTTGTTCGTCCGTTTTATGAACCGATTGAATTGTCATCAATCAGGATTCAGAAACGACGTCGTTTTCAATCGGTGCTTTTGTTTTTGCTCGCTTGTGTTCGTGACAGGTGTCGTTCAAGGCCAGGAAAAGAACCTGACGGAACTGATGCCGCGGATTCCGTTCAAGTCGCCAGCCGAAGCTTTGAAATCATTCAAGCTCGAACGTGGATTCGGGATGGAACTGGTTGCCAGCGAGCCGGACGTGACCGATCCCATTGATGCGGCTTTCGACGCAGATGGCCGGATGTTTGTCGTCGAAATGAACGACTATCCTTTCCTGCCGGAACAACGAGTTCAAAAGTACAAGGATCAACGGCCCGAGACCTGGGGGCGAATTCGTCTGTTGACTGATACCGACAATGACGGACGGATGGATAAGAGCATCGTATTTGCTGACAAACTTCGCTGGCCACAGTCCGTCTGTTGCGCTCGCGGGGGGATCTATGTGATCTCGCCACCCTATCTCTATTTCATGAAAGATACAGACGGCGATGATGTTGCCGATCAGAAAGAGATTATCTGTTCAGGTTTCAATTCGTCGAACGTACAGGCGTTATCAAACGGGCTCGAATGGGGCATTGATAACGCCATTTACTTTTCCTCGGGGCTTGCGGGAGGTGAGCTAACGGTCCCAGCCAGAGGCAACAAACCGGAATACAAGTTCACTCCCGGTCGACGTGATCTGCGACTCGACCCCCAGACGAACGAACTGACAATGATTGGTGGCGGACTGCAGTACGGACACACAATCGACAACTGGGGCGATCGGTTCATCTGCTCGAACAGCAATCATATTGTCCATGTCACCTGGCCGCTGAATTATCTTGAACGCAATCCATTACTGGTGATTCCCGATATGACCCGGTCGATTGCGAAGGAAGGAGCGGCGGCTGTTGTCTTTCGGACAAGTTCGGCCGAGCCATGGCGGCTGGTTCGAACGGCGCGTCGTGCGGCAGACCCCGAAATGCGCAAGAAGCTCCCTCCGACCGAACTTGTCCCAATTGGTTTTTTTACCTCTGCAACCGGTGTCACTGTGTATCGAGGTGGAGCGTATCCGCCTGAGTTTCGTGGTGACGTCTTTATCGGTGACGTCGGCGGTAACCTGATCCATCGAAAGAAGTTGACGACCGACGGCATCAGTTTTGTCGCAGAGCGGGCCGATCAGGATGTCGAATTTCTGACTTCCACCGATAACTGGTTTCGGCCAGCCAACTTTGTGAACGCCCCCGATGGAACGCTGTATGTTCTCGATATGTATCGTGAAACCATTGAACATCCCGCTTCGATTCCCGATGACATCAAGGCGCTGGTCGATCTGGAAAGTGGTTATGACAAGGGCCGTATCTGGCGACTGACTCCTCCCGATTATCGACGGATTGCCCCACCAAAGCTGAGTCACGCCACCACCGCAGAACTGGTCGACCACCTGAAGTCGCCACACGGATGGGTCCGTGATACGGCACAACGACTGCTGGTGGAACGAAAGGATCTTACTGCTGACGGCGCTCTACGAAACTTGATTCATGCTGGTCAGACCACAATTTTACCTGAGACGCGACTGCAAGCCCTCTGGACCTTAAGCGGATTAAAGGACCTGAAAGCCGATGATGTCCGGCATGCCCTTCGAGATACTGATGCTCATGTAAGAGAGCATGCGCTGCGACTGGTGCCAGCGTTTGTTGGTAAGGATGTTGAACTTGCGAAACAAATCATCGCGATGACGGACGATTCTTCCCCAAAAGTTCGCTGGCAACTGGCGTTTTCACTTGGTGAACTGCCACCAGATCTGGCCGTTGGTGGTCTCAAGGCAATCGCTCTCAATGCCGCAAAAGATGCCGACCTGCGAACAGCATGGCTTTCGTCCATACATTCCCAGATGGGGACCATTGCCGTTGAATTACTATCCGGTCCGACGGAACCCGTTGTGCCGTTACTCGTCCAATTGGCGAGGCTCATTGGCTCGGAAGCGGATTCTACGGACAGCATCCGTTTGCTGGGATCGATCGTGGGTGAGGCAGTTCCCAATGCCACTCGTATTCCTGTCCTGCTCGCATTGGGTGACGGATTGCGGCGACGGGGGGCTACGATCTCGAAGACGATCGCCGATCCGAAAACATCAGCGGCGACAATCAACGCACTCGACAAAATCTTTCAGCAGGCAAGCACGGTTGCTAAAGACGCGTCAGCGTCCGAAGCAGATCGGCTTTCTGCGATTTCGCTGTTAGCGTTAGGCGATCCCGGTTTGGCCGAACAGACATTGCCTCAGCTTTTCACACCGCAAACGTCTCCTGCGTTGCAACAGGCGGCCATCAAGTCGCTTGCCGCACACGGGACAAAACCAGCTATCGATTCGATGCTGGTTCCGTGGGAAGGGTTCGGGCCAGCAACCCGTCGTGAGGTGGTCGACAGTCTGGTTCAGTCAGCGGCGGGTGCATTGGCATTGGTGCACGCTGTCGAAGCCGGCACGATTAAGCCCGGGGGAATCGAACGAGACAAGCGACAACTGATGCTCAATCATCCTCAGCCAGCGGTCCGAAATGCAGCCAGACTCGTTTTATCTGATCCACCCAGTAACCGAAAACAAGTGGTCGCCAGTTATCAGCCGGCTCTTGAGCTCACAGGTGACCCTCAGCGAGGTCGGATGGTCTATGCCAAAACGTGTATTCAATGTCATCGCGATGGTACTGCCGGTCATCTGGTAGGACCCGACTTTGCCAGCGTCAAGAATAAGTCGCCCGAGGATCTGCTGGTGGCGATTCTCGATCCCAACCGTGAAGCTCAGCCCAGTTATCAGACTTATACCGCTGTTACGAAGCAAGGAAAAATTCACACGGGAATCATCTCAGCCGAAACCGCCGCCAGCCTCACCTTGAAGCGAGCCGAAGCCAAAGAAGACGTCGTGCTGCGCGATACACTGGACGAACTCGTCTCGACCGGCCAGTCACTGATGCCCGAAGGCCTGGAAAAGGATCTGGACAAGCAGCAGCTTGCTGATCTCATCGCGTGGATCAAACGAGTTGAATAGCGAGCCGAAGCTATTTGGTTTCGTCCACTTTGGCGATCGAAGAATATCGGTAATAAACCTCAAGGCACATTGTGCTCAGAGCTGTGGAGTAAAGGCGACCGCCAATCCCGGCCCACTTGCCATTGGGGTCCCAGCTACCGGCGAAAGGACCTTCCTGATGCTGCTGCGAAATGAGCATATCTCGCAGGGCTCCGTTCCATTCTTTCCACGATTCGTCCTGCAGGTGGTGCATAGCCAATGTTCCGTAGTACCAGTAGTACTCGTCGTATTTCGTGACTTTCGGCAAGTTTTCACGCAAGTACGCGACCGCTTCCTTACTGGCGGCAGTATTGGTTCCAATGGCGAACATCTGCCGGCAGAACAACGCTTCCGCAGTCATCGCCGGTGTCGGTTTGTCCGCGATCCGATAACCCGCCAGCCCACCATTTTTGCCGCGACGCCTGGATTCAAGAAACCTGGTCATTCCGAGACGAGTTTCTTCCGGAACAGGTATCCCTGCATTCACGGCACTTTTTAACGCCATCAATTGCCAGCCGAACATACTCATGTCACTCTCTGAGCTCTCGCCACCTTTTCCGTAACGCCAGCCCCCGTCGGCGTTCTGCAGGACCGAGATCATCTGCACGCCTTTCTTTACGGCGTTCTTTAACTCCGGAAAATCCGCCGGATTCTTTTGCATGGCATAGGCTTCAGCGAGGGCAAACGTGGCGATGGCATGGCAATAGTTCTGATCAAATCTGGTTGCGTTTCCACCCAGATACCCATTGGCGCTTTGACGAGCGATCAGCCAGTTCAAGGCCCTGCGAACCTCAGCCGTGTAGGGACCCCGCTCGTGGGTATAACCCGCCCCGAGAAACGATAATACCACCAGACCAGTGACACCCGAATCTGCGAACTTGCCACCCCCGGCACGGTCCTGGCCCTGGGGATCAATCTTGTCCGCTCCCCCGCCGTGTCGAGCTGATGACCAATGTCCCTCTGATTCCTGGATACTGGCCATCCACTTCAAGCTGTTCTCAACGGCTTTCTCCGATTCTTCGGAGCCACCATGTTTGAGGACGGTGGCCATTCGCTGGCCCGAGGTTCGAGCCTGATAAGTTTCCAATGCTCGAGCCGGGGCACGCGACATCGATGGGGCGGTCGGCTTAATGACTGCCGGTTGCGTCACCTCTTCAAGCGTTTCTGAAGGTCCGCGATTCATCAGTAGTCGATCATCCTGACCTCGGCCTGCGGTCGAAGAAGCACTGGCAATCGCGGGCCTCGACGGAGCAGCATCATCGCGGCCATCGCCCGGTCTAGTGGATGTTTTTGCGATGCGGGCGGATTTTTTCTGACTCGCAACAACCGGAGTGTTTCCCGTTCCGTCTGGACCGGAACCTGCCTGCGAGTCGACCAACGATGTCGGACTTGGGCTAACCACCCGACGAGTTGATTCCGTGATCGGACTTGCTTCCGGTATCGGCAGGGAATCCATGCTGATTTCGGACGGCAACGTCATCGACGCACTATCGTCAACAAACGGCGTCGATCTCGATGGTGTCCGTCTCTGAAAATCTGGACGGGAGTTCGATTCGTTGCTGACCGAGCGACTGATCGATGTGCGTACGGACTTCGTCGGGGCAACTGCTTCTGGCCGTGCTTCCGGCGAAGGGTCGTCCAGAGCGACCAGGTTGGATGCTGCTGATTGAGCCATGCTGGCCGTCGATTGTTCCAAGCCTGGCGCCTGTTCATCCAATTCAGCGGTGAAAGCAGGAACATCAGGAGCCACAATGTTTTCGGGGATCGAGGTCAGATCGACCCGAGTCGCTTCCGCATCAGACGTTTCGTCGTCGCGATCAACACGCGACATTCCGTGAGGGTCCCGCGTCCATGATCCGTCGGTCGTCGGTTGTCCCACGTTAAATACGGGTAGCTTGCTGGTCCCTTCGCGTGGTGAGACATCTTCTTTATCGACGAAGGTGATCGGAGTCTGGGCTTCAGAAGGATCGGTTCCGATCGCTCGACGCGGATAAGTCTCGGCAACTGTCACCCAACCCAGTCCGAAACAGCAGTGTAGTACCAGGGAAAGAAAGAACGACTTTGCCGAGGTATTGTTATCGCCGTAACGGGTTCCCCACAGTGAAAACAAATGGATTGTCGCAAATACGGATAAGGCCACCAGCGCCAGCCGAAGAAACAGGCCACCAAGCGTCATGCCACCCGTACTGGCCATGACGATCTCTATCAAACGTGTCGGCATCAGTTCCCTTTCGATTTAGGGGCATGAGCCACCGAGACGTTCTTGATTCCGACTTCTTTACATGTCGAAAACACATCCATCACCTGCTGATATTCGCACCGCCCGTCACCCCGAATGAGGACCGCCTGATTAGGGAACGCAAACCGAGCGGCGTCGAGCAGGATTCGAAGCGAGTCGGGGGTCAAATCTTCGCCTTGCACTTTGACTTTACCGTTTGCGTCGACGTTGACGACGATCTCGTCAGGTTGGCCTGAGAGTGCAAAGTTTTCCGAGACATTTGGCAACTGAATACCGGTCTGCCGTTCCTCCTCGGCAAACTTCGTTCCGACCATGAAAAAGATGATCAGCAACATGACGACATCGAGCATCGACGTCAGGTTGATTGAAGGTTCTTCAAGTGGAGCAGTTTTAAGAGGCATCCCGATTGCCAGTTCAGATGAAAGATCGAATGAGGCGTTACCTCAAAAAATTCTCTATCCATAATAGCAGATCGGCAAATCTGGCAAGAGAAAGTGAGTGTCAGCCAAAAATCTCCGATCAGGCAAGCCAATCGTGTAGTCACTTTGATGACGTAAGCAAATTCAGAACTGGACACGCGTCTGGCGGTTTGTCGGTCCACCGAAATACCAGTTGAACAGTACCCGAACTTCACCGGTAAACTGCATATCACGTCCGCCACCGATTGGAACGGTGTAGGCAGCGGTCAGTGACTTATTGTCGTCTGCAAGGATCGTCAGCCCGAAAACGACATTGATGACTTCGATGTTGGAATCTTTGCTGCCGATCGTTTGTCCCCGCAAATAATAGGTAAAACCACTGTTTGGAATGGTGACCGAATCGGTTGGCTGCAACGAGCGGTTATAGTGCAGTTCGGCAATCGGTGCGATCCCCGTAAGCCTCGAAGTACCGACAGCGGCTCGATGTAACCAGTACCCCGTACCCACACTTGCATATAAGAACGTCGCGTCGTTTAACGAGCCGATCCTTTTCAATGGCCCCCCTTCGCCAAAGGGAAATTGAGGGGAAATGCTCTCAACCGAAACCGGATTACCGTTTGCCGAAAAGTCGACCTGAACCATCGACTGTGAGAAAAAACGATCGTTGGGGGTGTATGTTCCGCCGAGGAACGGCATCAGGTGAATCGATTCGTTTCGTATGATCAGGTCGGTATGGTCCCGGCCATTAAATTCCGAGAGCATCACGGTGTTGGCAGCAGTGGGAAGTACCAACCCTCCCCCAGCCGACATCGCAAACGTGTCATCTCGATATAACAAGGTTTTCAAGAACGTCGTCACGTTCCCGAACTGGTAGTCCGTACTGTCGATCGATGATATTTCGTCGTGTACGAATGTCGACGCTGCGGTGATGGCCATCGGCACTCGAACTTCAATCGAGGAATTCCCTTCGAAAAAGGTTTTCTCGAAACCAGGCGTGAATCGATTGACGTTCAGGTTGCCTGTTCCAATCGGGACACCGCTGAAATAGCTATAGTTCAGCATCACTCGGTCGCGCGGAATCGGGCTACCGGCTTCCATCAGCTTGATCTGGCCAACGCCACCGCCCAAGCCCGGCGAGATCAGTGCGAAATGGCTGGGGTCATCATGTCCCTCCTGGCCCTCGTAGTTCGTGAAGACGGTTGAGTTTCCAGCAAACCCGTCCCCGATCATGCTCGGGGCAAAGGCCCTTTGGCTTACTGCGGCAGTACTTGCCGAATTTGGACGAGGGAACTGTTGCTGTGCACGATTTCCACCCCCAACTCCGCCAACACCGTTTTGCAGATTTTGGGGCCCCGACGGCGGCAATTTGAACGGTGCATCCGGTGGTGGTGGTAGCGGGGGATCCTGCGCTTCAGAAGTGGATGCGGTCAACAAAAGAAGAATCGCGGCTACAACGATGCGTGCGAAACACGGGAACGACATCACGTTTTTATCGCTCATCGTGTTCGGCTCGTGCACGCTGGTGAGAATCGATCGGATTTACGTCGAAAACGGGAACGAGTTCAACGTCTCTTATAATTCATCGGAATTTATGCCACGAAACCGGACGGACTCTTTTTCTATCGTTGAGATTATCGCGAAATCAAAACATCGTGACCGCAAGGTTTGTGATTCCGAGTTCTCGGGAAATATACGGTCGGATGGGGTGTATTCGGTGTTAACCCTGTATCAGATGCAACTTGCGTGCAATTTTGGGTTAAGAGGGCACAGGGCAAGCACAGCGTCGGACTCGGCAACTCCGTTTCTTCATACTTGCCGAGCGCTAATCCAAATTAATAGGTCTGTTCGACGTGTCGATCGATTTGCATGTTTTGCAAATCGAACCAGACTTCGAATGTTCCTGAACGGCCCTTATTTCTGAGGTTCATGGGCAATGTTGATGCTGCAAAAAACCTACAGGCGAAGTGGCAGTAATGTATCACTCGTCAATCAAGATCTGTATCCCAATTTTCTGGCTGGATAAGTATTCTACGATTGTCTCTGACAATTCTTCTATGAGTTCTCTATGAAACCGTTGCCCGTCAAGACGCCATCCCGAACGAGCAGTACTGCCAAATTCGTGATCGGATTGTCGTGCCTGAATCTCATAATTTTGAGTGTTGTGAATTATCTGATTTACGTCGTTTCAGAAACGTGGTGGGCGGGAACTGTTGTCACGTACGCACCGCGAACGCCCTACGCGATTCCTGCGATCATACTGCTTTTCGCGTCGCTGATCTGGCACCGACCTTCAATTGGGATGAATCTGGTTTCCGTCGGGATTGCGCTTGTCCCTTTGATGGGTTTATCGATTCCGCTCGGTCTCTGGATGAATGGATCGCCGAACATCGAAGGAGCGACTTCACTCACGATCGTCAGTTGTAACGTGCAGTCGTTTCAACCGGATTTCAGCAAAGTGCTCGATGAGATTGTGGCCATTAAGCCAGACGTGATCGCACTACAAGAAGCATTTGGTGAAGACGATCGTTTGAATTCCTTCTGCAAAGACGCGCAGTGGTACACCTTGCGATATGGACAATACTGGATCGGTTCCCGCTATCGACTTTCGCTCATCTCGGGCTTTGACGTGACACCATTCGGTGGACGATCGGCCGGAATGCTGGTTCATATCGAAATACCGAATGGACCGATCGTTCTTGGCAATATCCATCAGATGACCGCTCGTTTCGGATTAGAGGAGCTCAGTTATGAGACCCTGACCAACGGCAAGGGGACAAAAGAACTTTCAGAATATCAGGAGAAGAGAGATCGTGATTCGACGGAAATTCGAGCCGCGATCAATTCAGCTTACGATAACGAGCCGCTGATTATCTGTGGTGATTTCAACACGCCGACATCCAGCAGTTTTTTCCGAAAGCACTGGGGCGATCTGCAAAGTTGTTACGACAACGCGGGATTCGGGTATGGATATACGTCTTCGTGTAAAGGTCGGAGTCTATGGCCAAGCAATTTTCCCTGGGCTCGTATCGACCATATTCTGTGTTCTCGGGAATGGGTCATTGAGCAATGCCAGGTTGGTACAACAGACGGCTCGGACCATCGATTGATTTCTGCGACGGTGACATTAAGCCCGCCGAAATAGCGAATCCCTCTTGACCAAATTTGGATTTTCTGGGAACGGTGCGATCGTTTTGATCAGAAATTCCGTCCGTCCATATTATTGAACCGACCATGCATATCTTTTTTTCTGTTGGCGAGCCGAGCGGTGACCATCATGCCGCTCACCTGATTAAAGAACTGTCTCGTCGTCGACCGGATCTGAGGGTCTCGGGGTTTGGTGGTTCGGCGATGGAAGAAGCAGGTTGCCATCTGCTGTTTCCGCTCACGTCAATGGCGGTCATGGGGATCATGGCCGTGCTGCCATTGATCTGGAAGTTCTACAAGTTGGTTAAACAGGCGGAAGAATATTTCGCACGCCACAAACCTGACGTTGTGGTCCTGGTCGACTTTCCCGGATTCAACTGGTGGATTGCTCGCAAAGCCAAGGCAGCGGGAATTCCAGTGATCTATTATATGCCTCCCCAGCTTTGGGCATGGGGTTCATGGAGGATCAGTCGAGTTCGGAAATATGTCGATCTGGTCCTTTCGGGATTGACGTTTGAAACGGACTGGTATGCCGAACGGGGAATTCCCGTCATGTACGTCGGACATCCCTTTTTTGACGAAGTGGCGGAACATCACCTCGACGACAGCTTTTGTCGAGAATGGTCATCGAGTGAGACGCGGACGGTCGCGATACTTCCCGGCTCACGCAAGCAGGAAGTCCGACGATGCTGGCCGTTGTTATTGAATATTGTTCAGCAGTTGCACGCGAAATTCCCGGAGGTGAATTTTCTCGTTGCCAACTATAAGGACGTGCAAAGACAGTTTTGTGTCACGGAATACGAAAAGCTGCAACAACCGCTGCCGATTTCGTTCTTCGTCGGCAAGACACCCGAGATCATTGAGATCGCCGATTGCTCGGTCATGGTCTCAGGTTCGGTAAGCCTCGAGATGCTCGCTCGGCGAACTCCGTTTGTCGCGATCTATCGATCCAGTTGGCTGACGTATTTTATCGGCTGCATCGTGATTGTCTGCAAATACTGGTCGTTGCCCAATCTGATCGCCGACCGGAAGATCATGCCCGAGATTTTCAGCGTCGGAAATCCAAGGCCAGCGATCGATTCGGTGGTCTACGAAATGTCCAAATGGCTTGGTGATCCGGCATCGCTGTCGGCAGCATCAGCAGAACTCAATGCACTCCGCGAACAGATTCACTGTACGGGAGCGACTCGACGGACGGCTGACGTCATTCTCGGTTTTCTGGAAAAGCCAGCGGAAAAGATGGCGGCTTGAATGAAGTGGTCGTCGACGCAGCCAAGCCGTAGCATGGGCTTCAGCCAGTGCGACAAAATGTCGAGTGGAGGCTGGAAGCCTTCACTACGCAGGACGCAGCCTCGCCGTGCGATGAGGCGGATGAACACAATTGTCCATCCGCCAACGAACGCGCAAATTGCTCACGTAATGTGAGCACCTTTCGTTTCGACATAGACTGCATAGACCGACGTACTGCCGGTCATGAACAATCGGTTTCGCTTCGTTCCGCCGAAGCAGACGTTACTGCAGATTTCCGGCAGGTGAATCTGACCGATACGAACACCTTCTTTCGGTTCGAAGACGTGAACGCCGTCGTAGCCGTCTCCGACCCAGCCGGCGCTTGCCCAGATGTTGCCGTCGATGTCACAACGGATACCGTCTGCCATTCCAGCTTTTTCGACACCATTGACGGACAGCTTCATCGAAGCGAACTCTCTCCCTTTCGCCAGCTTCTTCTCGTCGACGATATCCCAGACCTTAATGCTCTTCGGGGCTTCGTCGTAATGCGAAGCACCGGTGTCGGCGACATAGAGCTTCTTGTAGTCGGGCGAAAAACAAAGCCCGTTTGGTTTAAAGATTTCGTCGGTCACCTTTTCAACCTTCAAGGTCTTTCCGTCGATGCGATAAATGGATTCTTTCTGATAGGGTTGCTTCGAGTCGTTCGGTGCCTTTTCACCTTCATAGTTCATCAGGCTGCCGTACCCGGGATCGGTGAACCAGATGTCGCCGTTCGGATGGACGGCTCCGTCGTTAGGGGCGTTGAGCGGCTTACCATCGAACTTGTCTGCAAGGACCGTAATCGTGCCGTCATACTCGTAGCGGACAACTCGCCGGTTGCCGTGTTCGAACGAGATTTGACGTCCCTGAAAATCGAACGTGTTTCCATTACTGTTACCAGCCGGATTGCGGAAGGTGCTGACATGTCCATCTTCTTCCAGCCACCGCATCTGAACGTTATTGGGAATGTCGCTCCAAAGTAGATATTTTCCGACGCCGTTCCAGGCCGGACCTTCGGCCCACAACATTTCCGGGCTGTGATAAATCCGTTGAATCGGAGTATTTCCCAGCGCGTATTTCTTAAATCGGGGGTCGAGAGTGACGATATCGGGATCAGGGTAGCGCACCGGCTCAGCATTTGGGCCATATTGTCGCACGGGGTCTTTTGCGTCTCTGGCAAAGGCTTTTGACGCGGCAAGTCCGACAGCACCGACTGTTGCTGTAAGAAACGAACGGCGGGCAAGTCCGGCGGATGATTCGATAGATTCAGGGATCGAGTTTGACTCAGTCATGGTGGCTCCTCAGAATGTGATTGAGAACAACGGCAGAGACCTCTGGGAGAGGATCAGGATGCCGAATCACAGTAACACACGCGCCGTTTTGGCGAAACCAAATCAGCGTCATGGATTTCACGAGAATGAATCAGCTCGCTCACCAGATTGTTGTCGTCACCGGTGCCAACCGAGGGATAGGTAAAGCCATCGCTGTTGCTTTCGCTGAAGAAGGGGCGTCGCTCGCGTTGTGTGCTCGAAACGGTGAGTCGCTGACACATTTCGCCGATGAATTGCGGGCGCGCGGGGTGAACGTCCTGTCACAGACATGCGATGTCTCGGTGGAAGCGGATGTTGAACGATTGTTTGATGCTGTCCGCAACCAATTCGGGCGAGTCGACATTCTCGTCAATAACGCTGGTGCATTTGATGGCGGGCCGCTCGATGAACTTTCACTCGAAGCGTGGAACAACGTTGTCGGATCATGCCTGACAGGAACATTCCTGTGCAGTCGCGCCGCATTTCGAATGATGAAGCCGCAACGCTCGGGGCGGATTCTCAATATCGGTTCGATCAGTGCCCAGCGGCCTCGTGAAGGAAGCGCCCCCTATTCCGCCGCCAAGTTTGGAGTCTGGGGGCTGACGCAGGCCACCGCGCTTGATGGTCGACCCTATGGAATTACCTGTTCATGCCTGCATCCTGGAAATGTTCTGGTCGAACGTCGTATCGATTCCGGTAAGAGTTCCGACGACGAACCGATGATGCAGCCTGAATCGATTGCTCGTGCCGCACTCGCCATGGTGACGTTACCAGCCGATGTGAACTTTCTCGAAGCGATCGTGCTTCCGCGCGATCAGGCATACCTGGGTCGTGGTTAATCCTTTGTCAAACTTCCGAATGAGGATTCTGTGGCACTGCTTCGGACTTCTTCGGGTCTGAAACTTGACTCATTGAGTCAAGTTTCAGAATTTCTTCCAAAGTAGCCATCATCGCTCCGAGTGATGAGCCTGCGTCGGAAACGGTTCAAACGTTGCCTCAGCCTCGTGATGGATATTCCCATTTGAATTTCTGATTTGAGACCATGCGGATTGGAATTTGATAGGTTTTCGAACAATGCTCATCACGCGGAGCGATGATGGCTACCTTGGTCTGAGGCAAAGCCTCGCTGGAGTCTTAGGAGAAGCAGTGGCTTCTCGTTCTGCCAGTGAAAGGGCACTGCATGACCGAAGACGGTCATGCAGTGAACTCTAATTCGGAAGATTGACAAGGCACTCGATCCAACCTTTCCATCACGGTATTGCGATCTTGGGCAAGACTTTTTCAACTCCAAAATCAAGCAGTTGCTCGACCAGAGAGGGTTGCACAAGATTCGCCAACGCAAACACGATCGCATTCGGATGTCGCAGGCGAAGTGATTTGAGGGCAGCGATGCGCGACGATCCCCACGGGTCCGCGTCGAACATGATTACCGATGGGTCGCCATCGCAGACTGAGTGACCCGCTTCGTTAAGCCGTTCGGCGACGTACTGCCTGATCGCTTGATCTGGGGTGTCGATCAAGACCTTTTGAGGCGAAAGTAAGGGAATGATCGTGGGCTGTTCCCCCGCAAAGATTTCTTCTCGCGATGCGGACCAGGGGAAGGCGTGCTGTGCGATGGATTCATGGATCAGTTGCCATTCTCGTTCAATTCGAGGCTGGGCTGCCCAGACGGGAATTCGGATTGAAGGGGGCCAGATGCTGAGATTGCGACCATCGGATTCACACCAGGCGCCGTAACAGACAACAACCCTGGCCAGCGGAGCAAACGAGAGCAGGCGATTCACATCGTTGACCGAAAATTCACTTGGCCAGCTTTGAAAAACAACGATCAGATCGGGGAACTCGTCTTCGGCAAACAGGCTGGCAATGTCTGTAGCGTCAGGCGACGTCACCCACCTTTTTGCCGATCCGACGTATTCGTGCATCCAAACAACCAACGAACGCATTTCAGCACGATCCGTTTGTCCAAGGATCAGCACCGTACGGCCATCTCGTTCGCGACACGCAATTTGTTCGTTTGTCGTTTCGTATATCCGTCAAAAAACGAATTGAACGATCAGGGATAAAATCGATCGTTCATCCCTGATTCACTTCGTAGAGTAAATGTTTTGTTTCTTCGCGCGCAGCAAAGTTTTTCCACGGGAAGGCGAGGCCTCCCTTTGGGTTGCGGGCGATACCCGCGCTTTACGACTCAGTCGCCATGTTTTTGACGCAGACGCGGCGACAGCCTCAACATCAACTGGACCCGTTCGAACTGTTCCAGCCATTCCTGGATCACAGCAGCCTGCAAGCTGGCGCCTGGCAGAACAATTCCCGTCGGACAAGCCGCGCCGCCCAGCGATGCCGCAGAATCTCGATACTTGGCAAGAGTCCGATCTCCATACCGTCCGCAAGGGGCACCGTCTTCAGCCATGAATAAGACAGATGGAACCCGACGACCACCGCAGATCGACAGTTCGTCGGCGATATCACCATGTTCATCTCGATCGAAGTATCGAATCTGCAGCCGAGATGTCTGTTTTGCAAAGACCTCGAAAATAGGGCATTGCTGAATGCAATCACCGCACCATGCTCCAGCCACGACAGCGACAAGCATATCCCGCTGGAAGCTTTTGAGCAGGGTTAGCTGTGCGGGCGTCAGCGTGATCTCGTTGTAAACAGCTTCCCACCTGCGATGCTGATCGGCAGAGGCGAATTTCTTCAGAAACTCGTCATAATTCAGACCAGTGTCCCACTTTGTCAGAATATCCATGTCGTTCGATCTTTTTGTCCGGAGTTCAGAATGCCGCTTTTAATGCACGTAGGCAAACTGCGGCTGAGGTTTTAACTTAACAGGTAGGGTAAAGAATGACGCCCTGATGAGCAATTCGCTTGATTCACACTTTGCAATCGCATCGTCATTCCCTTGGATAAGCGTGCCACTGCATGACCGTCTTCGGTCACGCAGTGAGTGCCCGTTGACCACGAGATGCCGTTGCGACCAGGAAGACTCCAATGCTAGCAGCATCGGCCACGTGGCCGACGCTGCTAGCGTCGGAAGGAACCAGCAAAAGCACGTCGCTGAACCCACAAAAAAGCGGTGTCCCTGGAGGCTGGAGATCCCAAAACCAATTCACAACTCAGCCAATCGATCGGTGCCGCCTCATGGCAGTTATCTCCCGCTGAAGCGAGTGAAATCCAGCGATTTCTGGCGGAGAACCCGGCCTGAGGAATTAGCTTCCAACCCCGATAATGCGGTCTTCGTGTGTTTCTGTCGTCATCGTTCTGTTCCCGTGGTTGGTGAGTGGTCGCGTGCGGTCTTAAGCCGCAGAGCGGCGGACGAGTAAAGCCTGGGGAGCTTCAGCCCCAGGATGAAACACAACTAAAACCAATAAAAAGCCCCAGCGGGGCGGCCGAGTCGAATCTCCATCTCAATTTCGCCGCCTCCCAATCGAGGATGGAACGGGATCAATCACAACGATTGGCGCGAACATCCAATCTCGGCCGCCCCGAGGGGGCTTTTTGTTTGTTCTTATCTGACGAAACCTGGGGCAGAAGCTGCCCCAGGCTCTATTCGGTCGCCGCGCTGCGGCTTAAAACCGGCTCCCCGCCGGAGATTGGCGTCGAGAAAAAACGACCAATTTCAAGAACCGTAGTTCTCGCGGAACTTGCGCCTGGCCGAAGTGCTGCGCGGCATCGGCGGTCAGCACGGCAAGTCGGCGGGAGAAGTGGCCATCGCATAGACGTTTCGGCTGCCGTCTGCTGCGATTGTGGGAGCCAGAAAACCAGGACAACTCAGCCATTGATCGATACCGCCTCATGGCAGTTGTCTCCCGTTGAAGTAAGTGAAATCGAGCGATTTCTGGCAGAGAACCCCGAATGAGGAAGTGGCCTCCACTCCAACCCCGTGAAGAAAAGGTGGCAGGAACCAATAAGTCAAAATGACTTAATGTGTTTAACCGATTTTTACACTCCTTTCGAAAAAAGTCCTGAAGCGGGTTGATTCAGGACGTTTCGTAATCGGATACCCATGACAGGAATCGAACCTGCACGGTATTGCTACCAAAAGACGCTCAACCTGTTTGTTGGGGTAAAGAATGACGCCCTGATGCGAAATTCGCATCGCTGATAACTTGCCATACACTGATTTCCGATGTGAAATCATCGCAAAACAGTTATATAAACAGCATGTCACAGAACGCTCCTATTACCTCGTCTAGCTCGGCCATGCCTGCCTCTCGGCAGCAGATGGAGCACTGCGTCGATCAATTAGCGGAACTGGCGAGGACCGACGTAGAGGCCGGGCGATTCTTCGCAGAGGTCTTGAGTGGCCTGCGACAGTCTGGTGGCGTCGAGCAGGCTCGACTTTGGCGACCAACCACCGAGGGATCATGGGAAGTCGTTCGTCAATTGCCAGCCGACTTACCGGAGATGATTGACTCCGAGCAGGTTTCGTGGCTGACTGAAGTTGCGAAGACCCAACAGATTTCAACGCATACGATCACCCGCAGTGACAATGGAAACAGCCGTCTTACGGCCCGCACGCTCGGTCCGATCATACATGCAGGTCAAGTAGTCGGCTTCCTCGACGCCGTTCATCCCGCCGGCCCGAATGGTGCTCAGACCTCTGACGTTATTCCTTTTCTTCGAGCGATTTGCGAAATCACGGCCGATTACCTGTCACAGTCGGAATTACGACAGTTGCGGCAAGCACAATCTCAATGGCAGCGGTGGGATCAGTTTTCGCAAAGCCTGGTGCAATCGCCCGAGTTGTCGGGTTTGACAGCGACGATTGTCAATGACGGACGACTGATCGCCGAATGCGATCGAATCACTTTGTTACGTCAAAACAACGCGTCTTATGAAACGCTTGCGGTGACCGGTGTTGATCAGATTGAATCTCGATCAAATACGGTTCGTTCGATGGAAACACTTGCGAAACTCGTCGCCGTTGGAAACCAGTCCTTGTGGTTCAACGCGCTGGAGCCAGCAGATGCAGACGAAACTCCGCTCAGGGTCGAACTATCTGAGCACGCCGGGTTGACCGGAGCCAAAGCCATAGGGCTTATTCCACTTCCGTCGACTCCGACAACTGCGGTACCGTTTACAAATCGAGCTGTGATCGCGGTGGAGCAATTCCAGAACGTTGCCGATTTCTCCGCATGGAAGCATCGAGTAGAAGTTTTGGCGCGGCGTAGTGAACCGCTGCTTCTCGCGGCGATCGAACGAGA
Source organism: uncultured Schlesneria sp. (assembly GCA_903858935.1). Taxonomy (GTDB): domain Bacteria; phylum Planctomycetota; class Planctomycetia; order Planctomycetales; family Planctomycetaceae; genus Schlesneria. The sequence goes on along the minus strand of CAIOKO010000102.1, from coordinate 17,931 downwards.
CGGAATTCCGTTCTTGAGCACGATGCGACGGTTGCGTCGTTTGCCTGCCTGGCTGCGTCGTCCGGGTTTTCGGCTTGCGCTTTTAGCGGCATCTGCGGCCGCGGGAATTCTGACATTCGTGCCAGCGGAATTCACGGTGTCCGGTCCAGCAGAACTTGTCCCAGACCATCGCCGCGAGATTTTCGCGAGCAGTTCCGGGATTATTCAAGAATTACTCGTTCAGCATGGTGATGACGTTACCGAAGGTCAGCCGTTAGTGGTCTTACATGATCCACAACTGGCCTTGGAACTCCCCAGAATTGTCGGTGAGCTCGACGTCGTTCGCGAACGATTGAAAGGGGTACTGTCAGCCAGGCTGACCGGCGGATCGACCCCTGATGCGGCGAACCGGGCCAGGTTGCTGGCTTCAGAAGAAGAAGAATTAAAAGAACGCCAACAATCGTTGAATCGGCAGCGAACTTTGATTGAACGACAGCAGGCGGCGTTAACCTTACGTAGCCCGATCCCTGGCAAGGTGCTGACATGGGATGTCTCAACGTTACTTTCCGCCCGACCAGTAGAGCGGGGTCAATCGCTGCTGACAGTCGGTGACACGCAGGGTCCGTGGGTGATTGAAATGCGGATTGCGGACAAAGACTTTGGACACGTCCGCGATGCTCAAAAGCGATTGAAGCCGAATCTCGACGTCGATTTTCTACTCGCCTCAGATCCTTCCCGTTCGTATCGAGGTACGATTCGCAACGTTGCTGAAACCACAAACGTGGACGATCAGATCGGTATCAGCGTTATGGTCACTGTTGAGGTCGATTCAAGCCAGTTATCGAATCCGCATGCAGGAACGACAGCGATTACGCGCATTCATTGCGGTCGCCAGCCGATCGGTTATGTCTGGTTACACGATCTGATCGATGCTATTCGGACTCGACTTCTGTTTTGAAACCACGCCCTGATTTCGTTGAACTTCCCTCATCGGGACGATCCAGAGCCGCTTGGGCGTCGCGTGCCAGGTCGCTGTCTTCGAAGTCCGAAACCATCTTTTCCAATTGAGCCTTGAATTTCTTGTTCAACGGCTTGCCCGCGTTAAGACCTTTCACGATTCCATCAAGTGTCCGTCGGGCGGCTGTTCCCGTTTTTACTTTGGGTTCCTTGATCAGAGTTTTCTTGAACTCAGCAAAGTCTGAAGGGAGATCTGCGGGGGTAAAGTGATCGGACAGCCGTTGGCAAATTTCGTAAGCTCGCCAATGTTGCTCGTCCTCGCTGGCCTTCTTGGCAGCCTCAAAGTCGTCCGTGGCGGCAGTCTTGACAACCTCTTGCAACCTCTTGGCGGCCTCCTGAAGTTCTTTCTTAGGCGAGTTGAGCGACTTTCGCAGCAGTGCACCACTCGCCTTGTAGTTACCAAACTCGATCGCTGCCCAAGCCTCTCTGAGGGAATCAGGGACATTTGCAGGATCAAGTTTCCACGAGGCCCCTTTCAGGGCGTCCTGGATTGTTTCGTCAAACTTGTTCCAGTCTCCCAGATGCATCGATCCGTCACTGGAAATAAATCGCGTCTGCAAGATGTTGTTCAGGCTGATTTCATTAACGTCATAGGCCTTTTCCAAACTGTGATCAACATCAGCGATCATCGGCCAGGTACACGAGACGTCGCGAGCATACTCCCGAAGGTCTGAGGGAGCGTTTCCCGAATTCACCGCAATGAAAATAATCGGCTGGTCTTTGAATGCAGCCGATTTCTCCATTAATGCAGGCCACTTCTCACGACAACGCGGACATGTCTCTTCGAAAAAATATAAGAAAACAGCTTTCCCCTTCAGTTGCTGCACCGATAGTGGGGGCGAATTAATCCAGACCCCGGGATCGCTTGGAAGCGGAGGTGCCTCAGCGGCGAAGCTTGACCCTATCGTCAGGATTGAGGCAAACAGGGAAATGAAACGGAATCCCGATAGAAAACACCGATTGTACATGGCAGCCTCGCGCTCAAGCTTCCTGTCGATTCGCTGAAAAACATCAACAATCAGTATCAGCAACTGTCCGTTCTTAAACAAGGGAATTATGGTCGCAGATAAATTGAGGAGGAATTCATGCTGGAATTCCTGACGGTTTCTCAAGAATTCCCCAGCTTCGGTATCCCGTAAGCAATCCGTTGCTTCTCAATGATTTCATGGATTGATACGATTTCACGGTCGGGCATTCCGTGAATTCTCAAGGGTTTCCGGCAACTTCGCAGCAGGGCGATTGACAACAAAAACTCACCGGACGCGGGTATCGCGGACGTACAAGAGGTCCATTTACACGGGCAAGGAAATTTCGACATGGCGGCGACGAATCCCTTTGGTACTGAATCAGTTCTGAAAACCAGCGGCGGAGAATTCAAATACTTTTCACTGCCGAAGCTGGCTGCCAAGGGTTTTGGCCAAATCGATACTCTGCCGTTTTCGATGCGAGTGCTGCTCGAATCCTGCCTGCGGAACGTCGATGGCTTTATTGTTAACGAAGAACATGTCGCTCAAGTGGCAAATTGGGACGCGAGCAAGCCACAGCAGGTCGAAGTCCCTTTCATGGTGGGCCGCGTCGTCCTGCAGGACTTCACGGGGGTTCCTGCTGTCGTAGACATGGCCGCTTTGCGCGATGCCATGATCCGCATGGGGGGCGATCCCAAAAAGATTAACCCGCTTGTTCAATGCGATCTCGTGATCGATCACTCGGTCCAGGTCGACTTTTTCGGAACAGGCGAATCATTGCAGAAGAACGTCGACCTCGAATTCGAACGCAACCTCGAACGATACCAATTACTACGATGGGCTCAGCAGGGTCTGAGCAACTTCCGCGTCGTGCCACCGGCCACCGGGATCGTACATCAGGTGAATCTCGAGTACCTGGCCAAAGTTGTGCTGACGAAAAATGGGGTCGCTTATCCCGACAGTCTGGTCGGAACCGACAGCCATACAACGATGATCAACGGCCTGGGTGTGGTCGGCTGGGGCGTCGGCGGCATCGAAGCCGAGGCTGTGATGCTGGGTCAGCCTATCTACATGCTGATGCCCGAAGTGGTCGGATTCAAACTGAGCGGTTCGCTCCCCGAAGGGACCACGGCGACAGACCTCGTGCTGATCGTCACGCAAATGCTGCGAAAGCACGGTGTCGTTAACAAGTTCGTCGAATTCTACGGACCGGGTCTTGATGCGATGACGCTTCCTGACCGAGCGACGTTGGCAAATATGGCTCCTGAATATGGTGCCACAATGGGTTTCTTCCCGGTCGACGACGAAACTCTGCGTTTCCTTCGCAGGACAGGTCGAACCGATACCGAGGTCGAACTTGTCGAGTCGTACTACAAGGCTCAGGGAATGTTCCGCACCTCCAGTTCCCCGGAACCACGCTTCACGTCAAAGCTCGAACTCGATCTTTCCAGCGTTGTTCCATCGATGGCAGGACCGAAACGACCACAGGACCGGGTTCTGCTCAAAGATATGAAATCAGCGTGGGAAAAAGAACGCAGCACCAGCTTCGCTCATCCAACCCCTGCTGCGCCGGTAACCGTCAAGGGGACCGATGCAAAGATCGGTGACGGAGCCGTTGTCATTGCGGCCATCACTAGCTGCACTAACACGAGCAATCCTTCGGTGATGCTAGGGGCTGGTTTGCTCGCTCGTAACGCCGTCGCGAAAGGCCTGACCAGCAAACCTTGGGTCAAGACCAGTCTCGCGCCAGGCAGTCGCGTCGTGACCGAATATCTTGCCAAATCAGGCCTCGACAAATCGTTGAATCAGTTGGGTTTCAACACCGTTGGATATGGTTGCACGACCTGCATCGGAAACAGTGGCCCGTTGCCTGACAACGTTTCGCAAGCCGTTTCAGAAGGTGATCTCGTCGTTTCCGCCGTTCTTTCAGGGAATCGCAATTTCGAAGGACGGATTAATCCTCAGGTGAAGGCAAATTATCTGGCCAGTCCTCCGCTGGTCGTTGCGTACGCACTCGCCGGTACGACGGACATTGATCTGACAACCGAGCCGCTTGGCAAGGACAAGGCCGGAAAAGATGTCTATCTCAAGGATATCTGGCCAAGTTCCAAAGAGATTGAAGAAACCGTTTCGTCTTCGATCACACCCGAGATGTTCACGACGGAATATGGACATGCGGCTCTGGGTCCCGTCGAATGGCAGAAGATTACCGGAGCAACCGGACCTCTGTACAAATGGGACGAGAAAAGCACCTACGTGCAAGAGCCTCCATTCTTTATCGATATGCCAGTCACTCCGAAACCAATCCAAGGGATCAGCGGAGCCGTCTGTCTGCTGTCAGTGGGTGACTCGGTTACGACCGACCACATCAGCCCTGCCGGGTCGATCAAGGCCAGTTCGCCGGCCGGTGTCTTCCTGCAGGCAAATGGCGTCGCACCGCTCGATTTCAACAGCTATGGGGCTCGTCGAGGTAACGATCGTGTCATGACACGAGGAACCTTCGCAAATATCCGGCTGCGAAATCTGCTCTGTCCAGGTACAGAAGGCGGGGTTTCGAAATACTTCCCTACCGGCGAACAAATGTCTGTCTACGATGCCGCTGTAAAGTATAAAGCCGACGGGACGCCGCTTGTTGTTCTGGCGGGTGCTGAATACGGAACAGGTTCATCCCGTGACTGGGCCGCCAAGGGAACTTTCCTCTTGGGCATTAAAGTTGTCATCGCCACCAGTTTCGAACGAATCCACCGTTCGAACCTCGTCGGCATGGGCGTGCTGCCGCTTCAGTTCCGTGCTGGCGAAAGCCGCGAATTCCTGGGTCTTGACGGGACCGAGACCTTTGACGTTCAGCTCAACGACAACCTCAAGCCGCTGCAGGCTGTCGAGGTCATGGCCACCAAGCCAGACGGGACCGCGATTCATTTTGTCGCGACCTGCCGAATCGACACGCCGGTCGAAGTCGAGTACTACCGCAACGGGGGAATCCTTCACAAAGTCCTCAGGGACCTGGTGAAGGGTTAATCCCTGCGATGCCAAAGGACTGATCGATCCAAAAACCGATGACAGGGCTTGTCAACGAATCGTAGCGGACGGATCGCGGTACGATGAGTCATGTGGAACCACTCGCGTTCGCCTTCGTTGGTTTTTCAACGATCGCGAGCGCGACATGGTTTTTCTCATTGCGTCCACGACTGTTCATCAAAGTATTCGTTCCACGAGAAGAATACCGTGACGCCATCCGTTCATTCGTCCGTGATCCAGACTTTTGCAAAAGCATGCGAATGATGGCAGGTCTTCAATTCGTTGTTGGTGCGCTGATGGGGATGACAGCGATTTGGATCATGTGCGCGAATCAGTCTCCACTTCAATAGGCCCACATTTGCCGGTTTTTTGCAAACAGACTTGGCACCGAATGTACGCCGAGTTGTGCGACTGGCTGGCTTGCTCGTGATACTCAGTTTATCCTTAATTCATCGCTTAATTACCCTTCAAACTTCAAGCTCCCGGATCGGACGGTGTCAGACGTCTGTTTTAGAAATTGATTTGGGCTTGGCGACAATGAGAATTTTGATCACGAGACTGATAATTAACCTCACGTAGACTCTCACGTTCAGTGCACGTTGATCGGTTTGGAATTGTCAGGATAACGTCCACAAAATCCCGCGTAAGAGAGCCGGGGTGAGGGGACTTAAGGATGCCGGAATGCCTCGACTGATGGTGGTGGAACGAGATGCCGCTCGCCGTGATTCGCTGCAGATTATTCTGATTCAAGCGGGTTACGACGTCTCGATTTTCGGAAATCATGATGCAGTATCGGAATTGGCATCTGCGGACCTGTTGATCATCGGCGATGCCGATCTTGATGTGATCGACGAATTGCCACGATCTGAGACGGGTCTGGCTATCCCCGTTATGGCGCTGATCAATCCGGGGAATTGTGCGGGGATCCTGCGTTGCCTGCGAGCCGGGGTCGCGTGCGTTTTTTCACGCCAGCGAACCAGCGACGAAGTTCTGGCGAAAATCCACTCACTGCTCGATACGGCGAGTCCTGTGAGAGAGGATTCGATTTCACATTCGAGGGAGACCTCGTTGCCAGAGCATGCCTACCGTCAATCGGATTTGATCGAAGCACTTCAGGCGGCGTGCGAAGATATTGGGCGACTTCAGGACCGCTATGAAAACGAACTGACTCATCGACGAAAAGTCGAACAGGCGTTAATGGAGTCCGAGGCTTTTTATCAATCTCTGGTTGAAACACTGCCGCTGGCGATGCTTCGAAAGGATCTCACCGGCCGGTTTACTTTTGCCAATCGGTTATTGTGTGAAGCGTTCAATCGCCCGCTGGAATCCATCATCGGACATAGCGATCACGATTTTTTCCCGCGCGAACTGGCCGAGAAATACAGGGCTGACGATCGACACGTGCTCGAACAACGAAGCACGTTTGAAACCACCGAAGAATTTCAGACGCCCGCCGGTGACCTGCGGTATACGCACGTCGTCAAAAGCCCGGTCTATGATTCCGCCGGAAATCTTGTCGGAATCCAGGGGATCTTCTCGGACGTGACGGAAAAAGAACGAGCCGAGCGGGAACTGGTCCAGACCAAAGCGCGGTTGCAGGCAGTGCTTGATGCGGCAACTCAGGTTTCGATCATCTCAACCGACGTTGATGGGGTGATCAATCTCGTTAACACCGGGGCCGAGCGGATGCTCGGCTACACAAAGGACGAGATGCTTGGGAAGTCGCCGGCAATGTTTCATCTCATCTCTGAAGTCGAGGCCCGTGGTATTGAACTGTCGCGTGAATTCGGCAGCCCGATTCAAGGGTTTGAAGTCTTCGTAGCCTACGCTCGGCGGGGTGATCATGACGAACGGGAATGGACCTATGTCCGAAAGGATGGTCAACTTCTTCGCGTCGCATTGTCCGTGACATCCAAGCAGGATCACGAAGGGAACGTCAACGGTTTTCTCGGAATTGCCGTGGATATCACGACGCGTCATCAGGCAGAGACCGAGTTGCTGAAGGCAAAAGAGGCTGCCGAAGCGGCCAATCGCGCCAAGAGCGATTTTCTCGCAAACATGAGCCACGAAATCCGAACCCCGCTCAATGCCATTATCGGCATGACCGAACTTGTTCGCGACACGGAACTCGATGTGACTCAGCGCGAATATCTCTCGATGGTGCAGGAGTCGGGTGAATCCTTACTGTCGGTCATTAATGACATTCTCGATTTTTCGAAGATCGAAGCGGGTAAGCTCAGCCTTGAACGGGTCAATTTTGACCTTCGTGAGTTATTGGGTGACACCATGAAGTCACTTGCTTTAAGGGCTCATCGCAAGCGGCTTGAGCTGGCCTGCCATGTGACGCCTGTTGTCCCGGCGTTGATTGAAGGTGATCCGCATCGATTACGACAGGTGGTCGTTAATCTTGTGGGAAATGCGATCAAGTTTACTGAACGGGGCGAAGTGGTCCTCGATGTGGATGTCGAACACGTCAAAGATGATGAACTGACACTGCACTTTCGAGTCACTGACACGGGAATTGGAATTTCGCCGGATCAATTGCACACGATTTTTGAAGCGTTCGAACAGGCCGATAATTCTACGACTCGCCGTTATGGTGGTACGGGATTAGGCCTGGCGATCTCGTCGCGACTCGTTGACTTGATGGGGGGAAGCGTCTGGGTCGACAGTGAAGTCGACCGGGGTAGCACGTTTCACTTTGTCGCCAGGTTCTGGGTCTCGTCACCCGACTATGAAGCAAACGTCTCGAAGATTTACCCACCGATGCTACAAGGGCTGCGTGTCCTTGTTGTCGATGACAACGCGACCAACCGTCGAATTCTCGTCGAGATTCTCACGAACTGGATGATGGAGCCGACAGCGGTTGCCAGTGTTGCTGAAGCGGTCAGGCAATTGGAGCAAATGGCCGGCGCGGGACAACCCTATGCCATGATTCTGACCGATGCGAGCATGCCTGATGTCGATGGGTTCACGTTGGCCAGAAAAGTACAAGAGAACCGGGTTCTGTGTCGTTCGATGATCATGATGCTCACGTCTGGTGACCGCCCCGGTGACATTCGAAAATGTAAAGAACTGGGTATCGCTGCGTATCTGGTCAAGCCAGTCAAGCAATCCGAACTTCTGGACGCTATTCTGGTCGCCATTGGCGGGCAATCGGCATTAACCGGCGGGCAGGATGTTTCATCCGTTTCGACGCGGAAAACCAATGCACCCAAGTCGATCTTGCTGGCAGAGGACAGCCTGATCAATCAAAAGCTGGCGATTGGATTACTTGAAAAATGGGGACACCGTGTCACTGTTGCAAACGATGGCCGTGAGGCGGTGAATCTTTCGGCACAGACAAGGTTCGACTTGATTCTCATGGATGTACAGATGCCGGAGCTGGATGGCCTGGATGCGACCCGATTGATTCGTCGTCGAGAAGAGACGACAGGGGAACATCTGCCAATCGTGGCAATGACCGCACATGCGATGAAGGGCGACCGCGAACTTTGTCTCGAAGCGGGAATGGATGACTACTTAATGAAGCCGATCCGTGCCGAGCAGCTGTTTCAAGCACTGGAGAAGATCAGTTTCTCAACGAATGAAAATCAAATGAATGCCGGCGAGCCGACCGCAAGTGATCACGTCGATTGGGATCTGGCACATCGAGCGGTTAATCATGACGTCGAGCTACTTCTTCAGGTGGTCGAAGCGTTTCTGGAGGAAGGTCCGCAATTGATCGAAACAATGCGCACTTCGATTGCGGCTGCGGAATGGAAACAATTTCAACGGGCGGCACATACTTTGAAGAGTGGCTTGCGGATGTTTGGGATTACAGCACTTGCCGAGGATGTCGAACGGATGGAACTGGCAGCCAAAGCAGGGCCAATCGTGGGCGACGCTGCGGAAATGATGCGGACCGTGGTCAATCGTTCTCAAGGAATTTTTACTGCAATGACCTCGTTTCTTGCTTCGAATCAGAAATGATGCGATTCTTCAGACGCGTACATTTATTCTGATTCGGATGATTCACTTCAGCCGTTCGGAAGACCGCGGATGGCAGTTTCAGGCAAATTCATATCGAACTCAAAATGACAATACACTTGCGATCAGCGTCGCGTGATGGCAGCATCATGTTGAGACATTGATTTTGATTCTGTTTGGATTTTTTCCATCATGCCAACAGTACTGATCGTGGACGATTCGTCGACGGACCGTCGATTCGCTGGTGGGTTACTCGGTAAAACCGAGGGATTGAACATCGAGTACGCTGTCGATGGCGGCGATGCATTAACAAAGATGGAACTGCATGTTCCTGATATTGTGGTCACCGATCTCGATATGCCTTCGATTAATGGATTGCAATTGGTTGAAGTCATTCGCCAGGCGTATCCCATTGTTCCCGTCATTCTGATGACCGCACGTGGAAGTGAAGAATTTGCGGTGAAAGCGTTAAAAGCGGGAGCTGCGAGCTACGTTCCAAAACGACAACTGACGTTTCAATTGGCAGAAACCGTTAACCAGGTTTTGCAGGCAGCACATCGCGACAGGACTCATTTGCGACTGAAACGTCGAATGACGCGCCACGAGGTTGAATTCCGCATCGAAAACGATCAGGAACTGATTTCGTCCATGGTCCATGTACTGCAAGAGATGACGACGGAAATGGGGACCTGCAATGAATCCGAACGCGTCCGGATTGGTGTCGCTTTGCAGGAAGCGCTGAGAAATGCCTGTTTTCATGGGAATCTTGAGCTTTGTTCGTCAATGCGCGAGAGCGACCATCGTGCCTATTACGATCTGGCAATCCAACGGATTAACTCGTTACCCTGGTCCAGTCGCAGAATTCAGATCATCGGGCGGTTCACCGCAGACGAAGCGGAGTTTACGATCAGGGATGACGGTTTCGGCTTTGATCGGGACGGTCTGTTTGACCCGACAGACCCGGCAAATCTCGAACGACCGTGTGGACGAGGCCTGCTGTTGATGCATACGTTCATGGATGAAGTGCAGTACAACGCGGTGGGAAATGAGGTCAAGCTGATAAAACGACGTAAAACTTCGAACCGGGAAACGCCTGAATTGTCCGATTCAAGAGTTACTGTTACCGAGCCGGAATTCACAGGAATTGAGGAAAAATGAGATGAGTTTCTGTCAAATGATTCATACAGAAGCCGTCGATGACATCATGCTGCTGGAATTGCGTCCAGGGGTCAGCAGTCTTGCTGATCACGACGTATTGAATGAATTAGAAGCAATCCGGAATTTGCGGCGAGAAATCGGTTGCCAAAAGCTGGTCATTGACCTCTCTGAGGCACCGTTTTTTGGTTCCAGCATGCTCGAGTTAATCCGCGTTCTGTGGAATGACGTTTCTTCTTGCGGAGGTCGGCTTGTTTTATGCAATCCGTCACCGGTCGGACGTGAAGTTCTCATGGTTTCGAAGTTTGATCGTCTGTGGCCGATGACGGACACGCGAGAAAAGGCGATTGCACTGTTAAGTTCCGCCTCAAATGTTGCCGCCTGGCCGGCGAGTCTGCAGGAACTGATTGCCAAATACGATCACGGACCCACCCAGCTTCGCGAAGCGGTTTCGGGACTTTCGTCGATACGGCTGCGAATCCCGGCACCTCCGGGGGCTTGGAGTGTTCTGCAGATCGTCTGTCATATTGCCGACTTTGAGCTGGTATATGCCGATCGGATGAAACGCGTCGTGGCCGAGGACCGTCCGACCCTGTTTGGTGGCGATCCCGATGTCTTCGCCGCGAAACTCGCCTACGCACAGCGAAATCTGGAAGAAGAACTGGACGTGATTACGTCCGTTCGGCGTGAAGTATCACGGTTTCTCAAGACGTTAGCTCCCGCGGACTTTGAGCGAACCGGACAGCATTCTGCGGATGGACCGTTGTCGCTGATGCGTCTGCTCGAACGAATTGCGGGGCATATTCCGCACCATGTTGACTTTATCGAACGTAAAAAGAAAACGCTGGTGTGACGTCAATTTGATTCAAAATGAATTCCTAACGACGAGTCGTTCAATTCGTTTAACCCCGATCGGGTTGAGAGTTTGACTGGACCCTCGTAGAATCACGTCGAATTGATGATTTGTCCGACGGTTCAATGGAAACTGTCGTGGGTGTTTTGAACGTGGATGATAAACCCAAAGGTGTCTTTGATCGGAGTTACGAAGCGAGATGACGAATTATTTGTTTACCAGTGAATCTGTCAGCATGGGCCATCCTGACAAAGTCGCGGATCAGGTGTCCGATGGTGTGCTCGATGCGATCCTGGCTCAAGATCCTCGTTCCCGAGTTGCCTGCGAAACCCTTTGCACGACAGATCTAGTTGTCTTGTCTGGTGAAATCACTACTCAAGCAAAACTCGATTACGTCCAGGTTGCACGAGATGTCGTCAAAGACATTGGCTATATCAGCGACGATATCGGATTTTCTTACGAGTCTTGCAAAGTATTCGTTGCACTCCACAGCCAGAGCCCCGATATTGCCATGGGTGTCGACCGTGAAGGGGCTGGCGACCAGGGACTGATGTTCGGTTACGCCTGCGACCAGACTCCCGAGCTGATGCCATTGCCAATTGCATTGTCGCATCGAATTATCAACCGGTTGACCGAAGCCCGGCAGAAGAACGAAGTCGACTGGCTGCGACCAGACGCCAAAAGTCAGGTCACCGTCGAATATGATTCACACAACAAGCCAGTGGGAATCTCGGCCGTCGTCGTTTCGACACAACACCACCAAAAAGTCAGTCAGGATGACATCACCAACTTCGTGATTTCAGAAGTCGTGAAAAAATCGGTTTCTCCTGAACTTCTCTCGAAAGAGACGAAATACCATATCAATCCGACAGGCCGCTTCGTTGTCGGTGGTCCTCACGGTGATACAGGCCTGACGGGCCGAAAAATCATCGTTGATACCTACGGTGGCTGGGGCCGTCACGGTGGTGGTGCGTTCAGTGGTAAAGATCCGACAAAAGTCGACCGTTCGGCTGCCTATATGGCCCGTCACGTGGCCAAGAATATCGTTGCCGCAGGGTTGGCTCGTGAATGTGAAGTTCAACTGGCCTACGCAATCGGCGTCGCCGAACCGGTCAGTATTCGAGTCAATACGAACGGCACCAATGCGATTCCCGACGAGAAGATCGTCGCGCTGGTTCGTGAACATTTCAAGATGACCCCTTTGGCAATCATCGAGTACCTGAAACTGCGACGGCCAATTTATCGTAAAACCGCCAGCGGTGGTCACTTCGGTCGAAATGAACCCGAATTCACATGGGAAGCCACCAACAAGGCCGCCGACCTGAAAAAGGCCGCTGGTCTCTAACAGTCGATCTTGGCTGTAATACCGTCGAAAATCCAAAAAACCCGTCGAGGCCAGTTCTCGACGGGTTTTTTCGTCGAAATTGAATTTGGAATCGTCGTCATTCCGGTGTTAGAAGCTTCCCGACCGGTATCCCCGGTTCAGAGCGTCGACTTGCGCAATGAATTCCGGCGAACCGCAAGAAGTCGTTCGGCACACGTTGAAAAACGAGTGCTAGATTTCACGCATGCACAGGATCGGTCGTCGATCCTGGACAGCGTGAAAACACCGTCTGGATTTGCGGCAAATCGAAGTCGTGGATCCAAACCCTAAGCCGAGAGGGGACTGCCATGGGGTTCTTGAAACCCTTTTTCAAGAACACGTATCGCGACGGCGAGTCGAAACAGGGGCGCAGCAGTTTCGAGAATCTTAGCGAAGATCAACTCGAAGCCCACCTGAAAATTGCTCGCTATGGCGACTTCATGCTGACCGATGCGGTTCGTCCGTCTTACGACTTGCAAATCGTCCCACAGGCTGGGTATCGGCACGATTTTTATCAGGACAAAGAATCGGGAATCAAGATTCCCGTCATCATGGCGTCGGCCAGTCGCGATGTTCTGCTGGATATTTTTCTTGATCTTCTGGAACCGCTCGGACACGAGGTCGATGTCGTACTTGAGACGAGTCATGATCGGCGGGGAAGCCATCAGGACTTGTACCGCGAAGATATCGACTTACCAATTCTGAAAAGCAGCATTTTTGAATTCGAAGAGATGTTGCTCGGTGATGGATGCACGGGAATCGCAGTTCTGAACCCCGATATTCCTCAGGAAATTCAGCTGGACGAACATAAACTTCTGATTATCTACGGTCAGGAGTTGGCCGATTTCGAGGACATCCTCGACGACTATGGTCTGCCGCGAATGGAAAAAATGAGATTCATTACCGAAGCAGAACACATTCATTCCTCCACTGACGAGTTTGCCCGTCAATTTGAAGAAATGAAATTTCGCCTCGGTATTGATGATGAATGAACTTGATGAACAACAGGCAATTCGGCCTGGAGATGACTTTCAGAAGCCGTAGCATGGGACATGTGTCCGTGCGACAAAATATCTGGTACGGGCTGAAGCCCACACGACAAACACTGAAAATCGCTCGGTCTGGAGATGACTTTCGTGCGCACAGCAATGATTTTAATGACGCTTTCCTCTGCTGGTGCCGGATACGTGTATCTTCAGCGGACGCCCACGGTCAGCGAACCGTCCCGGGACAAATTGATTTCACAGCAACCGACTGCTGAAGCTGTCGACGCGTTGCAGAGCGATACCGTCGGAAAGACTGCCAAAAATCTTGTCAGTCGGGTTCACCAGAACACCAAATCGATTCTTGACGACTTTGCCAGTTTGCATGGCGGACATTCTGATGCACCAACTGAAAATGCCTTCCAGCGATTGAAGCTGGCGACTCAATCCACATCCAATCCCTTTTCAAATCGCACCGAAGAGTCTCCACGTGACATTCACGGTCTGAATGAAGGTGGTTTGCCACACGCAAAACTTCGCGACTTGCAGCCGATTGACTTTGATCCTGCTGATAAGGAAACGCCAAAGTCCGATCCGATTGCCGACTCAGCGTCGCTCTCTCGCAGGCGTGACGTACAAGATGTTGCCAGTAACTTCGACCCGGCGTCGAGTTCGAGCGAACGCGAGTCGGCCAAGTCGGGCAGAAAAAAGGTCTTAACGCTTCAGCCGACATCAAACGTCAAACAAACCTCCGCACCTTCGACCACAGAATCAACGAAATCGGTTGGTGAGTGGAAGGTGATTGGGAAAACGACGGAAGGACGAAAGATGCATTCGATGCATCTTGGTACCACCGGCGTCAGGACTTTAGTGATCGCCGGATTGAACGGCGAGGATCGAGTTGCTGTCCGGTGGCTTGAGCAACTGGCCCAGGGATTGGCCAGTCAGCCAAACCTGACCGAGAATATCGAAGTCTTTTTCTTCCGGGCCGGTAATCCGGACGGACTGGTTCACCAGTACAAGGGTAATGCTCGTGGAGTTCCGTTGAATCGCAATTTTCCCAGTCGAAGGTTTCGTCAGCCAGTCGGCATGCCACAATTTGCCACTCCTGCAAGCGAAGTCGAAACGCGAGTGATACTCGATACCCTTTACACGTTTCGTCCACGACGAGTGATTCATCTTTCGTCGACGACCGGACGATCAGAAGTCATTTACAATCGTTTATCAAAACCCGTTGCGACGGAACTTGAACGTTCGGCAAAGCTGGGGCTGTTTCCTTTCGATCCCGAACAGAATCCTGGATCAATCGAGGACTTTGCCGACGGAACACTCGAAGCCGGTGTTTTGTCATTGAAAGTGAATGCGGGACGTGATTGGCAGCAAACGTGGACACGACTTCAACCGCAAGTCCTGGCGGCTGTGATCGGTCGGCCCATCGATTCGGAACAGCCGACGCTGAACCTGCCACAAGATCCAGACAAGTCCGCAATCCCTTCGGCGTCTGTCGAACCAATCTCAGGAAATCGCCGCCGTCGCGGCTACGAAGAGCTGCCACCACCGCCTCCCTATTAAGTCTGGGCATTCCTCCGAACCGTTGGGCTTCCGATCGTTTTTAAGGTACAAACGAGTATCATCAAACGATCACGTTTGTGACGTCACTTGTTTTGACGTGCCGAGGAAGCTGACTGATGTCGTTCGCGAGTTTTCACGTTTTCCTGTCTCACAATAGCGCTGATAAACCTGCCGTCGAGGAGCTGGCGAGGCGGTTGAAGGCAGACGGGATCGAACCCTGGTTCGACAAGTGGCACCTGGTGCCAGGTAAACCTTGGCAATCGGCGCTGGAACAGGCATTGGCAGATTCGTTGTCGGTCGCCGTCTTCGTCGGTCCAAGTGGTTTCGGACCGTGGCAAGACGAGGAAATGCGGGCGGCCATCGCGAAACGTGTTCGTCAAAGGGATAACGAATTTCGGGTGATTCCCATTTTACTTCCCGGCGGGACACGGGAAGAACGAAGCCGATTACCCGAATTTCTACTCGCTTCGACCTGGGTGGAATTCCGCAATACACTCGATGAAGACGAGGCGTATCATCGCTTGAAAAGCGGTGTTCTCGGCGTCGCTCCCGGGTTGCCACCGGGTGCGGCGATCTTTGAAGGGGAATGTCCGTATCGAGGACTCCAGGCGTTTCAGCCGGAGCACTCGGCGTTCTTTTTCGGCCGTGAAGCGCGAATCGAATGGCTGCTGAACGCGTTGCGTCCTGCACAGGCTTTCGACAGATCGGGAGCTCCGCGAGAAAATCGCTTCCTGGCGATTGTCGGTGCCTCGGGGAGCGGAAAATCGTCGCTCGCGCGGGCGGGATTGGTTCCCGCGCTGCGCAATGGAAAGCTGGAAGGGAGTGCCAATTGGCCAATCCTCATCTGCCGGCCAGGGCATGATCCTCTGGAAAGCCTGGCCGTTGCTCTCGCGGGTGATCCCTTGATCGGGTCGCGGGTTGGTGATGTCGGAACGCTGATTTCGCAAATGGCGTCGGACGAGACTCGATTGCATCTGGCCGTTCGCGTTGCCCTTGCGGGTGCCGATGAATCTCAACGAGTTGTCCTGCTCGTTGATCAGTTCGAAGAAGTGTTTACTCTGCATTCCGACGACACCTCCAAGTCCCGATCAAGCCGCTCTTTCGTTAACTTTTCCCAGATGAACGCAGTGGAAGATCATCGTAAGGCGTTTGTCGATAATCTGATTTATGCGGCGGGGATACCAGGGGGGAAAGTCATCGTTGTGCTGACGATGCGAGCAGACTTTTACGGGAAATGCGCGCTGCATCGCCATCTGGCCGCCGCGATCACCGACCACCAGGAACTGGTTGGTCCGATGTCAACCGAAGAACTGCGCGAGGTGATCGAGCGACCGGCTCAACTGGTCGGGCTTGAACTGGAGCGTGGTCTGACCGAAATGCTGTTGAACGAGATGGAAGATCAAGCCGGTGCGTTGCCTCTCTTGCAACATGCCCTGTGGGAGCTTTGGCAACGGCGTGAAGGGCGACGATTGACGATCTCGGCCTATAAGGCGATTGGGGGACTGGAGGGGGCTCTCGAACAGCAGGCGAATTCTATCTACGAACAAATGAATAAGACCGAGCAAGAAACTTGCCGTCGAGTTTTTCTTCGATTGACGCAGCCGGGAGAAGGAAGCGAAGACACCAAACGACGCGTGCCAATGAACCAGTTGGGTGATCCAAGGTTGATCTCATCCGTGATCAACCGGTTAACAAACGTCAGGTTGATTACCACCGAGAAGGATTCGTTTGTTGAAGTCTCGCATGAAGCGCTGATTCGATCCTGGACCAAACTACGAAGCTGGATTGAAGGAGATCGAGAAGCCCTGAGAACTCAGCATCGTCTGACAGAAGCCGCTGCCGAATGGATCGGGGCCAGTCACAACAACGGTTATCTTTATCAAGGAGCCAGACTGGCCGAAGCGGAGGAATGGTCAAACACACCCGAAGCCGATTTAACCCATGACGAACGTCTGTTCCTCAATGCAAGCCTGGAGCAACGCGACCGGGTCAAGCGAGAAGAAGCGGCACGACAGGCTCGCGAAGTCGAAACCCTGAAGAAGCTTGCCGAAAGTGAAACTGAAAGAGCCAGCGAACAAGCTCGAGCCGCACAGCGGTCGAAATGGCAATCGCTGGCAGCGATGGCCCTGGCGGCAGTGGCCATGGTCGCTTTCGTCTGGGCTGTCAAGGCTCAGCGTGACGCCGTTGCAAATGCAAATAAGGCGGAAGCAAACGCCCGTCAGACGGAAGAGGCTCGGCAAAAAATCGAAGAGACACTTGCGGGTAACCTGATCGAACGAATCCACGATTTTCCAGGGGACTTTGGGCACAATGAATCTGAGGCTCTCTGGCAGATCGCCGGGTTAACTCCGGACCACGAGCCGCTACGTCGGGAAGTCCTGTCCCTGGCGTTCTCAAAACCTGATCATGCGGCGCGACTGATTAATCGGGGACGCTACGTGGCTCGGGCGCTTATTGGCTTCGATGAAAAACGGCGCCAGTTGGCCCTGGACGATACAATCGCGCCGATACTGAAAAGCCCATCAGCGACGCCGGACGAGCGACTGGCTGCGGTCCGGATGGGCCTGGCGCTGAACATGGAAGGAATCGAGTTCGCTGAGCTCGCTGTTCGCACATTGTCAGATCAAATCATTCGGTATCGCGACAATGAATTGCTCGATAAGTTGTCCGCTGACTTGAACACGGCGATTCGTTCAATCCCGATTTCGGAATCGCAGCGGGCCGTCGACCCGATCATTAATGCGATTCAACAAACCAGTGATCCACGAATTCTACAGAAGCTGTGCGATGCTGCCGGCGAGTTGCCAGGACAAGTCTCTCCATCCGACGTAAAGCAAGTTTCCGATCGGTTGCTTCAAATAATGGAAAACGAGAAGCGACCGGAATCGATTCGTGAATTGAGTGAAAGTCTTGTTTCGCTCCCTAAAAATCTGAATGGGTACGGTGGACCCCATTGTCTAGACCAGAAAACGGATTTAATTAGAGAGACTGGCGACAGCCAGGCGCCCGCTCTTTCGATTTGGGGCAGTGGCTCCGCGCAGGTGAGCGTAGCGAACC
>CAIOKO010000101.1 GCA_903858935.1 uncultured Schlesneria sp. | reverse complement strand
GGCAACTCTGGTTGGGCTACCATGAAACGGCTTAGGCAACTCTGGAAATTCTTAGGCAACATTGGCGATTTCCAGGCTTCCATTGAGTTCGATTCAGGATTTTTAACCACGGATAACGCGGATGGGCATGGATAAATCCCAAAGACAGAACAAATTTTCGGTCGTCTCTTATCCGTGCCCATCGGTGCTATCGGTGGCTAAGCTCTTCCTACCATAATGCTTGATGTCCGCGACCGGATTGAGAAACACGCTGTCGGAGGAATCTTCTTGTTGTGCGACGGGTCTCCCGACCTCGCACAAACGACCGACGAAAGGTCTCCTGCGATTCTCTTCACTTCGCTACCTTCCTCACCTTCTGTTCAAAAATCTTCTCTTCCGTTCTGCCGGCATCTCCCGCCACGAAAATTGGTGTCACAGTTCGATCGAGTTCGATCATTCCCCGTAATTTACAGGCTTTTGGCGATTGTTTTCCCTGTTTTTCGAGGTGTTCGAGTTCGATCGAGTTCGACACAGTTCGATCCAGTTACTCAGTTGTGCGAGTGCGCTCCCGCCCCCGCACAAACGACCGACCGAAGGTCTCGTGTGATTTGCTTCCCTTCGTTAACTTCAAACCTTCTGTTCAAATCTTCTCTTCCGTTCAGCTGTATTCATGTTTCCAGAAAATAGGGCGTCAAAGTTCACATAAGTTCGCGCGACTTCGACAATTCCTCGAATTTCATAGGGTTTTCGAAGCCAGGTTCTATTTTTTCGTCGCAAACAAGTTCGCATGAGTTCACCAGACTTCGCGCGACTTTACCTGAGTTCACCCGACTTCATCTAAAAGCCGATTTCGTTCAATTTGCAACCTCGAAAAAAGTTGGCACAGTTGGTCAAGTTGACCAAGTTCCCTTTTTTCAGGCATTTTTTCAGGTGTGAAGTTCGCCAACTTCGCCAAGTTGATCAACTATGAAATACAAAACACTTTGAACAGAAGTTAACGAAGGTCACAAATGAATTCAGAATGAAACATCCACCCCGAGCGGCCCGGACAGTTCTGACGGCACCCTGTCTTTATGCAATTTTCTTCACTTCATTTCCTTCGTTACCTTCTGTTTAAAAGTCTTCTGTTCCGTTCGGCTGCATTCATTGTTCCAGGAAAGTCGTTGTCAAAGTTCGCGTGAGTTCGCGCGACTTCACCTGAGTTCACCCGAGTTCGATCCAGCTCAACACGCGTCACTCCTCCGAGCCCAGTCAGGGAGCCGAAGCGGCAGAGAGTTGATACGGAGAAATTGGTAAGTAGACCAGTCGAAGAAACAAAAGCGATGCCCTGATCTTTCGACTCTCGACTCAAGATCATCAAGTCGCTCGGCACTTCGCCAGCCACCGATTCTTTTTGATTTTTCTACTTACCACTTTCTCAAAACTACTCTCTCGCCGCTTCGGCGCCGGTGCGATCGGTTTTTAACTTATTCCAGGTTGTCAAAGATCAATAGTTTTCGTCAGGTTTCGATAATCCCGGTGAACCAAAAGCCGTAAAATGGGCTTTAGCCCGTTCCGACCAACAGTTCATGCTGGCAAGAAGTCCGATCGACCAAAACCGACAGTCTCAAAGCGACGTTGGTCTCAAGCGAGTCATTTCGGATTTCTTCCTTTCCGTCAAACATGATGCGACAAAAAAATAAAAAAATAGTTGTGGTTTGTCAATAGCATAATAGTGGTTGCTTCTTAATAATTGGAAGGTGCTCATGAAAAACATTTTCGAGATTCGCATTCTTTTTCAGGTTCTTCAGGCGGGCAGTGTCCCTGGTCCTGGTCGCCAGGGCCGAACAATTCCACAAACTTGACCCGCAGACGCCGGCGGCTCAAAGTGTTGGCGTGTTGATCTCAGGCTCGGCCCGTGATTCATCGCGGGTAAGTTCCCTTGGACGTAATGGTGTCAGATTGATTCCACGCCCTTTCTTTGTTGGCGCGTACTTTGAATGCCCGATGGGTGCGAGCGAGAAGAAACGGATTCCGCCGCATCGGCTGCTGATCGAGCCGCTCGTCGCAGCGACAGATGAAATCCTTGTTTTCCAGAATCCAAAGTATCCCATCGAAGTTCCGATGCCGCCGCACAACGATTTGAAGCGAGGTCGGTATCAACTGGATCAGACACAAACCGTCGTCCGCGGATGGGAGAGATTCTGGAACGCCGGAGCGTGGCGACGAGGGGCGATAACTCTCCGATTGGAACGTGGATCGATCGACTGGAAAGATCTCTTCCTCTGGACTGAATACGGCGGCATCTGGTCTTCTCGCCACCAGATCAAAAAAGGAACGCCGACATTTGCGATCACGTACTGTGACAAGAATGCCGTAGATTCGATGGTCGTCGTCAGCCTGACAGCGTCAAATGGAATTCAATTGCTGGATATCTGGTCCGACGCTTCCGCCTGCATGGAGCTTCACGAACAGGCTCAAGCAACGTGTCGCAATTTCGTGCGCGAGGTGGAAACGGGCAAGTTTCCCCGCGAGATCGTTTATAATGTCCCGACATATCGCGATTTAATCTGACGGGATGGCTGGGTACACGCTCCGTTTCCCTCCCGCTGACGAATTGCTGACGCAGCCAGGCGGCCCGATGAGCATCTGCAAGCCGCAGCGCGGCGACCGAGTGTACCCGGATTCATTTTTTGGTTTCTCACGGAGACACTGAGTCACGGAGAAGCGGCTTCGGCCGCCCCACAGATCACGGCCAGCGCGCATAAGTAGGTAAACAGGGTAGTCTGGCGCGAACGGTCTCGAACTGATATATGTTAGTGATGGCGAAGCCGCAATTGCGCGCTTGACGGAACATCGCGCGGCGATTTCGCCGCCCCGTATCGAGACAG
>CAIOKO010000100.1 GCA_903858935.1 uncultured Schlesneria sp. | reverse complement strand
CTTCAAGGTTCACCAATTTAATAACACCAGGCTGAAAGATGGCATCAAGCGTTTCGTTCTCTGATTCCTTCGTGCTCTTCGTGGCCTTCGTGGTAGACAGATCCGTTGGCCGCATGGCAATCGTTGGTGGAACAAAACCTATGCAGGCTGCTTGGAAGCCAGTTGTTCGTCGCAAGCAAGTGACCTGAGACGTTCAGCTGCGAAGATAGGCAGAGTGGCCTTCTTGAGCGAGACCACAGTATTCTCACCGTTGCTGTGCACGTTCAGCCACGAAACGACGCAAGCCGACCGGAATCGCTGACATCAGCTAGCGGCGCCAAACCGACCGGCTCGTTCCGTCCGCAATCGGAACAATGTCAATGTCTCGGCGAGATTGACCAGACCTTCCGCTTCAAGGCGTTCCGCGTCAGTCAGTTGCTGGCCCTGGTCCTGCCGATCCAACAATTCCTGCAAACGACTTTGAACTCCTGCAGGCAAATGGAAACGCGCCAGGTCATCTGGAAGTTCCATTTCGATTGTAACAGTCTGTGACATGGCGACTCCCCGCGTGTTTCTAACCCGATATACTTGTGAGACCAACGTAGCCAGTTTCATGCGTCAGTTCTAGCGGAAAGTTTTGAATCTTAGATTGAACGTGACCGCAGTATTTCCTTTGACCGGTCAGACAAACCACCTCGAACGGCCCCTGGCCCATTTGCGTTAATGAGCCCTATTTTCATCCGTTCTCCGGGCGAATTGCTCGCAATCGCGAGCGACGCACAAATAGGCGTTCCCCGCTTTGCGGAAGGCAATTTTTCCCTCCTGCCGAAGATGACTCAGGTCACATGTCGACACCTGCAAGACCTTGCGTGCCTCATCACTCCGCAACCACTCCGTGTCGTTGGAATCCGGTTGAGAAATCTGCGAATCATTCACGGTATCTTCCTGGTGGGATTTCAATCGCGGCACAACATGAGTCTGCCAGAAACTTCTGCTTCCTATTCTCGCAATCGTCAAGGTCATCGTGCGCGTGCCGTACTGCTGTACTGGGTGAAGATTGAATTATTGAATAAAACCGATTTTTCTGTGATCCAAAACTGTAATTATTCCGTTGGGTGAATCTGAAATCCGAAAAGACGTTGGAATAATTCGGCGATTTTTCGGAATTTCAAAAAGTCACTCTTAAACAAAATTAAGGATTAATTGATTAAATGGAATTGACATTTATTATTTCGAATCTACGATAGTTCCCGTCAGGATTGTCGAAGCAGAAACGGGAATGGTTATGTGAATCCGCCATCAGTTGTGATGGCGACCATGTGATCCCCCTGCTTCGCGGCAGCAGCTGTATGTTTTGGCCCGAAAGCTGCTAGCGTAATACGGTGACTCGAATGTTGCCGAGTTCTGGCTGGAATTTCTTTATTTCAGCACAGAATGTGCCAAGGAAAGACATTTATGTCACCCGCTCAAGTCTCTGCTCGACGTCAGTTCGTGCTCGTCACGACATTAGTGGCCGCTAGCTACTAGCAACGAGCGTTGCCCGAGTTCCACGTTATGGGGCTCATCTCTTGGCTGGCAGCGCCTCAGGTTCTTTACTTGGCAGAAAGTGCGTGCCAGCCTTTAATAGGTGCATGTCTATTGGTTTATTGTGACCGTAGACAGTCGTCGTACATGTTCTTTGTGATTACTTTGAATATTCATTTAGAACTAATGTGCGATTTTTATGTATTGTTTGTGAAGAATGGAAAGACAAATGAAGAAACTTCTTGTAGCAGCCATGTTGGCCACTGTTTCCACGATTGGGTATGCTGAGGACGCGAAACCTGCAACGGGCGAAACGAGTCCCGAAGTCGAACGAGTGAATCGCGGTAACGAGCTTCTTGAAAAGCAGATCGCGCAATTGAAAAAAACCTTCGAGGATTCAAAAGCATTGGGTGATGCGGTGAAAAAGCAACGTGACTTGCAGAAGCAGCTTGAAGAGTTGCAACGTCAAGTTGCCAATTCACCCCCGTCAACGGGTGGGCTTTCCGCTACGGGCCAAGGATGGAACGGGCAACCTTCTGCTGGTCCGTCATCGTTCATTCCTGGCCAGTTTGGTCCAGCGCCAGCTGGCCCATCGCCATACATTCCTGGGCCATTCGGTCCGGCACCTGTCGGGCCGTCGCCGCTCGTTCCTGGCCAATTTGGTCCGGCACCGTTTGGTCCGGCACCGTTTGGTCCGGCACCGTTTGGTCCGGCACCGTTTGGTCCGGCACCTTTCGGTCCGGCACCTTTCGGTCCGAGCCCGTTTGGTCCACCGGCATTCGCGCCTGTCCCGTTCAATTCCGGGTACAATCACGGCCCCGGTTTGCATGGCGGCATGGGGCCAATGCACCCAGGGGTTGCACCACATCCGATGCATCGATCCGGTCCGCCAATGATGATGAACGCCGTCTGGTGATCGCCACTAGGTTTTGATTTTGAATTGTCGGCCGCCTTTGGAAACACGGGCGGCCATTTTGTTTTTTCGGCACCTGATTGCATCTTACCCGGCTGACCAGTTGCAATCGATTCATCACTGTTTCACTCGCATCAACCGATGACCCGCCAGCCGGAAGCCGGTTTCGGTCAGTCGTGTCTGCCAGCCTGATCTGGTGCCGATCGTCGCGGTTTCATCGAGCAACCCATGCCGAACTTCCTGTTGGGTCAGTCGAGCGAATCGGGTGTACGCGGGATGAGTCGGTGCCAGGAAGGTTTCTTGGCGATGCAGGACGGGCGGGTTTTCGCTGGTTCGGTAATCGTAAAAGTCGATCTGCCTCGACCGCATATTCAGTTTCACGCAGGTCGAAAGGGCCGGATGCGGATCGGTCTCAAACTCAGGATAGGCGAGGTGCGAAATCTTCCCCGACAGCCGATGCAGTTCGATCAGATTCGCCTCTTCAATCTCACCCAGGTAAGCCTGTCCGCAACCTTCGTAAACTCACAGCAAAGGTTTCAGTTCTTCCAAGGCCGAGCGGTGGATCTACAGGGCATTCGGCAGCAACTTACCAAGCGGCGAACGTCGGCAGACCTCATCGATCGCGTCGCGGTCACCGGCTGCTTGGCTTGTAGAGGCAAGATCGCAATTATGCTCTTTGAATTGGAAAATCGAATTGCGAAAGTTTGTTTTCTCTGTTGAGGTCGAAATGTCATTTGAACGATGGCTTGGAAAACTGACCAAATTAAACCCCGGACGGGATAATGCACCGCATAAGCCGCTTCTTTTGTTGGTGTTTTTGGAGGTGGTAGAGACGGGTGATTTTGTCACAGGCAAGTTGTTTCTGACGCCTGATTTGGCCTACCGGTTCGACACATTCTTCCAAGTTGTAACACATCGTCGAACAGCGAGACCCGATGTCCGAATGCCATTTCATCACTTGAAAACTCAAGGGTTCTGGACGGCACACGTGGCGTCTGGTGAACTGTCAAAACATCGATCAACAACGGATTACGCGGTCCCTGACTCCGAGTTTGTCAAAGCCTGCAGCGATCCCGATTTTCGATTCCGCGCTCGCCATCTTTTGATTTCGACACATTTCGAGCCGGCAGAGCGAAATGCACTTTACCACCTTGTTGGTCTTGAAATTCCGAACGCAGACCACGTGACACGCGACGCCTTTTTCGAGGTTTCCCACGACGCAGAAGATACCGCACGTTCAGCTCGTTTTCGGTTGGATATTGTCTCTGCATACAACTATACGTGCGCTCTTACTGGCTACCGAGTGACCACGATCGCATCCGGAACAATCGTGGATGCGGCGCACATCCACCAGTTTTCCAATTCGCGCAATAACGATCCTAAGAATGGAATCGCGCTTTGCAAGAATGCGCATTGGATGTTCGACATCGGGCTGTGGACGATCGATGATGACTATCGCGTGATCGTGGCGGCTGATGCGTTTTCAGAATCAAGCCCAAACCAGAAACCACTTGCCGAAATGCACGGGCAGAAATTGCTTTTGCCCGCAAACGAATGGTTCTGGCCGTCTAAAAATCATCTCGCATGGCACCGATCTCACCGATTCGGCCGTCGCGCATGACATTATGAAAACCAAACAGCGCATAGTGATTTCTGGCCGTCGCAAATAAATTGATTTATCTGAACCAATCGCGAATGCCTGAATTCGTCGATCCAATTTGCTAGCGTAGAGGGCGTTTGTAAAAGTCCGGGCATTCGCAGAATGCAGCGAGTCAATTGCCATGTCCATCTGGATTTGGTCCAAATGAGCCAATCCACGCAACGAATTGAAGCCGTAAAAATGTTGACGCCCGAGACGCTCAAACAGCAAATTCGTCAGATCGTGATTTGGAAGCGCGGTGAGCAACGCGCTCCGCACAAGCCGTTGCTGTTGCTCTACGCGCTTGGGCGATTGGTGAACGCGAACGAGCGTCTTATTCCTTTCGCTGATGTTGATCGAGATTTGCGATCACTACTTGTCGAATTCGGTCCGGGAAGGAAGGCTTGCCACCCTGAATACCCATTCTGGCGACTGCAGAATGATGGAATTTGGGAACTGACCAACATCGAGAACGTCGAAACCCGCAAAAGCAATTCGGACGGCAAAAAGTCTGCGCTTCTGAAATATGGTGTGTGCGGCGGTTTTAAGCCAGACGTCTTTGATCTTCTGCAAGCTCATCCAAACCTTGTTACGGAGATCGCCATCGAAATCCTTTCGCAACATTTTCCCGCTACCGTCTTCGGCGACATTCTTGATTCGGTTGGACTCGAAATACAATTTGAACAGGCCATACAACGCAAACGTGACCCAGCGTTTCGCGAGCGTATTCTGATTGCTTACGAGTACCAGTGCGCGGTATGTGGGTACAATCTCAGAATGGGGTCCCAGCATGTTGCGCTTGAGGCCGCACATATCAAATGGCACGTCGCTGGCGGACCTGATGTTGAAGCGAATGGATTAGCATTATGCAGCATGCATCACAAACTCTTCGATCTTGGGGCCTTCACTGTGGGCGAAGATCTTTCGTTGCGAGTTTCGCAAAAAGCGAATGGAACGACTGGGCTCAGCGATTGGCTTATGATTTTCCACGGAAGGTCGTTGAGAATGGCGCAATCGGAATCAATGCGACCGTCGGCGGAGTACCTCAGATGGCATCTTGGGGAGGTTTTCCGAGGACCGGTGCGTGATTTAAAGAGTTAGTCGTCCAATCCTCACGTTTCCAGTGACGCGGAAGTTATATGTCGATCGCACTTTCTTCCGGTGAAAGCGCAAGCCCAAGGTGATTCTTCACCACGATTCCGGCTCGCGAAACGGCGGAACTCGATTTGGATAACTTTCCGCCGATCATCGCGCGGCCTTCCCAAAGCTGCGTGTTGCTTCTGGACCAATCAAGGGTCGATAGTTTTGCCAGTTGCTTCTTCCAACGGTTAGGTGTTTGTACGAGTAATGTACGACCGGCTCGCGCGATTGATGCGAGACCTATTGCATGACAATGGACGTACGCCGCACGGATTTCCGCTGGTGACCTTTCAGTTTCAACAAGCTCTTTCCACCCGGGAATTTGTTTCGAAACCTCATTCCAGAAATCGGCTGCGAGCCGCAGGCGTTCTTCGTACGGTGCTTCCTTGACGTCTGTGAGCAAAATTTTATTGGCTTGATATAGTGCGCTCAGGGTAAACAGCTTTCGTGAACGGTTCGAAATAGCTGTTTTTTCCATTTCAATCGAGTGCTCAAATACAGGTATGAAATCGATCATCTCGCGCGTTAGCTTCGCATTTTCGTCACGCTCATCGAGTCCAATTCGTTGCGATTGAGCTGTTGACCGTTCATATCGCTTTATGTCACTAAAGATTTGGCCGCGTCGCGTCCCGTCTGGATCGATGTGGAACAATACGGCAACAGAATCGTCTGCGAGGGATGGGCATTGTTTCAATGACCGTTGAAGTCCATAAATGCGATGAATACCGTCAATAATCGTTAAACGCGCTTCGAGCGGGATCAATAATTCGCCTGCCGTGGGCTGTTTTGAACGTGTGCTGACGTACGGTTCAAAACGAACTCGTTGCTCGATCGCGACTGTCACTGCGGCCAGGTGAAAACTGCCTTTATGCGCCACTATATCCTTTGCAATTTCGCGTACGCGCGCCATGTTTACGCTACGGAACGATTGGTGAATGTCGCTCGTAGTTTGTTCTGTGCCAATTGGAAAGAGTTTTGGCAGCAGGCGGACCGGACACATCGCCGTGTAAAACATATTCCCACCTTGGGAGGCACGTACGGCGGGGATGTTGAATTCGGGGTAATTCATCTATTTTTCTGTGACAGTACTGTCGTTTGAAGGAATTAACATCGGGAGTCTGGCCAAGCAGCTTAACGCGGAATTCAAGTTGCACCCGTATCCGTAAGATAACCGAATCGAACACGAGATTCGCTCTTCATCGAAACCCATCGCAGTAAGCACATGGCTGGGCTTGTAATTGGCTGAAGTACATGCGGAGCCGTTTGATGTTGCCAATGCGTGGCGGGTGGCCAGCATGAACGCCTCACTGTCCAAACCCGGAAAACTGACGTTCAGAACATGCGGCTGGCACCGGGTTGGATCGCCGTTGATGTAATGCTCGACCGCTTGCAGGTCGTGTAACAATTGTTGCCGGATCTCGATCGCTCTGGCTCCGCGGGTTTCCCATTCAAGACTGGCCAGACGCACTGCCTCGCCCAGACCGACGGCCAGCGCGACCGGGACGGTGCCGGGACGCAGGCCTCGTTCCTGACCACCTCCGAAAACGAGGGGCTGGACGGGTCGTTTTTCTGCTCCGCGCCTGCGGACCAGTAACGCACCGATTCCCTGCGGGCCGTAAATCTTGTGGCCGCTGATCGAGACCATGTCGGCCTTCAGCGAGCGTAACTCGTTCACTTCCTTGCCGAATGTCTGGGCGGCGTCGGTGTGAAAAAGTGTCGGGGTTCCCTGCAACAAGTCGCTGATGGCGTGGACCGGTTGCAGGATTCCCGTTTCGTTGTTGGCATGCATGACGCTCACCAGCAGCGTGTCGGGCCGCAATAGCTTCTGGATCGTCTCAGACTCGACGTACCCGCCACTCGTGACCGGGGCGAGGTCGACTTCGAAGCCGAGTTGCCGCATCCGGTCGAGTGGTTCCAGGACCGCCTTGTGTTCGATCGTGGTGGAAATGATGTGACGCCTGCCGGTTCGTTCGCCGTATTCCGCCAGACCGAGGATTGCCAGATTGTTACTCTCGGTCGCTCCGCTGGTGAAGATGACTTCCTGCGGTTGAGCACCCAGCAGTTCGGCAATCGGTTTCCGTGCGGCCTCGACCGCCTCTTTCGCGTTCTGGCCGTAGATATGGGTGCGGCTGCCGGCATTGGAAGGGGCGAGGAACCACGGGGTCATCACGTCGAGCACTCGTCGGTCCATCGGCGTCGTGGCGTTGTAGTCGAGATAGACCGGTATCCCCTGTCGCTCTTCCCACGTCTCCCCTTCGAACCGGTCACCGCAGAATTTTCCGACTTCGCC
Source organism: uncultured Schlesneria sp. (assembly GCA_903858935.1). Lineage (GTDB taxonomy): Bacteria > Planctomycetota > Planctomycetia > Planctomycetales > Planctomycetaceae > Schlesneria. The sequence goes on along the minus strand of CAIOKO010000100.1, from coordinate 456 downwards.
GATGCTGATCTGGCTGACATCGGGGATCGTTTTCGGACCCCGTTCGACCAGTTTCAACCGGAACGAAGCGATTTTGGCTCCGCTGGCATCTTCGACCAGTCCCGATTCCTGCCAGGCGTCGCCGTCGTAGACCGTCACCTCGTGGTCGGGAAAAATCTTCCGTACCCGTTCGAGAGCCTCTTCATATTTGATTGGTTTGGGCATTTTCATTTTCTTTCGCCACTTCCGCCACGATGATGCAGGCTTGGAGCAGCCGAGGGCTGCGGCCTGAACGATGTTCGAGGAAAGCCGGGAACCCGCGAAAAGCGGTCAGCGAAGACGCTCTCCACCGACCTTGAGTGTTTGGGCCGGACACAAGGGTGGCGCGCGTTCGGGGACATAGGTTACACGAAAATGTGTTGGTAAAGCCCCGTCTTCGGGGCACTCGATGTTGGGGAGGTTCGCGTCGTTGTAGGG
>CAIOKO010000099.1 GCA_903858935.1 uncultured Schlesneria sp. | reverse complement strand
CCCCTGGTAAGTGGTTCTTGAAACCATAAATCTAAAAAATTTGCTTCCTCTGCTTTTGTGGGAAATGTTTGAACAACGTTTCTCTTTAGAAAGGCAGAGAAGATGACTACAAAAGTTGAAATCGGAAAAAAGCGTACAAAACGACGTTCGAAGGCGTTTGCTCAAGCGGTATTGGGCAGGCCATCCGGGGTGATTCAGCCTCGTGTTCAGGCTGTTGGTCCAGAACGGTTTACCATCGTCAGTGTTGATTGTGCCAAGGATCGATCCAAGTGGATCATGTGCGATTTCTATGGCAAAGTCTTGGTTAACCCCACGCCCGTTGAACATCGTAGCAGCGACCTCAAGGCGATGGTCCTCTTGATCAAACAGACGATGGACGCACATGGGATCAAGGATTTGATTTGCTGCGTTGAGATGACGGGGATCTATCATCAAATTGTCTCGCGTACTCTGCGTTCGGCGGGCTATGAAACACGACTCGTTCATCCCTTTGCTTCGAATCATTATCGGATGGCGGAGTCTGGTGACATCAAGACCGATGACAAAGACCTGGTGGCGATTCACCGTGCGAGTGTCAATGGCTTCGGACTCATTGAACACGAGTGGAGTGAACACTACCAATCCCTCAAACTCCTCACGCGGCATCGACGTGATCTCGTCAAGAAGCGAGCCAAGCTCCAATCGCAGATTCGGGTTCGTTTGGAGAGCTGCTTGCCGGGATATGCAGGACTCTTTCCTAGCACCGATCTGTGGGATCATGAGATCGGGCAGATGGTGTTACAGTTCATTGCCGATCATGGTGGTACTTCTCGCGCGCTCTTGGATGCGGGAATTCCTGGACTCACGAAATGGCTCAAGGAAAAACAGTGTTCGTTCCAAGCTAAGTCCGTGGCACGCATCTTGGCCTGGGCCAGCAATGCCGTCAAAGGCGATCCTCTGCATCCCCTGATCACCAGGCTCTGGCAACAGTTGCTCGTTGATTGGCGGCAAAAATCCCAGCAAATTCTCGAAGTGGAACGAGAAACTGCCGGTTTGCTTGCGCAAACACCTTGGATTCTGTTGTTGTCTCATCCAGGAATCAATGTTGTCTCGGCCGCTGAAGTCGCGGGCGAAACAGGTCCCATCGAACACTATGCTTCCGCGAAGGCCATCACGGGACGCGCGGGACTGTTCCCGTCGCGTTATCAGAGCGACGGCGTGGATCGCGGTGGGAAACTCTCACGATTCCGCAATGGAAAGATGCGCGGGGCCTGGATGCTCATCGCCGACAATCTGATTAAATGCAACGAGTACTGGCGAGGAAAGTACCAGTTCTGGAAAGAGCAAGGACACGACCCGCGTGACATCCGCTGTCGCGTCGCCAATCGTGTCACACGCACCATCTATCAAATCGTCGCGGGCCGAAAACTGTTCCAACATCCGAGTCGACTTGATCGCGGTTACGTCCTCGGTAAGCTCCTGGACTTCCATCGCAAACATCAGACGCCGATGGATGTCGTACTGGCGGACCTCAAGACGGCAACGGATCAACTGCCGAAGTCCGCGTATGCCGAGGAAGCAAAGCCCCTAAACGACATTCGTAGTAAAACTGTCCGTAGCCGAAAGAAAGAACCGCAGCAGCTTGGTTCACTGTTGGTTCACGTGCTGGCAAAATTGGGGGTGACAAATCAACCCCCAGAAGTAAACTCAACTTCGCTCGAAGCTCCGGTTGCCGAATCTGGCGAGAGTGATCGATAACGCCGTTGTCCCCATGGCCGTAGTGCTGGCTTAGCCAGCCAAGGTCGAAGTGAAAAGCATGGCGCTCTGTCGTGAGTCAAACGCCGGATAAGGCAGCTTGGGGCTTCGAGCCTCGTTTACACCAGGTTGGCGATCACGACTCTTAAATACGACAGAGATGACACTCTCGCTGTTTTCGTCACAGGGCTTTTAGCCCCAACTTTTTCCGTGCTCGCGGCGGAACCGCTCAAGGTACGCGCACACGTCGATTCTTAGTAAAATCAACAAACCCATATGGCAGCTTTT
>CAIOKO010000098.1 GCA_903858935.1 uncultured Schlesneria sp. | reverse complement strand
TGATTTATTTCTGTTGGTCCGTTGTCGCGACCATTCCTGTCGAACAATTTGAGCATTTTTTAGTGTCGCGTTACGGAATGATTTATTTCTGTTGGTCCGTTGTCGCGACCATTACTATCGAACAATTTGAGCATTTTTTAGTGTCGCGTTATGGAATGATTTATTTCTGTTGGTCCGTTGTCGCGACCATTCCTGTCGAACAATTTGAGCATTTTTTAGTGTCGCGTTATGGAATGATTTATTTCTGTTGGTCCGTTGTCGCGACCATTCCCGTAAGGCGCTTTAAAAACAACGGCCCGGTTCAATCACTTTTTTCCGCCGAGCCAAGACCACGAACTTTTTGGCTTGTCCCCTTTTTTACTGCTTTTCTTTGTTGCAGGTTTCGAATCATTCTCTAAATCTGAATCGTACTGCGGGGATTCGATGGGAATATTGGCCATTGTTGCTTCGGATGGGTCGTTCTTACGTTCGCGCTCAGACTCTTCTTTGCGGCGAGCAGCCTCTTCGGGATCGTCAATTTCAGGGAAACTGCCTGGCGCGGCGCGGTCGCGACCGATTTTCACAGCTCGCTTACTACCGGGCGTGGCGTTACTGACCGGCCGGTAATAAACCCGACCAGCAGCCGGGAGTTTGTCGACGGCGAGTGCGGTCGATAAGTTTTTTTGTTTTGATGCGTCGGCAAGTAGCTGCAAAATATCTGGGTACGTCGCGCCGAGCTCATTTGCAGCTCGAATCACATCGGCAACCCGCAGCGAAACTTCTTTTCGCTGGTCATGCTTGCCAACTTCGAATCGTGCCAGTGAAACGCTTGTCCCGCCTGGTTGAGCAGTGACCATAATGTTTTTTCCGGCCGAAACGTACATTGGAGCGCGGAATTCCTGTTCGGCACCGAAGATGACAATCTCGGGTCGCGTTCGCAATGTCACATGAACCAGTGGCGGACCATTGGAGTGGACAACGTGAATTTTGTATTCATTGTCCTGGTTCTCAGCATTTTCGCGAACACCAAGCCGTTCGCCTCGAATAAACCGATCATTCCGGTCGAGAGTCCACAGTGCTCGAAACGCACCGTATCGTGTCTCGTCGTGGGGATCGTCCATCAGTTCGCGTAACGCGAGATGCACTTCCGCGTCTTCAAGAGTCGACATCGCTGCGAGAGCGAAGACGCGAAACGCACGTTCTTTTCGAGAGGATTCAACAAGGGCGGGGAGTCCTGATGAATCTCCCAGATAGGCCAGAGCCACTGCCGAGTGAAAGCGGCATTCCAACGTCGGTGCGACGATCCCTTTCTTGAGAATCGGAATCGCTTCGTTACCAATCGCTTCGAGCTGAAGAGCGCTTGAGTGAGCTGTTTCCGGTATCAACAGGTCATGCTGCAGTCGCGTCATTCGCACACGCAACTGTACAGGCTCTTCGCGGAAAGCGAGGTGCCGAATCACCTGCACATAGCGTGGCAGATTATCTTTGTAACGAGGATGCACCGTGACCACGAGACGTTGATCCGTTTTTGCCGTGGCGAGGGGCTTCTTGATACCGTGTTCGTCAAAATGGTGGAATCTTCGACCAATTGCTTTTTCAATTCTTTGTGCGTTGCGGACACTTCGGAAGTCGTTTTTCAGAAACAGAGAGAGTTCTCGTTCTTTCTTAACGCCAGCGCCACTCAACACTCGACCCCGTCTTAAAAGTGCGGGCTCAGTTGTGGTTGCCGCAGCAAGTCCCGCTGTCAGAACGGGACCCCGTGCGATCGCGTATTCCCAGCCCTTTTTCAAATCACCGTTCACGACCGCTTTATCAGAGAGCCGAACTTCCATCAGTTCGCCCCCGACCAGGCTCGTCGCATTGGCGCTTTCCGGGATACGAACTTCGACGTCGAGTCGGTCACCTTTCTTTGTCCAAGGATGCAAATAGGCGGTAACAACAACGAGGGCCGTATTGGGTGATTCCAAAATTGCATTCGGACTTCGAAAACCAGCCTTTTTTAAATCTTCCATCAGGAGTGACCGGTAGTGCGACGGCGATGGATCGCCTCCAGTTCCGGCCAAGCCTCGAACCAGCCCCACCCCTTCCAGTACAACGGGTTCCAGGCCGGCGAAAAGAGTATGATCGCCGATTAAATTCGTCTCGATTTTCGTTTGATATTTCTTGTCGTTGTCGTCTTCGTCTTCCTCGTCGGCTTCGGGCGGCGGAGTGCGCCCCCAGGCTGCGGCGGGTAATGACGCGGCGAGTGCTGCAGACTGCAGCCAAAGTCGCCGAGAAAAGCCAGAAGATTGTGATTCGTTCATGGAATGCGATTCCTTTCGCATGGTTCGACCAACCAAGGTCAGTCGACGTGGGCCAAAGCCTTGGGAATAGATTGGCTCCGCCAGCCTATACCCAGATGGATTATTCTTTTGAGACAGAATCGAATGCTGAAATGTCTTGATGTGTTTTGAATATGCGTCGAAAAATGACGTGCAGCCGAGAGCGAACACGGAAGTGATTCGAGATTGAAATGTAATTGGGTAGTGGCGCGGAGAGTACGTCGAGAAGGCGAGTCGGTCAAGATGAGTCTGACAACGAGGAGGCGTGGCGCGCCATAACACTCAAGAAACAGTCTTTCCTGCGTCGGCCTATGGCCTGAAAGGCCAACACAAATCAGCCCAGGGAAGCGCGATGCGGCGACAGCCGCTGAGCGCCGCCCTTATAGTATTCACCAAGGACTGGTTGGTTGCCGCTGCGAGCGGGAGTGGGACTTTCAGTCACTCCCGACGACCGCCGCAGCGCAAGAGCAACCAACCGCGCAAAATTTCTAATTTTTTCCTCGCTTGCTC
>CAIOKO010000097.1 GCA_903858935.1 uncultured Schlesneria sp. | reverse complement strand
GTCAGGCAAAAAAAGAAGCCGCTCAGCAGATCCTTGCGCTCTGAAATCCAGGCGACCGATTCGACGTGCATGGGGTGAAGCGAGAATAAACCAGCGACAACCAAGCTGCGAACCAGATTTCCCGTTAAAGATCGGATTGCGAGGAAAACCAGAACTGAATTAATGGCATGCAGAAGTACTGAGGTACGATGGAAGCCGTATGGACCTGAACCGAAAAAATGGGCATCGATTTGAAGTGAGAACAGCGTCAACGGGTGCCAGTTTGCCGCGACTTCGGCCTTTGTCGCCCAGAGGAATCCGTCCCACGAAATTCCATTGAGGACTTGTTGCTGCTGATAAACATATTCATCGTCATCCCAGGCGACAAAATCGTTGTTGAATGCCGAAACATAGACGGCAACCGTCACGGCAAACAGAATCAGCGAGATCAAAAGCGTGAACATCCAATCCCGCTTGCTGCGATTGATTGTGTTCAATTCCAATTTACTGATCGTATTCATTCTGGGTAATTTCTCGGGATCAGCGAAGGTCGAATTCGACCGTGGAAATTTATACAGCGAAACAAGGCGAGGGTAAAAAGGATTGCTTTTTACGGAATCAAACCTTTGCCGCGATGACTACAATCATCGATACGTGAATAAAAACCGACAGGCTTAAACTTCGTCGAAGAGTCAACTGTTATTATTATTGCGAACAGACTCATCGTTCGATTGGCAATTTGGACTCGACGTGCAATCATAGTCATGACGAAGCTCCAGTTGAAACAGATGACTTCGATTCGTCACGAGGGAACGCGACCACAATATTTTTTCCAGGAATTTTGCGTCAATGACTGATTCCTCTGCGTCGAATGCGTCGCTCAAAGACCGCGTTCAATCGCTTAGATTGCCGCGCCCCGGTCAGTCGACATCGCGAGGCTCTTCATTGCCGTGGTTCCTCGTTTTCGCCCTGGCCTCTGCGACTGCGTATTTGCTTTTGCTGGGAAGCCCGTTTGCAGTCCAAACTTTGCCGTCGGTCGATGTAGTGATGTCGCCAACAGAAGCGACTAAGTCGGCTTCGGATTCGACCAAGACCGCGTCTGGCTCGAACAACTCGACGGGCCCCGTTGTGGAATCGAAGGGTTACATTATTCCCGAGCAACAGATCCTGGTCAGTCCGCAGGTGAGCGGTCGCGTAATCGAATTAAACTTTGAGGCGGGACAACGGATCGAGAGCGGATTTGTGCTAGCCGTTTTGGACAGTACCGAATATCAGGCAGAATTCCAACGTGTCACAGGTTTGTTAGAAGCAGCGAAAGAGAATCTCGCGGAATTGCTTGAGGGGTCTCGGCCCGACGAGATCAAACAGGTCAAAGCGGATTTAGCAGAAACTCAGACAAATCTTGAACAGGCTGAGCGTGACTACAAACGTGCAAAGGATCTTTGGACAAAAGGGTTCGGCAACAGGCAGGACTTCGAAGCGGCAGAATCGCAGTTTCAAATGATGACTCGGCGAGTCGATAAGCTTTCAGCAACGGCTCAATTGATGGTTGATGGTCCTCGGCCTGAGCGGAAGAAAGCTGCGCAGGCACAGGTTCGGCAGGCGGAAGCGGAAGTTCGTCGGGCAAAATGGCGGCTTGACAATTGCATCATTGTCGCGCCGATTTCGGGTACGGTACTGAAGAAGAACGCGGAATTAGGCAACCTTGTCAATCCTGTTGCATTTAATGGATCGTTTAGCTTGTGTGACATGGCAGACCTGTCAAAACTCGAAGTAGAACTTTCCATACAAGAACGCGAAATTGCAAAGGTGAAAAAAGGGCAGCGCTGCAAAGTTCAGCCTGAAGCCTATATGGATCGATCATATGACGGAGTCGTTTCTCGACTAATGCCTATTGCTGACAGAGCCAAAGGGGCGGTTCCCGTTCGCGTTCGGTTGAAAGTTCCTGCCGATGAAGAAGGCCAATACCTCAGACCCGAAATGGGCGCAATCGTGAGGTTCTACTCAGATATCGTCGACGAGGAATTTTCGCCGATTCGAACACAGTTCGAAACACCACAACGCGAATCCGCCGCCGAACCGATTAATCCATCACCGTAATTGAGATGATAAAAAGGAATTGTTGATGTCCTCGTCCGATCCGTGTGTGGAAGTCCATGATGTTCATAAATCATTTAGACGCGGCAGCGAAGTGTTAGACGTACTAAACGGACTTAACCTGAACGTCCAGCAGGGTGAGTATGTCGCATTAATGGGACCGTCGGGGTCGGGGAAGACGACTCTTTTGAATCTGATCGCGGGACTCGATCGGCCGACCACAGGCTCGATTCGTGTCCAGGGCGAGGAAATTTCCAATATGTCAGAAGGTCAGCTGGCAGGATGGCGAACGCGCAGCCTTGGCTTCATCTTTCAGTTCTATCATCTCTTGCCAGTGTTATCTGCATTTCGGAATGTGGAACTGCCGTTATTGCTTTTGCCACTTTCAGCATCGCAAAGAAAACAGCAGGTCACAACCGCTCTCGACATTGTAGGTCTCAGTGATCGAATGTGGCACCGCCCGGGTCAGCTATCTGGCGGCCAGCAGCAGCGAGTCGGTATCGCTCGTGCGATCGTGACTGACCCGTCCTTAATCGTGGCGGATGAACCGACTGGTGACCTTGACGCGAAATCGGCTCACGAAATCCTGAACCTTCTGGTCGAATTGAAAAATACGCTTAATAAAACGATTGTCATGGTGACTCACGACCCAAAGGCCGCTGAGAGAGCTGACAGGATCGTTCATCTGGAAAAGGGACGCTTAGCGACTCAGACACCAGAGTTCGCGTAAATCATCATCAGGGGGAATTGTCCCGGTGACATCCGCGTTGAGCTGGCCACGGCTTGAAGGGTGTGGTCCGAAAATCGAGAAAAACTGGCGAGCGAAGGCGTTTGCCAGTGGCAAACATCACTCGCAAATACATCCGTCACCGGTCAATCCGGGGAATAAAAACATGAAATTTCTCGTACTTGTTTTCGAAAACATCGCCCGTAATCCCGTGCGGACGATCTTAACGTCGCTCGGCACGATGATGTTGGTGTTGGTTGTGACGCTTGTTTTTACCGTCCTGACAACACTCGACAAAGTGACTACTGAAAAGAGCGCCAATATCAAGGCCATTGTCACTGAAAAATGGCAAAACCCGAGTCTCATGCCTTACTCCTATGCGGCAGGCCTGAGTGCAGGAGCTGCTGACCCGAGCGATTCGTCAGCAGTCCATCCGCAAGACTCAATGACTTGGGGGTTCTTTGTTGGTTCAACGGAATCAAATCCGGCAAAACGAGGCTACGAAAATCTTTTCTTTTCGTTCATCATGGAAGCCGAAAAAGCGCGAAGCATGCTCGACAACATCGATGTCTTAACCGACGAACAGGCACGGCCTTTAATCGATGCAATCAAACGGATGAAAGAGGTCCGAAACGGAGTGATCATCGGCGAAGGACGACTGGCAAAACTCAAGAAGAAAGTCGGAGACCGGATTACGGCATACGGACGTAACTATCGGGACATCAATCTTGAACTCGAAATCGTCGGATCGTTCCCGAAAGAAACCGCTCAGTATACCGATAGTGCCATAATCAATCGCGATTTTTTCGAGACGGAACTCGATACCTACAAGGCGAAAAACAACAACAAGCCTCATCCATTAGCGGACAAAACGCTGAGTCTTGTCTGGTTACGGGTGCCTGACCGAGTTTCATTTAATAAGTTGACCGAACAGATTCTGACCGCGCCGTCATTTACGAATCCGGCTGTCAAGTGCGAAACGTCTTCGACGGGAATTTCTTCATTTCTCGATGCGTATCGCGACATCATCTGGGGAGTTAGATGGCTTCTCGCTCCTGCATGCATGCTTGTTTTATCGCTTGTGATTTCGAACGCGATCAGCATCAGCGTTCGCGAGCGTCGAATCGAATTCGCTGTTTTGAAAGTGCTGGGCTTTTTGCCATGGCAGATTTTAACTCTGGTTCTCAGCGAGGCCTTGTTGATTGGTACGTTGTCTGGATTGCTGAGTGCCGGGCTGGCTTATGGAATCATCAACGGAGTCTGGGGCGGGTTACCATTTCCGATCGCTTTTTTCCCAAAATTTGCGGTGCCGATTAACTGTCTGTGGTGGGGTGCCGCCATGGGAGCCATGACTGCCTTCGCAGGCAGTTTTATCCCTGCAATAACAGCGCGAGGCGTTCGCGTCTCGGACGTCTTTGCAAAAGTAGCTTGATCAAAGAATAAGAATTCTGAACTCCACGGAAATAGTGAAACTGATGAGCAGTTTTTCGTAAACCTCTACTTTGTTGCAATGATACCCACACGTTTCATACCTGAATCAAAGCTCCGATATCATGCTTGAATCCTTTCATATTGCTGCTGCGCCCTGGCAAGTTTTTGGTGCTTCGTCACCGGTCCTGAAAGCGGTCTTTGCAGGAGCCGCAATTCTGTTATTGATTCTTTTGGCAATCGGAAAAGTGCCGCTTAGCTACAACATTATGAACCTGAGAACGCGATGGCTCACGACGTTATTCATGATCGGTTCGTTTACGCTGGTGATCGGAATCCAAATCATGCTGTTGGCCTTCGTGAACGGTATGTATTCGATGACGGAATCGAGTGGTCAACCTGGTAACGTGATGATTATGTCTGAAGGCTCGACCGACGAAGCATTCAGCAATCTTGGTTTCGCAGATGCAACAGAAATCGAAACTCAAGAAGGAGTTGCTCACGATGAAGCAGGACAGCCTCTGGTCAGTCGTGAGACTTATCTTGGAATTTCGCAACAAATCGAGGATCGGAAAACCGGTGCATTGAAGCGCCGATTTCTGCAAGTACGTGGTGTCGACGACCCCGCGATGTCCGCCAAAGTTCATGGATTAAAGCTGACACCCGGCGGGGCATGGTTCTCGGATTCAGGTGTTCGTGAAATCAATACTTCCGGCGAGACGGCAATCGAGGCGATGCTCGGTGGGGCGATTGCTCGAGAGCTTGGAAGTGATCGGACCGAGGATGTACTTGCCAACGCCAAGCGACAGGATCGTCTCGACGTGGGTGATACTTTTAAAATCGGGGAACGAGTCTGGTATGTAACGGGTGTTTTTGAAACGTCAGGGACCGTTTACGATTCCGAAGTCTGGACGCGACAATCTCAGGTTGGCCCGTTATTCGGCAAATCGAATTATACAACCTTTTGCGTACGGGCTCGTAACGATTATCGCAAAGATCAGCGTGCGGGACTGATTGCTTCGCGGAAAGAATCTGCAAAACAGGCGTTTGATGAAGCAGTCAATCTCAAAAAGATCGACAAAACGGCTCCAGACCCAAAACTTCAGCAAGTACGCGAAGATTTCTCGGAACCAGAATGGGGAGCAGAGCTTCTCAAAGAATATTTCGCGACAGAATATAAAAAGGCAGCAGTCAGCCCTCAGGTCGAGCAAGCCTACTTTGCCAACCTTTCAGCAACCAATGTTCAGTTTCTCGGGATGGCAATGCTGGTGGCGCTGATAATGTCGTTAGGGGGCCTTTTTGGCGTGATGAACACGATGTTTGCTGCCATCAGCCAACGTACGAAAGATATTGGAGTACTGCGTTTACTTGGGTTCAAGCGGTGGCAGATACTTGTCTCGTTCCTGTTGGAATCACTTGTTCTGGCGCTGATTGGCGGTGCGATTGGCTGTGCGATCGGTTCACTGTGTGATGGTTTCACCGCGAATAGCATCGTGACTGGCGGCCCCGGTGGAGGCGGAAAGTTTGTGGTTCTTCGCCTCACCGTGGACCCGAGCACGATCGCAGTAGGTATGATGCTTGCACTTGCGATGGGATTTTTTGGCGGGTTAATACCATCCATCAGCGCGATGCGACTAAGTGCACTCAAAGCATTACGCTAGTGCGACTTCCGCCTTAAAATACGTCAAGAGTGAAATGGTGCCCGCTGTAGTATGGTTTTTTTTCCGGATAGAAGTTGTACCAGTTCTTGTTATAGACAGGGATCTGACGGGCTTGTGGATACCGGTTATATAAGCTGTTGTATTGCTGCGGTGCTTGAAAGTTATGCGGATAGTACACATAAGGATAGTAATTAAACCGACCCCAGTCAGACGGCTGCCCTTCACCTGCGGCTTGCGCTGTGCCTGAATTCGACGTAACTACGGCAGCCAAAAGCAATAATGCCAGAATCGCACGACGCATCGCTTATTCTCCTTGAACTGAATTTCGCCGGGGTTCGTGAAGAGTCCCGTGTTTTCGAATTGAAAGCGATCTCGTACGTCAGTGCCGTACGAAGTCCGCGAAAAACCATGCAATGTTCATCGGATGAAGTCGAGTCGTTACAGCAGGAAACTTCCGCATAATCCTATCTGTCGGCAAACTGGACTAACGCTGCGATCCCCATTAATCGCATTCTCAGGCTGTGAGCTCTTATTTCTCTAATCCAGGCAGCCAGACCTGAGTGTTCGAAAAAGACGCATCGATCATGCGTTAAACAGTTTTTTGCAAAGAATTTTCAAAGCCGAGAGTTTCAGGTGAGAAAATGGATTGAAGATAACGGCAGAAAATGCCGGAATTAACTCGCCACTCAACCGGACAGATCCCTATTATTGTCGAATATCGAAAGGTTCAAGGTGCGTCTTGTGATTCTAAAACATAAGCATTTTTGAAGTCACAGACGCTCCAGTCGGCACAGATTGTGATATTCGCGGTTAGAGTGGCACGCTTGTTTCACGTCATCTCGTGAGAGATTCCGAGACTAATCGAAGTCAAACTGAAGAATTTAAATCACAGCGCCAATGAATGTCGCGGGACAACGTTGAATTCGCCTCAATGCGGCAAGGACGGGTTTTTATGCAATTCGCAAGCTGGTTTTGGAATTGGCTCGACAACAGGAAAAAAACCTGTCGTTCAGCATTTCCTCTCGATAACGCCGCCAAATTGTCATCGCTCCGCCTGGAAGACCGCAGAGTCCTCAATGTGCACTCGGTTCTGGCTGGAGGAGCGCTCACAGTTACGATGTCATCAGCCGGTGATGTTGCGAAGTTGTCCGTGTCTAAAGATGGCAGCGGCAATTCTTACCTGCATATTTCTGATCAGGCAAACACCGAACCCGAAACTCCGTATTTGTTGTCAACGAGCACAACGAGCACATTGATCACGTCGATCGATATTAAAGGATCAGCCGGCGAACAGTCCGTCTACTTTCAGGGCTCGAATTCGATCGACATCGGTGCGTTAAATATTCGTAACACGATTGATAACGTCTTCATTCAATCAGCAATCACTGCGTCATTGGGTTCGATCACAGTTAACGCCAGTCAAACGGTTCAAATCTCTGATTCGGGCAGCCTAAAAGCGAATGACATTCATTCTTCGACAGATACTCTGGATATTTCGATTTCAGCTGGTGACACATTGTCTGCCCAGAATCTTTTGGCCTCCGGAAGCGTCAGTCTTACCGCAACAAATGGCATTACGGTCAATACCGAGCTACAGACCGATGAAATCGAAGCGGGTAACGGGATCACAGTTACGGTTTCTGGAAATGGCAACGGCGCTTCGTTTTTGCTGAATTCGTCGGCTGATTTGCATTCTGATTCCGGCGGCGTCTCAATTCTGGCAAACGAAATGCATCTCCAGGGGACAATCACCGCGATCGGCCAAACCGTATCGCTCACTCCCCTTGCGCCACCTTTCAATCCTGGCTCCCCTACCCCACCAGAAAAAATCGACATTGTTTCGAATTACACTCTGCCACATTCAGGTGTTTTGGAACTGTCGGCAACCGAATTGTCAAACCACATTACGGCGGGGACGCTTTCGATTGGAGACTCAACTTCCGGCAATGTCATGATTGATGCCCCCATTTCTCTGACCAATTCGATGAATTTCGAAGTCACAACGGGCGGCATAATTAGTTTCATGGATCCCGTTACAACGGCAACAGGGAGTCAGTACTACTCAGGTCCAGTGGTGCTGGTGGCTGATACCGTGTTAACCACTGGTGGTGGCAATCTGACGTTCGGTTCGACCGTGGATGCAATGACGAGCGGTGTGCAAAGTCTGACTATAAACACAGGCACGGGTGCCACAACATTCGACGGCATGGTTGGTGGCCTGACGCCATTGAACAATCTCTCGATTACATCTGACAGTTTAACGTTCGCTGATAAAGTCTTTGGAACCGGAACGCTGTCCATCCAGCCGTCAACCGCTAGCACCCCCATGCACATCAATGATGGCGTGAGCAACGGCCTTTATCTGAGCAGCGCCGAGCAGGGCTATTTACAGGCCGACTGGGCGTCGATTGTATTTGGTAATACCAACGACACCGGCGAAATGACGGTCGGCGCAAGCAACTGGCTATCGTCAGTGACATTCAATAACAGCAATTCCGGCATTATCACACTGAAAGGTACACAGACGACGACAGGGACCTTCACCTTCACAGGACCTGTTGCTTTAGGTAGCGATATCGCACTGACCACCATGGGTGGCAACGTAACGTTCGGTTCGACGGTGGATGGTGCTTTTGCTTTGACGGTTGATGCCGGAACGGGAACGGTGAAGTACAACGGCCCCGTTGGCAGCATGACGGAGCTCGCGTCGTTGAGCGACGCAGGAAGCGGTACAACCGTTCTAAACGGGAACATCACGACAACAGGTGCCCAGGCTTATACGGGGCCTGTATTACTGGGAGCCAGTGACAGGCTGACGACGGACAATGGCAACGTGACGTTCGGATCGACGG
>CAIOKO010000096.1 GCA_903858935.1 uncultured Schlesneria sp. | reverse complement strand
GATTGGCAGTGTCCATCTTGTCACGAGACACTTCGGTTAAAGATAATGTCCGAGGAAAAAGATACCGAGCGTCCCTTTCCACTGATGTCCTCGAACGAATTATCACAGGATTTAAAGCGGAATAAGACGCAATTGCCCTGGCCGCAGAGCGACGGCCGATTAAAGCCAAGTGCACCAGCCCCTGGTTAATGCGGATAAAAAATAATGATTAGCCCCATCGGGGCGACCGCGTGACACAATTCGCCCGTGGGCCTATCTATTTGCCTATGAAATCGTTGACGTGCATTACTAACACGGCCGCCCCGATGGGGCTTATCGGTTGTTTTTACCGACTGTTCCAGGGGCGGAAACCGCCCTTGGAACAGTCGGTCTCCGCTATGCGGCTAGAAAAAATTGGGAGAGTCAAGATCGACTGCGAAACCGTCGAGTTTCCTGCAGATTTGCTAGCAAGCTGCGCGAACATATTGTACGCGGTTATACCGATCGGTTGCGACGCAGCTAGCGTCGCCCACCTGTTCCGATGCTAGCTGCATCGGAACAAGTATCACAGGATCGCGAGGGCTTCTCTTGCTTTCTGTAACAACGGCGAATCGGGGTCGCGGGTTCCTTTCAGGTAGTAGACGCTTGCTGCGAGCAATTGTGGTCTCACGGCGGGGCTGGCGTGAGTGAGATCTTCGAAGGCTGATGCGGCGAATTTGAAATCGTGGGCGTCCGTTCCTTTGGTGAAGATCAGGTGTCTGGCGGCGTCGAAGAATTTTTCCTGGTTTCCGCCTCCCTGGCTGAAGGCCAGTGTTTGAGCCGCAGCCGTGCCTCGACTTTGCTGGAGGCCGTCGAAGATCGATTCGATACTGGCTGGGGCGACTCCCGCAGGTTGGAACTCGTCGATATTGGGTTTGTCGGGAAAACCACCGCGTGCCCGCGTGCCCTCGCGGAACAATGCGATCCAACTTGCCGCCTGTAACAAGGCGAGGCGACGAGTTGAATCCGAACCACTCTGCCGAAATGTGTAGTACAAGGCATTGGTGGCTGTGGTGGCGTGCAGCGGGACAATCGCTTGCTGACGCATTAATAGTTCACTCGCGGCGAGCAGGATTGCGTCCCATAGCGAACTGGCCGAGACGCCTCGATTGAGATGTGCAACAACCGATGCAGCCGCCTCTTTTGGACTCGCTTGCCTTAATGTTTGCAGCAGTGCCGTGGTGACCATCGGATCGGGCTGGCCTGCGAGCCAGTCGGCTCGTATCTGACTGGCAAATTCCCGGTTGTGGTCGTAGGGAATGGCGGTGTCGCTCGACCCTCCATTTAGAAGCCCATAAACGAGCGACCGAAGGACCGGTTCGGCATGTTCCCAGCCGATCAGTTCCAGCGTCCGCCAGGCACCGGCGGCGAAAATCGCCTTGTGACCGATGTTTTGCCAGTCACGAATGGCGTACGGCCAGACCAGTTCCATGACTTCGGTCGCTCCCGCCGACCGACAGAGTCCCGCGATGGCGGCATCCGCCGCTTCTTCGTCCCAGCGATCCATGGCATCGACAAAACGCCGTTTCGCTTGTGAGGCGGAGGGGACAGACGATTCCCGAACCGCCGCGAGCGACCAGTCCCCTTCTTTCACATCTTGAGCCTGTGATGCTTTGAAATTATCGAGCGCCCAGAAGAACGGGATCAACCGGTCAGGTTGAGCCGCATCCAGTGAAAGCTGGTGAGCAGCGCCGATGACCATCACCGCATGAAATTTAAATCCAACGGGACGTGGCTTGATGTTGCGAATGCCCGCCAGAAACAGACCACCGACGAGATGCCGATAACCGAGCCCCTTCTTCAATCGTTCGACGGCCCCTTCCAGAATGCGTTCGCGTGGCGTCGATTCGATCCATTTGACGATCTCTTCCATTTCCGGCCTGAAATGAACGAGACCGGGTGTCACCTGCAAGTCCTGGGCACGGGCCGGGGTCAACGATTGAAGCACCTGCCATGCCAAGCTGCCAGAAACAACGCGTGTTCCGAAATCACCAAGGAATTCACGGCGATCGACTTTATTCATGTTTGTCCCCCTTCGAGGCTAAAGGATTCGACGTTTAAAACAACTCATCATTCTACCAAACCCCACCGCCCCTGTGTCCGGCCCAAACACCCCTGTGGTGGTTGTTACCGGGCTTTTGCACCAGCCCGATCCTCCATTCACTGATACGAAATCAAGTTAACCCCTAGGGCAAAGGCCCGTTAGCCGTTCACGCAGGGGGAGTGGGGTTGCGTGATGCTCAAGTCACGCTAATTCACGGTATTGGCTTTGTGTGGCCTTGTTCTTTGTGTTGAATTACGACTTACTGTAAATCGTTTAATATTATATTTATTTTCATTTGTAAATAATCGTCTTCTACCTGTTGTGTATTCACTGGAATGTCGTAGTATCCCTGCTGCAATGCGGGGAACTTACCGCTTGCTTACGCAAACGGAAGACTCAAACAACGGCAGCCCGGTCAAAACTGGGAGGCTCGTTAATAAGTAAGCCGACGCGATGGATGACCTGATTCAGGGACTCCGTCGCGTCGGCTTTTTTCATTTGGAACTCCTACAAAACAGGCACTGCCAGTTCGAGCCAATCGATGTGAGTCCTCGTTTTTCTATTCGCGATCACAAGTATGGCCAGCTAACGGGTCATTTTCGTCAAGACGTTGGTTTGACCCAACCGTTGTTCGGTGGTCAATGATGTTCTAATCCGTTCTGAATAGGTGGTTTTGCAAATGGTCAAGTTTACGAAGTTGGTTTGTGCGGCGGCTTTGCTCGTTGTTGGCGGGATCAGTTCCGTATCGGCAGGAGTCATCGGGACTCAAGGTTTCGGGGGCGATGGTAGTCCGATAATTAACTCGGCGAGCATTGATACCGCAACGGTGTTTACAATCGGGAATTGGGTTACTAACGCCAGTCAAAGCGGCATTTTTGTAGGGGCTCCCCAATACGACATCGGAACAATTACATTTGATAAGACCGTCGGAACCTCGTTCAATTTTACCAATGCCGGTTTTGGTACGTTCACCAGTACGTCGATCACAGAATCCGCTACAGGCAATGGATTTGAAAACTTTTTTATTGTAGGTCGTTTCGATCATGGAACTTATGGAATCGCGAATGGGCCTGCAAGTATCGCCGTAGGCTTCACACAGAATGGTGCTGCCATCTCCGATTCCGGGACGCTGGCTGTTGATTCTGCAGCGGTTCCCGAACCATCGACATTCGCTCTGCTGGGTCTTGGTGGATTCGGATTGGCCATGCGTGCCGCTCGTCGACGACGATCTGCCGCCGTCTGATCGACAGGTTTGCAGACGCATAGACCAAAACAGGAAAGCCGTCCAGGGCCGGATGGCTTTCTTCGTTTGGGGCAACTGTTTTGTCAGCATCCTTGAGTCCGATATCGGTCGCTAGGGCAAAGGCCCGTTTACCACCCCCGCAGGTGGGGTGGGGTTGCGTTGCCAGATTCGGGGTTAACTCGCGCTGGCTGAAACCGTACCTAGCGATGCCAGATCGCGGACGGCCTGTTCTGTGTATAACGCGTAATAGTGCTTGCGGGCTTTAAGCAATTCTTGGTGCGTTCCGACTTCCTGGATCTGCCCCTGGGCGATGACGATGATCCGATCTGCTGCCTTGATCGTAGAAAGCCGATGAGCAATCACGAAGCTGGTGCGGCCCTTCAGCAGGCGACTGAGTCCCTGCTGAATCAGGCGTTCGGTCTCGGTATCGATTGAGGATGTCGCTTCGTCCATCACCAGCAGCCTGGGGCGTTTCAGGATGGCTCGTGCGAAGGAAACGAGTTGTTTCTGCCCGAGACTGAGCTGATTGCCCCCTTCGCCCACTTGTGTCTCGTATCCCTTTTCGAGATTCATGATGAAATCGTGCGCGCCCGCATCGCTGGAGGCGGCTTCGATTTCCGCTTGTGTAGCATCAAGTCGCCCGTAGCGGATGTTGTCCGCGATCGTGCCGCTGAACAGATGCGGTTGTTGCAGCACAATTCCCAGGTTCGATTGCAGCCATTGTAAACTGCGATCAGTGTAATCGATGCCGTCGATCAGGATCTGACCTTCGGTCGGTTCATAGAACCGGCAAACAAGATTGACGATGGTTGATTTCCCGCCACCTGTCGCACCGACGAGTGCAATGGTTTCGCCC
The DNA here is from genome assembly GCA_903858935.1 of uncultured Schlesneria sp. GTDB lineage: Bacteria > Planctomycetota > Planctomycetia > Planctomycetales > Planctomycetaceae > Schlesneria. The sequence goes on along the minus strand of CAIOKO010000096.1, from coordinate 3,395 downwards.
GGTTCAACAATCAGCGAAAAGTCCTGAATGATCTGGGGGCCGTTGCGATAGCGAAAGCCGACGTGGCGGAACTCGATCTTGCCGAGTTGATCGGGGTGTCCGTCATCACCTTTCTCATGCAGGCGGGCGGCGACCGCGTCAGTGTCGCGGACATCAGGAACGGCGTCGATCAGACCCATCACTCGTTCGGCTGACGCCTGAGCCATCTGCAATTCTGCAAACCAGGCCGAAATATCCTGGGCCGGCTGAAAAAAGAGTTGGGCGTAATACATGAACATCACCATCTGGCCGATGGCCATGCCGCCGACAATCACCTGATGTCCACCCACAACCAGCGCTGCCGAAATTGCAACGCTTCCCAGCGTCAGGACCATCGGGAGGTAGATTGAGGAAAGTATCGCGTTACGGACCGAGTACTCGTACATCTTCATCGTCAGGCGATCGAAGTCATTCAGATTTTCTTGTTCCCGCACGAAGACCTTTGTCGTTTTGACCCCCATGATCCCTTCGTTGTAAACACCGGTGATCAGGGAATTCGTTTTTCGGACCTGCCGCGAAGTTCGCAGGATGCGTTTCTTGAAATAGACGCTGACCGCGAACAGCAATGGCAGGACCAGAAGAACCGCGATGGCAATCTTCCAACTGTAATAGATCATCACCACACTGACGGAAGCCATCAGCATTGTTCCCCAGATCAGGTCCATGACACCCCACGCGAGAATCACCGCCAGTCGCAAGCAATCGGAGGTGAGCCGAGCCATCAGCCAGCCTGATGGCCTGGTGTCATAGAAGCTGAACGAAAGCTGCTGTAACCGCTCGAATGCATCACGCCTGATGTCGTGGCTCACATGCGTCCGGATTTTGCCCGCACAGGTCACGAAGGCCCAGACGGACGCACTTAACGACAGCGCCAGTCCGCTGAAAGCCAACGCGTAGAACGTCAGGTTCACCTTCCCGTGGTTGGTTTCGATATCAGTGATCAGTGTCCCGGTCAGCAAGGGAAACCCCAGGTCGCTGGCCGCCAGGCAGAACGACACGACGAAGAATGCGACCACAGTACTGCGATAATGCAGCGTGTATCGAATCAGCGTTTTCCATAAGCGCAAATCGAGTTTCTGCTCTTTGAGGTCATCCTCGTCGATCCAGCCTCCGCTCATTGCGACACCTCCGCCACAACTTCTTCAATTTCGTCCTCCAGCATGCTTTGGATGTTCCAGAGTCTTTGGTACGGTCCGTCGATCACCATCAGCTCTTCATGAGTTCCCTGCTGAATCAGTCGACCTTGTTCGAGCACGAAAATCCGATCCGCCAACCGAGTCGATGAAAGACGATGAGCAATCAGAATCGTCGTCTGCTTACCTCGCCGGTCCGCCAGCGTTTGCAGGATGTGCGATTCTGTTTTCGTATCGACGGCGCTCAGGCTGTCATCCAGAACCAGAACGGCCGGGTTCTTGAGGAGTGCACGGGCGATCGCAAGTCGCTGTCGTTGTCCCCCCGATAAAGTCACGCCTCGTTCTCCCACGATGGTTTCATAACCCTCGGCGAACTCGACGATGTTTCCATGAATCGCAGCCGCTTGAGCACATTCTTCGACTTCATGGTGAGCGGCCTCGCTGCGGCCGATTACGACGTTGTCACGGACGCTTTTGGAATACAGAAAAGGGTCTTGCAACACGACGCCGAAAACACTGCGAACACTCTTCCGGTTAAGTGTATTAAGTTCCCGCCCTCCAATTCGAATCGACCCCGTTGAGTAGTCGTACAAGCGGACCAGCAGGTGAACCAGCGTCGATTTTCCCGAGCCTGGCCGACCGAGGATCGCCACGGTTTCCCCTGCGGCGATCGCCAGCGACAAATCCTGCAAAACCAGATCACCTGTTTTGTAGCCGAAGGAGAGGTTCTTAATTTCAATCGCGCCGTCTATCGGTTCAGCGGTGATTGGTTCGTCGCTCTCTTCTTTCTCATGCAGGATTTCATTGATACGGCCAATCGACACGGCGGCACGACTTGAATCGGCGACGATGCGTCCAATCTGTCGAACCGGCCAGATGATGGTCTGTACCATCCACCAGAAGAAGACCCAAGTTCCCAGTGAAAGCTGGCCTTGAATCACGAAATATCCACCCGAAATCAGGACTGCTCCCAGTTGCAGCAGGACCACAACATCTGAAAGCGACCAGAAGAGAGCCAGCCCGCGAAAAAGGTTCATTTCCAGGTCGCGGAAATCGTCGTTCACCTTGCGGAATTTTTCGATCTCGAAATCTTGCCTTGCGAATGCGCGTGAGACGCGGATACCGGTCAGGTTTTCCTGCAGGCAAGTGCTGAGCCGGCCTTCCGCTTCGTCTACCTTTTCAAACAGCTTGCGAATTCTCCGATAATGGAAGAACGTGAACGCAACCAGGACCGGAAACGAGACCAGAGAGATCAGACTCATCCTTGCGTTCTGCCAGAACATGATCGGAACGCCGACCAGCAGCAGCAGCATGACTTTGGCAATTTCCACGACTTGCCCAGCCATGAAGACCCGTACGGTTTCCACATCGGACGAGCAGCGCTGGACAATGTCACCGGTCTTCGTCAGATCGAAATAGGTACTCGGCAACTTTTCCATGTGGGCATACAGTCGATGCCTCAATTGCTGGACGATCCCCTCGCTCGCCTCGGCCGCCCATTTCCCTCGGTAGTAAGTGAATACCCCATTCAGTGCATTCAGCCCGATGACGATCAACGCAGCAGGGAGCAACGTGCCGACAAGCGTCGCCTGTTCCCGGCTGAGCCGATCCAATGCTTCTTTGAAGACATAAGGGACCAGTAATTGAAACAATGTCCCGACAGCCATCGAAGCGATCGCGCAGGAATACCGAAATCGATGTCCCCTGGTGAGGTCAAATAACGTATTGGTCGAATTCCGCACCACTCAGGCCCGATCCATAGGGATAGCAAAACTGATCAGCAGGGGGACAATCAAAATGTGGCCAAGGTTCGCAAACAGCAGCGACGTCGTCATCGAACGCATGTCGGTTTGACGTCCCTCAGCAATTCAGTCTACGCAGTTGATGAGCAACGTCTGACCTCGCGACACAGTTTAGTGTCTGCATCCGATTTTGTAATGCGGTCAGCCGCAGTCGATGTTGAGGATCGCCTTAAACGGCAACGCCGTGATGGATTCTGATTTCCACCGGAGCAAAGCCTGGTTATCCAACCGGTACTTAATAACGATGAGTCCATCGAGGCTTCGCCTTAGACCAAAGTGGCCATCATCGCTCCGAGGCCGTCATTTTTTTGCGAGGATGGCTTCAAACGGCGGTCCGAAATCTTTTTCCGTTTGCCGCGAATTTGTTTTTAGCGGCAACGGTAGTCAGATTTTGAATGACGTCTGCGCTCTTCTGATCCCT
>CAIOKO010000095.1 GCA_903858935.1 uncultured Schlesneria sp. | reverse complement strand
CTCTGGAAGTCAAAGGAAATCTACTCCGAAGAAAAGTATCTTAACCAGCTCCGTAGCAAAAATAGCCCTCTCCTCGCCTTTATTCAGGAAACCTGATTTTTACCCAATTTACTCTTGAAAAAAACCTCAGATGTCTGGGTCAGATGTCTTGAATTCCCCAGCCCTGCTAAGGGCGACACAATCGGTCGCATAAACACTGTAATAATCTTTCGTCCCACACAGATCGTTCGTGAGGTTCGATTTCGTGACGTTTGAATAGAAGAATTGTGCTCCCCTTAACAGGGCGGATGATTCTCATTTTAGGTAAAGTCGGTGCGTCGCGGCTTTCACCGCGTCGCTCTGCGCGCTGGTAATATGTTGACGCCTTTCAGGTCAGGGCACCCAGCCAACGACAACTCCTGGAGGTACTGCAACAGTGCGGACAGTCCCTGAGTCCACTTCCGTTTTCAAGAATGGGACAAAAGATTCGCATCGGTTTTTTTAGGGAATAAATCTCCGAAAGCCATTAAAAACGGATTGTCATACTTCGTGGGATGTCTGTCGCTCGCCAGCGAGAGGGAAACGAAGTCTGTCCCCACGCTCGGCTCAAGAATCCTTATACGGTGAAATCTGCCGAAAGTCGGAGCGATTTCGGTCGATCAATCAAAAGTACGGCGTAATCGGCCCACGGACATTACCTTGGAATTGCTGGCTATCGTTGGCCTGGAATAGAACACGCCTTCGTTCAACGACTCAAGGCGCTCTCTGAATTCCCGTTGCAAATCCTGATCTGATTATGACGAGACATTCACGACGCGAGCCGAGAATGACAAAGGCAAAATGATGACTTCAAATCTCAAACGACAACGTATCCTTCGTTTTGGACTGGCATTGAGTTTCTCGCTAATGGGGTGCACAATTACCCCAATCCAGAATGAATTTGGACGACAAAATCATCGTCGGACGACCGACGGCGAGCACATCGTGTTTCATCGGGGAAAGCCCGGTCCGATGGTGAATCGTCTCGCCAAAATGGCGGATGCACCAGCTCGGATGATCCCCTTCGGTCACAAACCGACTCGACATGAGATCTCTGCCGAAACCGAGCAGAAGATCTCCGACTATCTGGAAAAGAATGGTCTAAACGACGTCTATGTCTGCGTGAACGAATACGATCCGGCTGGCGAATGGAAACGGCTGAAGGCAAATCGACGAATCAGCCCAGTCTGGCGGTATTCCATCGGAGTGCTGAGTCTCGCAGGGTACACGTTATTCCCTGAGCCAGTGGTCTGTGCCAATCAATACAACGCATTCACGAACAGGTTGTCCGTCAATCTGGATGAACCGATCGAGATCCTTTATGCCGCGGCCAGTGCGAAGGATATTTCGGCTCAATCGTTACCGGGAACGTATGCCGCGATTACGTCGCTGCCGGGAATCTCGACTATTCCAAGAATTCGGGCGACGAATGATGTCACCACGTTTGCTCGAGAGGAAGGGGATTGGGATACCGAAGTTGCGGTCTACAGGCACCTTTATCCAAGAATTGGAATGGAAGGAACTGCCTTGGCAGTACTGGTGTCACCGCTCTGGTGGGAAATTCCGCTGATCGGTCTCGGCGGGTCGGGTGTTGGGCATTTAGCAGGCCGTTATGTTGAGTCACAACGCAAACTTGAGCTGGCCGCGGCAAATGATCGGTCCGATCGTGATGCGAATTTATCGCTTGGCGAACAACAAGCCAATTCAGAGGACTCTGAGGCGTACGTTCAGAATGTCACCTCTGACCGCAATCACATTCGGCAGTCCTCTGGGCCATGAACGCAGGGGCGTAATTTCACGCTCCAGCGCTTGCTGCCCAATTTTCAAGAATGGGATGAAAGAAAGGGCGTCTTAGGACTGGTAAGTCTTATTCGACGTTTTCGCCCGATTCTTATCTTTGTTCATCCCGGTTTGTCAGAGGGGATTCTCCCCCAAACCCCTGCACGGAACTTTGTCCTGGTGTCGAAGCGGAAAGTGTCCTCGGGCTCCGACAAAATGGAAAATAACCTCGGAAATCTCGATTCCGAATTTCGAGAATCGAAGTGTGCAGCATCGCAGTTATAACCATGGTTCTAAGCCGGTTTTTCCGCGAAATTTCCTGGAAATTACTGCGTCTTGAGGGGCGGTAAACAGTTGGATTCACCTTCATTGGCATACTTGACCCATTCGACAATGGGGCGAACAGATAAGTAAACTCAAAGGGTTCCGATATGTCGTTTCAACAACGCTAAATAACACTGTTGGACCGAAGCCGTAATCGTTAGTCAGCGATGGTATTGACGAAGTGGGGGCATGATGATGACTCAGGAATTTCTCGGGGGAAGAAGAGCATTTGCTAGCGCCGCGCCGGGAATAATCCTCGCATGCTGCAGTCTGAGCATCGCGTTGGTGTCAGGGGTTCATGCAGCCGATCCTGAACTCTCGTTCAACCGGGACGTGCGCCCGATTCTCGCCGATAAATGTTTTCATTGTCATGGGCCAGCTGCCCAAACGCGAAAAGCGGAATTGCGGTTGGATACGGCGGATGGCGTATTTCAAGGGAAGACGCCGGTCGTTATTCCTGGTCAGCCAAATGAAAGTCTTCTGGTCAAGCGGATCAATTCGGCGGACGAGTCTGAAGTCATGCCGCCTCATGATTCAAACAAATCTCTGACGGCCGCGCAGAAAGAGATCTTAAAACGCTGGGTTGAGCAGGGAGCGAAGTATCAGAAGCATTGGGCGTTTGAGCCAATCAGCAAGGATGCTGCTCCTCAAGTCGCCGGGGTAAATCACCCCATTGATCAGTTTCTGAATTCGCGGTTACAACAACTCGGATTAACGGCCCAGCCGGAAGCAAACCGCGAGACTTTGATCCGGCGTGTCGCTTTTACACTGACCGGCTTGCCACCAACGATTAAAGACATTGACGAATACATGTCCGATCAGGCTGCTGGTGCCTATGAACGGATGGTTGATCGATATCTTGCCTCGCCTCGCTATGGGGAAGAGATGGCCAAACATTGGCTCGACGTGGCAAGATACGCCGACACACATGGATTGCATTTGGATAACGAGCGCCAGATGTGGGCTTATCGCGATTGGGTGATCCGCGCGTTGAACGATAATCTGCCGTTCGATCAGTTCACGGTCTGGCAAGTGGCTGGCGATCTGCTGCCAAATCCCACGCGTGATCAGCTGATCGCGACGGGCTTCAACCGTTGTAACGTGACGACCAGTGAAGGTGGTTCGATTCCCGAAGAGTTCGTTTATCGATATGCGGTTGAGCGAACGACGGCCGTGGCACAAGCATGGCTTGGTCTGACTGCCGGTTGTGCGGTCTGTCACGATCACAAGTATGACCCACTTACGACCAAAGAATTTTACTCGTTGTATGCCTTCTTTAATAACGCGGCTGATCCTGCGATGGATGGCAACACAAATATCACCGCGCCGTTCTTGAAGCTGCCTGAGCCGAAGCAGATGGCAGCAGCGGGTGGCGCATCCAAGGTCGAGCGTGATTCTCGTGAATGGCTTGAGACCATCAGTTCGGATGCGACATATTTCGACCCGGCCGAATCCAAAACGCCGTTGGGTCGAAAGCCGATCCACGACGTTCTTGTGGACGACGGATTTCCAATCGGAGCGACTTCAAAAAGTTCGTCACGCAATCCGATCGACTGGATGACCGATCCCTCGTTCAAGGCGGCATCCGGTCGACGCTTGATCCGGCAAGCGTTCGCGTCATCGTACAACGACGAAGTCGAATTTAAGTTGCGGCCGGTCTTTATTCCCCATGACGCCACGTTCGAAGTTTACGTTATGGTCGATGCGATCGATATTCCAACGTCTGTTGGCTTCGGTGCAACGAACGGAAAAACCGTGACGTGGCGAAAGACCGATCAAGGACTTGTTCGCGATGGTACCAATCCTTCGGCTATCGTGCCGGGTCAATGGAACAAGCTGACCGTGTCAGCATCGGACGTTGGTTTGAATCCAGGTCAACGAATGAACGGGATTAAACTCAGCCAGACAGGTGGTATCGCTTACTGGGACACAGTGAATTTGTCAGGCCAATCTGACCCTGCTATTGATCCACTCGAATCTTTGACCGCCTGGCGAAAAAGTCTCGGAACGAATATTCCGCCAGAACTTCCAGGTGAGCTGAAAGGCCTGATCCAGGGAGGGCCTGACAAGGTGTTGTCTGGCGAAGAATTGGCAAAACTACAACGGTTCTATCTGGCCATTATCGCCAGGCCAGTGAACGACGAAATCGCTTCAGCCCGTATTGCCTGGGAGACGTCTCGCATCGCACGCATCATTGCCGAGGAGACTGCGCCAGGGACATTCATCTTCAAAGACACAGATAAACCACGTGAATCGTTCATAATGGTCCGTGGCCAATACGACAAAAAAGGGGATCCGGTCGAACCGGCGGTTCCAGCAGTTCTGCCGGCAATTTCGAAAAGTACTCCAGACGCGCGGCTGAACCGACTCGATCTCGCCAAATGGCTGGTTACACCGGAGAATCCGCTTCCCGCTCGCGTGACGGTCAATCGGCTTTGGCAACAGGTCTTCGGCACAGGGTTGGTCAAAACAAGCTATGACTTTGGTACCCAGGGAGAAAACCCCAGTCACCCGGAATTGCTCGATTGGCTCGCTCATCAGTATCGAGAGAGTGGTTGGGATACCAAAAGCCTGCTCAAGCTTCTGCTGACGTCAGATGCCTTCCGCCGTCATGGCAAATTAATGCCTGATGTCAAAATTGCTGACCCAAACAACCGGTTTTACGCTCGCGGCCCTCGCATTCGACTGGATGCAGAACAGGTACGAGACAACGCTCTGTTCACGTCCGGGCTGATCGAACTGACAATGGGCGGGCGAGGCGTGAAGTCGTATCAACCGGCCAATATCTGGGAACCGGTCGGTTATTCAGACAGTAATACGCGGTTTTACATGCAAGATCATGGTTCATCGCTCTATCGGCGAAGTATCTATGCATTCTTAAAGCGGACGGCGCCACCGCCATTCATGTCGAACTTCGATGGACCAAATCGTGAACAGGTCTGTATGGTTCGCGAACGAAGTAACACTCCGCTTCAGGCATTGCAGTTGATGAATGACGTGCAACACTTCGAGGCCGCACGTGCCCTGGCTGAACGAGTTCTGGCTGACGGTGGCAAAACCACGGACGAGCGATTGAGCTTTCTGTACCAGACGGTTTTATCTCGCGGACCGACAGCGGACGAAAGGTCATTGCTGATAGCGTCACTCCAAAAGCAGGCATCGTTATTCACGGCAGATCCTGACGCTGCAAAGAAGGTCGTTAATGTGGGTGAATCCAAGCCGAAAAATATCGCATCGGATATCGAAACTGCGGCTTGGACCATGCTGGCCAATTTGGTTCTTAACACTGATGAAACTTTGAACCGGAACTGAACATGAATCCAATCTTCGATCACCAGCTGGCTTTGAACCGGCGTCAATTCTTTGGTTCAACGGGGATTCGCCTGGGCGGCGTTGCCCTGGGGATGAATGCGGCCTCGTCGCTATTGGCTCAAGAAGCCGCCGACCCGACGCGGATGCACCCCCCGTTGCCGGGGTTCCCGAACTTTGCTCCTAAAGCGTTGAATGTGATCTATCTTCATATGAACGGTGGACCCGCTCAGGTCGATCTCTGGGACCATAAACCAAAACTGGCGGAATATTACGACAAAGACTTGCCTGACTCGATTCGCCTGGGACAGAGGATCACTACGATGACAAGCGGACAGACCCGCTTGCCAGTCGCTCCCTCAATGTTCAAGTTCAGCCAGCATGGTCAATGCGGGACATGGGTCAGCGAATTGCTTCCGCATACGGCCAGATGCGTCGATGACATTGCAGTCGTCAAGTCGGTCCACACGAACGCGATTAATCACGATCCGGCTTGTACGTTCGTGATGACGGGAAGCGAAGTCCCCGGCAAGCCGAGTCTCGGTTCATGGCTTTCGTATGGACTCGGAAGTGTCAGTAACGATTTGCCTGGCTTTGTTGTACTGACACCAACATGGAAGTCTGGGGCTGCGGCTCAGGCATTGTTCACCCGAATGTGGTCGAGCGGTTTTCTCTCGAGCAAGTATACGGGAGTCGCACTGCGGCATGTGGGCGATCCAGTTCTTTATGTTCAGAACCCGCCGGGTGTCAGTTCGCAAAACCGTCGAGCGATGCTGGATGCACTGAGTGAACTTAATCGTCGTACGCTTGAGCAATTGGGCGACCCGGAGACGTTGACTCGCATGGCCCAGTATGAAATGGCGTTTCGCATGCAGACCAGCGTGCCCGACTTGACCGACCTGAAGCAAGAGACCGCGGCGACGCTGGAGATGTATGGGCCGGACGTCACCAAACCTGGTACGTTCGCGGCCAGTGCATTGCTGGCTCGGAGACTTGTTGAACGAGGCGTTCGAGTCGTTCAGCTTCTGCATCGTGGCTGGGACCAGCACGGGAACTTGCCTCGCGATTTGCGTTCGCAATGTGAAGACACCGATCAGCCGATCGGCGCATTGCTCACCGACCTGAAACAACGAGGGATGCTCGATAAGACACTTGTCGTCTGGGGCGGTGAATTCGGACGGACCATCTATTCGCAGGGGACGCTGACGAAGGACAATTACGGTCGCGATCATCACCCGCGTAACTTCTGTATGTGGTTGGCGGGTGGCGGTATCAAGGGTGGACAAGTTTACGGAGAGACTGACGACTTCAGTTACAACGTGGTTCATAATCCTGTGCACATCAATGACTTGAACGCCACGATGCTGCATTGCCTGGGAATTGACCACGAACGTTTCACAGTCAAGTTCCAGGGGCTCGACCAGCGACTGACCGGTGTTGAAGGCCCCAAAATCATCAAAGAATTACTCGCTTGATATGATTGCGGTTGATTCCATCACAATTCGCTCGATCTATTAAGAGATAGGAATCATGGAAACAGCATGTTTGAGTCATTCAGTTGCTGCTGAATTGTCCCAGAACCTTGAGCCGATTATGACTCGGCCGTCAAAACGGAGCCGCGCAACGTTCTGGCAGGTGATGTTAATCATTGGGCTTTCAGGTCCCAACGCATTTGGCCAGGACAAGCCCGCCGCCGATGCTTCGATCGACGCGGGCCATGCGGCACTGACGCCCGGTGATCACGTTCGGCAGATTGTCGTCGGCGAACGGAAAAGGACCTACATCGTCCATGTCCCCGAGGGGTACGATGCAAAAAAAACAACTCCTGTCGTTCTCGCGCTGCACGGAGCCGGGATGAACGGATCGATGATGGTCTGGTTTACCGGGTTGAATAAAACGTCGGACGCGAAGGGATTCGTCGTTGTTTATCCGAGCGGTACAGGACCCGGTTCGTTCCTCACCTGGAATGCAGGCGGTTTGATCGGACGATTCAAAGACGAACGTGTCGATGATGTCGACTTCATCAGAAAGCTTCTCGATGAACTGACAACGCTTGTCAACGTCGATGAAAAACGAGTTTATGCGTGCGGTATGAGTAACGGTGGCATGATGAGCTACCGATTGGCAGTCGAGTTATCGGACCGAATTGCCGCGATTGCGCCCGTCGGGGGAACGATGGCCACTGATATCGGGAATCCAAAACGCGCTGTCCCCGTTATGCATTTTCATGGGACAAAAGATGAGATCGTTCCTTACGGCCCGCCAATCGGGCCGGCTCCAACGTTCGCCAGTTTAAAAGGGGTTGAAGATTCGGTACTGACTTGGGTGAAGTCGAATGGATGTGACGAGAACGCTCAGTCCGATACGCTGTCGAAAGACGGAGATAAGATGAAGGTGACGCGACGGACTTATCGTGGCGGCAAGGACGGAGCGGACGTGGTCTTGGTTGCCATCGAAGGTGGCGGTCATACATGGCCGGGACGGCAGCTACCGATTGGTTTTCTTGGCAGGTCCGCAAGAAATATCTCCGCGAACGAACTGATCTGGGATTTCTTTCAGAAGTATTCGCTCAAGTAAGATGAAGCAAGTCACTCGATTCGGCGTCTATTCAGAGTCGACAATGAGCCAATTCCGTGAATCGAATTTTCAAGCTCGATCCACAACCTGTTGCTCTGATTTGAACATCCGCACGGTTACTCGTGCCAGGGCAAATCCTGGAATTCGATCGTCGCACTCCCTGGTGTGATGGCCGGCGATGCTTCGGTTACGACCTTGCATGTACTTGGACGCCGAAGTAGCAGGCGTCCAAACCAACCCAAACGAGTGTTCCTCACATTGAGCCATTCGAGAGATGGCAGTTTATTCACGATCGTTTGTAATGTCCGCCGGTTGATGTTTGTGCCACTTACATCAAGCCACCGCAGAACCTCGAAATCAGCGAGAATAAGCAGGCTTTCATTCGAAGCGCGACTTCCGGAGACATCAAGTCCCGCCAGATAGGAAAGCTTCTTGTCCGACAGGAATCTAATGAAGCTGTCGCCGTCAGTCATCTCGCGGACATAAATATGCCGCAATCGATCAGCCAGGTACGAAAATCCTTCTCCCCACGATTTCTCGATCCAATCGAGTCGCTCGATTTCGACCCGTCCTCCAAGCCGCAGAACTTCCGCGACCACTTCTTCCTGTCGAACGTACTGTTCCACCTGGGCCGCAATCCATGCACGTCGGCTGCCACGGTACTTTGAGTATTCCACTGCCTGGTCATACGCCTCTTTGAGACGCATAAACTCAGCGGGATCACCTCCGTGATCGGGATGAGCGGCCTTTGCCTTGTCGCGGTAAGCCGCCTTGATGTCCTCAAGTTCGTATGGGGGTAATAACCCCAGAACCGCCATGTAAGACGGACGGTCGACTTCCAGCTCCTGATTGGCGGCGTCTGACATACCTGAAGTACTCTGAATTAGGATCTCGGGCGCTCGTTATGAAAGGGATCACCCTTTTCGAAATTCGAAGCGGCGTTTCATACCAGCGACAAGTACGATTGCCAAGCGACTCGTTGAACCTTATCTCACGACACTCCGCGTAAGGTGAATCAATCGTCCAGTTGCTCTTTTTTTTTGCCAGGCTTCGTTTTGGGACACGATCAATAGCCAGCCGCTGTTGCCGCCGTTGTTGTTGTGATTGCGGGAAGATTGAGGCGGCGACGACATTCGTCGAGCATATCTTTGGTTCGGCTGGCACCGCAACGGCTGACGCCAAGTTCGCGCACTGCCAATAGACCATCCAGGTCGCGGACCCCACCGGCGGCTTTGACCTGGACGTGTGGTGCCGAGTTCGCTCGCATCAGTCTCAGGTCGTCGTGAGTCGCTCCGCCGGTTCCATATCCGGTGGAAGTCTTGACCCAGTCAGCATTGAGTTCAGAACAAATCTGGCAAAGTCGGATTTTGTGATCGTCTTTCAGATAACAGTTCTCAAAGATCACTTTCACCTTCTGACCGGCAGCGTGGGCCACGTCAATGACAGCCTTAATATCCGCGCGGACGTAATCCCAGTTTCCGCTGAGGACCTGACTGATGTTGACGACCATATCGAGTTCTTCGCAGCCGTCAGCAATCGCACGTTCGGCTTCTGCTCGCTTAATCGCTGTCGTGTGACCGCCGTGAGGAAATCCGATTGTCGTGCTGGCCTTTACCGTACTGCCTCGCAAAATGTCAGCACCTCGTTTCAGCGCGTAGGGCAAGATGCAGACGCTGGCCACGTCGTATGCCAGAGCCAGACGGCAGCCCGCTTCCAGGTCCGATTCGGTGAGCGTTGGGTTGAGCAGCGAATGATCGATCATCTTGGCCATGTCGGAGTACGAGTAACTCATGATCAGGTTCCTGAATATCAAGTTGTGAAAAAGTGAGCTTGGTCAGTTTTCATAGGATAGTCGTTCATTTCGATTCCCGCAGCCGTCCACGAGCCGGAGTGGCTGACTGGATCGGACCGAGTCGACTTTGAAATTCGTATTGATCGCCGCGATATAGCGTTCGCTCCCACCAAAGCGGAGAGTCGTCGTCGAGAAACCCAACCGAGACGACCTCCAACGCAGGCGATTTTGTCGTCGTCTGCAGACGTAACGCTTCTGTGGCGGTCAACAGAACCGCTCGAATGACTTCGTTTGCACCACCGATCTTCAAGCTATGAGATTCGGTCCAGGCGCGATACAGCGAACTTTGAGCTTGTGATTTTGTGAGTTTGGGGCAATGCGCGTGAACCACATAGCGATGTTCCAGAATCACGGGGACACGATCCGCCAGCCGGATTCGTTCCATTTCCCAGACCAGTGCATCGCCATTAAGGTTCAATGCCACCTGCACCCCGTCGCCTGCTTCCGCAGCGGCCAGCTTTCCAAACGTCAGCAATTCAGTGCCTGGCTTCTTACCCGCCGCACGAGCCTTTTCGGTAAAGCTGACCAGTGAGCGAACGTCGTAGTCGATGACTTCTCGTCGAACGAACGTACCAAGCCCTTTGCGAAACTCCAGAAATCCTTCAGAGACCAGGCTTGCAAGTGACTTGTTTGCCGTCGCCCGGCTGACCTGAAACTTTTCGGCGACCTCTCGTTCGGTCAGGAACTGGTCGCCACAACGATACCCCACAACCAGCGCCGCTCGTAAGCGCTGATTGAGTTGCTGATACACGGGGTTGCGAACAAGGCTTATATCCACGTCGTGTTTCCGATGGAGCTGGTGGCTTAGCCACGATATGACCTGAGCAACAATGTGTCAAGCGGCCAACGGGAAGGCGAAGCTCCCGCTGAGCCGCAAAGTAGGTACACACCCAACCTCAGTACAGCCAGCTCACAAGTCAAACGTGGTTCACAAAGTCTTGCAACGCCTTGAAATATTCGCGTTGATTCCATTCCATGATGCTGTTGTGATCTCCATCCGAGAACCGAACAAGTTTTTTCTGCTGACTGGCAGACCATTGGTAATTTCGCTCGGCGTGTGAAATATCGACGAGGTTATCGTGCTCGGTGTGCAAGATCAGTAGAGGATTCTTGTAGTTCGATAGTTTCGATTGATGATTGAATGACCGTCTGGCTGCCGCGACCACGTCATTTGCCGTGATGCTGGTCGACGAAAGATCCGCATATTTCAGAAACCGTTCGCTCGGTTCGGCAATGCCACTTTCCAGAATCAGACCTGCAATGGAGGGTTGCCGGGACACGAGTTCGATGGCATACAACGAGCCAATCGACCGACCAAAGGCGATCACTCTTTCTGGCGCGATTCCCGCAGCCGAAACCACCGCTTCACCGTCGCCGAGCATCGCCACCAATTGGGCCTTGCCGGTCGAATCGCCATATTGACGATATTCAACGAACAGAGAATTCAGTCCCAGCGACGAAAGCTCGTAGGCCATCCAGGGGACGTAATCCGCCACCGCTTCTCCATTGCCATGAAAATGCACCAGCGTAAACCGGGCTGGATCAATGATTTGCCGATAGCAAGCCAATTCGGCGCCATCGACTTTCACCATGAACGGGTGGATAACACGGCGCGATTGAGGAAACAGGTAACGACCACTAACGGATTGACTATCGAGAATGTTCTGTTGAGTGCCGGTCATTTTGTCGTTTCCAATATTTTCGAAGTGATGCGAAGCTCACAAAATCCGACGTGACAGCGTGACGAAAACGGGGTGCCACGGTTTTGGAGTCTTCGACAAAGCCGTGTCTTCGTGGGTTCGATAGCATGACTGAAGGACACGGCCTTACCGATGACGGTAAATCCGTGGCACCTATTATCACGACTTCCGGTTCCAAACGCACTTCGTCCCATTAAAATCAGACTGGTGACCGCGATTCAAAAGAGGAGAACACCCGACTCCAGAACATAGAACTGGAATTCACACTGGCTACCGCAAATTGTAGAAACTAGAATAAGCGCTAGTTGATGTGTGTGGCTGATTAGCGGCTTAAGACGAAAGATTTCTCACGATGCTGACAATGCTTGGCAGTCCGCGACGGTGTTGTGATGGAATCACGCGACGCGAAACGCTGAAGGCAGGAGCCTTGTCCGCACTCGGCGGGTTTGGGTTGCCGCAAATGCTGGCAGCGGAACAGGCTGGTACTGTCCAAGGGGCCAAAGCGAAGAATGTCATCTTCGTGTTCCTGTTGGGTGGAGCGGCGACGCAAGACATGTATGACATGAAGCCGGAAGCGCCTGCCGAAGTTCGTGGCGAATTCAAATCGATCCCGACTTCGGTACCTGGTATCGATGTCTGCGAACACCTGCCACAGTTCGCTCAATGGGCACACCGGTTCGCTTTTATCCGTTCAGTCAATCACAAAGCGGGTTGCCATAACTGTCTGCCGTGTTACACGGGTTACGATCTGACTCCACCCGACCAGCATCCGCGAGATACCGATCCGCCCAGTATCGGGTCGGTTCTTCAGTACATGAGCGATTCCAAGGTCGATTTGCCGCAGTATGTTTACATGCCAAACTGGCTCGGCTGGGGGCAGGCATTTCGTCGAGCCGGTCCATACGGTGGGTTTCTCGGTAAACGTTACGATGCGCTGACGACTGAATGTCAGCCGTATTACGATAAGGACTCGTTCGCTCCCTCAGCGGGCAATCCACAGATCGTTCGAGGCGCACCGCTTTTGCCGAGTACTTCGCTTGTGGATGGTATGACGGTCGATCGTTTGAATTCCCGGCGCTCGCTACTTCAACAGATTGACGACGAGAGACGCCGAGCCGAATTGCTGCTCCCCGTTTCATCCTTTCAGCGAAACCAGCAGCAGGCGTTTGACATTCTGACGTCATCCAAAATGAGACGCGCCTTCAACCTGTCTCAAGAAGACCCGAAAGTCGTTGAGCGATACGGTCAGACGCTGTTTGGCAATTCGACGTTGATCGCTCGTCGGCTGATCGAAGCGGGAGTCCGATTCGTCAACGTCACCTGGGATTTGTTCTGGGGGCCGGTGAACGTCGATTACGACGCGTGGGATACACATGTACAGAATTTCAAAATCATGAAGCAGAACAAGCTGCCAGGTTTTGATCAGACGATGTCGGCGTTAATGGGGGATCTGGAAACTCGCGGTTTACTGGATGAGACTTTAATTGTCGTCACCAGCGAAATGGGCCGCACTCCACGAATCAACGGGAACGCAGGCCGCGATCATTGGACCAACTGCTACGGTTCACTGCTGGCGGGAGCGGGAATCAAAGGAGGGACTGTTTATGGCTCCTCTGATTCACAAGCGGCCTACGTCAAAGAAAAACCAGTCCGTCCTGCCGATCTGGTCGCGACGGTTTATCGCAGCCTGGGGATTGATCCCGAAACGCGTGTCCCTGATCACACCAATCGCCCGGTTGAGATTTCGCAGGGGGGCGTCGCGATTGCCGAAGTCATGACATGATTTCTCGAATGACAGTCCCGTGCACGTCGGTCAAGCGGCGCTGAATGCCGTTGTGGTAATACGTGAGATTTTCATGATCCAACCCCAGCAGTTGGAGTGCCGTCGCATGCAGGTCGTATGAATATGTGGGATTCTCACCCGCTTTGAAACCGAGTTCGTCGCTGGTGCCAAAACTGGTCCCACCCTTGATTCCTCCCCCTGCCATCCAGGCCGTAAAGACGCCCGGGTTGTGGTCACGTCCTTTCTGGGCACCCTGCATAAACGGCTGACGTCCGAATTCTGACGTACAGATCACCAGCGTTGAATCGAGCAGCCCTCTCTGCTTCAGGTCGGCCAATAACGCGCTGGCTCCGGTATCCAGCACCCTGCCCCAGTAACCGTGATCGCGGACGATATCTTCGTGACTGTCCCAGTTAGGTCGAATCTTTTTTGCCGAGGTGTTTTCCGCGCCACAGAAGATCTGCACAAACCGGACACCTCGTTCAATGAATCTTCGGGCCAGCAGGCACTGCCTTCCAAATGGTCCGACATCGACGTCATCCAGTTCATAGGGTTTTAAGGTCGCGGCACTTTCGCTGGTCAGATCGACCGCTTCGGGGGCGCTAGTTTGTAATCGGGCCGCCAGTTCATATGCGGCGATCCGCGCTTCGAGCAGCGAATCAGTTCGTTGTCGGGAATGAGTCGCATTCAGCAACCTCAGAAAGTCCCGTCCTTCTCGTTCCGAATCTGGCGAGGCCGCTAGATTGACGGGTGGAAACAAATCCGCAATCGGCGGTCGTTCCCGAGAAGTTTCAATCACGGTCCCCTGGTGGACTGCTGGCAGAAAACCCGCCCCCCAATTGGCTTGTCCACCCGGCGGAAGTCCACGCGAATCGGGTAACACGACGAAGGCAGGCAGGTTTTCGCTTTCACTCCCCAGGCCGTATGTCACCCAGGCACCCATGCTGGGAAAACCCGGGCGGATAAACCCGCTGTTAGCCATGAACATCGCAGGCCCATGCAGCGCCGATTTACTTTGCATGGAATAGATAAACGCTATATCGTCGACGTGATTCGTCAGACGGGGAAACAGATCACTGATCCATCGCCCACACGTGCCGTGCTGCCGAAACATCCAGAAACTTTTTGCGTAGTTTCCACCAATCCCGGCGAATGTCTGCTTGCCCAGTTCGACATCAAACGCCTGGCCATGATGTCGTTCCAGTTCGGGTTTATAGTCCCACGTGTCAACATGACTTAGTCCGCCCGGGCAAAAGATTTCGATGACGCAATTGGCGGTTGCCGGAAACGGGGCGGCACGGTTGGCGAGCGGATTCCGACTGGTAATCCCATTCGCCGATAACATCGAATCACGGTTCAGCAATGCGGCCAATGCCACCCCACCAAGACCGCCACCCATTTGCCAGAGGAAGTCACGGCGCGTCGTCGGGATTTGACTCTGGTGATTTCGTTCCATGCTTCCGATTCCGTTTTTCTAAAAAGCTCAATCGACGTAGACGAATTCATTAGCATTCAACAACATCCGGCAAAATTGCATCAGTCCACGAGCTTGCGCCAACTGATTCGCTGCAACCGCTTCGGGAGCTGATGGACTTCGACCGAATGCCAATTGAAACGCCCGGTCGATTTGCGACGTGAAATCGTCTGGTTTTTCTTTTTGAATACGATCTGCGAAATACCCGCTTTGTTTCAACATAAAATCATTATTGAGCAGCGTCAGTGACTGCAGCGCTGTTGTTGTCACATTACGAGCGGGAACGAGATTGGCTGGACTGGGGCAATCGAGTGTTGTCAGGAACTGATGCGTCGTGGTCCGCACCGCAAAACGATAGATGCTTCGACGCCATAATTCGGGTGCGTCAGGTGTGATGTATCGGTACACCGGTGCGTATTCTTCCTGATATTCAAAGTCGCGATAGCCAGGACCAAACATCTGCCGATTTAGTCGACCGCTGACGGTCAACACGGCATCTCGGACGGATTCGGCATCCAGTCGACGTGGATTCATCCTCCATAACAGACGATTATTCGAATCAACACTTCGGCCACGTTCGACGTTCTCGCTCAAATCGGGATTTGACTGCTGACGATACGCAGCACTCGTGCAGATCAAACGATGCAATGACTTGATTGACCAGCGTTCGGCAAGCAGTTCATCCCCCAGCCAATCGAGCAATTCCGGATGCGAAGGAAGTCCGCCCCCGAGTCCAAAGTCGCTCGGCGTATCGACAAGGCCGGTGCCAAAGTGGTAGTGCCAAAGCCGATTCACAATCACTCGTCGCGTCAGCGGGTTCTCGGGGGAAGTGACCCATTGAGCGAACGCGATCCGCCGTTGTTGGTCACTGCACTCTGCGGAGCCGAGTTCTGGTCTCAAGCTGGAAACACATGCCAAAGCTGCCGGACTCACGATTTCGGCTGGCTGTTCGGGGTCGCCTCGTTCGAGAACTTTGATGATCGGAACCGTCGCTTCGGTCAGGATCGAATAGACCTTGGAAGGTACGGGAAGTGATGCCAATGCCTGTTCGAACTCCTTGACTCGCATTTGCAGGCGGACGATTTCTACTTGGTCCACGTCAGATAGCGAGGTTGGTTTCGCAGCGATCAGCCACGGGTCGGCAAAGCAAATCTGATCGTGGCCGATTCCGTTTCCCCCATCGGTCGCCATCAGCGTCAGGAATCTGGCGTCGGCCGGAATCGAAACATCGACGGCGACACCACCATCGTCTCGTCCAAGATTTTTACGAGCCTGCATCAATTGGCCATCGACGTAGACAGCGAAACTTGCTCCATCTTTAGGTGTCTGACCAAAATAACCTGCCGTAGCAGTCAGCCTTAAATCGGTGGGAATTCCCGTTTCGCGCAGGCCGGTCAAATCAAATGTGATCGCGACATTGGCATGCAGTGAGAGCAGCGAATGGCCGTCCGAGTTGTAATCTACACCACCCAGCTTCGTCGAAAACTGAGAATTCACCGGCCCGTAACGAATCGCGTCCCAAACCTGTCCTGAGGTTTTCGGGACATTTTGGACTCGCAAGCCCGTTGATGAGATTGGCGTCCCCTCTTCGCTGGCGTCCGGGATGACAACTCCATCAACGAAAGGGACGGATGATTTCGCGAATGTATTGGTTTTCGCCCCTTCCAGAAAACCTCGCTTTGGCGTCTTCGGCTTTCCGGTGATCGGATCG
>CAIOKO010000094.1 GCA_903858935.1 uncultured Schlesneria sp. | reverse complement strand
CTCTGGAAGTCAAAGGAAATCTACTCCGAAGAAAAGTATCTTAACCAGCTCCGTAGCAAAAATAGCCCTCTCCTCGCCTTTATTCAGGAAACCTGATTTTTACCCAATTTACTCTTGAAAAAAACCTCAGATGTCTGGGTCCGCGTGCATTGAAATCTCCAGCCCTGTTAAGGGCGATAAATACAGTCGCTGTGACGTCCACCGATTAACATCGAAGAGCAACCTGAATGCTAATCAGGACATCTTGTCGCCACCGTACTCAACGACCGATAAACGTTGCGATTATCAGCCTGCCTGAGACGTTTTGTCGAGAACCTGCTGGGGCGATTTACAGATTTGAGGTGATTTTCAATTGCAGCGTGAGCACGCGACCCAAGAACGAGTCTCAGTAAATTCTCCTAAGCCAGGTCAATTCTTCAGGAATCGTTTGGGTTGCTAAACAGAAATCCGGCCTGAGTTTCGTTATTGACGAAATCAATGGTCGCCCCTTGTAAGCGTTTTGCAGAGGCCTTGTCGAACACAAAACTAACCCCTTGCTTGCTCAAGATAGTATCGTTGACCGTGTCGTAATCTTCTACGAACTCGATGCCGTAGCTGCTTCCGCCGTCACGAGGCGTACAGTTAATTCGAACGAACATCACTTGATTTGAAAAATCCGGTTTCGAACGGACTTGAGTTCCAGAACTGCGCTCTCGGAAATCTGCACAGCCGGAACGAATCCATTGGCTGCAACATCCTGTTTCTCGTGGGGTTTTTGAAACCTCAGTCGTCGTGAGAACATCCACGCGATGGCAACAACGACGCCAGCGATAACGCCTAGCGTAATGAATATTTCCGGATTCATAATTGGGGGGTGCTCGCAAAATTCGGTAGTTCGGAAAAATGACTTTTTATTTCAATGGCGTTCATGATGACAACGGTCCCCAGAACCGGGATGAACCTGCCATAGGCTTGGCGCGTCCGTTTCTGGTTGACACACTCATTTACCGACCCATTTATCAGCGATCAAATTTCCATTCCGTTCATTCTCTGCATTCTGCGCGAGCATGTTTTATGTCCGACGAACACAAATTTCAGGTTGATCTGGGCGGCATCATCGACCTGTTGTCGAACCACTTATATAGCGGCCCGGAGGTCTTTTTACGTGAGTTACTACAGAATGCCGTGGATGCCATTACCGCTCGGGGTTTAATCGAGTCAGGTCATGTCGGTTCAGTCCAGTTCGAGACGATCCAGGGTAAGGGCCGGTTGCCGCCGACCCTGGTTGTGGAAGATAACGGGATCGGTTTGACATCTGAAGAAATTCACCAGTTTCTTTCCACGATTGGACGATCATCGAAACGTGAATCGCTGGACCGGGACGATTTTATTGGGCAATTCGGGATTGGCCTGCTTTCGTGTTTTGTTGTCGCCGACGAAATTACGCTCATCACACGATCGGTGAAGCCCGGACAACCGGCCGTGGAATGGAAGGGACGAGCTGATGGGACGTATTCCCTGCGTACGCTCGACCGCGATTTTTCACCCGGAACCCAGGTCTACCTTCAGGCCAAGCCGGGACGTGAGGCGATGTTCGATGCCGATTTTGTTTTTGAACATGTGAAAAAATTCGGCGGCCATTTGCCGATCGCCGTTGACGTTGTTGCGGGTTCATCGAAACGGTCAATCAACGAACCCCCTCCGTGGCTTCGATCGTTCCGAAGTGAAGAGGAACGCAAAGCGGCTTATCTCGACTATGGAAAACAGGTCTTTGGTACGGAGTTCTTTGATGCCATTCCTTTGCGATCCGAGATCGGTGGCATTGATGGAATTGCGTTTGTGTTGCCGCAGGCGGCGAGTCTCGCCGCCAAACAGTCGCATCACGTTTATCTCAAACAGATGCTGCTCAGCGAGAAGGGAGAAAAGCTGTTACCCGACTGGGCGTTCTTCGTGAAGTGCGTCATTAACACCCAGGATTTGCGCCCGACCGCATCACGTGAATCGTTTTATGACGATCACCGCTTAGATAATGCTCGTGAAAATCTGGGTGACTGTCTAGAGGTCATTTCAAAACCATTTTAAGCATAGCATTAAGCAGGCCAGATGAACAAAACCTTCGAACAGATGCGGGTAGTACTCATACCTAACCAAGAGCCTTCTTTGGAAACCCAGCCAACTGATTGTTCGTTCGATTTT
>CAIOKO010000093.1 GCA_903858935.1 uncultured Schlesneria sp. | reverse complement strand
AGCGATGATGGCTACTTTGGTCTGAGGCAAAGCCTCACTGGAGTCCTCGACAAAGCCGTGGCTTCATGGACTTCTTCGCATGAGGAAGTTGACTTTTTGAGTCAAGTTTCAGGGTTTCTTCCAAAGTGGCCATCATCGCTCCGCGTGATGAGCATGCGTCGAAAACGATTCAAACGTTGCCGACGCATCGGGACAGCGACATCGTTTGATTTCCTGAATTGAAAACATGGTGTTTGGTATTCGCCTGGTTCTCGAACAATGCTCATCACGCGGAGCGATGATGGCTACTTTGGTTTGAGGCAAAGCCTCGCTGGAGCCCTCGATAAGGCCGCGTCTTCAGGGTTCGACAACGAGCCCGAAGAGCAGGGCTTAACTGAAAACGGTCAAACAGTTGCACCCGTTTCGTGGATTTCCAGCCCAAATGTACTTCGTCGCCAGCAACGCAAACATCCCATCTTCAGGTCGTTTCGTTACGTCAGGATGAGCCTGTTATCTCAATATTCATCGTCATCCTCTTCCGGTTCTGGTGTCGTTGCCTTAATCGCTCGTACGGTATTTCCGTCATCAGACAATCGTACAATCACCCAAAATTCACGCTTCAGATCGGCCAGTTTAGCAGGCTTTAAGTCCAGCCAGACAATCGTTTCGGGCGTCAGCGTGAACGAACGAGACGTCGTCTGTTCGTCGTCACCTTCGTTTTCAATCGAAATTCTGGTGTTGTCAGCGTTCAGTTCGGCCAGTTCTCCCTCGAACACCAGATGTTCGGCGGCCTCTGACGTAATGGCATGCACGAATTTGCCGTCGCGCCCGAATTCCAGCTCGACTTCCATCCCCGGTTTCAAATCCTCGCGTGCGGCAGGCAGTCCGCCAATTCGCAAGATCGCGTCCGGAGCGAGTTCGACTTCCGTCCGTTTGTCCCGAGCTTCGTCATCGTCATCATCGTCACGATGAATCACCGTAATTTTGCCTGCTGCATTCAACGACTTGATGGCGACCGACTGAACTCCCCCCTCGATATGAATCTCGTTCACCGTTCGGTGATCTTCTGCTAAACGTAAAGAGACGTATTGCCCCTCCTTCAAATCAGACAACTGTCCAACCTCATAGGCTGTCCAGACTTTTGCCGAACTTGAGACATCCAGATTCAGCAATGCTTCGTGACCTTCGAGCGTGATCGTGACCGTCGCTGGTTTCCCCTCAGTGACGGCGACGACGTTACCGCGTAACCCCTTCTCAAAACGAGTCGGCTCATCCTGCAACATGCCATAGGCAATTCCACCGGCGGTTAATAGCGACACAAGACAGATTGAAATGTATTTCATCTTTTCGAAACCCATCATTTTCAGAACTCCCTGAGCAAGAGATGCGGCAACGGGGGTTGCCCCGGTTGCCAGTGAACCTGTAGCAGCAAATGCCCCAGCAACCTGTGTGGTTGAAGCAACAAGCGTCGTCATCCCCGACGCAGTGGCAGATCCCGGCACCAGCCAGACAGCAAGAGTTGCCGCTGTTAATGTGACACCTCGGCGCAATAATCGAATTCGCAGTTGCTCGCGACCTCGTTCAAGACGGTCCTTGACTGCCGCAGCACTGATCCCCAAACGCTCGGCCAATTCATCCCGATTCAAACCTTCCACCTGACTGAGGAGGATCACTTCGCGAAATCGAGTTGGCAAACCCGCCAGTTCAGCGTCAAGGATTTCGGTCAGTTCACGCACAGAAGCTTGTACCGCTGGATCGTCGACGGACTTTGAAGTCTGATTTTCTCGCTGTTGTACAGAAAGATCTTCGACATTTCTGCGACGCAAAGTGATGGCTCTTAACTTCAGTGAAGTTCTTCGAGCGGTTTCCAGCAACCATCCGGCAATGGACTCTTGCCACTGTAATGATCTGGCTTTGCGTGCCAGCACAAGAAATGTCGCCTGGAATGCATCGTCCGCATCCTCAGCATTTCGCAACACACGCTGACAGGCGCCCCAAACCAGACCTGAGTGTCTTTGAACCAGTTCAGAAAATGCCGTTTCGTCGCCAGCAAGAAACTTCGCCAGTAATTCCCGATCGTTCAGAACGACGGGCGTGGCAGCCCCATGGCAACCTGCGAGTTTGGGCCACCTTCGCAAGAGTTTTGACATTGTCTGACCTCCGAGTCCCGTTCGTCATTGCACAGACTGAGATAAATGTCTGCTCAGAGTCCGACGGCGGTGGAAATCTTACGATTTTTTTGACTCAAGAAGCGAATCCATCCGGATTCTTTGCAAAAAATTCTTTCGGAGTGCTCAAGCAACCCGTCGAGCGACGGAATCCTCATGAGTGTCTCGAATGATCTCGGTCCTTACCTCGTTTTGTCGGCGGCGAGGTGTCTGCCACCATTCATTCGTTCTTAGTGAATCGCCAAAACGTCGGATTGATAACGCATAGGGAATCAGCAGTCCTCCGATGAAACCTTCGTTGTCAATCAGATTATCAGTCACTCCAACTTCTGTATTCAACGTTTCGCCTTCGTAAAAGGTGCCGAAAAGTCGGTCCCAGATTGTCAACGAATCCCCGTAGTTAACGTCCCAATGTTCGGGAAGGTACGAATGATGTATTCGGTGAGTGATTGGCGAGACGACAAGCCAGCCAAACCATCCAAAACCCCAGTTAACCATGGAATGACGAAATCGGCTTAAGGCATCATTGAGAATGGTGATCGCGAGAAAGGGTTCCCCAGACATCCCCAGCATCACCAGTGGAAGCGTAACAAACACGTGACTGAGTGCTCGCTCAAGAAAGTGGACACGGCTCGCGGTCAGCATCGTGAATACCGTTGCTGAGTGATGGTACTTGTGAATTTCCCACGCAAACGCGAACTCATGCAGAAGTCGATGAAACCAATAGAGGACAAAATCCCTTAACACGAACCAGAACACGATTTGAAACAGCAGATTGTCGGTGTGCGAAGTCCATTCGATTCCGACCAGTTCTCGTGTGCTGGCTGGTAAAACTGGTATCACGTTGGCCGTGAAAAACAGAAACAGAACAATCGCGAATCCGCAGAGATTGATTGCGCCGATCACGAGATCATGCATGGCTGAGCGAGATGGCAGTATCAGTTTTCTGAACGAACAATCCTTCCAGCCAACAAATCGCCACTCAATTAAGAGACAAACACCAAGCAACGCAATCCGCTGCAGCACATAGATCGGATCAAAGTTAGCAAACACAGTCGAATAGCATTGTCCCACCGCAGTGGTATGCGTCGGAAAGAAGAAAAATCCAAGTAGCAACACCGCAACATTCGCGGTGATAAACCCCATCAACGACTTGAACGTGGAATCACTCATCCCATTCCTCGATTTTCAGCGATAGGATTTGACAGTTTGGAGAAGAGCCGACATGATCCCTTGATGGCAGCGTTTTGTAGTGACAAACCCAACTTTTGGACAATGTCTGAAAACCGCTCAATGCTCGCTATTCAGCCCATTTTCGGCAGACATCGCTGACGACAAACCACGAGAAAAACGTCAGTCGGCAGAACTTGCCGATCAGGTGTTGAAATCTGTCCGGGAAAGTCTCTGCTATTCTGGCTCGATCTCGCTGCTCCAGCATCACTCCATGGCTGGAATTGGAGTTATGAGTCCGATACAAACACCGGGATCAATCCCACTCTCATTCTGCGAAGAGCCAAAATGAAACACCACTTGCTGCTCACCCTCGCTCTGTTGTCATCCCCCATCGGATCGACCGTCGCTCACTGTCAGGACCAACCTCAAAAAGCGGCAAAACTTGACGTCACGATCCATGTCGAAATGGATTATCTGCTCTATCTTCCGAAGGATTACGACAAGAAAGAGTCGTGGCCGCTGATGGTCTTTCTTCATGGTTCAGGCGAACGGGGCGACAACCTTGATCAAGTCAAAGTGCACGGACCTCCAAAGCTGATCGCGGCAGGAAAAGAATTCCCCATGATCGTCGTCTCACCACAATGCCCAAAAGGAAAATCGTGGGAACCGTTTGAACTGTCGTTGCTTCTGGACGATCTCGAACGAAAATATAAAGTTGACCAGGACCGAATCTATTTGACGGGACTGAGTATGGGTGGCTTCGGGACCTGGCGAATGGCAGCACACGCACCGAATCGATTGGCAGCCATTGCGCCAATCTGCGGTGGCGGTGATGTCCAGTCGGCAAGGCGATTGGCCAAGCTTCCGATCTGGGCGTTCCATGGAGCCAAAGACACCGGCGTCCCCGTGGAATTGTCTCAATCGATGATCGACGCCATCAAGAAAAATGGGGGCGATCCCAGATTGACGATCTATCCAGAAGCCGGCCATGACTCGTGGACAGAAACCTACAACAATCCCGAATTTTACGACTGGTTACTCGCACAAAAGCGCCCGGGGAAGAACTAAATGGTCTGTCGCGGCGCAATAGTCGAGTGACACTCCATGCAGGTAACGATTTTTTGGCAGGTTTGGTCTGGCATTTGACTTCGTCCCGGCGGGACTGCAGCAATTTGCCGGTGGTTGAGCGATAGCGACACCCAGATGTGCAGAACCGAAATGTCTTGAATCCTGGAAGGATTCAAGAAAAGCGACGCAGGTCAGTAACATGTGGACGTACGACCAATTCACTGAACCATGATTCTGGCATCCTTTCAGGATGCAAAAAATTAAATCATTCTTAAACCGGTGGTGTCGCTGCGCTCAACCACCGGCTAATTGCTTTAGTCCTTCCAGGACACTCAAAAACGAAAATGAGGTAGAAACATGTTTCGACGAGACCATCTCAATACCCTGATCGTGATGACAATCGCTGGCCTGTCTGGCTGGTTAGCCGCTTCCTCTCGTTGGACTGAGTCGTTAGCTCAGGAAACAAAGGGAAGTTCGGTACAGGTTGCGGCCACATCGAGTGTCCTTCCAGTTCCTCCCCAGCCGTTCAAGGGAATCATCAACTTGCGGGCAAAGGAGTCGAAAACCGATTTCCCGCAACTGATTCAGGCACCTAAAAACGCACCGAATGTTCTGCTGGTGTTGTTGGACGACGTGGGATTTGGGGCAACCAGTACCTTCGGCGGCCCTTGTTCAACGCCGACGTTTCAGAAACTCGCCGATAACGGTTTGAAGTACAACCAGTTTCATACCACGGCATTGTGCAGCCCGACCCGAGCGGCGCTGATCACCGGTCGGAATCACCACACCTGCCACACAGGCGTCATCATGGAAGCTGCGACCGGCTTTCCTGGATATGATTCGGTCATGCAAAAGGATACCGCGACGGTGGCCGAGCTCCTGAAGCAAAATGGTTTCGGTACCGCCTGGTTTGGCAAGAACCATAACGTCCCCGACTGGCAATCCAGCCAGGCAGGTCCATTCGATCTCTGGCCCACGGGACTTGGCTTCGACCATTTTTATGGATTCATTGGAGGTGATACCAGTCAGTGGCGACCCGCTGTGACGGAAGGAACGAAACCGATCGAGCCTTATCTTGGAAAGCCCGACTACAACTTTGACTACGACATGGCCGATCAGGCGATCAAGTGGATCAGCATGCAAAAGGTTGTTGCCCCGGAAAAGCCCTTCTTCTGCTACTACGCACCTGGAGCGACACATGCTCCGCATCACCCGAAACAGGAATGGATCGACAAATACAAAGGAAAGTTTGATCAGGGTTGGGACAAAGTTCGTGAAGAAACGCACGAACGTCAGAAGAAACTGGGTGTCATCCCTCAAGACAGCAAACTGACGCCGCTGGCCCCGGGCTTGACAGCCTGGAACACGCTGACCGCCGAACAGCAAAAGGTCTATGCTCGCTTCATGGAAGTTTACGCCGGTTTTCTCGAGCAGACTGACTATAACGTCGGGCGCGTCATTGAAGCCATCAAGCAGACGGGGCAACTCGACAACACGCTGGTGATCTTCATTGCCGGAGATAACGGCGCGAGCGCAGAAGGAAGCCCGCAAGGCCTGCTCAACGAAATGACGTTCTTCAACGGCGTCCCTGAAGATCTGAAGGAAGTGTTGAAGAGGGTCGACGATATCGGCAAATGGACGACCTACAACCATTATCCCGCCGCGTGGGCGCATGCCATGTGTGCTCCCTTCCAATGGACCAAACAGATTGCCAGCCATTACGGAGGGACTCGCAACGGGATGGTCATTTCTTGGCCAAAGGGTATCGCAGCAAAGGGAGAACTTCGAACACAGTGGCATCACTGCATCGACATCGTTCCGACGATCCTGGAAGTCTGTGGCGTCTCGGCACCTGACTCAGTGAATGGTGTCACGCAAAAGCCGATCGAAGGGATCAGCATGGCTTACAGCTTTGCCGACGCAACGGCAAAAAGCCGACGGACCAAACAGTACTTTGAGCTTGGCGGTAATCGAGCGATCTATTCCGAAGGATGGGTCGCGTGTACGACTCCACCTAACACCCCCTGGGACCCGAGGGGCGCCGGGGTCGATGAAATCAACGGATATGCTTGGGAATTGTACGATACAAGTAAAGACTTCTCCCAATCCGAAAATCTCGCCGCAAAAATGCCGGACAAGCTGAAGGATCTGCAACTTCTCTTTTACACCGAAGCGGCCCAATACAATGTCTTACCAATCGATAACAGTAAGACCACTCGTCTTGACCCTGCCATTCGTCCAAGCCTCACCAGGGGCCGAAAATCGTTCAGTTATACGGAAGGAATGACCCGCATTCCGGAAGGAGCCGCCCCGGACATCAAGAATAAGTCGTGGTCACTCACGGCTGAGGTGGAAATCAAAGCAGATGCATCAGGAATCATCCTGACGCAAGGTGGCCTGTTCGGAGGGTGGGCACTGTATCTGGAAAAAGGGAAGCCCGTCTTCCATTACAGTTTTGTCGATGTCGCACACTACGAAGTCGCCGGTAAAGAGCCACTTGCATCCGGCAAACACACTGTGAAAATGGACTTTGCCTACGATGGGGGCGGCATCGGCAAAGGTGGCTCAGCCACATTAAGCGTTGATGGTAAAGAAGTCGCCAAGGGACGCATCGAGAGAACGATGCCAATCCGCATCGCGCTCGACGAAACACTCGACGTCGGCGAAGACGCTGGCACGCCGGTGAATCTCTCGTACCAGGTCCCATTTAAATTCAGTGGTAAGATCGAAAAAGTCACCATCGATTTGAAGTAGAAGTTGTAAAAACCCCACCCCACCGCCCCTGAGGCGGTGGTTTCCGGGCCTTTGCCCTAGGAATTCGCATAACATTGTCGCGGTGAGACATTCGGTTTCATGCATTAGCCGTTGAATGGCAGAACCAACAACGCCCATGCAGCGGTTTAATCTTCGGGCACCAATTGAGCGGGACAATTGGTCAACTCGTGCAAGAGATTGAGTTCCTAGCAAACGCGTCCGATCCCGCCGACTGGAAAAACCACGTCGAGCAATTGCCGTTCTGAAAAGGCTTCAGACTAATTTACTGCCGACCATCAGGGGCATCGTAAATCAGGATCTCGCTATGACCGACATCAGACGGAGTGACCTTAAAAAACAATTGCCGTCCGTCTGCCGAGAACTCTAAATCATCAGCATCGGAGTTCACGAACTCCAGCATTTCCTGGGCTGCGTCAACGCTCCAAAGCTTGATGACGCCCGTGTTGTCGCCGCTTGCCAGCGTACGGTTATCGGGCGAAAACGCTAGATATCGGACGCGACCACGATGTCCAGCGAGACGATGATGAACAGTTCCATCGGTTGCATTGTGAAAAACCACTAACCTGTCATCGCCCCCGGTCACGATAAAGCGACCATCAGGACTGAATGTCAGGACCGTCACATCTCTGAGCGGAACGTCCCAGACGACCCGATCGTGTTCAAGATCCCAAAGTGCCAAACCTGTTTGCGTGGCGAGGGCCAAGGTTGTGCCATCCGGCGAAAAGGCCACCGCTTTAGAATGCGGGACTGGAATTCTTGTTTTACGTTCGAGATCGGGGATTGCAAGGAGACAGACAAAATGTTCTGGTGGCATTTCGGGTGAACTTTGAAACCAGTGCGAAACGGCGACCGTCTGAGAATCGGGCGAAACACGGACGCAACGCAACTTCCCTGGTGCCAACCACTTTGCCACACGAGTCAGATCCAGCGCCGCATCTTTTGGCTTCTGTATTTTTAACAGTTCTAATTCCGAATGATCTTCGAATTCCTTCAATCCCGCGACGAATTGACCGTCGCGCGAGGGAGAGATTTCTTCAAAACCATGATCTTGAAAAATGACTGCCCGATTTTCGTGATGCCAATTCACACCGGTCGTATTAGGGGAGCCGATCGGCTGCGAGATCAGTAGTTGATCCGTTTTTGGGATCAGACAAAAACGATTAAAGTAGGGTATCTGAATTCGTCGCGGATTCGGTGACTCGATCTTGGCAAGACTCCAACTGAGAACTCGACCATCGTCGCCCGCTGAAATTAACCGAGAACCGTCATCGGTCCAGATCACGGAATAAACCAGACCGCGATGTGCTTGCCATGCTGGAATGTTACTCGTCGTCAATTCGCCATGGGGACCGACGTTCCAGAACCGAATTCGTCCACCCTTATTTCCGGTTGCTAACAAAGAGCCGTTGGGGTGCCATGCGAGTGATTCAATGTTTTCCAGATCTTTCGCAATCGCAACGGTTTTGTTTTGAGAAATGCGGATCGAAACGAGCTCACTTGCATCAGCAGCGACGACCATCAGGTCCAGATCCTCGCGAAATGCGGCCGGCCCGAACGCATGTCGAGAACCAATTCCAAACCTGGGCTCGCGCTTCCAGTTCCAGCTTTTGAGATCCCAAAGGATTGCTGTGCCGGTGAATTCGGGATGTGACGCAGCATCGGTTGCCGTATAGGTCGAGGCGAACGTTCTTCCATCGTTCCCCAGCGTCAAAGAAGCCACATTTCCATGGTGATCGCCCAGTTCGCGTCTCAGTTGTCCCGATTGAGCATCGAAGACACGAATGATCGGGTTGTCGCCGCTCGAGACAATTTCGCGTCCGTCTGGAGTAAAAAATAGCTGGTATGCTTTTCCAGGATGCGCTTTGAAAGCGATTCTCTCGCAGTTCGTTTTGAGATCCCATACACGAATGGTGCAGTCGTCACCCGATGTCGCCAGTTCTTTTCCATTTGGCGAAAATGCCAGACCGTTAACCTCGATCTGACCCGTTACGATGTCTTGCAAAACCGCTCCTGTCTCGGGATCGAATAATCGCACCGTCGCATCCAGACCTGCCGTGGCCCAGATCTTTCGGTCGGGTGACGGGCAAAGTGCGTAAAGTGCCGTCCCGACATCGAGCAGTACGCGATGTTCGCGTACTGTTTGACCATGTAAATACCACCATTCGAAACCCCGCCGGTCACGCTCGCCAGGTTTCGGCACATGCCGATCAAGCAGTGCCGTCATCGCCATTGTGTCTTCATCTTTCCATGCGGCTGCGGCGCGGTTGATATCGGAGGCGTACAACGCGTCCCGTGTTTGACTCTCACTATTTTCAGCGATCTGCTTCATTTCCTGTGTACGAACAAGTGCTTCGGTGAGGTCTGAATTCACCCGCTTGATGTCGTTGTTAAACCTGGCCAGATTTTGAGTATGCGCCATCACGAATCCGAGTATCGCGATCAGGGACATCGTCGAGACGCCAATTAACCCCGCCGTCGACGGCTTCCTGCGACACCATCGCAGCCCATATTCAATGGGTGATACCGGTCGCGAAAGAATCGGCTGTCCCTGCTGAAACCGCCTCAGTTCGTCTGCAAGGTCCTGTGCCGACAGAAAACGGCTTGCCGGTTTCTTTTCCAGACATTTCAGACAGATTGTTTCCAGGTCACTGGGAATCTCGCGTCGATGTTGTCGAGGTGAGACTGGCTCATTGTTTTGGATCTGGTCCATCACATCAGCGGCATTCGTCCCCTGAAACGGCGTTCGGCCCGTCAGCAATTCATACAATATCACTCCTAACCCATACACGTCGGCCGCAGGTCCGATGGGACAATCCCGTTTCCCCGTCTGTTCAGGAGACATATAAGCAGGGGTCCCCACGGCGAACGTATCGGTCTTCAAAATCGATCCGTCGTCATCCAGGACCTTGGCAATCCC
Organism: uncultured Schlesneria sp.; assembly: GCA_903858935.1. Taxonomy (GTDB): domain Bacteria; phylum Planctomycetota; class Planctomycetia; order Planctomycetales; family Planctomycetaceae; genus Schlesneria. Next base: position 1,614 of record CAIOKO010000093.1, on the reverse strand, counting down.
GAAATCGGTCAGTCGCGGCACGAACGGCAATTCCTCTTTTGCCAGTCCAGTCGATTCGCTCTGTCCGAATGGAACGAGCATCACGTTGCCGGGCTTCAAATCGCGATGCAGAACATGTTGCAGATGACTGTAATCAACTGCCTCAGCAAGTTTGCAGATAAGCGATGCGGCAAGGCGAACAGGAACAGGCTGCGTCTGTTCTTTCAGCCATTCCGCCAGATTCGGACCGGAACAATATGTGGAAGCAATATAACGAATCGGCCCCGCTTGACCTGTTTCAAGGACGGGGACGATATTCGGATGATCGAGCGCCGCTGCGGCGCGAGCCTCCCGTTCAAACCGCTTCGCCAAATCGTCATCAGCGAGCGAATGCAAACGGGGGACTTTTAAGGCAACCTGCCGACGCAGTATCGGATCGTAGGCCTTATAGACGACACCGAATCCACCGACACCTAAAACCGATTCGAGTTGAAAACGACCGATCTGTTTTGGGATCGACAGGTCTTCCTCGACAGGTGATCTTGGCCAGGCCCGCTCCAGCAAATGCAGACATCCAATCAGAGAATCCACTTTCGGGCCAGGCACAAATTGGACCGTCGTCGCGTCATGGAGATTTGGGTTGGTTCCGTTTCGCAGTTGTTCATCATAGGCGGCTAACAAATCAGCGACGTCGTCCTTCGAAGAACTTGCTTCACGCGTGACATCGTCAGGGTCGTATCGACTGATCACACGGCAACTCCCGATTCTGAGCTGTGAAAACCATGAAAAGCTGCTGGCGCAATCCAAGTGCCGAAGCCGCCCATTGCATCTTATATTACAGCATCTTGTGCCACTGTGTGAACGTCTTCGGTCACGCAGCGCTCTTTTCCAGCTTCAATGCGAGCGAAAACACCAGCGAGACTTTGCTTCAGCCCAAAGTACCCATCGTCGCTCCGAGCGATGAGCATAGTTCGAGAACCCGTCATATTTCAATCCGCTTGTTTTCAAAAAAGGAATTCAAACAAAGCAGTTGTACCGATGTTTAAGGCAACGATTGAATCGTTTCCGACGCATGCTCATCACGCGGAGCGATGATGGCTACTTTGGCGAAATCCCGAAAGTTGACTCAATGAGTCAACCTTCAAACTTGAAGAAGTGCAATGCAGTCGCATGCGATTCACACGTCCCAAAAAACGACTGCTGAAACGGCCTAATCGCGATTCAACACTTGCTTTAATTGTTCGACCCCCCGTGCCCACGTCTTGCGCGCTGCATCTTCCGATTTTCCCAGTCGAATGCCGATTTCGGCAAACGAAAGGTTGTCGCGATGTCTTAGCGTAATCGCTTGGCGGGAATCTTCGGAAAGCAGCGACATCGCGTGCTCCAGGACTACCTGTTCCTCGCGGCCTGCAATCACCTTGCTGGGTGATTCCTGTTGAGGATGGGCCAGACGGCTGTCGGCAAGCACCTCCAGATCCATATCTCGTTTTTGAGGGTACTGGGTGAACTCAGTGTTGATGCCGTGGTGCCGAACTTTCATATTGACTTCTGAAATCGAGGATTGCACAATCTTCCGACTCACACACCCATCGCAGAAGAACCGTACATTTGCATGGCTTGGTGTGTGAGAACTCT
>CAIOKO010000092.1 GCA_903858935.1 uncultured Schlesneria sp. | reverse complement strand
CCTACAACGACGCGAACCTCCCCAACATCGAGTGCCCCGAAGACGGGGCTTTACCAACACATTTTCGTGTAACCTATGTCCCCGAACGCGCGCCACCCTTGTGTCCGGCCCAAACACGCAGGGGCGGTGGGGTTGGGTTTTTCGCTGAGAATTTTTGAATCACACAACTTGTCATATGGTAAAATACGATGCCTGAACCCGTTGCTTTTGTTTCCATCAAAGAACTTGGTCGTCGGCTGCGTTCGCGTGAGATCACCGCCGTCGAATTGGCAGAATTCTTTCTCGCACGGCTGAAACAGTTCGGAGCGGAATACAATGCTGTCGTCCAGATCACAACGGACATCGCGTTGGCACAGGCGAAACAGGCTGATGAGGAATTGACTCGCGGTCAGGATCGTGGGCCACTGCATGGGATTCCGTTTGGCGTCAAAGACCTGCTCGCGACAAAAGGGATCGCAACGTCATGGGGGGCTGCCCCTTTAAAAGAGCGAATGATTGATGACGACGCAACGGTGATAATCCGTTTGCGAGAGGCGGGTGCCGTTCTGTGTGCCAAGCTGGCGATGGTCGAACTGGCGGGAGGGTTTGGCTACAAGCAGGCGAACGCCAGCTTTACCGGACCGGGTCTCAACCCCTGGGATAAAACCTGCTGGTCGGGTGGTTCATCATCAGGGTCGGGGTCTGCAGTTGGCGCGGGACTCGTCCCGTTCGCCATCGGCTCTGAGACGATGGGGTCGATTGTCACACCAGCCGGCTATTGCGGCGTTTCGGGACTCAGGCCGACCTACGGGCGAGTCAGTCGGCATGGTGCGATGGCACTCAGTTGGACCATGGATAAACTCGGGCCAATGTGCAGAACGGCCGAAGACTGCGGTCTGGTCTTAGACGCCATCGCTGGTCCTGATTCCAATGACGCGACGAGTATTGCATCCCCCTGGAAGTTTGACACAGTAGCCCCACAAAACGGGTTTCGCATGGCGGTGCTGAAACTCGAAAAAAACGATGTTCAGGCGGAAGTTTTCGCCAACTATGAACAATCACTGGCGGTGCTGCGACAAATCGGGACAGTCGAAACGATTGAGCTGCCGGACATGCCTTATTCGATTGTGGGGTCGACGATCATTTCCTGTGAAATGGCCGCGGCGTTTGAGACCTTCATCAGTAGCGGTGACGTGTGGGAACTGGCTGCTCCTGAAGACCGATGGGGTGGCTATTCCAACCTTGTCATTCCAGCCAAAGATTACATTAATGCGATGAGAATCCGGGTCAAGATTCAACAGTCCATGGACCGCCTGATGGCGAACTATGATGCGGTTGTGACGCCGACGCTGAACACAGAAGCGGGACCGATTTCGAAGAAGTTCTCGGAATGGGCTCGCGGGTTTGTCTCATCGGAATTAACCGCAGCGGCGAACGTGGCGGGGCTACCGGGGTTAACGATTCCGAATGGATTTGGAGAACGAGGGCTGCCAACGGGTATCGAATTCACGGGTCGTGCGATGGCCGAAAATCGCATTCTGGGAATCGCCATGGCTTATCAACAACAGACAGACTGGCACACGAAACATCCGAATATTTAGAGGCGATCGTTCATTGTTTTAAGGTTGAGGTTGTGTGCCAAGGCATCAGACTTCTCCGAGTTTGAAACGCGACTCAATCGGTCACGTTTCGGGGCTTTTTCCAACGTAGCCATCATCGCTCCGCGTGATGAGCATGCGTCGGGAACGGTTCAAGCGTTGCCGACGCATCGGAGCAAAACATCGCTCGAATACCGTTTTTGAAAATATGCGGATCGGAAGTTGGCTGTTTGTCGAACGATGCTCATCATGCGGAGCGATGATGGCTAGTCTGGTCTGAGACGAAGCCTCGCTGGAGTCTTAGGAGACGCAGTCTCTTCTTCAGCCTGAAGAAGAGCACTGCTTGACCGGGGACGCTCAAGCAGTGGCACAGGAATATTGAGATGGGACAACGCACTTGCCGGGTTATCGAGATCCGCGTAAACGGGGATCAGACGCATCCCTTAGCGCTTCGCCCATCAAATTATAAGCAGTAATGGTGAGGAAGATTGCCAGACCGGGAAAATGAATTAACCAGGGGGCGTGCTGTAACGCATCACGTCCATCCGCGAGAAGGCCTCCCCATGACGGGGTTGGTTTCGAGATACCCAGACCAAGAAACGACAAGGCGCTTTCCGTCAGGATGGCTCCGGCAATTCCAAATGTTGCCGAGACAAGAACGGGGGCCATGGCGTTGGGAAGGACATGCCGAAAGATGATTCTCATGGGGGAATATCCGAGGGCGCGACCAGCCAGCACAAACTCCTGATCGACCAGGCGCAAGAACTCGCCACGGACAAGTCGGGCAATCCCAGTCCAGCCGGTGAGACCAATAATAATCATGATGTTACGAACGCTTTGTCCGACCAATGCCACAATTGTCAGGATCAGAAAGAAGGTTGGAAAGCAGATCATCACTTCGATAAGGCGCGAGATAATCAAGTCAGAGACACCACGGAAATAACCCGCAATGGCACCCACAAAGATTCCGATTGAAACATAGATGGCAACAGCGACAAGTCCCACGGAAAGACTGACCCGCCCACCCCAGATCATGCGGCAAAGGACGTCTCGTCCAGATTCGTCGGTCCCCAGCCAGTGAGGACCACTCCAACGATTACCTGCCTGCTGCGCGGCGGGGGCTTCCTTTCCGACGGGACGCCAGGCCGCAGGATACCAGACAGGAGGAGCAGATTTTTCGGCGAGATTATATTCGTCCAGACCATAAGCAATGGGGGGCCAGATGACAGATTCATAAACAACCGTCGCCTTGGCGGCTTCCGGGTCAGCTGCGAGGACTCCGCTCTTGTAGTCCGTCCGATCAACTCGGGCTGGAATAAACCACCACCATAAACCACCAGCCAGTAACGGCAGTCCGATCTGAACAGCGATGAAGCACCATCGACGACGAAGATCACCATCAGACGGCACGAGACACCGTATGAGCCAACCCCAGACGGGGAGCGTCAGGAAGAGCAGGTTCGCGATGAGAAAACCAATATCAAGACCACTCAGTGAGGCGAGCACCGGCCAATTGGCATGGGAGACCAGCGAGACATCTTTCGCATCGAAGTTGGATCGAACTTCCCGTTGCAGACGCTTCAGGTCTTCGGTCCCTTGTTGTCGATCTGGCGACTGGACCGCGGCAAGGACCTGTTGTCCCAGTTCGCGAATCTGTGCTCCTTTTTCTGCCGGTAACGCATTAGCCATGAGATCGATTTGTAAGGGAACCGTTTTGAGAAACGCCTCAACATTGGCTGACGGGTTGTCAGTCGAACGTGATTCGATCATCTGGGCCATAGCCCCTCGCAATGTTCGGGCCGCTTCCTGGTACTCAAATCGGTTAAAGCCGAAATAGTAGATGGGCCGGGCGTTCGCGAGGATCGGAGCAAAAATGCTGGTCGTGATCAACGTCAGAATCAACGCAGCAGCGGCCAGAGCAAGTCGACGTTTACAAAACTCACTCCAGATGAGTGCCCATTGACTTTTGCCACGCGGAGAATTGGATGTTGAACTCAAAGTATTTGCCGAGGTTGCTGCCACAAAAACCCTTCCCTGCGTCGCCGTCACTCAACTTGGGCACATCCAGCTCAATCGAAAGGACTGATCCCATGTCTGGTTTCGTCGGTGATGTTATCAAACCATCCCATCGAATCGAACCCTTCCAGCATGCGAAAGGACCACTGCGAGCCGGAATCGGACAGCGGGTACCGACCACGGTGAGAAAGCGGAACTCAAGTTTCTGGAGTGCTGCGAACGAGCAGCACAATTGCGTCGGCGTCGATCGCTTCCTGTCGTCCGATCGGCCCGACTTTTTCACCGGTCTTCGCTTTCACATTGACCTGGGTGACGTCGAGTCGCAACAGGTCTGCGATTCTGGCCGCGATCGAGTGTTTATAAGGAGACAGCTTCGGCCGCTCGGCATGGATCGTGCAATCAAGATTGCTGATCTCCCAGCCACGCTTTCTCACTTCATCAATTGCAGTGAGCAGGAAATGAGCCGAATTGGCATTTCCCCATTGCGGATCGGTATTCGGAAACCATTCACCGATATCACCCAGGCCAGCGGCGCCAAGGATTGCATCGGTGACGGCATGCAGCAGAACATCGGCATCACTGTGTCCGTCCAGCCCCATTTCAAACTCGATGGTCACTCCACCCAGGATCAAAGGCCGACCTGGGACAAGCCGATGCCTGTCGTGCCCCAGTCCTACTCGTATGCCCGAATCGCTCATCGTGCTCTTTCCACATCAAATCCGTGTCCTGACAGTACGTTATGAAAGGAAAGAATGAATGAAGTGTGCGGAAATTGAAAGGTTCAACCCATCAATACTCGGGGTGCATAACAGCAATTCCCTTTTCGGGATTCGTTAATCTGGTGAGGATGCGATTTTTAGGTTGGCTTCGGTACTCCTTCGGTAATAGAGCGCGCCTAGGCGGGATTCGATGTGTTTGGAAAGAGGTTCTCCGTCACTG